>NZ_FOIS01000002.1:0-600000 GCF_900110455.1 Natrinema salifodinae | reverse complement strand
AGCCGGGCAACTGCGAGAGCGAGATGAACGTCTCCGAGAGGAACAGCAGCGGGAGCCCG
The DNA here is from genome assembly GCF_900110455.1 of Natrinema salifodinae. NCBI lineage: Archaea > Methanobacteriati > Methanobacteriota > Halobacteria > Halobacteriales > Natrialbaceae > Natrinema > Natrinema salifodinae. The sequence continues at coordinate 599,941 of NZ_FOIS01000002.1, read as the reverse complement.
ATGGCGTTGCTGGCCGCGACCGCGCCGTCCTGGGACTCGGTGTAGCTGCCGAGCATCGCGCCGACGCCGCAGAAACAGACGACGCCGACCAGTATGTACGGCACCAGCAGCGGCGAGAACGCGATGTCGGCGCCCGTCAGGACGACGACCAGGCCGAGGATGAGCAGGCTGGCCAGGCCGATGATGATCGCGTTGACGACGGTCTGGGCGAGCAGCCACTCAGCGCGGGACAGCGGCGTCGTCGCAAGCTTCTCGAAGCGGCTACCCTCGCGGTGGCGCGCGACCTCGCTGCCCATCCGCGATAAGGGGGTAAAGAGGACGACCACGGCGAGGTAACCGGGCACGTAGTAGGCCGCCGGCTCCGTGAACAGGCCCTCGCCGGTCGGATCGGTCCGGATCAGGGCCCCGAAGATGACGATCAGGATCACCGGGAAGAAGAACGTGAAGAAGACCGCCGTCCGCCGGCGGACGAACGACCGCCAGCCGGCGCTGGTCTCCGCCCGGACGCGCCCCATCCGGCTCATGCGGTCTCACCCGCGCGTGCGAGTTCGTCGCCGTCTCCGTCGCCGCCGGCGTCGCCGAGTCGGGCCGTCCGCTCGCGCTCGGTCCGGTCGGCCAGCGCGAGGTAGACGTCCTCGAGGTCCGGCTCGGCCCACGAGAGTTCGGTGTACTCGATTCCCTCCGCTTCGAGGAAGTCGACGACGGCACCGATTTCGGCGGGTTCGATGTCGCGGACGACGACCGCGCCCGTCGACGAGCGGTCGCGGCCGCGCTCCGGCCGTTCGACCGGGTACTCGAGGTCGTCGAAGGCCTCCGGATCGGCCGCGGTCTCGACCGTGAGCCGGCTCGCGCCGCCGTGTTCGCGGACGAGCGCTTCGGGGGAGCCCTGCGCAACGAGCGAGCCGTCGGCGAGCAGCCCGACGCGGTCGGCCAGGCGCTCGGCCTCGGCCATGTCGTGGGTGGTCAGCACGACCGTCGTCCCGCGATCGGCCAGGTCCTCGATCAGCCGCCAGACAGTCCGGCGGCCGGCGGGGTCGATGCCCGTCGTCGGCTCGTCGAGGAAGCAGACGTCGGGGTCGTTGACCAGCGCGGAGCCGACGCAGACCCGGCGCTGCTGGCCGCCCGAGAGGTCCTCGTACCAGGTGTCGCCCGCGTCGGCCAGGCCGACGTCCGCGAGCACGTCGTCCGGATCGCGCGGGTCGTCGTAGAGACCGGCGTAGTAGGACAGTAGCTCGCGAGCGCTGAGCCGGCCTGGCGGCGAGAACTCTTGTGGCAGGACGCCGAGCCGGCCGCGGTCGACGGCCGTCGGCGGCTCGCCGAGCAGTCGCGCTCGACCCCCGTCAGGTTCGGTCGTCCCCGTCAGCGCGCGGACGAGCGTCGTCTTGCCGGCCCCGTTCGGGCCGATCAGGGCGAAGACCTCGCCGCGGTCGACCGCCAGCGAGGCCCCCGCCAGGGCGACGGTCTCGCCGTAGGTCTTCTCGAGGTCCGTCGCTTCGACTACGGCTTCCATACGAATCGGTTCCGGCGCGGCGTGGGTAAGGGGTTCGATTCTCGGACTCGCGCTCTTGCCCTCGCAGGCTCAACCGTTACCCACCGATTCGTGGTATCTGTCCCGGAATGCCACAGCTCGGTTACACCCTCTCGAGCGAGGAGTTCGGTCCCGAGAGACTCGTCGAGATCGCCCAGCGGGCCGAGGAGGCCGGCTTCGATTTCCTCTCGATCTCGGATCACTTCCACCCCTGGGTCTCGGAGCAGGGCGAATCGCCGTTCGTCTGGTCGACGCTAGGCGGGATCGCGACGGCGACTGACGAAATTGAGGTCGGCGTCGGCGTCACCTGTCCGACGATCCGGATCCACCCGGTCAACGTCGCCCACGCGGTCGCGACCGTCGACGAGATGTTCGGCGACCGGTTCACCTTCGGCGTCGGCACCGGCGAGAACCTAAACGAGCACGTCACGGGCGAGCGCTGGCCCGAACACGACGTCCGCCTCGAGATGCTGGACGAGGCGATGGACGTCATGCGGTCGCTCTGGACCGGCGAGACGACGAGCCACCACGGCAAGCACTACACGGTCGAGAACGCCCGCCTCTACACCTGTCCGGACGAGCAGCCGACGACGATCGGGAGCGCGTTCGGCCCGCAGACCGCCGAGTGGGTCGCCGAGACCCTCGACGGGCTCTGGTGTTCCGGCCCGAAGGAGGGGCCGGTCGAGGCCTACGAGGGCGCCGGCGGCGACGGACCGAAGTACACCCAGCTGCACGGCTGCTACGCCGACAGCGAGGAGGAAGCGATCGAGATGATCTACGAGAAGTGGCCTAACGGCTCGATCCCCGGCGAACTCGGCCAGGAACTGCCGACGCCGGCTCACTTCGAGCAGGCCGCCCAGATGGTCGAGAAGGAGGACATCGCCGAGGCCGGCACGACGACCGAACCCGACCCGCAGGCCCACATCGACAGCATCCAGCAGGCCCTCGACGCAGGCTACGACCACGTCTACTTCCACCAGATCGGGGAGGAACAGGAGAAGGCGATCGATATGTACGAGGAGGAAGTCCTGCCGTCGTTCGACTGACGGGTGACAAGGCGGCTCGCGGCTCGGAGACCCGGCTCAGAACGCGAACGAGACGAACCGATTGATCGCCTCGTCGCTCCCCGCGACGATCAACATGTCGTCTCCACGGACGACGAACTCCGGCCCGAGATCGGTCAGCAGCTCTCCGTCGCGTTCGACCGCGACGACGGTGCAGTCAGTCCGAGCCCGCAGATCCACGTCGCCGAGGCTCCGGCCGACGATCCGAGGTGCGGTCGTCCGGACGAGTTCGAACTGCATTTCCGGCGTGAGGATCTCCTCGTCCTCGATCAGAACGGACGCGAGCATCCGCCCGGTCACCATCGACAGCGAGAGGACGTACTCGGCGCCGGCGCGGTAGAACTTCGGGATGTTCTCGGTCTCGTTCGCGCGGACGATGATCTCGACCTCCGGCGCAAGCTGGGTGATGACCAGGGTTGCGTAGATCATCGTCGCGTCGTCGTCGTGCGTGAGGATGACCGACCGCGAGTCGCTCACCTCGGCGGCCTCGAGGACGTCCTCGTCGGTCACGCTCCCGACGACGTCGACGCCCGGCTCGTCCGCGTCGTCGACGACGCAGGTCGCGACGCCCTCGGACATCAGGGTCTCGACCGCGGCGCGGCCGACGACGCCGTAGCCGCCCACGACCACGCGATCCGGACGACGTTGCAGGGACGAAACGGTCCGCGCTTTCACCTCCGAGAGGTCGTCGCGCCGCCCCGCGACCAACAGGATCGTGTTGCCGTCGATCCGGTGCTCGTCGCCCGGCACGGCGACGAACTCGCCGTTGAACCAGGCGCCGATGACGGTAATCCCTATCCGGTCGCGGATGCCCGATTCCGGGATCGTCTGGCCGACCAGATCGCTGCGGTCTTGAACGAGTAGTTCGGTCACCGCGAGCTCCTCGCTGAGTTCGATCGTGTCTCGGAGTTCGGCCGAGACCGTCGTCATCGCTTTCGTCGCCAGGCTCTGGCCGAGCACGCGCCGCGGGCGGACGATCTCATCGGCCCCGGCGTAGCGGTGGTAGCTCGCGACGTCCTCGTCCTCGACTACGCTGACGATCGTGAGGTCGCGCGAGAGCTCGCGCGCGGTGAGGATCACCATCGCATTGGTCTCGTCGTCGACGTCGGTGACGAGCGCGCGGGCGCGCTCGGCGTTGGCCGCGTGCAGCGTCTCCTCCTGGTCGAGTTCGCCGTAGATGGCGTTGGTGCCCTCGTCGTTGAGGTCGACGACCAGTTCGGGATCGTCGTCGATGAAGACGTACGGGACGTTCGCGGCCTCGAGTTCTCCCGCGAGCACGTCCGACCGGGGCGTGTACGAACAGATGACGACGTGATCGGTGAGGTCGGTCGCCTCCGGCGGGCGGTCTTGGAGCGCCTCCTGAAACAGCGGGACGACGATCAGCGGCAAGGCGAGAAAGACCAGCAGGACGCCCGTGAGGTTCATCGCGACCACGAACAGGTTCATCGCGGTGCTCTGCCAGGGCGCGTCGCCGCCGAAGCCGGCCGTCGTCAGCGTCTCGAGTACGACCTGAATCGATTGGGCGTAGGATTTGGTCTCGCCCTCGAAGGCGGCCATTCCCAGCTGATAGAGCCCCGCATAGACGCAGATGAGAACGAGGACGCCGACCAACGAGCCGACGATCCGGCGCCACCAGTGGTTCATCAGTGGGACGTGACCGATCGAGCGCTATGTAGCTTCGGAAAGCGTCCAACGGGCCGTCGTGCCGGTACAGCGGTGCTCCGAGCGATCGGCATCTCGCCGCTTCCCGATTCGTTTTGACCCTCGCCGGTGAACCCGCAGCCATGGAGTACACGACGCTCGGAAACACGGGCACGACGGTATCGCAGCTCTGCTTCGGTACCTGGCGCTTCGGCAAGGAGAGCGACGGCACCGTCGAGACGGACCGCGAGGAGGCCCACGAGTTGCTCGACGCCGCCTGGGATCGCGGCGTCAACTTCATCGACACCGCGAACGTCTACGGCGATCCCAACGGCACGAGCGAGCGCTGGATCGGCGAGTGGCTCGACGAGCGCGATATCGACCGCGAGGACGTCGTCATCGCCTCGAAGGTCTACTTCCCCTTCGACGGCTGGGGCGAGCCCGGTCCGAACGACTCCGGGCTCGGCCGCAAGCATATCCGCGCCCAGATCGAGGGCACCTTAGAGCGGCTCGGCACCGACTACCTCGACCTCTACTATATCCACCGCTGGGACGAGGATACGCCGATCGAGGAGACCCTGCGGACGCTCACCGAACTCGTCCGCGAGGGGAAGGTCCACTACCTCGGCGCCTCGAGCATGGCCGCCTGGAAGCTCACCAAGGCGCTGTGGACGAGCGACGTCGAGGGCCTCGAACGGTTCGACGTCACCCAGCCGATGTTCAACGCGGCCGACACGGACGACGTCGGCGACTATCTCGACGTCTGTGCCGATCAGGACGTCGCCGTCTGTCCGTACTCACCGCTCGCGGGCGGCTTCCTCACCGGCAAGTACGAGCGCGACGAGGACGGCACCGTCGTCGCGCCCGACGGCTCCCGGGGCAGCCTCACCGACCTCTTCGAGGACCGCTACACCAGCGAGACCGCCTGGGAGGTCCTCGAAGCAGTCAGGTCCGTCGCCGAGCAGGTCGACGCCACGCCCGCGCAGGTCTCCCTGCGCTGGCTGATGGAGCAGGATCGGTTCACCTGCGTGCCGATCATCGGCGCGCGAACGCCCGAGCAACTCGAGGAGAACGTCGGCGCGGTCGACGTCGAACTCAGCGACGAGCAGTTCGAGCGGATCGAGTCGGCCCGCGGCGCCGACGACGACGGCTACCGCTGAGGACTGTCGACGACTCTTTTCGACGAGAACGAGCGAGCAGACGAATCGGGCCGACCGTTAGATGGCCAGCGCGTCCACCAGAATCGCGACTAGCACCGCTCCGAGGAAGGCGTTCGAGGCGTGGAACGACCGGAACGCCGCGGCCTCGGTCTGTTCGAAGTGCAGGCGCACGGCGGCCCAGAGGAAGATACCGCCGAAGATCAGGACCGTCGCGGCATACAAGGGGCCGAGTTGGGTGATCCAGGCCAGCGCGATCGTACTCACCAGCGTCGCGGCGATGTAGTAGAGGATGTGCTTCCGGGTGACGGTCTCGCCGCGGACGACCGGCATCATCGGGAACCCGCCGCGGGCGTAGTCATCGCGGTAGGCCAGCGCCAGGTTGTAGAAGTGCGCCGGCGTCCACAGGAAGATGACGCCCGAAAGCGCCAGCGCCGGCCAGCCGATCTCGTTCGTGACGGCCGCCCAGCCGATTAGCGCCGGCAGCGCGCCCGCGGCGCCGCCGATGACCGTGTTCTGGACCGTGTTCGGCTTGAGCAACAGCGTGTAGACGACGCTGTAGAACAGGATTGCGGCCAGGCCGAGCGCCGCGGCTAAGCGATTGATCGTCAGGAACGTCGCCAGCGAGGCGGCAGTCAGCGCGGCCCCGAACAGCAGGGCGTTGCGGACCGGGATCAGGTCGACCGCCAGCGGGCGGTCGGCGGTGCGGGACATCTTCTGGTCGACGTCGCGCTCGAGGACGTGATTGAACGTTCCCGAGGCGCCGATCGCGAGGACGCCGCCGCCCAGCGTCGCGACGATCGTGGGAATCTCGAGCCCGGGGCCGGCGGCCAGGGCCATCCCCGCGGCGGCGACGAGACAGAGCAGCCACATCAGCCGCGGTTTCATCATCTGGAAGTAGGCGAAGGCGGTCAGCCGGGCGCGGGCCAGGCGACTCGAGGGGAGCGTTCGGTCGGACGCGGCGGACACCTCCTCGACCGCCTCGAGCGGTTCCGGCGAGTCGATGGTGTCGTCCTCGCTGCCGGTTGCGAGTTCGAGGTCCCAGGCCAGCGCCAGCACGACGGCAGAGAAGATCACCAGGCCGAGTGCGAGGTGCAGTCCCGGAAGGATCGCGGCGGGGCCGATCGTCGCGGTGACGGCGCCGACGCCGACCTGAACGACGTAGAGGACGGCGGCGACGGCGAGGGTCGCGCGGACGCGGCGAGTGACGTCACCGAGGATCGCGGCGACGGCGGTCGCGGCGACGAGGACACCGACGAGGACGGCGGCGATCCGGTGGGCCCAGGCGATCGCGAGTTCTGTCTGGCTCAGCGGATCGACCGGGGCGTGACAGGTCGGCCAGGTCGAACACGACGCGGCCGCGTTCGTCAGCGAGGTCGTGGCGCCGACGATCAACAGCAGGTAGACGCCCAGCGCGGTCGCTGCGAGCAGTGCTGAAAAGCGGCGTCGCGTCCCGATCGGGCGCGGGAACGACTCGGTTGCGGTTGCCACGGCTATTCTCGTCTAAACCCTTCGACTCCGCGTATTTAGGGCTCCCGTTTTTGGCGGCTCCGACTTCCCGCGACGGTTCGTTCCGACGGGATGTAACGGGCGGCTACCCGCGACGCAAGAGCCGACCAAAGAGGGATCCGGCTGGTCGTCGTAGCCGCGACCGTGTCGGGAGAATCGCACGGCCGATCGCCGCCGGCGGTCGACGAGGCGGCCGCGCCGCCAGCGGCGAGAGCCGCCGACGACCCGGAAGGCACCGATCCCGAGATCGAGATCGACGTCGACGGCGGCGAGCCGCCCGCTCGCTGTCCATACTGCGGCCGGCCGTTCCGCCGGCAGCGGTACGAGACGCTCCACCGCGGGCTCGACCACCCGGCTCGGCTCGCCGACCGCGAGCGCGCGGCGTTCGAGCGGCTCGCCCACGAGGAGTACGGGGACGTCCGTCGGTTCCGGCTGTACGCGCTCGGCCTGGTCATCCTGGTGTACTTCGGGATGCTGTTCGTGTACGCGTTCGTCACGTGAGCGCCGTCGACACGCGTTCGTCGCGGACCGTTCCGATCCGCTCCGGGTTCGGTCGCGGTTCGGTTTCGGCGATGAGAGCTACATCCCCATGTCTTCGGCCGCCGCCGGCACCGGCAGGTCGTGGGGCGAGACGCCCAGCAGTTCGCCGACGTGATCGAGCGCCATGTCGAACCCGTAGTAGCGCTCGAGTTCGTCGCCGTCGGCGGTCGGCCGCACCTTCAGCATCGCGTATCCCTCGATATTCTGTGCGATCGCGGCCGTCCCGCGTCCGCTGCCGGTCTCGGCTTCGAACGCCAGGCGTCGCTCCGATTCGGTTTCGTCGTAGGTCGCCCTGATACCGTTCGCCTCGGCCGTCCGATCGTCGGTCATGGACGGTACTCGCGGATCGACCACCGGGAAGCTATCGGTTCCGGCCGAGCGGTCGCGCGCCGCCACCGCCGCGCCGTCGGGACCGATGGCTCGATCGCGACCGCGGGGCGGACATCGATACGGACACTGACACCGACACCGATTTTTCGGTCGGCTGTGAGGTTCGGGTCGTGAGCCGTTCGGACCCCGCCTCCGATCCCACTTCCGCCCGCTCCTCCGCACCCTCCCAGGACGCCGCCGCGGTCCGCCGCCCGCTCGCGACCTTTCGCCTCACGCGATCGGTCGCCCTCCAGTGGCTCGTCGTCTCCGCCGCGGGCTTTTTCGGATTCGCCTACTGCTTCGGGCGCGTCCTCGCCAGGCTCCGCGGCGTCCCGCTGGAACCGATCGTCGTCTCGGCGTCGTCCCCGCCGACGATCCTCGCCTGGTCGGTCGTCTCGCTGGGACTGCTGGCCTGCGTGGTCGTCCCCCACGAACTGCTCCACGGGCTCTTCCTGACTCGTTACGGCGGCGCACCGCGGTACGGCGTCGACGTCTCGCACTTCGTGCTGCCGTACGCCTACGCCGAAACCAGCGGAACGGCCTTCACGCGAAACCAGCTGCTCGCCGCGCTGCTGGCGCCGTTCGTCGGGATCACAGCCGTCGGCCTCGCCGCGATGGCCGTCGTCCCGTCGCCGGTGCTGATCGTCCCGCTAGCGGCGAACGCGGCCGGCTCGATCGGCGACCTCTGGATGGCCGCCGTCCTCCTGCAGTACCCCGCCGACGTCCGCGTTGGTGAACTGCCCGACGGCGGCCAGGGGTTCGGCATCTACGGCGCGACCGACCGCGCCGTCCGCCGACTGCCCGGCACCCCGATCCTGGCGCGGTTCCTGGCCGGCGGCGTCGCCACGTTCGCCGCGATCGTGACCTACGCGCTCCTCGCGATACTGGTCTCGCTGGCCTTCGCCTCCGGCGATGTCGTGCTCGGCGATCCGGACCGAGGGTGGCTGCTCGTCCGCCACGTCCGACGCCCGGGCGGCACCGCCGCGCTCGAGATCGGCGACCACGCCCTGCTCGGGCTGAGCGCGCTCGGCGGGCTCGCCTGGTCGGCCGTCGCGACCGTCCATCGCCGACTCGCATCGGGCGAAGAGCGCGAACCGTAACGCTCGACGCCCGCGGCACCGAACGCCGAGCCATGACTAAGTGGCTCCGGAGCGGTCGCCGCCGGGACATCTGTTTCCTGCTCGCGGCCGCGGAGGACGGGGAACTGCGCGGCCAGCGGCTGAAGTCCCGGCTCGAATCGCACTACGACGACCGGCTCGAGCCGAAATCGTTCTACGGCTCGCTGTCGGCGCTGGTCGAGGCCGGGTTCGTCGAGAAACGGACCGAGGGGATCTACGATGTCTACGCGCTGACCGACGCCGGCGAGCGGCGCGTCCGCGAGCACTACGAGTGGGTTCGGGACTGTCTCGAGGAGTGAGACGGTTCGGCCTCAGGTCGGAAAAATCGACGCTCGCCGAACGGCGTCCCTCCTCGTCTCACTCGTCGAGCAACTGATCGCCGATCGTGTTCCGCAGCACCTCGCTGGTGCCCTCGTAGATCTCGTTGAGCTTGGCGTCGCGGTAGAACCGCTCGGCGGCGAAGTCCTTCGTGTAGCCGTAGCCGCCGTGGATCTGGATGCCCTCGTTGGCGACCTCGCGGCTCACTTCCGAAGCGTAGAGCTTGGCCTGGGCGGCGTCCTTGATGTAGTCCTCGCCGCGGATCTTCTTATCTGCGGCCTTGTGCATGAGCATCCGGGCGGCTTGGATCTTCGTGTCCATGTCCGCCAGCTTGTGCTTGATCGACTGGAACTCGCCGATGGGGTGGCCGAACTGCTCGCGCTCGTTGGCGTAGTCGCGGGCCTCCTCGAAGGCCGCGCGGGCGATGCCGACGCCGCGGGCCGCGATCGTGATGCGACCGCCGTTTAAGGTCTTCAGCGCGTGGACGAAGCCTTCGCCCTCCTCGCCGAGCAGCCGGTCTTCGGGGATCCGGAGGTCGTCGAACCGCAGTTCGGCCGTCGGACACCCCTTGTCGCCGAGTTTCTCCTCCGTCCCTTCGACGATGAACCCGTCGTCCTCCTCGGGGCGGACGATAAAGGACGAGATGCCCTTGTTGCCCGCCTCGGGATCGGTCTTCGCGAACAGCGTGACCGTGTCGGCGACGGAGCCGTTCGAAATCCAGAGCTTTCCGCCGTCGATGACGTACTCGTCGCCCTCCTTCTCGGCGGTCGTCTCCATGGCCGGCACGTCGCTGCCCGCGCCGGCCTCCGAGAGCGCGAACGCGCCGATGTCCCGGCCCTCCGCCAGCGGCGTCAGGTACTCCTCCTTCTGGGACTCGTCACCAAACTCGTAGAGCATGTTCCCCGCCAGCGAGGTGTGGGCGGCGACGATCGTCCCCAGGCCGCCCGACCCGCGAGAGATCTCCTCGAGCCCGATCGCGTAGGAGTGGTAGTCCAGACCGGCCCCGCCGTACTCCTCGGGGAAGGGCATTCCCAGCAGGCCCAGGTCGGCCATCTCGCTCACCAGATCCTGGGGAAACTCGTCGCTGTGGTCGATCTCCTCCGCCAGGGGAACGACTTCTTCGTCGACGAACTCCGAGACCATGTCGCGGATCTGCTGCTGTTCCGGAGAGAGTGCGAAATCCATGCCCGAGGGTTCGTGCCCTCGGGTCTTTATAGTTCATTATCTTTCTCCGCCATTGGTCGGTCCCCGATGATCGCTCGTCAACTCGATCCGTCGGACCCGACCGCCGACAGCGCGTTCGCGATCGGCTCGTCGCCCGAGAGGATCTCGAACGTCTCGCCGTAGACCGGCTCGAAGTCGATCGCGGCCGCGAGCGTCTGCGCGACGTCCTCGCGGGGGATATCGCCCGCGTCCATGTCGAGGCTATCGGCGACCTGGATCTCGCCGGTCCCGGGCTCGTTCGTCAGTTCGCCTGGCCGGACGATCGTGTACGTGAGACCGCTGCTGCGGAGGTACTCGTCGGCCTCGGCCTTGGCGATCAGGTAGTCCCGAAGCGGGTCGGGACCCGCCTCGGGGTCGTCGGCGCCCATCGAACTGAGCATCACGAACCGGTCGACGCCCGCCTCGGTCGCGGCGTCGATCAGGTTGATCGCGCCGTCGCGGTCGACGCCGTAGACGTCCTCGCCGCCGGAGCCGGCCGCGAAGACGATCGAATCGCAGCCCTCGACGGCGTGGTCGACGTCTTCGGTCAGGTCGGCGACGACCGGTTCGCCCCCGAGGGCGTCCATCTCGTCGACCTGGGATTCCTCGCGGACCATCGCGCGGGCGGTGTGATCGCTCTCCCCGAGCAGTTCCGTGACGTGCTGTCCGACCTGCCCGTGCGATCCGGCGATGAGTACGGTCTGGCTCACGATCGCGGCTACGGTCGGGACTGTGTTACGGGTTTCGTCGGCCCTCGCCGGGCGGGCAACGGCGGGTCGTTCCCGGCTCGTGACGTGTCGCTCCCGATGATCGGAAGATCGCGCCGCGACCGCGGCGTTTTTCCGGGATGGTCACGAAACTAACTCGAGTAGATGACCACGGGCCAGCCCGAACCCTCCACCGACGCCGATCTCGAGTGGTGCTACGACGCCGTACACGGTGTTTCGCGGACCTTTTCGATCACGATCGACCGGCTCGAGGAGCCGATGGCGAGACATATCTGTCTCGGATACCTTCTCTGTCGAATCGCCGACACGATTGAGGACGCCGGACACATTCCGCCGGAGACCCAGACAGAACTGCTCGCGGAGTACGACCGATTGCTCGACCCGAACGGGGACGGCTCCATCGAGACGTTCATGAACGACGTCGAGCCCTGGATCCCCGACGAGCGGAGCGAGGACTGGGAGGTCGTCGCCCAGACGCCCCGCGTGTTGCACACGTTCGAGTCGCTCGACGAGGTGCCCCGCGAAATCATGCGCGAACCCGTCCGCGAACTCGTCGACGGGATGGCGATGTTCACCGACCGGTACGCCGACGAGGGCGGACTACGTCTCCAGACCGTCGAAGAACTCGAGGAGTACTGCTGGTACGCTGCCGGCACCGTCGGCACCCTGATCACCGGCCTGGTCGCCCGTGGCACGTCCCAGGACCGGGCCGAGGAGATGCGGGAGAACGCCCGCTCGTTCGCCCTCCTGTTACAGTTGGTCAACATCGCGAAGGACGTCGAATCGGACTACCACGAGGAGAACAACGTCTACCTCCCCGCCGAGTGGCTCGCGGCGGAGGACGTCGGCGTCGAGGAGGTTACCCACGAGGCGAACCACGGCGGCGTCACGAACGTCATCAAGCGCGTGACCGGCCGCGCGGAACGCTACCTCGACGACGCCCAGCGCTACCTCGAAGTCGTGCCGGAACACCACGGCAACCGGCTCTCGGCGTGGGCAATTCCCTACCTACTGGCGGTCGGCACCCTGCGGGAACTGCGCGAACGCCCCGAAGACGTCGTCCGCGAGGGCGACGTCAAGGTCTCCCGCGCGGAGGTGTACGCGCTCCTCCAGCAGTTCGAAGACGGCGTCTCCCGCTCGCGGCTCGACGAGCTTCGTGCCACGATGGCCGAACAGCCGCTTCACCAGTAACGTTGCGGTCGTCTCGGGTTGCGCTCGCGTCGCTAGTTCTTCCGTTCGGCGGCCAGGCGCCGTCCCAAGAGCGCGAGCGGATACCCGAACGCGGCGACGGTGACGGCCCACCACGCTATCAGGACCCAGTAGACCGGAATTCCGAGTCCGCTCGGCGAGAGGAGCGCCGCCAGCGCCACAGCCCCGACGAGCAGCGCGGTCGACGCGAGCGCCGTGAGAAGCGGCGCAACGAGCGGATTCGAGCCGCGCTCGGCCGCGCATCCGAGCGGCAGGAAGAGGGCTGCGGCCAGTCCGAACGGGAGGACGACCAGGGACGAGAGGCCGCCGAGGAGCCACAGTAGCACGCCGGTACCCAGCGTCGCGAGCACCGCGAGCCCGATCGCGCCGCGGACGCCGCGTCGAGACGCGCTGCGACGAGCCGCGATACTGAGCCCAGCGTATCCGATACCGAGGGCGCTCAGCGCGCCGAACCCGGGGTCTAGGGGACGGCCAGTTGCGGCCGTACTCGCGACGACCAGCCCGACCGCGCCGATCGCGCCGACGGCGGCGAGTAACCGCTCGAGATCGGGCAGATCGAACGCGTCCCGACCCCTATCGACGCGGCCGACCGCCAGGCCGGCGACCGCGAGCAGCGCCGCAGGGACGATGCCGCCGGTGACGCCCCGGTCGAGCGCCGCCGGCCCCACCTCGAGACCGATCGTCGCGTAGCCGCTCGCGGTGCCGACGAGGGGCGAGTCGCTCGGTCCGTACGTGACGTACGTTCGGCTGCCGAACCCGCCGTCGGTGGTCCACGTCACCGCGTTCCCGTCGACGCTCGCGTCCCGCGGCGCGTTCGTCACGACGGTGTCCTCGGGCGCGTGGACCGTTACTCGCTCGCCGGCCAGCCGGTATCTGGCGTTCGCGAAGTAGTCGAAGAGCCAGGCGTCGCGAACGCCTGGCCTGGCGACGTCGTCGACGGTGTAGGTCACCGTGACGGTCCCGTCTTCCAGGACGACCGTGCGGTCGGCGTCGTCACCGACAACGCGTCGAGGGCTCCGCTGCTCGCGGACAGTTCGCTCGAGGCTGATGGCGTTCTCGCGATACCGGTCGGCGGCGGACTCGGTCACGGGGACCCGTTCGACCCACATCGAGTCGCCGTCGGCGTCGACGTAAACGTCGAGCGTTCCCGGCCCCGTCGCCCCGGGGACGTCGGAGGCGCAACTGCCACAGAGCTGTATCGGCGGCGGTGCGCCCGCGACGACGGCGATTCCGGCGAGGCCGACGAGACTGACGAGACTGACGAGACAGAGGAGGGCAACGATAGCGGGGCGGGAAGCGCGCATTCATTCGTAATTCGAATATAAGATATAAAAACAGTAGGGCGAATCGAGTTGGCGTCCGAGGTCCGAGCGCGACTCGGCCACCCCGGGACGACTCGAGTCACTCGGGACCCAGTTCGGTTCGGACCATCGCTTCGAGTCGATCCAACCCCAGTTCGAGCCGGTCGCGGTCGTTCGCGAAGCTCAGCCGGAGGTGTCCCTCGCCGCCGTCGCCGAAGGCCTGGCCCGGGGCCGCCACGACCTCGTAGTCGTAGAGCAGTCGCTCGGCGATGTCCGTGCTCGTGCCCTCGAGCGCGCTCACGTCCACGAACGCGTAGAAGGCCCCCTCCGGCCGGGCGGCGGAGACGTGGGGGATCGACTCGAGGCGGTCGACGACGTAGTCGCGGCGAGCGCGGAATGCGTCCGCCATCTTCTGGAACGGGTCCTGCGGTCCGGTCAGCGCCTCGAGCGCGGCGTACTGCGCGGGCGTGTTGACGCAGGAGGTCGTGCTCTCGTGGATCTTCGCGATCTGCGTGACGAGCTCGGCCGGCCCCGAGAGCCAGCCGACGCGCCAGCCCGTCATCGCGTAGGCCTTCGAGAAAGAGCCGATCGAGAGGACCCGCTCGTCGCGGTCGGTGACGCTCGCGACCCGAGGCGGCGTCTCGTCGTAGGTGAGCTCCCTGTACACTTCGTCGGCGAGTACGTAGGCCCCGTGTTCGGCGGCGGCGCGGACGACGCGCTCGACGGCGTCTTCGGTGACCACGCGGCCGGTCGGGTTCGAGGGGGAAGTCAGCACGACGGCCGCCGTATTCGGCCCGATCGCGTCGACGATCCGGTTGGGGTCGGGCTCGAAGCCTGTCTCGGCCGGCAACGGCACCTCGACGGGGACGGCGTCGGCGAGTTTCGCCTGTGAGATCGGGTTCGGCCAGGCGGGCGTCGGGACGACGACCGCCTCGCCCGGGTCGGCGGCCGTCTGAATCGCGAGGTGCAGCGCCTCGACGCCGCCGTTCGTGACGACGACCTCGGACGCCGGGTCGACCGTCCGATCCGTTTCGGCCGACAGCGTCTCGGCGAGGGCCGCTCTGAGTTCGGGCGTTCCCGCGTTCGAGGTGTAGCGCGTCGCGCCGGCGCTGGCGGCGTCGTACGCCGCATCGACGATGTGCTGTGGCGTGTCGAAGTCGGGCTCGCCGAACTCGAGGTGGACCAGATCGACCTCGTCCTCGCTCTCGTATTCGGCGGCGCGTTCGAACATCACGCGGATCTGCTGGGCCTCGATATCGCGGACGCGATCCGAGATCCCGGTCTGACTCGACTCGCCCGGATCGGAGGCGGCGGAAGGGCGGTCCATTGCTCGAGACGTACACCGTGAGCGGCAAGAAGATTCGGAGTCTCGAGTGGTGAACCGAGGGTAACCCGCTGAAAAGAGCTATTCGTACTCGTAGAACCCCTTGCCCGACTTCTTCCCCAGGTCGCCGGCCTCGACCTTCCGCTTGAGGAGGTAGGCGGGTGTGTACCGGTCGCCCAACTCCTCGTGGAGCGTCTCGGAGGCGTGCAGGCAGACGTCCAGGCCGATGTGGTCGGCGAGGGTGAGCGGTCCCATCGGGACGTTCGTCCCGAGTTCCATCCCCGCGTCGATGTCCTCCTTCGTGGCGACGCCCTCGTCGTAGGTGCGGATCCCCTCGTTGATCCAGGGCATCAGGATGCGGTTGGTGACGAAGCCTGGCTTGTCGTCAGCCTCCCAGGTCGTCTTCCCGAGGTCCTCGGCGAGGTCGTGGGCCAGGCTGGTCGCCGCGTCGGTCGTCTTCTCGCCGACGACAACCTCGACGCCCTCCATGATCGGAACCGGGTTCATGAAGTGGAGCCCGATCACGCGTTCGGGGTGCTCGAGGTCCGACGCGATCGACGTGATCGAGAGCGTGCTCGTGTTCGTCGCCAGCAGGACGTCCTCGTCGCAGACCCGCTCGAGGTCGGCGAACACCTCCCGTTTGACGTCCATCTCCTCGAGCGCGGCCTCGACGACGAGATCGCAGTCGGCCAGGTCCTCGACGGCCGTCGTCCCCTCGATTCGGTCACGGATCGTCGCGGGTTCGTCCGCGAGCGCGTCCCGGTTCGCGAGCCGTTCGAGGCTGTCGTCGATGTTCTCGAAGCCGCTCTCGACGAATTCTTGTTCGATATCGCGCATCACGACGTCGTAGCCGTTGGTGGCGGCGACCTGTGCGATGCCGTTGCCCATCGTCCCCGCGCCGACCACGCCGATCCGGTCGATTCGGTCGCGTACCATGCTCCGAGTTCGACGGACGGGGTGGTAAACGTGGGGGCTCGATTCGCGCGGCTGCGAACCGTGAGCCGGTCGGACGACGGGGTGAAGCGAGGGAGAGGATCGAAACGACTCGCCGAGTACGTACGTGATCTGGCATCGAGAGCCCCGTTTATGCGTAGCGGGAGCGTATACGCGGTATGGTAACCGGCAAACCGGATCCGAAGGACGTCGCTCGCCGCTACGTCGAGACGGTGTGGAACGAGGGGAACGTCGAAGAGATGGACGAGGTCCTCACCGAGCACCAGGTGTACCACGACCCGACGGGTGACGGAAAGGAACCGCTATCGGAGTTCAAGGCGTTCATCAGGGGGTATCACCGGGCGTTTCCGGACCTTCAGTTCGCAGTGGACGACTACATCGCTGAGGGCGATCTGGTCTCGTTCTGGGGGCGTGCGACCGGCACCCACGAGGGTCGATTCATGGGCATCGAGCCGACGGGAAACCGAATCGACATCATGGGGATCAACGTCGTCCGCGTCGAAGACGGGAAGGTAGCCGAGCGATGGGCGAACGTCGACATCTTCGGCATGCTCAAGCAACTCGGACGGGACCCCTTGGCCGAATAGTAGCCGACCACGAGCAGCAGGCGTTCTCGATTCGGGTTCTGAACCGGTCGCACACTCACTCGGGACCTCGCTCGCGAAACGGTGTCAGAAACCAGATGGGAAGGGGTAGTTACGCTCGTGAGTGAACACAAAAACAGCAACGTCCCTCCCGACAAGCGTTCGCGTGTAGAACGGGTAAAAATTGGACCACCAACAACTGATAAGTAGGTGGGACAGCCGGTGGAACCATGCAACGGGATCTCATCCGGTTTCACAACGTCGGCGACAGCCGACCGGTCGAGGGCCGCGACGGACGGCTGCTGCAGCGCGTTCCGGAACCGGTCCGCCGCAAACTCAACGACGGCGCGCAGTCGCGGATGCGCCACCCCGCCGGCGTCGAACTCCGGTTCGTCCCCGACGGCGCCGCGACGGTCACGCTCTCGACGATGCCAGGCGGCAGCGCCGAGGCCGGCACTGTCCGCGTCTTCTGGGGCCCGGTTCAGGGCTCGACGGAAGTCGTCGTCGGGACCGAGCCGACGCCGATCGAAGTTTCGATCCCGGAGAAGCTCACCGACCTCGAGCCGACGGCCCGCGAGGACCTCGCCTTCGACCCTCGCGTCTGTCGAATCCGGTTACCCGGCGAACACCGCGGCGGACCGATGGTCTACCACGGCGTCGACGGCGACGTCCGACCGCCGCGCGAGGACGAACTTCCCGACCGGCGCTACCTCGCGTACGGAACCTCGATCACCGAGGGCGAGGCGCCGCTGGCCGAGCACCTGACCTACGCCGACCAGGCGGCGCGCCGACTCGACGCCGACCTCATCAACCTCGGCTCCTGTGGCACGGCCTACTGCGACGTCGCGATGGCCGACTACATCGCCAACCGCGGCGACTGGGACGTAGCGACGCTCTCGATCTCGGTGAACATGGTCGGCACCTTCGACCCCGCGGAGTTCCGCGGGCGGGCCGCGCGAATGATCGACCGGGTGGCGAGCGTCCACCCCGAAAAGCCGGTCGTCCCGATCACCATCTTCACGAACGCTCGCGACGTCTGCCGGAGCGCCGAGGAGGGGGACGAGTGCGAGCGGTTTCGCGAGGAACTGCGCGCGGTCGTCGCCGAAACGCCCCACGACAACGTCCACCTGCTCGAGGGGCCCGAACTGCTCCCCACGATCGAGGGGCTCACGCCCGATCTGGTCCACCCCGGTGACAACGCGATGATCACGATGGGCGAGGCGCTCGCCGCCGAACTCGAGGCGCTGCTCGAGGACTGAGCACAATTCGTCGCGGCGGTCCGGACCACCCCGGGCGGGTCCGAAGGCCGATCGACCGAGGGTAATCTTCAAGGATCGACAGTGAGAGCTACCGACAACTGGTGAATCGTGTGAGCAAGAACGACGCCCTCGGCGAGCCGAGAACGCAAGACGGCAGCGAGGCCGAGAGCGAAGCTGACGCCGAACCGACAGGAGAGAGCGCCGGCGAGACGACGGAACCCGTCGATCTCGGAATCGGCATCTCGGTCGATATCGACATCGACGACGTCGACGAGGACGCCGAGCACGTCGAACTCGAATTCGACGAGAACGACGTCCTCGAGTCGGCCGACGAATCGACGCGAAACGACGGCGACGGACCACGACCTGAGCGGGCCAAAATCGGCCCCGAGGAACGGGAGGCGCTCGCGGGCGCCGGCATCGATCCCGACGCGGTTCGGAGGAAAGAGCACTCCTACCGGCTGTTGCTCGACGCGGACGTCGACGAGGAGACCGCCGACGAACTGCGCCGCCGATTCTCCCTCCCGTGGTCGTTCGACGGCGACGGCGACCTCGAGCGGCGATCGAACGAGGTTCGGGGCCTCGGCGACGCCGAACGCGAGTGGATCGCTGTCAGCGGCGACGAGGACTGGCAGACCTTCGAGTACGAGCACTCGGTGCCCGTCTCGGTGGGCCGGGAGCGACCCTCCGAGCGGCCGTATCCGAAACCGACGCCCGTGACCGCCGTGACCGGCGTCGGCCCCGACGACGCCGACGTCCTCGCCGAGGCCGGCATTCGCTCGGCCGAGCGCCTGGCGACGATCGACGCGATGACGGTCGCCAGACTGCTCGACCTGAACGTGTTGCACGTCCGATCCTGGCGCCATAACGCTCGGGAACTGCTGGAGTGACCGGCGATGGACCCGTACGTGAGCTGACGAGGATCGGCGTATTCGCGACGTAATTACTACTGTTGTACGTAATTTCGATAATTAGGACCACCAGAGATATATAGCGGCCTGTTGGACCGACTAACAGATGCTTTCGATCGACGACTCTCCGATCGTCCGCGACGGTAAATCATTAATTCTCGCGATGGACCACGGGCTCGAGCACGGCCCGGTCGACTTCGAGGAGGTTCCGGAGAAACTCGATCCGGCGACGGTCTTCGAGACGGCGACCCACGACGCCGTCACCGCAATGGCCGTCCAGAAGGGGATCGCGGAGGGGTACTACCCGAGCTACGAGGACGACGTAAACCTGCTGGCGAAACTCAACGGCACGTCGAATCTCTGGATGGGCGAACCCGACTCGGCGGTCAACTGGTCGGTCGACTACGCCGCGGAGGTCGGCGCCGACGCGATCGGCTTTACCGTCTACAGCGGCTCCAACCACGAGGTCGAGATGTTCGAGGAGTTCCGTGACGCCCAGGAGAAGGCCCGCGAGCACGACCTGCCGGTCGTCATGTGGTCCTATCCGCGCGGCCAGGGGCTGAAAAACGACACCAAGCCCGGCACCATCTCCTACGCGACCCGCATCGGGCTCGAGTTGGGCGCCGACATCGCGAAGGTCAAGTATCCCGGTAACGCTGAGGCGATGGAACACGCCTGCAAGGCCGCTGGTGACATGAAGGTCGTCATGAGCGGCGGCTCGAAGACCGACGACTACGAGTTCCTCTCGACCGTCGAGGCCGCCGTCAACGCCGGCTGTTCGGGCCTGGCCGTCGGCCGCAACGTCTGGCAGCGCGAGGATCCCACCCGCATCCTCGACGCGCTCGAGAAGGTCATCTACGAGGAGGAAACTGCAGACGCAGCCCTCGAGGCGACCGAATAGGGATGACGGTGTCCGATCCAGTCGTCGAAGAAGTCGTCGCGACGATCAGCCGCTCGGCGACCGAGATTCGGCAGGGGCTGATCGGCCGCCGCGGCACGGTCGACGGGGAGAACCCGAGCGGTGAGACCCAGGCCGAGGCCGACGTCTGGGCCGACGAACTGCTCGGCGACCGCCTGGCGTCGATCGACGGCGTCGGCCAGTACGCCAGCGAGGAGCGGCCCGACGTCGTCGACTGCGGCGACGATCCGGCGACGTCGGACGCGTACGCGGTCGCGGTCGACCCGCTCGACGGCTCGTCGAACCTCAAGTCCAACAATGCGATGGGAACGATCTTCGGCGTCTACGACGCCGCGCTCCCGGCCCGCGGCGAGACCCTGGTGGCCGCGGGCTACGTCCTCTACGGGCCGATCACGACGCTGGTGATCGCCACCGACGAGACCGTCGCCGAGTACGAACTCTCCGGCGGCGAGCGGCGGCTCGTCGAGCGCGACGTCACCGTCCCCGAGGAGCCGGTCGTCTACGGCTTCGGCGGGCGCGTCCCCGACTGGCCCGACGACTTCCGGGCGTACGCCCGCGAGATCGAGCGGGAGCTCAAACTCCGGTACGGCGGCGCGCTGATCGGCGACGTCAACCAGGTTCTCACCTACGGCGGCACCTTCGGCTACCCGGCCCTGGAGTCGCGGCCGGCGGGGAAGCTCCGCCTGCAGTTCGAGGGCAACCCGATCGGCTACGTCGTCGAACAGGCCGGCGGTCGCTCCTCAGACGGCGAGCGCTCGCTGCTCGCCGTCGAGCCCGACGAGCTCCACGACCGGTCGCCGCTGCACGTCGGCAACGACGAACTGATCGACCGGCTCGAGGCGGCGCTGGCGTAGCGGACGGCCGCGGCGAAGGTGCGGCGATGCAGAATCAGTTTTCGTTTTCGGCTCCATCTCCGTCCGCAGTGCCGCGTTCCCGCTCGCTCTCACTCCCGCTCCGTCCGCCCGTCCAGGCCGCCGTTACGGCGACGTAGACGGCGACCCCGCCCAACAGGAGGGTGTAGAACGCCCAGCGGGGCCAGGTGTTCTCGAGGAACAGCAGCGTCAGGAA
Organism: Natrinema salifodinae; assembly: GCF_900110455.1. Classification (NCBI taxonomy): domain Archaea; kingdom Methanobacteriati; phylum Methanobacteriota; class Halobacteria; order Halobacteriales; family Natrialbaceae; genus Natrinema; species Natrinema salifodinae. The sequence continues at coordinate 579,237 of NZ_FOIS01000002.1, read as the reverse complement.
CAGGACCCACAGCGAGACGACGAGCAGGTCGCCGACGAGTCGCAAGACGGTCCGGACCGTACTGCCGATAGTGTTGCGCGTGCGGTACGAACGTGACGAGCGAGCGGTATCGTTACTCATGTGTCAGAAGTGATAGCCGTGGGTCTCGGTCAGTCGATAGGCACCGACGCCCCAGACGTAGCTCTGGCCGGGCCACCAGGTCCGGGCGTTGTTGAACCCCGCGATGAGGACGTCGCCGTCGTCGCTCTCGGGGTCGCGGTGGTAGCTCACGGAGCCGCTGTCGCCGTCGGTCAAGTCCATCTCGCCGCCCCAGCGGATCTGTCCGCGGCGACAGAAGTCGTCGGTGAAGCAGGTAACGGCGTCGACGCCCTGAATCTTTCCGGTCGTGTGGCCGGTCAGCGCCCCCACTTTCTCGAGTTCCTCGCCGCGGGCGACGAGGTCTGCGAGCCCGAACCTGGTGAGCTGTCCGCTGACGCGGGCCCGTTCCGGCGCGTCGATTCGGCTGGCCGGTTCGATCGGCCCGTTCGGTTCGATGGCGGCGATATCCTCGGCGGGGTGGTAGCTCGCGACGGTCCCGAGTTCGGCGTGTTCGGCGCCCTCGCGCGGTAACAGGAGCGTCCCGTCGGACATCTCCTGCTCCCCCGCGAAGGCGTGTCCCGCCGTCACGAAGAACCGCTGTTGGCTATCGGGATGGTACAGCGCCGGCCCCAGCGTCGCCAGGCTCGACGGCGTCTCGACGGCGACGCCGCTGGGAACGCGGCCGTCCGGCGTCACGTCCGCGAGCCGGGGCTCTCGGTTTCCGGGGTCGTCCTGGATGTCTTCGACGTCGATGAACGTCTCGACATCGACGAACGTCTCGACGTCGATCTCGATCCCCTCGGCGAGTTCCCCGACCATCTCGCTGACCGAGTGGCCGTCGCTCGAGACGCCGATGGAGACGGTGGCCGTCTCGCTGTCGTAGGTGCCGGGGACGACCGCACTACCGAGGTAGCCGGTGAAGGCTAGGCGGGCCAGGCGATCGTTCACGTCGAAGGCCTTCTCGACGGCCGCGTACCACGCCGCGGGGACGTACCGCGTCCGTTCCTGGACCGACCAGGGGTCGTCGGGGTCGTCCCTGACGAGGGCGGTGACGACGGGGACTTCGTCGTTGCCGGCCGCGAGGAAGTCGTCGACGCCGAGCCACTGGGCCATCCCGACGGCGTAGCCGCCGCTGACGAGAGTTCGCAGGAACTCCCGTCGGTCCATGCCGCGGTCGACCCGCTCGCGAAGCGTTGCCAGTCGATGGACCAGACGCTCGGTGTGTGCCTCCGACATATCGCAGTTCTGGTGGTCGCTGCCGTCCCGCTCCGTCGTCACGTCCCATCGGGGAGCGGGATCCGTAACCGTGGAAACGAACGACAAAAACGACGAAAGCGGTTCTGCCTGCAGTTGCCGCCGAAGATGTCACAGCCACCATATGACGAGTTCCGTACCGGTATCTTAAATGAAACGAGATAGTTACACTCTCGAAACCCGACGCGAGGGCGACGGAGAGCGGCGGATACCATTGCCGATCCCGCCCGGATATAATGCCTGCACGACTGAACGCGAGCGTTCGTGTCACCTGGCCGGTCAGTGTACGATGTCTCCGTGTTGGTGACCACGGAGGCAGAACGCACTCTCAATCGGGTCGCGCCGCGACAACGCACCCTCCTCATCCCCTCGCAGCGAGCTCCGCAACGATCACCACCGATCGTTGCGGTGCGATCCGGTCTCTCCTCTTTCCCTCTGCACCCTCCCCGTGCCGTCCCGCCCGCGAGCCGCTGACGGTTCGCCTTCCTCCGCTCTCGGCGACGGACTGTAACGATAGACGACTGCGAGTCAGGTAGCCTGACGGGTTACGATCCGATTACGTCCGCACGACGCTCCAGTCCGCCGGCGTCGACGGCCGTCGTCGTCGATCCGCCCGTCTCGTTCCGCCGCCGTTCTCGATCGTCTCCGCCGGGTACGCCGGCCGTTGCGAGCGGTTACGACCGCTTACCGAAATCGGTGACACCGCTACGCCTGCCATAACAATACCCCCCGCGATGGAATCGGCGCGTGCTTCCGCTGGCGCGGCGCGGACGATCGACGAGCCGGTTCGATTCCGGCGGGGAGCCTATGAGTTCCGAGGCCGAGACCGGGGCCGGTGCCGGAACCGGTGCCGAGGGTGCGATCCTGCGCCGCCGGCTGCCCGGCGACGTCACGCCCGTCGACCTCGAGCGACTGCTCTGGGTCGTCGTGGGCGTCTCCCTGCTCGCCGACGTCGTCACGACGTTCCTCGGCCTCCACCTTGGCCTGGCCGAGTCCAATCCGGCCGCTCGCAGCGCGATCGACGGCTACGGCCTGGCCGGCATGCTCGCTCTCAAGGCGTTCGCGGTCGGCGTCGGCCTGGTCTGTCGCCGCCTCCTCGAGCCGGTCTACCGGCCCATCGTGCCGGCCGGCCTGGCGGTGCCGTGGCTGACCGCGGCGGCGCTCAACGTGTACGCGATTTCGATGGTGCTCTGAGCCGGCTCAACGCCCGTCGTCGAGCGCGCGCCGCACGTCTCGCACCTCGGCGAGCACCGCCTCCCACTGCTCGCGCCGACCCGGAACCCCGTTCTCGCCGTCGGCGGCCAGGCGCTCGCGTTCGGCCTCGAGCCGCCGGCGGACCCGTGCCGGTTCGTCGACGTGCCAGAATTCGAGGTCAGCGCCGCCCGCGGTCTCGATCGTGACGGTGCCGTAGCCGACGATCCGGCCGACGGGATCCTGTTCGACGGTCGTGTTCTGGACCCGATCGAGGGAGACGGTCCGGACGGTCACGCCGAGGACGCCGCGACGGGTCGCAGCGACCGCGTCCGTGACGACGAACGCCGTCCGTGAGACGCGAGCGTACTGCCACAGCGCCGGCGCGACGACGACCGGAACGCCGACGCCGGCGAGCGGCGGGAGGACGTCGACGGCGATCGCGACCAGCAAGACCGCCGTTCCGACGACCGCGAGCGCGACCCACGGGAGGACGGTCTGGATCCGCGGCCCGTCCAGCCAGCGGACCCGGTCGTCCCCGCGCGGGAGCCAGGCCGGCTTCGATGGCGCCAAATCGTCCCCGCTCCGGAGATCGACGGGGCCGCCCGTCGGCTCCGGTCCCGACTCGGCCGCATCCTCAGACGGATTCGTCCTCGTCATACTCGTACGTGCGGCGATCGGCGGGTCGAGCGTCGTCGGTTCGGCCGTCGGTTCGGCCGTCGGTTCGCTGGCCGTTGGTGCGCTGGCCGTCGGTCCGGCCGCTCTCGGAGGTCTCGGAGGTCTCGCGGGCGGACCGGTCGGCCGGCCTCTTTTCGACCGCCTGGCGGATCGCCCGCAGTTCGGCGAGGATCTCGTCGAGCACGTCCTCGCTCGGCCGACCGGCAGCGCGCTCACCGCGGTCGGGGTTGCGGTTGCGATCGACCTGCTCACTGATCCGTTGCTGGACGCCTTTCGGGTCGGGGACCGATTTGAAGGCCATCTCGACGCCGGCGCCGCCGGCGGTGCTGATCTCGACGGTGCCGTAGCCGAAGCGAGTGCCCAGGGCGCTCTGGCCGTAGGAAATGTCCTGGACTTTCTCGTGTTCGATCCGCTTGACGTCCCGCGAGAGGACGCCCGTCTTCCGGTACAGCGCGCGGGTCGTCACGACGTAGTGGGTGTTCGTCACCCGGAGGTACTCGCTGGCGATGACGACGAGTCCGATCAGGACGATCGAGAGCGGGATCCCGATCGCGAACGTCGGAACGAGCGTGCGTCGGTCCGGACCGCCCGCCCAGACGACTTCCTCGTCGTCGTCCAGGGACAGCCAGTCGAGGTCGCCACCGGCGTCGGCGTTAGCATCGGCGTCTCGTCCGGTCATAGGTCCGCAGTCGAACAGTGCGTACAAAAACGCGTCGTCTGTTCGAACCGTCTCGAGCCGCCGACGAACGCAAGGGTCAGCCCGAAACGGATCCGAACGCAACCTCCGCGCGGGTGAGTCACGTGACTGCACAGCGATTCGAGCGGGACGAGACCGACGCGGCTCTCGACCGCGCGGCGGACGCGGTCGCCGAGCGCGCGACGTCGATCGACGAGGGGTTCGACCGCCTGGTAGACGACATCGCGGACGCGGACGTCGTCCTGCTGGGTGAGGCCACCCACGGCACCTCGGAGTACTACCGCCTGCGGGCGCGGCTGACGGCCAGGCTGCTCGAAGAGCGCGGCTTCGAGTTCGTCGCGGTCGAGGGCGACTGGACCGACTGCTACGAGGTGACCGAGTACGTCACGGGGCGGACCGAGGCCGACGACGCCGGCGAGGTGCTCGCGTCGTTCGAGCGGTGGCCGACCTGGATGTGGGCCAACTGGGAGGTCGCGGCGTTCCTCGACTGGCTGGCCGAGTACAACGCGGACCGGCCCCGCGGCGAACGGGTGGGATTCTACGGCCTCGACGTTTACAGCCTCTACGAGTCGATGGCCGCCGTGATCGACTACCTCCGAGACCGCGATCCCGAGTTGGCGGACCGGGCCAAGGACGCCTACCACTGCTTCGAGCCGTACGGCGAGGATGCACGGGAGTACGCCCGCTCGCTTCGGCTCATCCCCGAGGACTGCGAAGCGGAAGTGCTCGACGTGTTGCAGGGCCTCCGCGAGGAAACGGTCGAGCACCACGCGGACCGCGACCGCGACGGCGACGACCTGCTCGCCGATTTCGCCGCCGAGCAGAACGCCCTCGTGGCGAAGAACGCCGAGTCCTACTACCGGGCGATGGCCCGCGGCGGCAGCGAGTCCTGGAACGTCCGGGACCGACATATGAGCGAGACCCTGGACCGCTTGCTCGAGTTCCACGACGGCCCCGGGATCGTCTGGGCGCACAACACTCACATCGGCGACGCCCGCGCGACGAGCATGGAAGACCGCGGGAAGCTCAACCTCGGCCAACTGGCCCGCGAGGAGGTCTGCGAGACCGATACCGACGTCGCCGCGGTCGGCTTCGGCTCCCACCGCGGCACCGTCATCGCCGGCGACGAATGGGGCACGCAAATGGAACGCATGACCGTCCCCGAAGCGAAGGCGGGCAGCTACGAGGACGTCTTCCACCGAGCCGACCTCGACGACGGAATCCTCGAGTTCGATCGGGGGTACGGCGTCGCGGGCGACGCGACCGACGACGGTGATCCGCTCGTCGAGCCCCGCGGTCACCGCGCGATCGGCGTCGTCTACGATCCGTCCTATGAGGGCGGCAACTACGTCCGGACGGTGCTCCCGGACCGGTACGACGCGTTCGTCTACGTCGACGAGACCGAGGCGCTACACCCCTTCGACATCGAGGGCGGCGAGACGCCGCCCGAGACCTATCCCTGGGGCGTCTGAATCGCGTTTCCGTTACCTCACTCGACCATCTCCGTCTCCTCGCCGGCGTCCTGCTGGACCCAGATCGTCTTTGTGTTCACGAACTCCCGGATGCCGTGTCGTGAGAGTTCCCGCCCGTATCCAGAGTCCTTCACGCCGCCGAAGGGCAATCGCGGATCGGACTTGACGAGTTCGTTCACGAAGGCCAGGCCGGACTCGAACTGGCGGGCGACCCGCTCGCCCCGCTCGAGATCCTCGGTCCAGACGCTCGCGCCGAGCCCGAAGCGGGTGTCGTTGGCCTTCTCGATGGCGGTCTCCTCGTCGGGGACCCGAAAGACCGTCGCGACGGGACCGAACAGTTCCTCCTGATCCGCGGGTGCGTTCTCGGGGACGTCCGTGAGCACCGTTGGCGGGTAGAACGCGCCATCGCGGTCCATCGGCTCGCCGCCTAACTCGATCTCGCCGCCCTGATCGACCGTCTCCTCGACCTGTTCGTGGAGGTCCTCCATGAGGTCCTCGCGGGCCTGCGGGCCGATGTCGGTGTCCTCGTCCATCGGATCGCCGACGACCTGGTCGTCCATCGCGTCGACGAACCGGTCGACGAACTCGTCGTAGACGTCGTCGACCACGACGAACCGCTTGGCCGCGATACAGGACTGGCCGTTGTTGATGAGTCGCGCCTGGACCGCCGTCTCGACCGTCTGCTCCATTGGCGCGTCGTCGAGGACGACGAAGGGATCGCTGCCGCCCAACTCGAGGACGTTCTTCTTGAGCTGGCTGCCGGCGGTCTCGGCGACCGAGCGGCCCGCGCCGTCGCTGCCGGTGATGGTGACGGCCGAGACGCGGTCGTCCTCGATCACCGCGTCGATCTCGCTCGAACTGATCAACAGCGTCGTGAACGCGCCCTCGGGGAACCCCGCCTGCTCGAAGACGTCCTCGATAGCTCGCGCGCAGCCGGGGACGTTCGACGCGTGTTTCAACAGCCCGACGTTGCCCGCCGCCAGGTTCGGCGCGGCAAAGCGAAACACCTGCCAGAACGGGAAGTTCCAGGGCATGATCGCCAATACCGGCCCCAGCGGCTGGTAGGCAACCACCGTGCGCGCGCTCTCTTCGCTCGCGATCACCTCGTCCTGGAGATGTTCGGCGGCGTGTTCGGCGTAGTAGTCACAGACCCACGCGCACTTCTGCACTTCGTCGCGCGCCTGGCCGATGGGTTTCCCCATCTCCTCGGTCATCAGTTCGGCGTACTCCTCGGCGTTGTCACGGAGCACGTCGGCCGCCGTCGCCAGGAGCCGCTGGCGGGTCTGGATCGGCGTCTCGCGCCACTCCTCGAAGGTCTCCGCCGCCCGCTCGAGGTGCTCCTCTCGCTCGTCGTCCGAGGTCTCCTCGAAGCGGTCGACGACGTCGCCGGTCGCCGGGTTGGTACTCTCGATAGACACGCGGTGACGGACCACGGGGAGCGGCTTAGAACATTGGGTGGCCTTCGAAAGGACCGCTTCGAGCCCGCACTACGAGCGCGGGCGGTCCGGTCGTGTCGAGCCCGCGGATTCACGGATCGTGGGTCCGGTGGGCCGTGGAATCGATATGCAGCGCCAAGCGTTTTGCCCGCGGATCGGGTACCGCCGGCACCAGTGCGACCAGCGGGCGCTTGCGAACCGGCCGGCCCGTTTCCGCGGCCGCGTGGCGGCCCGATCGGCCACCCGTTCCGCTTGACTCACTCAATCTACGATGACAACGACCGATTCCACAACCGAACCGGACGAGACGGAGAGCGCCGTCGAAACAGCCCGTCGCCAACTCGAGCGCGCGGCCGCCCACCTCGACATCGACGAGGGGGTGATCGAACGGCTGCGCCACCCCACGAGCGTCTACCGGGTCTCGATCCCGCTCGAGCGCGACGACGGATCCCAAGAGATGTACACGGGGTATCGCGCGCACCACGACAGCGTGCGCGGGCCCTACAAGGGCGGACTGCGCTACCACCCCGGCGTCACCGAAGACGAGTGTATCGGCCTCTCGATGTGGATGACCTGGAAGTGCGCGGTGATGGACATCCCGTTCGGTGGGGCCAAGGGCGGGGTCATCGTCGACCCCAAGGACCTCAGTTCCAACGAAAAGGAGCGGCTCACCCGTCGGTTCGCCGAGGAGCTTCGCCCGATGATCGGGCCGATGAGAGACATTCCCGCACCCGACATGGGGACCGGTCCGCAGTCGATGGCCTGGTTCATGGACGCGTACTCGATGCAGGAGGGCCAGACCGAACCGGGCGTCGTCACCGGAAAGCCGCCGGTCGTCGGCGGTTCCTACGGTCGCGAGGAGGCGCCGGGACGGAGCGTCGGGATCGTCACCCGCGAGGCGCTCGCGTACTACGACCGGGACCCCGCGGAAACGGCCGTCGCCGTCCAGGGATTCGGCAGCGTCGGCGCCAACGCCGCCCGCTATCTCGACGAGCTGGGCGCCTCGATCGTCGCCGTTTCGGACGTCGACGGCGCGATCTACGACCCCGACGGGCTCGACACGGGCGACGTCGAAGGACACGACGAGAGCCCGGGGATGGTCTCGGGGTACGACGCTCCGGAGACGCTCACGAACGAGGAACTGCTCGAACTCGACGTCGACGTGCTCATCCCCGCCGCGATCGGCAACGTTCTAACCGGGGAGAACGCCCGCGGGGTCGACGCCGATATGATCGTCGAAGGGGCGAACGGCCCGACGACCTCGACGGCCGACCAGATCTTCGAGGAGCGCGACGTCCCGGTGATCCCGGACATCATCGCCAACGCCGGCGGCGTCACGGTCAGCTACTTCGAGTGGCTCCAGGACATCAATCGGCGAAGCTGGCGCCTCGAGCGGGTCAACGAGGAACTCGAGACGGAGATGCGCCGGGCGTGGACCGACGTCCGACGGGAGTACGAGTCGCGTGACGTCACCTGGCGCGACGCCACCTACATCGTCGCGCTCGAACGAATCGCCGCGGCCCACGAAGCGCGGGGACTCTGGCCGTAGGCGGCCGACCGACCGCGAAATCGGCGGAGTTCGCGCTCCCCGGAAGTCCGGATCCGCTTGACCGCCGCTCCCCCACACCCCTCGTTCAGAGTGAAATCGGCTCGCGAGGGCGGGTCCCGGTCGCAGGAGCGGCGACGAAGCGCAGCCGCCGGACCGATTTGTGACTCTCCGCCATCGTCGATGACCGGCCTCACGAAAACGAACTGAGATCGACGTCGCGATCCGCCGCCGACTGTCCGTTCTCTCGAAGTTGGTCGTACGTCGGTAGCTCCTCGAGCGAGGCGTCGCGGCGCACCGCCTTGACGATGTGCTTCGGATCGGTGACCAGGCGATGCAACAGATAGCTCCCCTGGGAGCGGCCGCCGCCGGTCTTCTCGGACTCGATGACGCCGAGGAAGGCCTGTTCCTTGAGTTGACGGTAGAGCCCGTTCTCGGTGATCGGATCGTTGGCGACCAGATCGCAGATGCCGACGTAGCGCTTGTAGATCTCGCGGGTCTTGTACGTTTCCCGATCGCCCGTGATGATGCGACTCGCGAGCGCGTAGAGGGCGAGTTTCGCGTGAACGGTCGCCCCGCTGGTGAGTTCCTCGATACGGTTGATCTCGGCGACCTCCTGAGCCTGCTGGATGTGTTCCTCCGAGACGGTCTCGCTGCCCGTGCGGCGGGCGAGTTCGCCAGCTTCCTTCAGAATCTCGATCGCCTTGCGCGCGTCGCCGTGTTTCTTCGCGGCCAGGGCGGCGCAGAGTTCGATCGTCCCGTCCTCTAAGACCTCCGGCTGGAAGGCGTCCTCGCGGTTGCGCATGATCTCGCGGAGTTGGGAGGCGTCATAGGGGTGGAAGAACAGCTCCCGGTGGCCGAAGCTGCTGTCGATGCGCTCGTCTAAGGTCTCCCGGTACTGGACCTTGTTACTGATGCCGATGACGCCGATGTACGCGTCCGTCTTCCGGGCCTCGCGGGCGCGAGAGAGTTGCATCAGAATGTTGCTGTTATCCAGTTTGTCGATCTCGTCCAAGATGACGATGACGGCGTCGAAGAAGTCCTCGAGGATCCCCCAAATGTGCTGGTAGTACTCCATCGTCCCGACGCCCCGCAGCGGGATGTTCTGCTGGTACCCGGTCTGGTCTTTCAAACTGAGCGCCAGCTGGCGCGTCGCGCGGGTCTCGGTGTTCGCTTCGGAACAGTCGACGTAAAGGACGGCGCAATCGATATCGTTGCTTCGGGCGGCGTCCTGGGCGCGGGTCGCGACGTGTCGAGAGATGAGACTCTTTCCGGTGCCGGTCTTGCCGTAGATCATCACGTTGTTCGGCGGATCACCGCGCGTGATCGCGCCGACTTCGGCGGCGACCGACTGGATCTCGTCGTCCCGACCGACGATCCGGTCCTCGTCCGGGACGTGACCGACGTGGAGGAGCTCTTTCCGATTAAAGATCGGATCGTGAGATTGAAAGAGCGGATCCCCACCAGTCTGTTCAGCCATGTCTCCGTCGTGGGAGACGGACATAATAAAACTATGGAAGGTAGTTCAGACTGATAAACAGCCGTACGAAGTGGGTAAACGGCACCGAATCGGTCGCGAAGGTGAACAGACGACTGCGGCCGGATGCAGACTGAATCGCCCGTTTAGTTCCTCACCGTGGCCCCCACCCCTCGTTCAGACTGAAAGCGGGAGAACGAGAGGTGGGGTGGGGCGGGATGGAGCGAGGTGTGGTGGGGCGGGGCAGGACGGAGTGAGGTAGGCGAGGTAGGATAGAGATGGCTAATGAGATGCCAGGGAACCTAGAAGCGATAGTAACGAAACCGACCCGACACCTCGTTACGCGAGTTCCGGACCACCGTTCGCCGCTCGATCCGTGCTCGGTGTCTCTGGTCGCCGCCTGGTCCGCTCTCAGTTCATTGGTTCTCGAATCAACCTTTTTCGAGTCACGAGTCTCCCCTACTAGATATAGATTAAATGTTATGGTATAGGTAGTATTTGTATGTAGTAGTACTAACTAGCTAGAGAATGAGTTCCTAGATAACGAGGACCGTGCTAGGAACCGTTCGTAGAGAGACCGAACCAACTAACCGGAAACGAGAAGCGAACCGGTAGTGAGAAACCGAAAGCAAGACGCGGGATATTCCCGGTAAATCTCGTTGAACGGCGGAAAATCGAGTAAGCGGCCGACCGCATCGCTCGTGACGTCGGTCCGTCTCATCCGTGTCCGGTCGTCGCTCCGACCCCGGTCGATCGCGCTTTCACTCTGAACGAGGGGTGTGGGCCCCCTGTCCGCCGATCCGTTCCCGTCGAATCGAAACCACACTCCCCGTTCAGAGTGAAAAATAGCCCCGGTCGACGGCGAGACGTTTTCACTCTGAACGAGGGGTGTGTGGGGTCTCGACACGCCGTTTCGATCACCCTAGTCCAGCCGCGCATCACCCTGGTCGAGCCGCGGACGACACGACCCCGCGTCGCGTATGCGCTTTCACTCTGAACAAGGGGTGCGACCGACGAAGACGGGGACGGAGGGGATGAAACCGGGCCCCGGCCGGCGACCCCGACCGACGGATCGCCGCCACACCTACGGCTTTGGGCCTGGCCGTCACAGACGAGACCATGGCTCGCAGAAGCGTCCTGTTCTCGCCAGGCGACCGCCCCGAACTGTGCCGGAAGGCACCCGGCGCTGGGGCGGACGTGATCGTCTTCGACCTCGAGGACGCCGTCGCACCCACGCGCAAGGGAGAGGCCCGCGAGGCGGTCCGAAGTGTCCTGTCTGACCCCGAGTTCGATCCCGACTGCGAGGTCTGCGTTCGGGTCACCGCGACCGACGACTCGATCGCGGACGACCTCGACGCCCTGCTCGGAGGCGGGACGGACGTCGCCCTCGACGCCGTCATGCTCCCGAAAATCGGCTCGCCGGACGACGTCCGCGCGCTCGTCGACGAACTCGGGAAGTACGGCGCGGAGTTCCCCGTTTTCGCGCTGCTCGAGAGCGCGAGCGGGATCCTCGCGGCCGACGAGATCGCGGCCGTGCCCGCGACCGACGCTCTGGTCTTCGGTGCGGAGGACCTCGCGGCGGACGTCGGCGCGACCAGGACCGACGAGGGCACCGAAGTGCTCTACGCGCGAGAGCGGGTCGTGCTCGCGGCGGCGGCGACCGACTGCGCGGCGATCGACACCCTCGTCACCGACTTCGAGGACGAGACGGCTCTGCGGGAGGACACCGAGTTCTCGATTCAGCTGGGATACGACGGGAAACTGGCGATCCATCCCGCGCAGGTCGACGTGATAAACCGGGCGTTCACGCCCTCGCAGGAGGACCGCGAGTGGGCCGAGCGCGTCCTGGCAGCTAAACGAGAGGCCGACGCCGAGGGACGGGGCGTTTTCGAGATCGACGGCGAAATGATCGACGCGCCGTTGATCGCGCAGGCCCGACGGATCCGCGATCGGGCAGCTGCCGCCGACGGAACTGAATTCAACGATTGACCAATATATAATGTCTTTAATCTAATTTAGGTGAACGGACGTCCCATTCCGCGGCGGGTATTCGCTACGCTTATCCATGGGTCGGCAGAATCACCCTGGTATGAACGAGGATACCAATCCGTTCGAGAGCCTCCAGTCACAGATCGATGAGGCCGCGACGTACCTCGACGTCGGCGACGACGTTATCGAGCGGCTCAAACACCCGGAGCGAGTTCTCGAGACCAACCTCACGGTCGAACTCGACGACGGCTCCCTCGAGCGATTCACGGCCTTCCGATCGCAGTTCAACGGCGACCGCGGGCCCTACAAGGGCGGAATCCGCTACCACCCGCAGGTTTCCCGCGACGAGGTCAAGGCGCTGTCCGGCTGGATGACCTACAAGACCGCGATCGTCGACATTCCGCTCGGCGGCGGCAAGGGCGGCATCGTCGTCGACCCCGCCGACTACTCCGTGGCGGAACTCGAGCGACTCACCCGCGCGTTCGCCAAAGAACTCCGGCCGATGATCGGCGAGGACCGGGACGTCCCCGCGCCCGACGTGAACACTGGGCAGCGGGAGATGAACTGGATCAAGGACACCTACGAGACCCTCGAAAACACCACCGAACCGAGCGTCATCACGGGCAAGGCGCTCGACTCCGGCGGGAGCGAGGGTCGCGTCGAGGCGACCGGCCGCTCGACGGTTATCGCCGCCCGCGAGGCTTTCGAGTACCTCGACAAGGACCTCGAGGGCGCGACCGTCGCCGTCCAGGGCTACGGCAACGCCGGCTGGATTGCCGCCAAGCTGATCGACCGAATGGGTGCACACGTCGTCGCCGCCAGCGACTCGTCGGGCGGCATCTACGACCCCGACGGGTTCGACCCGGTTGCAGCAAAGGAACACAAGAACGAGACGGGCAGCGTCGTCGGCTACGAGGAGAGTGAGGAGGAGATCACGAACGAAGACGTGCTCACGCTCGACGTCGATCTGCTGATCCCCGCGGCCCTCGAGAACGCCGTCGACGCCGACCTCGCGGAGGACGTGAAAGCCGACGTCATCTCCGAGGCCGCGAACGGCCCACTGACCCCCGCGGCCGACGAGGTCCTCGAGGAGAAGGACGTCTTCGTCATCCCGGACATCCTCGCGAACGCCGGCGGCGTCACGGTCTCGTACTTCGAATGGGTCCAGAACCGCCAGCGGTTCTACTGGTCCGAGGAGCGCGTCAACGAGGAACTCGAGGGCATCATCGTCGACGCCTTCGACTCGCTCGTCGAGACCTACGAAGAACACGACCTCGACAACCCCCGGACCGCGGCCTACGTCGTCGCGATCCAGCGGGTCGCCGACGCCTTCGCGGAAGGCGGCAGCTGGCCCTAAGCCGACGGCACCAGGCGTCGCCCGCGACGACTGCGGCCAGCGACAATTGACGTATTAGCGACGAACTCGTTCGGTCTCACCCGTTCGACACTCGATCGCCCTATCGAATTGACAGACGGTCGCCGTTCCAATAAACACTTACCAACTGAACAGCCATGTGCAGGGAAATGAAACGGCGACACGTGATTGCAGGGCTCGGGGCCGCTGGCCTGGCGAGCCTCTCGGGCTGTCTAGGCGTGATCGGGATGGACGAACACGAGTCCGCACCCGCGGGCGTCGAGGCGGCCGCGCGCGAGGACACGGGCTACGAACAGACCGAAATCGAGCCGCTCCCGGTCGAACGGGACGTCGATATCGGCCCGCTGACCGAGACCGTGACGGTCACCAACCACATGACCAAACACGAGAAAGAGGTGGACATGGGGCCGCTCGGGAGCCGTCGCGCGGCCGTCTTCAACGTCGTGACGTCGCCACAGGTCGAGATCTTCGGGCGGGAACTCAATCCCCTCGAGGAGATGTCTCCCGAGGAGCTCATCGAGCTCGTCCGGAGCAACTACGACGGCATCGATAACGTCTCCCACGACGAGGATACCGACGTCACGATCCTCGAGCAGTCGACGACGAAGTCGCGGTTCACCGCCGACGCGGAGTTCGACGGACAGAGCGTCGAGGTCGACGTCCACGTCACCGAGGCCGTCGAAGCGGGCGAGGACCTGCTCGTGACGATCGGCGTCTATCCCGAACGACTCCAGATGCAGGAGGAGTCGAACGTCCAGACGCTCGCGGAAGCGGTGACGACCGAGGTCGACGAGGACGCCTCGAGCAGCGGGTCCGACAACGATGGCGGTTCCGAATCCGACGGCGGGGACGAGAGTACTGAGGACGACGAGAACACGGACGGAAGCGACGACGACAAGAGCGGCGACGGAAGCGGGAACGAAACCGATGGCAACGAGAGCGACGACGGCGTCCTCGGCTGATACCGCCGGGAAACGCGGTCGTGTCCGTTCTCCGGCCGAGGAGTTGCCACCGCGGGCCGGAGGGGACCGCCCGTGGCCGAGATCTCGATCGCCTACAGGCCGAGTTCGCGGCCGATGACGACGTGTTGAATCTCGCTCGTTCCCTCGCCGATCTCCATGAGTTTCGCGTCCCGATAGAACCGCTGTGGCGCGAAATCGGTCGTGTACCCGTAGCCGCCGAGCACCTGCACCGCGTCCTCGGCGACCTCGCGGGCCGCCTCGCTGGCGTCGAGTTTCGCGAGCGCGGCGTCCTTGGTCACCGGCTCCCCCCGATCGTCTTTTCGGGCCGCCTGGCGAGTCAGGAGCCTGGCGCGCTCGGTCTTGCGGTGCATGTCGACGATCGTGTCCCGGACGGCGTCGAACTCGCAGATCGGCTGCCCGAACTGCTCGCGCTCTTTGCTGTAGGATTTCGCGTGTTCGTAGGCGCCCTGGGCGAGGCCGGTCGAGAGCGCGGCGATCGAGATACGGCCGCCGTCTACGGTCTCCTTGGTCTGCTCCCAGCCGTCGCCCTCGGCGCCGAGCAGGCGGTCCGCGGGCAGGCGCACGTCGTCGAGCGCGATCTCGCAGGTCGGGGAGGCGTTAAGGCCCATCTTCTCCCAGACGGTCGTGACCTCGAACCCATCGTCGGAGTCGGGATCGACGATGAACGTGGAGATGCCGTCGGTGCCCGCCTCGGAGTCGGTGACCGCTTTAACGAGGATCGAGCCGGCCTCGGACGCGTTCGTGATGAACTGCTTGGTGCCGTTGAGGACCCACTCGTCGCCGTCCTTGCGGGCGGTCGTGGTCATGTCCGATGCGTCGGAGCCGCTCTCGGGTTCGGTCAGCGCCCAGCCGCCGAGGTACTCGCCCTCGGCGAGGGGGCGGAGCCAGCGATCTTTCTGCGCGTCCGTGCCGAACCGCTCGATCGGCTTCGAAGCCAGAGACGTGTGTGCAACGTAGGAGAGCCCGATCGAGCCGGAGATCCGGCCGAGTTCCTCGGCGACCAGGCTGTACATGAGCGTGTCACCGCCCAGGCCGCCGTACTCCTCGGCGATCGGGACGCCCAGCATA
The DNA here is from genome assembly GCF_900110455.1 of Natrinema salifodinae. Classification (NCBI taxonomy): domain Archaea; kingdom Methanobacteriati; phylum Methanobacteriota; class Halobacteria; order Halobacteriales; family Natrialbaceae; genus Natrinema; species Natrinema salifodinae. The sequence goes on along the minus strand of NZ_FOIS01000002.1, from coordinate 563,993 downwards.
TCGAGCTCGGCGAGCTGCTCGAAGATCTCCGCCGGGAACCGGTGTTCGTCCTCGATCTCCTGAGCGATCGGCTCGATCTCGGTCTCGCAGAAGTCCCTGACGGTCTCCCGGATCATCCGGTGTTCGTCGGGCAGGTCGACGGCCATACGCTACTCCTCGCCGGCGCGCGGAATAAACGCACCGCCGAGTATCAGCGTCGCGGCCGTCGGTGCGGTCGGTATCGGCCGCCGCGGCCGTTACCAGCCGCCGCGGTCGTTTTCATCGTCGCGATCGCCGGGGTCGTCGGAGTCGCCGGGGTCGGTGTCGTTCGAATTCCCCCAGAGATCGTACTCGTCGTCTTCGGTCCGGTCGCGGTCGGCGTGCGTGTCCCGGCCGTCGTCCCTCCCATCGGGTTGCGCGGGACCGCCGGCGCTGCCGCCGCTACCGCCACTGTCACCGCCCCCGCCGCGGACCGCCCCACGCTGCTCGGGAATCAGATCGAGGGCCGCGTCCGTGTCGCCCAGAAGCAACAGCGCGTAGTAGCGCAGGTACGCGACGACCGGCACCTGGACCAGTAAGGCGAGCACCACAAACAGCGGGATCCCAAGCAGGAGGACGATTAGATTGAGAAATGGGATAAACAGGAACAGAACGAACACGAGGAGGAACGGAATCGCGAGGACGAACATGAGGATCCCGATCGCGAAGCTGACGACCAGTTGGAGGAGCCAGACGAGCAGGAGATAGGCGAGATACTCCGTCCAGTTGGCGGTTAGCGTCTCCCAGAACCGCCGCCAGGCGTCGAGCGCGCCGACCTCCTCCTGTAGCATCGTCGGCGCGACGAATACGGTCGTGAATCGGTTGATGACGGCGTAGACGAGATACACCGGGATCGCGACGAGGGCGTACAGCCCCAGAAGCACCATCGAAACATCGCCCGCCGTCGCGAACACGATCGCCGTCAGGGGCGCCCCGAGGACGAGCAGCAGGACCAGGCTGAGCGCGAGTCGGAACCCGAAGAGGGACAGTCCGCGACCGACGTTTCGCCTGGTGTATCGTCGGAGCCGCACGTCGTCCGAGCGCAGGGACTCGAGGAACGTGAACTCGAGGAGCGAGCCCACGAGCGCGAAGGCCAGCCAGACGACCAGCAGGATGAGTCCGGCGACGACGAGCACCGGCAGCCATTCGCCGACGTCGATCGCCCCTGGACCGGGCTCCGGTCCTGTCCCCGGTCCCGGCGCTGGGTCGCCGCCGAATCCGCCGGAGAAGGCCGGGTTCCCGAAGCCGATGCCCCCGAGAAAGAAGACGATGACCGCGAGTTTGAGCCAGGTCCCGAGGCGGACCGGCGTCAGGAACGCCCGCGTCACGTCGATGGCGTCGCTCAAGTCGTCGATCGCGAACATGTGATACGAGTAGTATGTATCGGGTGATAGGTGTAGCGTTCGCTCGATCGCGGTCGAGACTCCGGACAGACCGTTCTACAGACCCGCACCGATGGGTCCCATCGATCGAAATCGCGCGTCCCGTCGGCGATACGTTTCGCCGGTAACACTTCGAGACGCATTTAACGCCCTCGGGAATGACTGAAACATATGGACATCCGCCGGCTCGCACGAGGGTCCGTCGAGTGGAGCCGCATCGAGCGCGTCGTCCGTACGCTGGCGGATCGCTACGACCGCGAGTGCGTCCGCGTCGAGTTCCTCGAGGCCGACAACTGGCTCTCGACGCCCTGCGTCATCGACGACGAGTGGTTCGTCAAGATCGTCTCCCGGCAGAACGCCCTGGTCCACGCGGTCCTGACGACCGGCCGGAACGTCGGCGCCTTCTCCTCGGGCACCGAGGGCTTCTTTGATCGGTTCGATACGCCCCGCGAGATGGTCGAACACGAGCACGCGGCGACCGAACGCATGCGCGAAATCGGCGTCAACGCGCCCAGACCGATCGACGCCTTCGAAGTCAACGGCCTGGGCGTGCTCGTCCTCGAGTTCCTCCCGGAGTTCGAATCGCTCGACGATGTCTCCGACGATCTGGTCACCGAGCGCGCGCCGGAGTTGTTCGACATGCTCGCGGCGCTGCACGACCACGGCCTGGCCCACGGCGACCTGCGGGCCGAGAACATCCTGCTGTGCGACGACGAGTTCTACTTCATCGACGCGACCAGCGTCCACGACGACCGCGTCGCCGAGACGACGGCGTACGACCTGGCCTGTGCTCTCGCGGTCCTCGAACCGCGAATCGGGCCGCGCGACGCCGTCAAAGCGGCCGCGACGGCATACGGACCCGAAACGCTCCTGTCGGCCCGGGAGTTCCTCGATTTCGTTCGGCTGCGGCCTGACCACGAGTTCGACTCGACGACGCTGCGAAGCGAACTCGAGAAGGCAGCCGACCTCGGCGGTTAGCGACGAGCGGCGACCAGGCGACGAGATCGGCAACGGTCACCGCGCGCCGGTCGCGCGACGCTACCTGACAGGCCAGTGCAGGCACCACTGGTTTTCGGCGGATGGCGCTAAACCGAGACATGTGTGCGACGTTTACCGACGACGACGTCGGCAAGCGGGTCGAGACGGCGGACGGCGAGTCGCTCGGGACCGTCCGGATGACCGAGGACGACACCGCGTACGTCGACGTCGACGAGGGTGCGACGAGCGCGATTCGGGCCGTCCTCGACTGGGAGGCCGACGAGGAGATCGTTCCGCTAGACGAAGCCACCGTCGGCGAGGTCACCGCGGACGCGATTCGACTCGCCGACGACCAGGCCTCGCTGGCGGAGTCGGACGAAGAAGGCGCTGATCCCGTCATCGAACGCGACGAGCGCACCGACCACCGCGACGACAGCGCCGAGCAACGGACCATGGGGCCGCCGTCGGGAACGCCCGACGACCCGGCCGCGGACGAGGAGGGCCGGACGGGCGAGGGTCTCGAACCGTCGACGGAGGGAATGACGGAGTCGGGCGACGAGCGCCACCCCGACACCGAGGAGGCGCCACCGGAGGGAGATCGGACCGTCACGAAGGATCGCGGTGAGGAGGAGGATCGATAGCTACGGGCAGCCTGGTCCCGTCGTGGGACCGGATCAGTACACTCGATTCGGGAACTGAGTTCGGACGTCTTCGAGTCCGGAACCGCGCCGGAATCGTGACCCAGGTACGCGACGCCGCCACGATCGTGATCGGTGAGAGACACGCACCGCCGGCGCACCGGTTCGATCTTCGGTGTCTCGGTCGGAATGCAGTCCGGCGACCGGTCTCTCGGCAGACTCGCTCCCGAAGAGACGTGATCGTCGGTTGTGATTTCTCCTTGTCAGGAGCTCATTATAGACAGTACAGTTATGGGTGCTAACCGGAACTTTCTTGAAACAGATTGTTGGTGTTCTCGTCAGACACGCTGCGGGCTGACGAACAGTCAATCGAGCCGAAATAACGCATTCAGAACGTATTTTCACGAATCATGACCAACCGAATCCACAGTATCGATGCGATGCGAATAATCGCAATGGCGTTCGTCGTCTCGATTCATACGACGCCGTTTCGGGATCTTAACGCGTACGGCAACATAGTAAATTTTCTGATAGAATCGTCCGCACGGTTCGCGGTTCCGTTCTTTTTCGTGACGGCGGGGTACTTCTTCGCCCTCAAAACGACCCGCCGTGATCCGACCAAGTATTTCATCAAACGAGCGACCACCATCGCGTCGATCTACGTGTTCGGACTGGCGCTCTCTGCGCCCGTTTTTCTCGCGGGGGCCGTCGTTCGCGCGGAGTCGGAAAATCGTGCTCTCGCGAGCGAACTCGTCCTCAAACTGGCCGAATTCGGTTCGCCGCTCGAACTGCTCTACTACGGGAACTCCATCTCCGAGATCCTGTGGTTTCTCCCGGCGCTCGGCTTCTCGCTCGCACTTATTTACCTCTTTACCGTCACGAATATGACGGCGTATCTGCTGCCGGTTTCGATCGGATTCCACCTCATCGGGCTTCTGGGAGCGAGTTATACGATGTTCGTGGACGTTCCGTTCGAGATCAGAGACGCGCTGTTCTTCGGGTTCTTCTACACCAGCCTCGGCTACGTCATCTACTCGTCCGACTGGCAGCCGAGTAGCGAGCGAAGCACGCTTTATCTCGGTGCGACCGTCGGCTTTGGAGCGCTCCATCTCGTCGAGCGATACGTGCTGGGATACGTCTTCTCGGGAGAGACGATTGTACAGGGCGTCTACACGGCGAGTTACACGATCGCGACCGCGCTGGTTACCGTCTCGCTGTTCCTCTTTCTCCTCTCGCGACCGAACCTTGGCAAAGCCACCCCGTTACCGTCGTGGGGGAAATACGCCGTCGGAATTTACGTCGCACACCCACCGGTCTTGTACGTCCTCGAGCGGACGGGCGAAGCGCTGCTCGGAAACGGCACCTGGTCCGCGATTCTCTGGCACCTCGGGTTGACCCCCGCGACGTTCTTCGGGGCCCTCCTCGTCTATCTCGCGGCGCATCGGCTGGGACTCATCGAAATCGGCGGCTCTCACCTGCCACGGCTCCGTCGGCGTCGGAACACCGGTCGAAGCGGGACCGGAATGCACCCGCCGGACTGACGACTCCGTACGCGCGAAGATTCGGTACGTGTGAACCACCACCAAGACTTTCACCGCGCTCGCCGTCCGTTCTAGTATGAGCCAGCAAGTCACCGAACAAGTACACGGCCACTACATCGGCGGCGAGTGGACCGACGGAGGCGGCGACGGCGGCGATACCTTCGAGAGCGAGAACCCCGCCACCGGGGAGACGCTGGCGACGTTCCAACGCGGAACCGAGGCGGACGTCGATGCGGCCCTCGCGGCCGCCGAAGACGCTCAGGAGGAGTGGCGCTCCTTGTCCTACATCGACCGCGCGGAGTACCTCTGGGACATCTACCACGAACTCCGAGACCGCCACGAGGAACTCGGGGAGATCGTCACCAAGGAGTGCGGCAAGGAGATCTCGGAGGGCAAGGCCGACGTCACCGAGGCCTGGCACATGGTCGAGTGGGCCGCTGGCAACGCACGCCACCCCCACGGCGACGTCGTTCCCTCGGAGGTTGCAGGTAAGGATTCGTACATGCGACGCAAACCGCGGGGCGTCGTCGGCTGTATCACGCCGTGGAACTTCCCGGTCGCGATCCCCTTCTGGCACATGGCTATCGCCTTAGTCGAGGGCAACACGGTCGTCTGGAAGCCCGCCGAGCAGACGCCCTGGTGTGGCCAGGTCATCGCCGAGATGTTCGAGGACGCCGGGATTCCGGAGGGCGTGTTCAATATGGTTCAGGGCTTTGGCGACGCCGGCGCGGCCATCACCGACGACGAGCGCGTCGATACCGTGCTGTTCACCGGCTCGGCGGAGGTCGGCCACGAAATCGCCGGCAAGGTCGGCGGCGAGACCGGGAAGCTCGCGGCCTGCGAGATGGGCGGCAAGAACGGGATCGTCGTCACCGAGGCGGCGGACATGGACGTCGCCGTCCACTCGGCCGTCATGTCGAGCTTCAAGACGACCGGCCAGCGCTGCGTTTCGAGCGAGCGCCTGATCGTCCACGAGGACGTCTACGACGAGTTCACGGAACGATTCGTCGACATCGCGGAAGACGTCGCGGTCGGCGACCCGCTCGACGAGGACACCTTCATGGGTCCAGCCATCGAGGCCGACCACGTCGAGAAGATCCGCCAGCACAACGAACTCGCCCGCGAGGAGGGCGCGAACGTTCTGGTCGACCGGTTCGAACTCGAAGACGAGGAGATTCCCGAGGGTCACGCGAACGGCCACTGGGTCGGCCCGTTCGTCTACGAGATCGACTACGAGTCCGATCTGCGCTGTCTCAACGAGGAGTGTTTCGGCCCCCACGTCGCCCTCATCGAGTACTCCGGGGACATCGAGGACGCCGTCGAGATCCACAACGACACTCCCTACGGCCTGGCGGGCGCGATCATCTCGGAGGACTACCGCCAGCTCAACTACTTCCGCGACCGCGCCGACCTCGGCCTGGCGTACGCGAACCTGCCGTGTATCGGCGCGGAGGTCCAGCTGCCGTTCGGCGGCGTCAAGAAGTCCGGCAACGGCTACCCCAGCGCGCGCGAAGCCATCGAGGCCGTCACCGAGCGCACCGCCTGGACGATGAACAACTCGAAAGACATCGAGATGGCACAGGGGCTGTCAGCCGACATCAAGACCTCCGAGGACTGAGTTCGCCGAAACGATCCGAGGGCCATCGATCGGGGCCCGCGTCGCGGCTTCGGAGCGCGACGGCGAGCGAATCCCTTATCCGATTATTCATGGAAGAGGCGGATATGAAAGCAGTCGTTCTCGCGGCGGGTCAGGGAACACGGATGCGACCGCTGTCGGAATCGATTCCGAAGCCGATGCTGCCGGTCGCCGACCGACCGCTCGCGGCTCACACCGTCGACGCGGCGATCGACGCCGGGGCCGACGAGATCGTGCTCGTGATCGGCTACGAGGGCGAGATGATCCGGAACTACTTCGGCGACGAGTACCGCGATGTCCCCGTTTCTTACGCCGTTCAGGAGGACCAGGCGGGCACGGCCGACGCGGTCAACGCCGCGCGCGATCACCTCGAGGGCCCGTTCGCCGTCCTGAACGGCGACAACCTCTACGATCCGGCCGCGATCGCCGACCTGTTCGACACGTGTCCGGCTGTCTGTGCGATCGAGGTCGACGAGCCGAGCAATTACGGCGTGCTCAGCACCGCGGCCGGCCGGGTGACGAAAATCGTCGAGAAGCCTGCGGATCCGCCGACGAACCTCGCCAACGCCGGCGCCTACGCGTTTCCCGCCAAGGCCCGCGAGTGGCTCGAGGTCTCCGAGAGCGAGCGCGGCGAGCGCGAGATCACCGACGTCGTCTCGCAAGTGATCGACGCGTACGACGTCACTCCCGTCACGCTCGAGCGCTGGCTGGACGTCGGCCGCCCCTGGGAACTGCTCGAGGCCAACGAGTGGATGCTCGGCGAGCTCGAGCGCCGCATCGACGGTGACGTCAGTGACGGTGCGACGATCCAGGGCAACGTGGTCGTCGAGGCGGGCGCGACGGTGAAACCAGGCGTCGTGATCGAGGGACCGGCGCTGATCCGCGAGGGTGCGACCGTCGGACCGAACGCCTACGTCCGCGGGACGACGCTGGTCGGCCCAGACGCGAAGGTCGGCCACGCGGCCGAGGTCAAAAACAGCGTGCTCTCGCGCGGGGCGTCGGTCAGCCACCTCTCGTACGTCGGCGACAGCGTGCTCGGTCGGGACGTGAATTTTGGGGCTGGAACGAACGTCGCGAACCTCCGACACGACGAGGACGACATTCGATTCACCGTCAAGGGCGAGCGGGTCTCGACCGGGCGACGGAAGTTCGGCGTCGTCGCCGGTGACGGCGTCAAGACCGGGATCAACGCGAGCCTCACGCCCGGCCTGAAACTCGATACCGGCGCGACGACGCTACCAGGCGAGACAGTCGATCGGGACCGGTAACCGAACCCGGCCGTCGACCGGACTTCGGAACCGTCGGTCCGGCCGCTTCGGGTCCGAATCCGATCGCAGGTGCTGTTGCTCGTTACTCTCGTTGCTTCTGTCAGGTAGCGGTCTGCCTACCGGCGGCGTTCCTACTGCTCGGTCGAGAACCAAAGCGCCGAAAGGTGGGACGTGGATGAAGGCGAGGAGACGGGTGCGGGCGTGGCGCTCGGTTCCCGGGAACCGAGCGTGCGACGGGCCGGAGCGACGCGCAATGCCGGGTCTGACGTGAAAAGCGCCTTTGCCGGCACGCGAACAAAAGGCCCGCCACACCAAAAAGTCAGCGGTCGGCACCCACGAGTTCGCGCCGATCGCGAGGCCCGCCGACGCGGGGTGCGATCGACCGACCGTTACAGCCGCCGGTCCCGCAGCGCCGGAAACTCCTTGCGGACGTCCGCGACCGTCGTCGGCTCGATCTCCGTCGTCACCAGCGCCGGCTCGTCGCCGCTCGAAGCCAGCGAGACGCCCCACGGATCGTAGACGCTCGAGCGACCCAGCAGCGTAGCGTCGTCGAACTCGCCCGATCCGTTGATCGTCGCGACGTAGGCCTGGTTCTCGATCGCGCGGGCCCGCGAGAGCGTCTGCCAGTGTTCGATGCGCGGATAGGGCCAGGCGCTCGGGACGAGGAGCAGTTCTGCGCCGGCGTCGATCAGTTCGCGGTAGAGCTCCGGAAACCGCAGGTCGTAGCAGGTCGTCACGCCGACGGTGACGTCGCCGATCGCGGCCGTCTCGAGGCGCTCGCCGGGGACGAGCAGCTCCGATTCCGCCGACTCGTAGCCGAACAGGTGGTGTTTCCGGTAGACCAGTTGTAACTCGCCGTCGGCGTCGAACAGCGCGGCGGTGTTGGCCAGGCCCTCGTCGGCGGGGGTCGCGACGGAGTCGGTCGCTGCCAGGTCCTCGACGATGCTGCCCGCGAGGACGGCGATCCCGCGGTCGGCCGCGGCCTCCCGGAGGCGGGTGAACGTCTCGCCTCCGAACGGCTCGGCGTTGCGCGCGTAGCGGTCGAACGCAAAGTAGCCGACGTTGAATAGTTCCGGGAGCGCGACCAGGTCCGCGCCGCGGTCGGCGGCTCGCGAGACGGCCGCGAGCGCTCGCTCGACGTTCGCCTCGACGTCGCCGGCCTCGACGTGAATCTGCGCGAGTGCGAGGGAGAGTCCATTACCGGTCCCTGTTTCCGTTTGGGTTCTGCGGGTTCCAGCCCCGGGATCCGTTTCGGCACCAGGCCCGGCTCCGGTCTCGGATTCGGACTCGAGATCGGCGTCCGTATCGGTCGACATACTCACTCTATGGCCGCTCCAGGAACGTAACCGTGACCGTTACTGTCCCGTCTCCAAGTCCCGTTCGAGGTCTCGGCGGAGGTTCGCTAGTTCGGCGTCGAGGTTGCGCTTGAAGAACTTCTCGACGCCTGGGAGCTTGCCGTCGACGATGAAGTGGTTCTCGAGGCGGGAGCCGGTCCCGGTTTCGACGATCTCGTGTTCGCCGGTGACCTTCAGCACCTTCGATTTCCCGACGAACTTGACGAACTCCGGCGGTCTGCGCGTGACGTCTTCGGTGTCGACGCGAACCGTCTTCCGGACGAGGGGGATCGGCAGCGACACCTGCCAGGTCACTCGCCGCCCGTCCGGATCGTCGATGGAGTACTCCTCGACGACGCTGATCGCCCGGGCGCGGTTCTCGGGATCGGCGATGAACTCCCAGACGCGCTCCGGCGGCGCCGACACGTCGAACGACCGGTCGACCCGTACAGTCATGCCCGTACGTGTGGGGTTGTCGGATAAAAAGACCGTGGACCGCGCGACGGAGTCGCGATCGGGCGGCGGTGCGACGTCGCCGCGAGCGCCGTCGCTGGGGCCAGGCGCTCGGCTCGGACCGTCGGAGTCCGATGGAAGAAGCGGAGCCGCCGATCGAGACCGTCGCTCAGCTGATCGTGACGCGCCAGGTCGTCGAGCGAGCGCGGCCCCACTTCTCGATGTCGACTTCGTCGGCCTTTTCCGCGAGATGCGGCAGCCGAGCGCCGACCTGTTTCGACGAGAGTCCGATCGCGTTTGCGATATTCTTCGCCCGGAAGTACTGCTCGCCGCGGGCGGCGCTCTCGCGGAGGTACGAGAGGATCCGCTGCTCTTCGTCGGAGTAGTCGGTCATCGTCCGTACGTTCGGCTAGGGGGGCGTCGGTCTTAACTCTTAACGGCCGTTACGGGCCGGTTCGACGCGGATCGGTGTGGATCGATGCGCGGACACGGCTGTCTCGGTGTGTGGAGAGCGCGACGCGATCCGGTCGGTAACCGATCGTCGACCGTCGATCGTCCGGTTCGATTGCGGCCGTCGCCGCGCAGTGCGCTCAGTCCCAGTAGAGGTGGATGCCGACGACCGCCAGCGAACTAAAGAGCACGGCCGCGGCGAAGCCCCAGGCCGCCGTCGGCTCCGGTGCGCCGGTTACCATCACCAGCGCGCCGATCACTGCGAGTGCACTCAACGCGAGCGCGAGTCCAACACCCTTGTCCGTCGACTCGGATTCCGTAGCCATGTCCGGGCGTTGTGTGTGGGGTGTCTTAACTTCTCTCTTTCCTGAGCGAATGACGGCCGACGACGCGAAAATCGCGAACGGAACGGAATTGCTCGGAACGGGGACGGGTAATCGGGCGCTGCGACGACCTGCTCGCTCGCTACTTGATCGTCGTGTGCTCGGACTCCTCGTTGAGCGCCAGGTTCGCCGCAATCTCGGCGTTACGCATGGCGTACTGGGCGGTTTGCTGGAGGCTAACGAGCACCTCTCGGATCCGCAGCAGTTCCTCGTTTGACATCTCCGGGAGCTCCGCGAGAATCTCCTGCTCGCGCTCGGAGATGTCGTGGAACAGCCGCTGGACTTCCGTCCACTTGTCGTAATCGCGCTCGACGGCTGCCTCGACCGCCTTGGACATGATCTCGTCGACGATGTCGTTTAGCTCGCGGATGTCCCGCATCACCGATCCCTCGACGTTCAAGGCGTGGCCCTCGGTCTCGATGACGATTTCGGCGATATCCTCGGCGTTGTCGGCGGTCAGCTCGAGGTTCTTCGCGATCGACCGGTAGCCGATCAGCGGGAAGCCGCTGTTCAGACCGACCGCCCGCGCGAGGTTCGGGTTCTGGTAGGCCGTGAAAATCAATCGCAGCAGCAGGACGAAGATCTTGTTCGCCTGGCGCTCCCGGTTCAGCGCTCGTTGGGCTAAGTCGGGGTTCCCGTGGGCCAGGGCCTTGATCCCCTCGCCGCGCATGGTCTGGCCGGTCCGCTCGAGCCGTTCGAGAAGGTTGTCGAGCGTGAAGTCCTCGGGGTCGACGGAACAACGGATCGAGATGCTTTCGGGGGTCTCCTCGATGACGCCCAGCCCCATCAACTGGGTCTCGGCCTGGTAGACCGCGTTGATGTGGGCCGACTCGAGGGCGCCGTCCTCGCGCTCGATGCGGATGATGCGTCGACCGAGAACGTACTGGGCGACGATCGCGCGTTCGACGGCATCGGCGTCGAGGTCGTCGGTGTGGATGATCGCCTCCGTCTCCTCCGAGCTCGCGGATTCGGGCATCACGGTCAGGGTGCCCTTGCCGCTGGTCCGCAGCGACACCTCGTCGCCCTTCTCGACATCGTGTTCGGACGCCCACTCCGCGGGGAGGGTCATCGCGAGCGTCGACGGACCGAGTCGCTGCACTTTCCGCGTTTCCATGGCATCCCATACACCGGTCTCGACCTTAATCTTGACTATATGCTCATTATCTGGGGATGAATGGTTATATGGTTAGGTCGAGAGGGCATTTCGGCACGTCCCTTAAACACGTTGGCGGCCGGCACCGCTCAGACGACGGTGACCAGGCGCGTCGTGAACCGGCCGGTCCGAACCCGCGTCCAGCCGCGGAGGTCCTCGTCGAGGTCCTCGTCGTCGGTGTCGACGCGCAGCGCGTCGATCCCGTCGAGTTTCTCCGCCGCGGCGACGACCTCGATCTCGTCGGCTCGGCGGATCACCGACGGCGAGATCTGGTGGTTCCCCCGGCCGAAGAGAAAGCCCTGCCCGCCGATCGGGGAAACGACGATCGTCACCGGGTCTTCGAGGACGGCGAGGATCTCGGATTCGGCGGCATCCGCGGCGAGGACGTCGCCTCGCCGTCCGTTCGACTCGGCTTCGGCGGCGCGCCACACGTCGACTCCCAGTGGCGACGGGTCGATCCCGAGTTCCGCCTCGATCGCACCGACCGTACTACCGGGGCCGAAGACGTAGGTGCGACCCGGCTCGACCTCGCGAGCGACTCCCGAAGCCAGGGCGTCGACGCTGCCGCTCGAAACCTGTTTGCTCGCCTGGACGTCCGGCGCGACGGGAACCGGGACGACGGCTTTCAGCTCCGTTCGGACTTCCCCGTCGCGATAGGCGTCCTCGTCGATGTCGTTGACCTCGCGGTCCTCGACGCGGTCGAACTCGGCGGCGATCCGCCCGGCGTCGGCCGGCGTCACGCCGAACGCCGACGAGTAGATCTTGACCCCGGCCGGCACGCCGAGCATCGGCGTTTCGGCGGCGTCCGCGTCTTCGAGCACCTCGGCGACGTCGACCGCGGTCCCGTCGCCGCCGACGAAGAGCAGGAGGTCGACGCCTCGATCGAGCATCGCCCGGACGGCCGCACGGGTATCGTCCGCCGTCGTCTCGGCGTCGCCGGGGTCGTCCGGTCGCGCCGGATCGGCCGGTCCGCGATCGGTCGCGCCGTCGATCTCCGCCCCCGCCCCCGCATCCACATCTGCCTCCGCGCCCGCCGGATCGTAGACCACCACGGGCTCGTACCCGGCGTCCCGCACCGCTCGCTCGCCCAGCACGCCGGCGGCCGTGTAGACGGTGAGGGCTGGTTCGCGGCGGTGAAGCGATCGCAGCGCCTGGCGCGCTCGCTCGGGCGCTCGGGGTTCGGCTCCGCGGCGGCGCGCCTCGTCGAGTTTCCCGTCAGTGCCCTTCAGTCCGACCCGACCGCCCATCCCCGCGATCGGGTTGACGACGACGCCGATGGACTCCATACCGGTGTATGGCGACGCCAGTCTGAAAGCCGTGTCGCGTCCGCCGACGAGGCGTCCGGATCGCCGACGTCGCGGCGACTGGCTCGGTTTCTGAAAGATTAAGAGGGGCGGGGACCGATCGCTACCCATGAACACGCTGTACGACGCCACCGTCCTCGCGACGGAAACGGAGCTCCCGATGACCGCGGTCGGCTGGGGCGCGCTTGCCCTGAGCCTGCTCGTCACGATCGCCTGGGTCGCGTACTTCTACCGCTGACGGGCCCGCGAGTCGAGTACGGCACAGAGAGAACCGACGATTACGGCGAGTCGACCCGCTCGCGAAGCCAGGCGGCCGCGTCCGCGACGGTCGCTTCGTCGGTGCCGGTGAGTTCGATCCGGACGGACTCGCCGGGATAGCTCCCGACGGAGACGTCGAACCGTTCGCGGAGGTCGGCGATCCGATCGAGGAGGGCGCTCTCGGGTTCGTCGGCGACGACCGCCTCCCGGTACGTCGGCGTCCCCTCGAACTCGTCGGCGATCGTCTCGAACATCGCCTTCATCTCCGACGGGACGCCCGGCAGCACGTAGACGCCGTCTACGGCCACGCCGGGGGCAACGCCAGCCTCGTTGTGCAACGCGCGAGCGCCCCGCGGCAGTTCGGCAGTGCCCGCCGCGAGGTCGTCGCGAGTGTAGCCGTCCTCCGCGAGCCAGGCGAGGGCTTCCTCGTGGTCCTCGAGCGAGCGGCCGAGGGCGGCCGCGACGCCGTCCATGGTGACGTCGTCGTGGGTCGGACCGAGGCCGCCGGTGACGATGACGGCGTCGTACTCGGCGCGGTACTCGTTGACGACGCGGGCGATGTCGGCGACCCGGTCTGGAACGGTGGTGACGCGCTCGACGTCGACGCCGCGATCGGCGAGCCGTTCGCAGAGCCAAGTGGCGTTCGTGTCCGTCGTTCGTCCGGCGAGCAGTTCGTCCCCGACCGTCACGACCGCGACGTTCATGTCGAGTCCTTCGCTCCGGGTGCCCAAATGCGTCTCGCCGCGATCGCGACAGTCAGCGATCGGACCGGTCACTAACAGCAACACTCATATAAAGCGGTATTCTCGGTAACCATAAGATTCAATTTTGATACTTAGTAACGGGGGAACGATGTCTCGGAGTCGGACGACACAAGACGACGCGGATTCCGCTGCGGTCCTCTCTGCGCTGGGGAGTAAATACAGCGCGGAGATCCTCTGTGCGGCGGGGACGCCGAAGTCGGCACAGGCACTCAGCGAGGATATCGAGATCCCGATCGCGACCTGTTATCGCCGGATCGAGGAACTCGTCGACGCGGGGTTGTTAACCTGCGAGGGACGACAACTCTCCGAACAAGGGCGCCGGACGAACATCTACCGGCGAACGCTCGACGAGATCGAGATCGACTTCTCGGACGACGCGCCCGCGTTCTCGCGGAAACGTCGCACCGAAGCCAAAAACAAGCTCCAGGATAAGCTCGAAGACTGACGTCGCGGTCGCCGATCGATTCTCGCTGCGTCGTCGCCGACCGGGGGAGCGGAGACTCGAGCGGAGTTCAAGTTTGGGTTCGGATCTCGGGTTTTCGGTTCGATCGGACGCGATCGATCCGATCACCGCGTTGGTACCTCGATTCTCGTCTTCCGTCCTGCGGGCCAGGCGTCGATCCCGCGCTCACCGACAGTCGGTCATCCTTAAGTATTCTCGTGAGGATACCGAAGTATGACAGAGTCAGTCGACGACCGCGAGCGCGGGGCCGACGGGACGACCGACGATGAACTCGTCGGCAGCCGCCGCGTGCTTCGCGTCGGCCGCGACCGGCCGATCAGGATCAGTACGGGCCACCGGATCCGACACCACGACGGCAAATGCTCGCGACCCCACGGTCACAACTACGAGATCACCGTTACGCTCGCGGGCCGGCTCACCGAGGAGGGGTGGATCGCCGACAAAGGCGATATTACCGACGTAATATACAAGTGGGATCACAAGTTCCTGCTCGAGGCCGGCGATCCCCTTATCGAGGCCTTCGAGGCGGCCGGCGACGACGACGCGGTCGTCGTCCTCGACCATCCGCCGACGGCCGAGGTGATGAGCGTCGTCTTGGAGCGGAAACTCGCCGCGGCGCTACCCGAAACCATCACCGACGTCGCCGTCGACGTCAGCGAGACGAGTGAACTCTGCGGCGGCGGGGGCGGCGAGTTCTGAGATGCCGGTCTCCGACTCCGTCGACCTCGATGGCGAGGCCGAGGCCGACACCGACGCCGAGCGCGACGCGTCCGGCGACGGACTTCCGATCAACGAGCTGTTCTACTCGCTGCAAGGGGAGGGCACGCTCGCCGGCGTCCCCTCCGTGTTCGTCCGCACGAGCGGCTGCAACCTCCGGTGTTGGTTCTGCGACTCCTACCACACCTCCTGGGAGCCGACCCACGCCTGGTTGCCCCTCGAGGAAATCCTCGCGGAGATCGAATCCCACGACGCCGACCACGTGGTCCTCACCGGCGGCGAGCCGCTGATCCACGAGGAGAGCGTCGAACTGCTCGCGGCGCTCGACGACCGGGGGTACCACACTACCGTCGAGACCAACGGGACGATCCACCGGGACGCGCCGATCGACCTCGCCTCGATCAGCCCAAAACTCGAGAGCAGCACGCCCACGCCCGAGCGCGATCCGAAAGGCGAAGGCGAGTGGGAAGACCGACACGAGCGAGACCGGATCGACCTCGAGACGCTCGCTCGCCTGGTCGAGGACTACGAGTTCCAGCTGAAGTTCGTCGTGACCGACGAAGACGATATGCCGGAGATCTGCGACCTGCTCGCGGACCTCCGGGCGGTCGCCGACGTCCCGATCCGGGACGACGACGTACTCCTGATGCCCGAAGGGGCGACCAGAGACCGGCTCGCGGAGACCCGGACGCGCGTCGCCGACCTGGCGATGGAGTACGGGTTCCGGTACACGCCGCGGCTGCACGTCGACCTCTGGAACGACGCGCCCGAAACGTAACCGCCGAACTAACCGCACACGATCCGAGCTATGTCAGACGACGTCAGTACTGCGACCGACGAATCGCCTTCGAAACGCGCCGTCGTCCTCCTTTCCGGGGGCATGGACAGCGCCACGGCCGCCTACGAGGCCCGCAAGCGGGGCTACGAGATCTACGCGCTGCACACCTCCTACGGCCAGCGCACCGAGGACCGCGAACTCGAGTGCGCTCGCCGGCTCGCCGACGAACTCGATGCGGCCGACTTCCTGCAGATCGAGACCGGCCACCTCTCGGCCATCGGTGCTTCGAGCCTGACCGACGACGAAATGGCTGTCGAAGACGCCGACATGGAGAGCGACGAGATCCCCACGTCGTACGTCCCCTTCCGGAACGCGAACCTGCTCGCGATGGCCGTCTCCTACGCCGAGGCCAACGACTGCGACGCGGTCTTCATCGGCGCCCACAGCGAGGACTTCTCAGGGTATCCCGACTGTCGACCCGCGTTCTTCGAGGCCTTCGAAAACGTGGTCGACGTCGGGACGAAACCCGAGACCGAGATCGCCATCGAAGCGCCGTTCGTCGAATGGTCGAAGACCGATATCGCCGAGCGCGGCGTCGACCTCGACGTTCCCTACGAGCACACCTGGAGCTGCTACCGCGAGAACGAGCCCGCCTGCGGTACCTGCGACGCCTGCGCGTTCCGCCTCCAGGCGTTCCAGAACGTCGGCGTCCGCGACCCGATCGAGTACGCCGAGCGGCCGTCGTACGTCGACCAGGCGTAGTTCGTATCGTTCTCCGGACCGACTGATTCACGCGCCCTTCACATTTAATGGGCTGCCCGAGGAACGGCCAGTAATGAATCAGCGGGTGGACTACGGTGATCGACACAGTGGGTTCGGCCACAACCCCGGTTTCGACGCCGTTCGCGAAAACGCGGCGCTTCGCGGGCCGCCCGAGCCGCCCCACGGACACGCGGACCATTCGACCGATCACTACGCACTCCTCTACGAGGACCGCGACGAGCAGTTCGCGGCCGCGATCCCGTTCATCGAGGAGGGACTCGAACGGGACGAGCGGTGTCTGTACGTCGCCGACGAGAACCCCAGGGACGCGGTCCTGAACGCGATGGCCGAGCGCGGCATCGACGTGGACGCGGCCCTCGACTCCGGGGCGCTCTCGGTGGTCACGCCGTCGGACACGTACCGGCGGACCGGCGAGTTCGATCGGGACGCGATGGTCCGGTTCTGGGAGGAGTCGCTCGAAGACGCCACCAGCGAGGGCGACTACGCGGGGATCAGGGCGGCCGCGGAGATGACGTGGGCGCTTTCCGGCGACGATGACGCCGCCGCCGACGTCAACGCCGATTTCGATCTGCTGACCGAGTACGAGTCGGTCCTCAACGACGTGTACCGGGACGAGGACTACGCCGTCCTCTGTCAGTACAACCGCGAGCGGTTCCCGGACGCGGTCATCTACGACGTGATCCGCACGCATCCGCTCCTCGTCCACGACGGCGTCGTCTCCGAGAACGTCTACTACACGCCGCCCGAGGAGTTCTTCGGCCCGGAGGATACCGCCCGCGAGGTCGAGCGAATGACGCATACGCTGCGCGAGCGAACGACCGGCAAGGCGGAGCTCAAGCGGCTGAAAGACCACTTCGAGGGGATCTTCGAGAACAGTCAAGACGCGATCTTCATCAACGATCCCTACGCGGACGAGATCCTCGAAGCCAACCCGGCCGGCTGCGAGATGCTCGGATATACCCGCGAGGAACTGCTATCGCTCGGTCCCTCCGACTGCCACCCCGACGAGCTAGACGAGTTCCGCGAGTTCGTCGACACCGTGTTCGAGGAGAGCTCCGGCTGGACCGACGACCTCACCTGTCGCCCCAAGCGCGGCGACCCGATTCCGGCGGAGATATCGGCCTCCCGTATCACGGTCGACGGCCGTCCTTGCATGCTCGCGATCGTCCGCGACGTCAGCGAGCGGAAGGAACGCGAGCGCGCACAGCGCCGCCTGTACGAGATCGCGGCCGATCCCGACCGCTCGTTCGACGACAAGCTCCAGGCGGTCTTCGACCTCGGCTGCGAGCGGTTCGACCTCGAACTGGGCGGCCTGGCCCGGATCGATCCCGAGACCGATCGGTTCGTCGTCGAGGCGGTCAGCGGCGACCACGAGCACCTGCGACCGGGCGCGCAGGTCGCCCTCTCGGAGACGTACTGCCGCGTGTTCGCCGGCGAAGACGACGAGACCACGGCGTGTATCACGGACCCGGAACGCAGCGGCTTCGAGGGGACGATGGCCTACGAGGAGTTCGGCGTGGAGTCGTACCTCGGGACGCGCCTCGAGATCGAGGACGCCCTCGACAGGACGTTCTTCTTCGTCTCGAGCGACCCCCGCGAGAACGGATTCTCGGACGACGACCGGACGTTCCACCACCTGATGGGCCAGTGGGTGCAGTACGAGCTCGAGCGACGCCAGCGAGAGCGCCGACTCGAGGAGGCGATCGAGCGGCTGGAACGGTCGAACGAGCGCTTGGAGCGGTTCGCGTACGCGGCCTCCCACGACCTCCAGGAGCCCTTGCGGATGGTCTCGAGCTACCTCCAGCTGATCGAGAGCAGGTACGAGTCGGCCCTAGACGAGGACGGGCAGGAGTTCTTCGGGTACGCGATCGACGGCGCCGAGCGGATGCGCGAGATGATCGACGGCCTCTTGGCCTATTCGCGGATCGAGACGCAGGGCGAGCCCTTCGAACCGGTCGACCTCGACGACGTGCTCGACGACGTTCTGACCGACCTCCAGTTCCGAATCGAGGAGCGCGACGCGGACGTCGAAGCCGGCGCTCTCCCGCGGGTCACCGGCGACCCGAACCAACTGCACCGACTGTTCCGGAGCCTGATCTCGAACGCGCTCGAGTACAGCGGCGACGAACCGCCGCGCGTGGAGCTCTCGGCCGAGCGAGACGGCGCGGACTGGATCGTCGCCGTTCGCGACGAGGGCATCGGCATCGAGACGGACCAGCAAGAGCGAATCTTCGAGGTGTTCGGGCGCCTCCACAGCCGCAGGGAGTACGACGGCGCCGGCATCGGCCTGGCGCTCTGCAAGCGGATCGTCGAACGCCACGACGGGGAGATCCGGGTCGAATCGGAACCGGGCGAGGGCTCGACGTTCTACGTTCGGCTTCCCCCTTCGTCGGCGTGAGCTGATTTCTCGCTATCGATCGCTATTCCGGGGCGGTCCTGAACTGGACTACCAGGCCGCCTCGAGCACGGCTTCGATCTCGTCGACGGCGGGATCGAGCCCCGGCGGCGCGTTCGCCATGAAGCTATCCGCGAGGATCGCCTCCGCGACGGCGGTGAATTCCTCGGGTCGGGGGCCGTCGACGTCTCGCAGCCGCGAGGGGAGATCGAGCGCGTCCCGAATTTCCGCGACCGCGTCGACGACCGCGGCCTCGTGGTCCGCGGCGTTGTCGACGCCGAGCGCGCTCGCGAGCATCCCCGACCGCGCGTCCACGTCCGCCTGCTCGAAGAGGTACTCGAGGACGTGCGGGACGACGACGGCGTGGGCTGCCCCCTGCTGGACGTCGTAAGTGCGCGTGAGTCCGTGGCCGAAGGCGTGGATGATCGAGAGCGTCGTCTCCTCGGGCCGCGAGATGCCGTACTGGACGAGGACGATTCCCTCTAAGATCGTCTCGAAGACCTCGAGTTCGCGATTCCCCTCGCCGAACGCTCGGAGCCCGTCTTCGAGCTTCTCGAGTCCGTGTCCGGCCGTCGCGTCGGTGACCGGCGTCGCGTTGCTCGCGTACAGCGTCTCGATCCCCTTGTCGAAGCCGTTCATGGCCGAGCCCGCGAGCACCGACTCGGGCGTGGTCGCGACCAGTTCCGGATCGTAGACCGCCGCGGCCGGCATCAGCCCCGGATCGCCGATGCCGCCGCCGATCTCCTCGTCGACCGGACCGGTATCGGGACCGGCGGTGACGCCGGCCACCGTCGAGAGGTCGGCCCCGGCCAGCGTCGTCGGGATCGCCACGATCGGCACCAGGCCGTCGTCGGGGACGGTGATCGTTCCTCGCTCGGCGAACTCACCGTAGACGTCCTCGGCAGACCGGTCGCTCGCCGCCAGAGTGCTGGTCACCTTCGCGACGTCTAAGCTGCTGCCGCCGCCGAGGCTCACGAGGACGTCGGCGTCCGCTTCGCGCAGCCGCTCGCGGCCCTCTATCGCGGTTCCGAGCCGCTTCGCGGGCGTCGTCTCGTCGAACACGCCGGCCAGGCGATCGCCCAGGCCACGGCGGACCGGATCGATCACTTCTGGCGTGCTGCCGACGGTCTCGCCGCAGACGACCAGGGCGCGGTTGAGGCCCTGGCGCTCGAGTTCCGCCTCGAGTTCATCGGCGCTACCGGCGCCGAACCTGATCGCCGTGGGCTCGTACTCGAATCGGAACGACGCGACGCGGTCGTTCGAGTAGGACAGCGACATGCCGTTCGGTACGAGGGACGCGGTGTTAAAAGGGAGCGAGCCGGCGACTGACGTTTCGTCGGGTTCGCGTCGCGACGGCGTCCGCGATCGACACCCCGGTATCGCGGGCGTCCGCCGGTCCGGGATCGATTCCGCGCTATCGCTCGTTTCGTTCGGCCCAGGGCCGCAGGATCGCGTTTACGGCTTCGTTCATCGGGACGTCGACGCCGACGTCGCTCGCGTGGCGGACGACGGAGCCGTGCAGCGCGTCGAGTTCCAGCCGCTTGTCGTGGGTCAGGTCGTAGTGCAGCGAGGAGTACATTTCCGGGTCGAGGTCGTGCGCGAAGTCGAGCCACTCGTCGACGGTGTCCTCGGAGAGGTCGACGCCCTCCGCACGCGCGACGGCGCAGACCTCCGCCATGATGCGGCGGTACATCTCCCAGGACGCGTCGGTCTCGCGGAGTTCGCCCACCGGGAGCCGCGTCGTCGCCGTCATCCCCGCCTGCGCGCAGATGAACGCGAACTTCCGCCAGAGTTCGACGCGGATGTCGTCCGCGAGCACCGCGTCGATCCCCTCGCTTGCCGACAGCGCGCCGTCGAGCGCCTCGATCCGGTCCGTCCGCCGGCCGTCGAGTTCGCCGTAGACGAACCGCGCCGGCCCGCCGGTGTGTTCGACGACGCCTGGCGCCCCGATCGTCGAGAAGATGTAGGCCACGCCGCCGACGACGTGCTCGTCGCCGATCTCGTCGGCGAGCCAGCGCTCGTTGTCGACGCCGTTCTGGACGGAGACGACGGCCGTCTCCTCCTCGAGCAGCGGCTCGAGGTCTGCAGCGGCCGTCTTCGTATCGTGCGCTTTCACGCAGAAGAGGACGGAGTCGCACGGGCCGATGTCGGCCGGGTCGTCGGTCGCCGGCAGTTCGACCGCTGTGTCGCCCGCGATGCTCTCGACTCGAAGCCCGTCGGCCTGGAGCGCATCGAGGTGCTCGCCCCGCGTGACGAGGTGGACGTCGTGCCCTGCGTCGGCCAGGCGGGCGCCGAGGTAGCCGCCGACGCCGCCGGCGCCGAAGACAGCGAATTTCATACCGGCCGTTCGAACGGGTCGGTCAAAGAGATTGTGGGACTCGTTCCCGCACCGATTCGAACTCAGTCCTCGGACTCGACGGTCGGCCCGTCGAACGCCGGCAGTTGGGCCTCGATCTGCTCGCGTTCATCCTCGAGCCACTCGGGCAGCGCGAGCCGCGAGCCCAGTTCGTCGCGATCCTCGTCTTCGGTGAAGCCCGGGCCGGTCGTCGCCATCTCGAAGAGGACGCCACCCGGCTCGCGGACGTAGATCGACTGGAAGTACTTCCGGTCGATGACCTCCGAGGGCGCGAGCCCCTGATCGGCGAAGGCCTTGCGCCAGCGCTCCTGTTCCTCGACGCTCTCGGCCTCGAATGCGACGTGGTGGACCGTTCCGACGCCCATCCGCCCGCGGCCGGCGTCGGTCTCGATCAGGTCGACGAGCGAGCCCGGCCCGCCGGTCGCGCTGCGGTAGCACCGCCGTCCCTCGCTTTCGTCCTCGGCTTCGAGTTCGTAACCGAGCACCTCGGTCAGAATCTGCTCGGTGGGGCCGAACTCGTCGACGGCGAGCGTGACGTTGTAGAAGCCCCGCAGTTGGCGTTCTTCGGGAACCGGACCGCCCTCCCAGGGCGTCGCGTCGAACTCGGCGTCGGTCGCGACGAGTTCCAGTTCGATCCCGTCCGGATCCGCGAATCGGAGGACGGTCTCGTCGAACCGCTCGGCTTCCTCGAACTCGACGTCCGCGGACGCCAGGCGGTCGCGCCAGTAGTCGACGGCGTCCGCGGGGATTCCGTAGGCGGTCGTCCGCGTTTGGCCGGCGCCGAACCGACCCTGGCGGCCCCGATCGGTCCAGGGGAAGAAGGTGATGTTCGTGCCTGGGGTGCCCTCTTCGTCGCCGAAGTAGAAGTGGTAGGTTCCCGTATCGTCGTGGTTGACCGTTTTCTTGACGAACCGCAGGCCGAGGGTGCCGACGTAGAAGTCGGCGTTGCGCTGCGGGTCGCCGGCGATCGCCGTGACGTGGTGGAGTCCGGGCGTGTTCAGTGACATACCGTCCATAGTCGCTCTCGCCTTGAATCGTTTGCTCGCGGCCGCGTCACCGGGTGACGCGGATGTTACCGCCCGATAGACCGCGACGCTCGGTCGGCAAGGACCGTTAACATCCCGCAGCCGTAACGGGGCGTATGGGCTGTCCATACCTGGCGTACCGCGACGGGTCCGACGATCCCGACCGGGACCACGATTCGTTCGACGAGCCGCGGGCCTACTGCACGGCGGCCGACCGGTTCGTCCAGCCGATGCGGGCCGACATCTGCAACGACCGCTACGACCTGACTCACGACCGTGACTGCGAGATCTACCGCGAGCACGCCGACGACGCCTCGCCGGCGGGCGCGGACGTTCCATCCGTGAAACCGAACGGAACGGCGGAAACGGAGGGCGACGACGCGTGACCTACCAAGAGTTCCTCGCCGACGAGCCGGTCATCGTTACGGCGGCGCTGACTGGCGGCGTCCACGGGAAGGAGACGACGCCGCACCTCCCGGAGACGCCGGAGGAGATCGGGATGGCCGCGGCCGACGCCGAGGCCGCCGGCGCGTCGGTCGTCCACGTCCACGCGCGTCGGCCGAACGGCGAGCGCACCTTCGCGACCGAGCGGTTCCAGGAGATCGACGACGCGATCCGCCGGTACGCCAACGACGTAATCATCCAGCACTCCACCGGCGGCACGGGCGCGCCGGACGGCGATCGCCACCTCCCGCTGCGCACCGATCCGCCGCCGGAGATGGCCTCACTCGACATGGGCCCGCTGAACCGCTACGAGCACCTCACCAGCGAGAACACGCGCGGCCTGGTCGACTCGCTGCACGCGGCGATGGTCGACCGCGGGATCAAACCCGAACTCGAGGTGTTCAACGACGGCCACCTGAACGAGGTCCACGGGCTGCTCGAGCGCCGGGACCTGGCCGAGCCGGTCTACGCGACGCTGATCTTCGGCCCCGGGACGTTAACCCCGCCCCGGCCCCGAAATTTCCTGAACCAGATCGACAACCTCCCCGAGGGAGCGCTGTTCAATACCCTCGGCTTCGGCCGCCACCAGCTGCCGTTCGCGACGATGGGGCTGCTGTTCGGGGGCCACGTCCGCGTCGGCCTCGAGGACAACGTCTACTACCGCCGAGGCGAACTCGCCGAGAGCAACGCGCAGCTAGTCGAGCGCGTCGGCCGCGTCGCTGAAGAACTGGGGCGGGAGGTCGCGACGCCCGGCCAGGCGCGGGAGATTCTCGGGCTCTGACCGAGGACCGAGCGGCTCCTGCGCGATCACACGCCGCCCCGTCGCTCGCGATCCAGCGTCGTCACCGCGATCCCCGCGAGTACGACGACCCCGCCGACCACGGTGATCGCATCTGGCACCTCGCCGAGCAGCGCCAGCGCGAGCAGCGTCGCGCCCACGGGCTCGCCCAGCCAGGCGACGCTGACGACGACCGACTCGAGGTGTTCGAGCACCCAGTTGCTCACCGTGTGGCCGACGATGCCGGGGCCGACGGCCAGGCCGAGGAAGAGCAGCCACTCGCGGGCGGGGTAGCCGACGTAGGCGTGGCCCTGCGCGCCGACGACGAGCAGTAAGACGGCCGTACAGACGCCGTAGACGACGGTCACGTACGGAAATAGCGGAACTCGCTGACGGATCGACCGTCCGGCGAGCACGTAGCCGGCGACGGTCACCGCGCCCAGCAGCGCGAGCGCGTTGCCGTACAGCGTCGCGTCGGAGAGGGGCGCTCGTCCAGCGTCGCCGAGCGACATCGCGGCGCCGCCGACGACCGCGACCGCGATGCCCGCCACCGTGGCGCGCCCGACCCGTTCGCCGAGCAGGAGGGCGGCGCCGAGCGCCACGAAGATGGGTTGGCTCTGGACGATGGTGACGCTGGCCGCGACGCTGGTGTGGTCGAGGCTCTCGAACCAGGCGGCGAAGTGGACGGCCAGCGCGACGCCGGCGACGACGGCCCCGGCGAGGTCGCGTCGCGAGAGCCGCGCGAAGGCCCTGCGGTGGCGAGCCAGGGCGAGGGGTGCGACCAGCGCCGTGGTGAAGCACACCCGGTAGAAGGCCGCGACGGAACTCGGAGCCGCGCTCCAGCGGACCAGAATCGCGCTGGTGCTCGCCGCGAACACCGCGACGGCGAGGGCGGCCGCCGGCGTGACTTCGCTGACCTCGCGATCGACGGACACGTCAGTCGGACTCGCTCGGAGAACCAAACCGATTCCGAAAGGGACCGCCGTCGAGTTCGATCCTACTCGTCGGGCAGGCGCTTCCCGCGGTAGATCGACGCCGTCTCGAGGTCGACGTCGTCTATCCCGACCATGACGTCGTCTTCCGTCAGCTCCTCGGCCTCCCACTCGTCGAGAAACGCCATGGCGTCCTCGCGGTCGGCGAACGGCCGCGGATCGATCCCCATCGGGTCGTCGGCCGCGTCCTCGTCGGTGATGAGCACGAAGTGCGCCTCGGTCGCATCGATGAGTTCCCGCGTCCCGAAGTCGGTCGTCCAGGCGTCCGCGATCGGCGAGTCGGGCGTCGACGAGGCGATGTACGCGAACAGACAGCCGGGCGAGTCGAAGACCGCCGCCTGGCCGTTCTCGTGGACGAGTTGGCTCTGCCGGCGGGGATAGTTGGTCGGGGTCATGCTACAGACCGCACAGCCTTGCGTGTCGACGAACTCGATCGGTCCCGCTTCGACGTCCTCGTGGGTCGGTTCGTACACCTGAGCCTGGTCGTCGCCGTCGTCCTCGCTCCCGTCTTCGCCCTCGGAGTAGTCGACGAGACAGCCCGCGACCGCCGCGGTCGCGCTCGCCCCGAGGAGCCCGAGCAGCCGTCGCCGCTCGAGTCCGTCGCGTCCGGTCATACCACTCCTACTGCATCAGCGAGCAAAACCAGCGTGGTTCGAGTATCGACCCCGACGGGTTCGTGCGGGCCGCCGTCGGCTCACCCGTCGCTCCGTCCTCCGGACTCGAGTTCCGATTTCGCTAAGCGATGTCGTTCTCGGAACATGGCTTCGAAGCCGAGCTGGGAGAGCGGTGCGGCCGCGTCACCGAGGCGGCCAAGCGGAAGTTCGTAGACGACGCGGTCGCGGAGCAGCGTGTCGTCCCCGTCGGCGTAGAACGCGTGGGTGTGCTCCCAGCGGTCGAACGGGCCGTGGACCATCTCGTCGCGGAAGTACGCGGTTCCGGCGTCGCGCTCGCGGTCCGTGATCACGGAGGTCCAGTGCTGGCGGGGTCCGACGCCGAACGGCCGGACGGACAGCGCGACCTCCGATCCGGGTTCGAGCGCGTCGGGATCGGTCTCGCCGTCCGGACCGAGCACGCGTTCGACGCGCAGCGCCAGCCAGTCGGGGGTCACCGCCTCGAGACCGGCGATGCGGGAGTGAAACGCCCAGACGTCGTCGAGCGGCGCCCGAAGGGTCGTTTCGCGTTTGTACGTCGGCATGAATCGGCCGTATCTACAGCGGCCAGCGTGAAAACGTGGGTCCCAGTTCCGGTTCGAGTCCGGTCGCCGGCGACGGCGGATCGGGTACTGAGCACCGAGCGCGTTACTTCAGTCGCTCCTGGAGGAACGACGGGTGGGCCGCCGTGACGCCGTCGATCTCGAGCAGGTCCCCGGAGATAATCTCACCGAGTGCGTCGCCGTCCTCGGCGCGCACCTCGGCCATCAGCATGTGGTCGCCGCTGGAGCTGTACAGCGCTTCGACCTGATCCAGATCCTTGAGCGCCTTCGTCGCCTCGACGTAGCGTTCGCTCGCGACGTCGATTCCGACCATCGCGATCGTTTGGCTCGAGAGCTTCTTCGGGTCGATATCGGCCGAGTAGCCGACGATGACGCCATCCTCTTCGAGCTGGTTGATGTACTTGCGCACCGTCGGTTTCGAGACGTTCGCCCGCTCGGCGATCTCGGCGTAGGACGCCTGGGCGTCCTCCTCGAGAACCTCGAGGATGCGATCTTCCGTCGCCTGGGTACTCATGGACGTACCTTTTGCTCCGGCAGAAAAATATCTTTTGTATACGAAAACGACGGATATCCAATCGGAAGCACCCGCGAGCCGGCGGTTGCGGCGGGGCGACCGCCGGACTTATTCGGTCGCTGCACCCAGGGTCACCATCGGAATGGTCGATCCGAACCTCATCAGCGGCGCCGTCTGGATCGTCTGCGGGCTCGCGATCCTGGGCCTGGCCTCGCTCATCGCGTTTCGCGGCCGCGTCGATCTCCACGCGAACTACGACGAGTCGGTCGACCCCGCATACGCCGCGCGGTGGGCCGGAGGAACGGCCCTGGTCATGGGGCTGCTCGTCGTCGCCTACGGGATTCGCGAGCTCCGCCACGGCTTCCAGCCCCAGTTGCTCGCCGGCCTGGTCGTCGCTCTGCTCGTCCTGAGCTACCTCTCGAAGCTGTTCGCCGGCGGGTTCGGTGCCGGAGAGTGAGCCTCTCGTGGCCGCCGTAGGTTCGCCCATCTGCTGTCGTCGGCCGTTGCCCGTGCAATCGTTCTTCCGTGTCCTTCGTTTCTCGACCGGATCGATGAATTGATAACGGCGCACTAGCGTGAAATGTAACATGTTATCCGGCGATACCGGCGTTCCAGCTGCCCTCCCCGCGCTGGCGCTGACGTTCGTCCTCCTGACGGCGGGCTGCGTGGCCTTGCCGAACGACGGTCCGACGACGGACGATCTCGAGGAGCAATTGAGCGCCGCCGAACCGCCGGCCGACGTCGCCGCAACGGTCACCGTTCAGCGGACGATCGACGGCGAGACGACGGCCTCTACCGAGGACGTCTGGCTCCGCGCCGACGGCGCGGCCCGGATCGAAACCGGCACGACCGGATCCGAGGTGATCATCGTCGACGAGGGTGAGCGGCGGTGGCACTACGACGCGTCGGCCAACTGGGCGACCCGCCTCGAGACCGACCCGTCGGCAACGCCGTTTCTCGAGGGCCTCTACGCCCAGCAGGAGCGGTACTTCGACGCCTACGACGTCGCGGAAATCGAAGAGACGACCCTCGACGGACGGGAGACCTACCGCGTCGCGTTCGATCCCCCGGACAACGAGACGATCGACCGCTCGATCAGCGTGCTGATCGAGGACACCGAGTACGTCGTGCCCCTGACGACCAGCGAGGGCGCTCCCGTCGAGCGAGGGGCCGATCGCGTCGAGGTCTGGTACGACCAGGCGACGTTGTTCCCGGTCAAGCACGCGATCGAAGGCGACGGCATCGAGTTCGAGACGACGTATCGGGACCTCGCGATCGACGAGGGGATCGACGACGAGCGGTTCGCGTTCGATCCGGCGGCAGTGGGCGCCGACGAGGGCGATGTCGAGGACGTCTCGTTCCCGTCGATCGAGTCCTACGAGGCCGTCGACGAGGCCGCCGAAGCCGTCCCGTTCGCGGTCGCCGAGCCGCCGGCGGACGTGCTGCCCGCCGGGGTCGAACTCGACTCGGTGACGGGCTACGAGTTCCCCGACGAGAACCGGACGCAGGTGTCCCTGCAGTACCGGACCGACGACGGCGGGACGGTGGCGGTCACGACGAGCGACGGGCCGCGGCGGTTCGCGACCGGCGGCGACGCGATCGCGATCGGCTCCGCGACGGGAACGATCGCCGAGACCGACGAAGGGACGGAACTGCAGTGGTCCTGTGGCGATAGGTACTATTCGGTGTTCGTCGATCGGGCCGTCGACGACGGGACCGAGACGGCCGTGACGGTCGGCGAGTCGCTGCCGACGGGCTGTTAACAGTTGTCGGTAGCATGGTCTCTTATTCACAGTACGTAGCGAGGCGGGAGCGGCTAGTTCGGTACGTACGTGTGCGAATGGACCGCGATCGAAATGGGATCCGCCTATAGATTTTCCTGTCGTTCCCGTTCAAGCCGTTGACAACCGATCACTAATGAATCTGGAATGTCAGTCGAGGTTTCGTGTAGTGCCTTAAATACGACAGAAACGTGATCGAACTGTGGGCCACGCGATGCTATCAACGGGTCAGTCTCCCAGTTGATGAATCCCTGATCACCCAACAGCGGCAGATGTTGATGCCGTAACTCCTGTCGAAGTCTTTCGGGATCGGCAGGAACGTTAGGGTTTATCGCACTTTCCGGTAATGGAACTGGTTGGTCTGCTGGCGCATCTACTAGCGAAACGATGAGTTGGCGGCGCGGTTCTGCTGCAAGGGCCTTGAAAACGGTATCCCATCCCTCGATGACCCGCTGTCCATTCTCAGCCCGCACCTCCAGTTCACCCATACCAGAAACCGCACCCTATCCGGTATAAATAGACGACCTACCAGCAGAAATCACTAACAATTCTCTCATACTTATATACAAACTCGCTCCCCTTCACCTATAGAAATAGAATATTTAATTTCCATTCTGGGGGAAGAAAACACCCCATGCTACTAGTACCGGCTCTGAGCGCCGTAACCGAATGGGTGTCGACGATCGGTTCCGTCGCCTGGCCGGCGACGCTGATATCCGCGGTCCGTCACCGTCGGCGGTAGGGACCGGATCAGGCGCGAGCCGCTCTGCAGCGATCGACGGCCCCCGGACTTACCGCTCGACGGCGATAGACGGCGTCAAAGAACGGACGGCAGGTGGCTGTATCGACGCGACTTCCGCCGCGTCGTCGCTACTCGGCGCTCGTTACTTGTGACGGTCGATCAGGTCGTAGCTACGCTCCCACTCGGCGTCGTCGTCGAAGTACCGCTCGGCCAGGGGCTCGTCGGGCATCTCGCCGACGGCCTTCTTCTCCTGGGTGTAGGACGGCCGGTCCTCGTCGACGTAGTAGCGGCCGGTCAGAACGGTCCCCTCGTTGAGGACGTCCTCAGTCTCGCGCATCATCTCGGCGGCCTCAGTCCGGTTGGTCACGTCGAAGTCGTAATCGTCGGACTCCTGAACGTCGACGTAGGGGACGTACTGTCGGGCGTCCTTGTTCCAGGTCGGACACTGGGTCAGGAAGTCGACGTGTGCGAAGCCGTCGTGCTCGATGGCCTCCTTGATGATCTCCTTGGCCTGGTTCGGGTTGACCGCGGCGGTGCGAGCGATGTAGCTCGCGCCGGCGGTCAGCGACTGCGACAGCGGCCGGATCGGCGTCTTCGCGCTGCCCGAGGGCTGGGTCTTGGACTTGTGACCCTTCGGGCTCGTGGGCGAAGTCTGGCCCTTCGTCAGGCCGAAGATCTCGTTGTTGAACACGATATAGGTCATATCGTGGTTCTCCCGGGCCGTGTGGATGAAGTGGTTGCCGCCGATCCCGTAGCCGTCGCCGTCACCGCCGGCGGCGATGACTTCGAGGTCGGGGTTGGCGAGCTTCGCGGCGCGGGCCACGGGCAGCGAGCGCCCGTGGATCGTGTGGAAGCCGTAGGTATCCAGGTAGCTGTTCAGCTTGCCGGAACAGCCGATCCCGGTGACGGTCAGCACCTCTTCGGGCGTCTTGCCGACTTCCGGCAGGGCCTGCTTGAGCGACTTCAGGACGCCGAAGTCACCGCATCCCGGACACCAGGTCGGCTGCGGTTCGACGCCGGGGGTGAACTCGTCCCGGTCGATCTCCCGTTCCTCACCGATTGCGTTGAATGCACTCATGGGTTAGTCACCTGCAGCGGGTTCGATTCGTACCTGTGCGGTCGGTTCGCGGTCCTCCTCAGCGAGGTTGACCTCGTAGCCCTCGACGATCTCGGCGGGCTCGAAGGGGTTGCCGTTGTACTTCAGGAGGCTGGTCAGCTTCTCGCCAAACTGGCCCAGTTCCTTCTGCAGGAGTCCGCGGAACTGCGCGGTGGCGTTCATCTCGACGACCATCGCCTCGTCGACGCTCTCTAAGAACTCCGTCACCTCCTGCTCGGCGAACGGCATCATGTCGGAGACGCTCAGCCCCTTGACCGAGTGGCCGTTGTCGTTGAGCCGGGCGATGGCCTCTTCGACCGCGCCCTGGCTCGAGCCCCACGTGATGATCCCGTACTCGGCGTCGTCGTCGCCGAAGTAGGTCTGGTTGGACTCGCGTTCCTCGTCGAGTTCCTCGCGGATCGACTCGAGCTTCTCGAGGCGCCGGTCCATCTGGTAGACGCGGTTGTCGGGGTCCTCGCTGATGTGGCCGACGGGGCTGTGCTCGTTGCCCGTCGCGAGGTACCGGCCGCCCTTCTGACCGGGCAGCGAGCGCGGCGCGACGCCATCCTCGGCGTTCTCGTAGTCGAAGCGCTTGAATTTCCCGGAGTTGTCGTGGGCGGCCTCGCGAAGCTCTTCCTCGGTCAGCGTCGAGCCCAGGTCCGGCGAAGGTTCGCGGTCGAAGAACTCGACGTCGACGTTGGTGTTCTCGCCGGAGAGCTTCTGGTCATAGATGAGCATGACCGGAATCTGGTAGTCCCACGCGATGTCGAAGGCCAGGCGGGTCTGCTCGTAGGCCTCCTCGATATTACCCGGCGCGAAGACGACGCGCTGGGAGTCGCCCTGACTCGTGTACAGGACGTGTTCGAGGTCGCCCTGTTCGGGCTTGGTCGGCATCCCGGTCGAGGGACCGGCGCGCATCGCCTCGATGAGGACGAGCGGCGTCTCGGTCATCTCGGCGAGGCCGAGCGGCTCGGACATTAGTGCGAAGCCGCCGCCGGAGGACCCGGACATGGCCTTGACGCCGGCGTGGCTCGCGCCGACGGCCAGCGCCGCGGCGGCGATCTCGTCTTCGACCTGCTCGGAGATCCCGCCCATGTCGGGGAAGTTCTGGCTGAGGATGGTGAACACGTCGGTCCACGGCGTCATCGGGTAGCCGGAGATGAACCGACAGCCGGCGTCGATCGCGCCGTAGGCGATCGCGTTCGAGCCCGACAGCAGCGCCTGTTCGGTCTCGTGGGAGCCCTCGGGCACGCGCAGGTCGTGCTCGAAGTCGTACTCCTCCTCGACGATCTCGTAGGCCTCGTGGAGGATATCGAGATTCGACTCGAGGATCTCCCCGCCCATGGCGTCTTCCATCAGGTCCTCGATGTGCTCGAGGTCCATATCCAGCAGCGCGGCGGTCGCGCCGACGCCGGCAGTGTTGCGCATGACCTCGCGGCCGTGGTCTCGCGCGAGCGACCGGAGGTCCATCGGGTAGACGTGCCAGTCGTTCTCCTCGGCACGGGCCTCGAGGTCCAGCGCCTCGACGTCCTCCTCGCTGACGAGGCCCTCGTCGTAGATGATGACCCCGCCCTCGCGGAGATCATCGAGATTCTCCGAGAGGGGTTTGACCTCTTCGTTGCCGTAGTAGGCTTCTTCTTGCGGGTTGCGGGCGAACGAGTCGCCCAGCGCGAGCAGGAAGTTGTAGCCGTCACCACGTGACTGTACCTCGTGGTCTGCGGCCCGAATCTCGACGTAGGTGTGGCCGCCGCGGATCCGCGACGGATAGTGTCGATGGGTGAATACGTCGAGCCCCGAGCGCATCAGCGCTTTTGCGAAATTCTGGCTCGTCGAGTCGATTCCGTCGCCGGAACCCCCCGCAATTCGCCAGATAAGTTCGTCGCTGCTCATAGGTGGATCAGTGGCCGATTGGCCAACCGTGGCAAGATTTTCGTTCGACCGAACCTAAAGCCTTTGCTATAGATTACCAAGGATCTTTCGTGAAGAATTGACGTACATTCAAAAATATGTATTAAAAATCATTATTGTAGGTGAGTAACCCGTTCATGATTGTCCTCATTTGTACAGAGAACCTGAATCTGAATTCTTTCCGATATCCCGCTACTCCGGACGCGAGCGGCGCTCGCGGTCCGTTCGGCAGCTCGACGGACGATAGCTTTTACACTCGTTTCATGGTGTGTTCACCCATGGGATACATCGTCCGGATGCCGAAGCTGGGTCTCGAGATGGAACGGGGGACGCTCCTCGACTGGGCCGCCGACGAGGGCGACTCGGTGTCCGAGGGGGATCTGATCGCCGAGGTAGAGTCCGAAAAGAGCGTCGCAGACGTCGAGGCGCGCGAGGACGGCGCGCTCCGGCGGACGTACCTCGAGGCCGGCGAGTCGGTCCCGCCGGGGACGCCGATCGGCATCGTCGCGCCGCCCGAGAGCGACATCTCGGGGCTCGAGAGCGAGGCGACGGCGGATCTCGAGGCGAACGTCGAACTCGAGGACGGCCCGAAAACCGAGATCGAACCCGCGGCGGACGACCAGGCCGCCGAGCCGTCGGCTGCCGGCGGAGCCGACGCGGAGACAACGGACGGCGACGGCGCGTCGGCCGACGAGATCAAGGCCTCGCCCCGCGCACGGGAGCGGGCGGCGGCGCTGGGCGTCGATCTGACGACCGTCGAGGGGACCGGCTACCAGGGGTCGATCAGCGAAGCGGACGTCGAGCGGGCGGCAAAAGAGGCCGACACCGGGGACGAAGACGGTAGCGAGCCGGACGCGTCCCCGCGGGCGCGCAAACGCGCGGAGGAACTGGGCGTCGATCTCTCGACCGTCGAGGGAACGGGGTACCAGGGCGCGATCTCCGCGTCGGACGTCGAAGCCGCCGCGGAGAGCGAACCCGCAGCGGTTGACGCGACGGCGGGCGGAGCCGCACCCCGAACCCTCGACGAGGAGCGCCCGTTCGACGGGATGCGCCGGACGATCGCCTCGCGGCTCAGCGAGAGCTACCGCGAAGCCGTCCACGTCACGGTCCACCGCGAGGCCGACGCCGAGGCGCTGTTCGCGGCCGCCGACGTTGCGTCCGACGTCCTCGAGACGGACGTCTCGGTTCAGGACGTTCTCCTTCGGGCCGTCTCGGCGACGCTCGCGGAGCATCCCGGTTTCAACGCGACGTTCGAGGACGACGTCCACAAGCACTGGTCGGAACGCAACCTCGGGATCGCCGTCGACGTCGAACAGGGGCTCATCGCACCGGTCCTCCCCGACGTCGGGGAGAAGTCGCTGGCCGAAATCGCCGACGAGCGCCGGGACCTGGTCGACCGCGCGGTCAGCGGCGACTACACGATGGACGACCTCCAGGGCGGGACGTTCACCGTGACGAACCTCGGCGTCCTCGGCGTGGAGTCGTTCGATCCGATCATCAACCCCCCGCAGGTCGCCATCCTCGGCGTCGACGCCGTCGCGGAGCGGCCGACCCGCGGCGACGACGACGGCGTCGAGTGGCGGCGCCACCTCCCGTTCGATCTTACGTTCGACCACCGGGTCGTCGACGGCGCGGACGCCGCCAGGTTCCTCGAGACCCTCGTCGGTCACGTCGCCGAGCCGTGGCCGCTCCTGCCCGACGCCGTCGCCGAGGCCGCCGACGCGGCGGACGGGGCCGGCGGAGTCGCAGCCGAGAGCGAATCCGAGGCGGCCGAGGTCGACGGCGGTCCCGCCGGAGCCGACGCGGAAACGGAGATGCCCGGCCGCAGCGTCTCCGCGGCGAACCCCGAGGGTATGCGCGGTCGCATCGAAGCCGGCTCCTTCGAGTGGTCCTACGACGAACCCGAGTCAAGCGGCGGCACCGAGACCGGTCCGACCCCGGTCGACGTCTTCCTCGGCGGGCTCGCGTCGTGTCTCTCGCTGAGCGCGCGGTACCAGGCGAGCAAGCGCGACGCTGCGGTCGACGAAATCCGGGTCGACGTCGATGCGGCGCCCGAAGAGGGCTCGGTCGAGCGCATCGAGGCGACGATCCAGATCGATTCGGACGAGGACGACGAGACTCTCGAGCGGATCGTCGACCTCGCGGAGCGCGGCTGTCACGTCTCGCAGTTACTTCGGGCGGATCTGGACCTGAACCTCACCTGGGATCAGCTCTGAGCCCGCGGTCCCGCGACCGGAGCCCGAATCCGTGCGAGCGGTCGTGGCCGCCCGCCCACAGTCTGCCGGCCGCTATTCCGGGTACGTCCGGTCGGGCTCCGGCATCGCGTCGACGTTCGCTGCGGTCTCGAAGATCGCGCCGTTGAGCTCCGCGGCGGTGTCGAAGTACCAGAACTCGGTGCCCGCGTAGTCGCCGCTCTGGACGACCGGCATTCCCGCGTCCTCGAACGCGTCGACGACCGCGTGGGGGTCGTCGAAGGCGAAACAGGCGACGTGGTGGAGCCCCTCGCCGTGTTCCTCGAGGTGTTCCGTGTAGAGGCTCGGTCCCTCGAGGGGTTCGATCAGTTCGATCATCGTGTCCCCGAGCTGGGCGAGCGCGAGCACCATCGAGTACTCGGCGGACTCGCCGCAGAAGGTACGATCGGACAGGGCCGGCGGCTCGAAGCGGTGGACTTGCCAGGGACCGATCCCGAGGATCGAGCCGAAGCGGTCCATCCCGTCCTCGATGTCCTCGACGACGAACGCGACCTGGGACAGTTCGGGGATCTCGACGTCTAGTTGTGGGGCGTCACCGATTGACATATCGGGGCGAACGGTACCACGAGAGTCGAAGTAATTCTTTGGCCGCGCCGGGGGCGGGTCGGAACGGGCTACCGCCCTCACTCCCCGCTCATCTCGTCGACGGCGGCGACCTCGGCGGCGTCGAAGCCGCCGTTTCGCGCGCCCGCCGCGAGCGCGGCGTCGACGTCGACCAGGCGCGGCCCGTCCGGGACGGTCGTCAGTTCGACCATCGCGTCCGTGAGTTCGAGTTCGCGCTCGCCGTCGGCGCCGACGACGCCGTCCGGCACGTCGAACCGGACGGGCTCGTCAGGAGCGACTCGCTCGACCGATCCGATACCGATCTCCGCGGTGACGCCTGGCGCGACGATCGCTCGAACCGACCGGGGCGTCGCGTCCGGATCGGCGAGCCGGAGCGCGACGCCGCCCGGATCGGCCGGCGCGACCGACTCGAGCGCGCCCGCGACGGCTGGCAGGCCGACGTCCCCAGGGTGGGCCCGCGAGACCAGGCCACCGCGGAGGTCGTCGGGATCGAGCAGCGCTCGGGTCCCGATGAACGACTTCGAGGAGACTTCGACGGCGGCCAGGCCGGTCAGCCCGCGCTCGCCGGTCGGGGTCTCGGCGCGGGCCTCGATCATCTCGTGGCGGGTCGTCACCGCGTCGGGGGACGCCGCGTCCGTCGCGACCAGGGCCGCGGCCGCGCCCGCGACGGTGCCGTCGACGGCCGCGGGGACGACGTTGTTCGTCCCGGTCGAGACGGCCACGAGCGGCACGTCGCCGAGTTCGAGCGCGGCGTCGCGGGTCGTGCCGTCGCCGCCCAGTACGACCGCGACATCGACCGCGTCGCGGAACTCGGCCGCCGCTCGCCGGGTGTCAGCCGCGGTCTCCTCGACGGGCATTTCGAGGGTCGCGGCCTCGACGTCCGCGGGGGCCTCCGCGACCGCGTGCTCGGCGATCCCGGCCCGGTCGGGCATGACCAGAACCTCGGGGCGGTCGCCCGCGACGGCCAGGCCGTCGACGACGCACTCGGCGACCCGCCGTTTCGCGTAGTTGTCGACGACGCTCGCACCGCCGGTGAGCCGGCGGATATCCCGTCCCGCGGCGGGGTTGACGAGCAGACCGATGGTGGTCACGTGCGGCCCCGCTACGCGAGCCGCTCGATCGCCGCCGTCACCTCGTCGCCGTCGGGCAGGACCTCCTGCTCGAGGGGCGGGCTGAACGGGACGTGGGTGTCGGGCGTGCCGACCCGCTGGATCGGCGCGTCGAGGCTGAAGAACGCGTCCTCCTGGACGCGCGCGATGATCTCGGCGTGGGTCCCGTACGACAGCGGGCTCTCGTCGGCGACGACGAGCCGGCCGGTCTTCTCGACGCTCTCGACGATCGTGTCCGTGTCGAGCGGGTACAGCGAGCGGGGGTCGATCACCTCGACGCTGACGTCGCCGTCGAGGTCCTCGGCGACGTCGAGCGATTCGCCGACCAGGCGCTGGGTGGCGACGACGGTGACGTCCTCGCCCTCGCGCTCGACGGCCGCCTCGCCGAGCGGGATCGTGTAGTCCTCGTCGGCCGGCACCGCGCCGGACTGCTCGTAGATCATCTTGTTCTCGAAGACGAACACGGGGTCGTCCGAGCGGATGGCCGCCTTCGTCAGGCCCTTCGCGCTCGCCGGGGTCCCCGGCGCGACGGCCTTCAGCCCGGGGAAGTGGCCGATCCACGAGTGGATCGTCCCCGAGTGCTGGCTGGCGGCGCCCATGCCGCCGCCCTCGGTCGTCCGGACGGTGACCGGCATGTCGGCCTTCCCGCCGAACATGTAGCGCATCTTCGCCATCTGGTTCATGATCTGTTCCATCGAGACGCCCGCGAAGTCCGAGAACATGAGCTCGACGACCGGCCGCGTCCCGGTCGCCGCCGCGCCGGTCGCGGCCCCCATGAACCCGGCCTCGCTGATCGGCGTGTCCCGGATTCGCTCCTCGCCGAACTCCTCGTAGAGGCCGCTGGTCACCTCGAGGACGCCGCCGAACAGGCCGACGTCCTCGCCCATAACGTAGACGTCCTCGTCGCGCTCGAGTTCCTCGCGGAGCGCCTGGCGGATCGCCTCGCGGACGGTCAGCGTCTCGGTCTCGGTCTGCGCTTCGAGATCGGCCTGTGCGGTCATCGTCGATCACCTCCGTTCGGGCCGCCGTCGGCACGCGCGATGTCGGCGAACCGCTCGATTTCGGGCGGCCGCTCGGCGAACACGTCCTCGT
Source organism: Natrinema salifodinae (assembly GCF_900110455.1). Taxonomy (NCBI): domain Archaea; kingdom Methanobacteriati; phylum Methanobacteriota; class Halobacteria; order Halobacteriales; family Natrialbaceae; genus Natrinema; species Natrinema salifodinae. Next base: position 527,431 of record NZ_FOIS01000002.1, on the reverse strand, counting down.
AGGCGTCGGCGGGTTCCGGTGGGTCCGCCGCCTGCGCGTACTCGACGGCGTCGTCGATCGTCGATTCGACCTCGGCGCGGAGGTCCTCGAACTCCGCCTCGGTCAGTTCGCCGCGCTCGATCAGTCGGTCCCTGAACGACGTGATCGGGTCGCGGTCCTTCCAGCGCTCGAGTTCGTCCTCGTCGCGGTAGGGCTCCTCGTCGCCCTCGTAGTGGCCGCGGTAGCGGTACGTCTCCGCCTCGATCAGCGACGGCCCGTCGCCGGCGCGGGCCCGCGACCGGGCCTCGGCGACCGCCTCTGCGACGGCGGTGACGTCCATCCCGTCGACGGTCACGCCGGGGATATCGTAGGCCTGGGCCGTGTCGCTCAGGTTGTCGAGGTTGTGCTGGTTCTCGACCGGCGTCCCCTCGCCGTAGTGGTTGTTCTCGACGACGAAGATCGCCGGCAGGTCCCACGTGGCAGCCAGGTTGATTGCCTCGTGAATCTGGCCCTGGGCCACGGCCCCGTCGCCGAGGAAGCCGACCGCGACCTGGTCGCGGTCCTGGTAGTCGATCGACAGCGCCGCGCCGGTCGCGAGCGGTGGCCCGGCCCCCACGATGCCGTTCGCGCCGAGCATGCCGGCGTCGACGTCGGCGATGTGCATCGAGCCGCCCTTGCCGTTGCAGTAGCCCTCGGCCTTGCCGTAGAGTTCGGCCATCATGTACTTCGGATCCAGTCCCTTCGCGATGCAGTGGCCGTGGCCGCGGTGGGTACTCGCGATGTAGTCGTCCGGATCGAGCGCCGCACAGGCCCCGACGCCGACCGCCTCCTCGCCGATGTAGAGGTGGACGAAGCCGGGTATCTCGCCGTCCGCGAACCGTTCCCCTGCTTCCTCGTCGAACGCCCGTATTGTTACCATTCGTCGCATCGCCTCCCGTCGGCCGTCCGCGCTCTCGAGAGTAAACTCTGCCATGAGACAGCTGTGAGGTACGACATCACTACACATATATCTAGCATCCGGGCTCAGCCGAGATCACCCGATAAAAGAACTATATAGCGTGAATCTTGCGAGTTCGCGAATGCGTTCGGCCGTCGGTCGAACGCGGACGATCCCACCCGAGCGGGCTCGCGGTTACCGGTCGAGCACGCTGGCCGTAACCGGTTCGAGCCCGTACTCGTCGGCGAAGTCGGCAAGGAAGTCGGCGCGAGCGGGGATCTCGTCGGGGTGGTGGGAGTCGGTGCCCACGGTCACCGAGACGTCGTGCTCGCGCAGGACCCGGAGGAACTCCGAAGCCGGGTGGACGATCTCGGCGTCGGTCAGCGCCCGCCCGGCATTGATCTCGGGGACCGTCCGTGAGTCGGCGAACGCCTGCGCCACGCGCCGGTAGTGGTCGGTGGTCGCTCGACCCCGCAGCGGCGGCGTACGCTCGATCAGGTCCGCGTGGGCCGCGATCTCGAACAGTTCCGACTCGACGAGCGCGACGAGCCGATCGAAGTACTCGTCGACGACCGCGTCGCGCTCGGCCTCGTCCAACTCCGCGAAGTGCGAGGCGATCTGGACGTTCTTTCCGTCGACCTCGTGGACGCTTCCGATCGCGTAGTCGAACCCCGCCTCCGCGAGGAATTCGTCGATGGCCGCCTCGTCGCGCGGGTCGTAGTCCATCTCGACCGCGTCGTAGACCTCGATATCGAAGTTCTCCCGCAGGCGCTCGATCCCCCGGCGACGGCGCTCGTAAGTCCGGTCCAGGTTGAACCCGTAGAGACCCCGCATCAATTCGGGACCCTCGCGCGCGGCCACGTTACAGTGGTCGGCGAAGCCGATGCCCTCGAGGCCGGCCGACTCGGCGGCCCGAACCATCGACCGGAGAAAGTCGCCGTCCGAGTAGTTCGAGTGGACGTGAAAATCCCGCATACGTCGTCGACCACGAGCGACGTGTTAGTCGTTTTGCTCGCGGAACACGGTTCGTCGGGGTTTCGCGAGCGATGAGTTGCTGGTTTTCGTTCCGGTGACGGAACGACTAGTACGGACGGGATAACACCGGTGTAATCACTAACACTGGTATCCGCGAGCGCTTAAGTCGTCTCGGCTCCAAACGAACGTACAGATACAGCAAATATCACAGCAAAAATCAGATTACGTAGAAATCAGATTACGTAGGCGACACCGAGATCGACGCGACGCTCGACGACGCGCTCGATCGCCTCGAGTCGGTGGCCTACCCCCTCGAGAACGAACGAGCGAAGAGGCCTACGGCGTCGATTCCGCTATCGCCAAGCAACTCATCTTCCGACAGGAACTCGAGGAGGATCGCACAACCGTCGTGTTGATCCGCGATCAACTGGGATACTAGCGAGTCGGTCGCGCTCGGGTAAGTGGGCTCCGCAGTGGAGAGACGCCACCTGATACGGTACTTTCTCTCTATTGAATTCCCCAACGATCAGTACAAGTGAAGACTTATCCCACGAGGATCCGTGATCAGAGCAAGTGGTTCGCTGCCGAAGCGAGTGAATCCAAAGAGACAGTCTTTTTAGCGTGAATTTCCGCGTTGATGGTTCTAACGGTAGCAAGAATCCCTTGGCAGAAAAGATAAAATAACAAGAGGGGAGAGTTACTATTCAGTCGTCATAGCCGTTAATCTGCAATTCGGATTGAGCTACGTATCCACTCACAGCAGCAGGATGGGGGACCTCAGCCACTGTGCCTTCCATGATGAGCCAGGTGATCACTCGTTGATTTTGGATAGAGTCTCCATCGACATACTGCGCCGGATGGTAGAACTCGAGTTCAGTCTCTAAGTCTTCGACCCGCGTTTTCTGAGAGTCCGCTGGCCCGATCTCGTCAGAGTTGACTGGGACTACGACGAGTTCCAAGCTCCGATCCATCGGAATGTCAATTTGTTCACTTCCGTCTGGGTTCGAGAATCGAACCTTCTGTCCGGGTTCACCCTCAAGGTAGAACTCTTCATCAGGGGTAATCCACTGGTCTCCGTCGAAGACGTGGGTTTCAACACCTTCTGTCGTCCCAGGAGTCACCTCAAGCGCCGTGTAGTGGAGGTACTGCATTGTCACATTGTCTTCCCCATCCCAGTTCTCTGTAGCTCCATAGTTCCTCAGTGACTCCACTTCGTGCCCTGGTCCGTGTCGGCGCCAGATTGGGACGATTCGTCCGTCGCTGAAAAATTCGTATGAGATATTGTAGTTGTACGGACCGAACTGTGCTCCTGAGTGGAAGTCGATACTCCCCCGTCCCTGGGCCCCGGTATGGTAATGGGTTCGGAACTGGAACCCGGATGGATGCCCTCTGCGTTCGGGATAGTCGATCTTTCCAAGCTGACCTGGCCCGCCGAACGGAATACTGTGAATGTCCCAGTATAGGTGATGTCCGTTGAAGACGGGTTCATGATCTGGGAAGAACCAGTCGACCGTGTTTCGCCCCTCTCGCGGCGGTAAGTTATAGCCCGTTGGAGTGGCCATTGCATTCATCGTCCGGAAGACCGGCGTCCCGTTGTAGTCACCGTAGAACGTCACCCCCATTGTTTCGGGCGGTTCCCACTCGATCTGCCAGTTGTCCTGCTCGAACGATTCTTCAGGCAATAGATCGAATCGATGGAACCCATCTTCGGCCGTCTTGAGCGGGCGCTGCTCGAGTGGAACAGCCGGCACTTCCCCGAGGACTGTTTGATCAGCCGGTGAGATCTGCCGGGCCATCTTCTGAACCGGATATCGGACGAAGTCCTCGACGAAATGCAGATCAACCAACTCGGGGTTTTCCGAGTCGGTCACGTCGAGATAGCCAACCGCTACCGAAACCTCGTCGTCACCAACCCCGTAGAAGATAAGCGATGAAACTTCACCGTGTGGTCTGTCCTTCCAAGCGAAAATCTCCTCAGCGACCTTGAACACCGCCCATGTGTCTCTATCCTGTGCGAAGTCTTGTACATCCGGGTGCTCGCGCATAACCCGTACCCGCTGGAGTTCCTCTTGCGAATACTCCTCCTGCCATGACACATCTATCGGGTCGCTGATGTGGAGTGCAACTAGCTCGTTATGCTGGCGATCGACGAGGCCGAATATCGTCTGTCGATTCCTCGCTGTGATCTCCCAGCCACCTTGGTCGAGTCCGCCTTCGACGGTGTAATCCGTTGGTCCCTGAATGCTAATCGCGTCAAGGTGATTCGAGAGCGGTTCGTACCCAACGAAATTTGCAATCCACTCTCGTGCAACACTATTGGCCTCTGGATCCTTCAGAAGGGTTTCAACCGCCTCCTTCCGACGATGGATGTGGGTGATTTCGTAGTTCTCCTCGTGGAAATCCCGCACTGACAGGCGTTCAGCTCCAGAGATTCGGTCTGTTGCGTCTGGTGCTTCCTGACTTGATTCGGTTTCGCTTTCCTGTGCGCCGGCGACGCCGGTCTGGAGCCCGAGTACCGTGGCCCCTCCGGCCGCCTTCATAACCCCCCGTCGATACCACTCCGACCCGTGTCTCATGCTATCGTCTGGCATGGACTATTCTGTACCCTCTCAAGCAATTTAATGGTTGTACACACATGTTATAATAGACGTACAAGAAATGGGGAAACACGTAAAATATGCGCTTTACTATTTAAATAGTAGTGGGGTTAGGCTATAAATGTTGAACGAAGTGGATGGGGCGTAGCTGAGGGGGTTTAAGAAATTGGTCATATATGATTATAAATCCACTTAGTGACGGTCAATATTCAGCCGTTCAGTTCGCACGCGTAGTGTGCGCCTTCAGAGAATCATCTGAATGATTAGGGAGACAGAGTCGATTATTTCGCTTCTGACTACTCTCGGCTCAGTATGCTATATACGTCTGCGAAACAGAATTGAGAGATCGCTTACGGATCGACGAGCTACTCGTTCCGCGGGTTGCTCGGGTGGTAATCCGTGTCATACTCGCCGGGCTGGTCGTCAACGCGGTCGGGGTTGAGCCGGCCCGACAGCAGCATGAAGTCGACCAGCGTCAGCGCGAGCATCGCCTCGACGACGGGGACGCCGCGAGGCGGCAACACGGGGTCGTGGCGGCCGATGACCTTCTCCTCTTTTAGTTCGCCGGTCTCCCAGTCGGCCGTCTGCTGGGGCTTCGGGATGGACGTCGGCGCGTGCAGCGTCACCTCGCCGTAGATCGGCTCGCCGGAGGAGATGCCGCCCTGAATGCCGCCGTGGTCGTTCTCGACGGGCGTCGGGTCGCCCTCGTCGTCGAACTCCCAGTCGTCATTGCGCTCCTTGCCGGTCCACTCGCGCGCCTCGCGGCCGAGGCCGAACTCGAAGGCCGTCGTGGCCGGGATCGCCATCATCGCCTGGCCGAGCCGCGCGGACAGCGAGTCGAACCGCGGCGCGCCGAGCCCGCGGGGGACGCCCTGGGCCTCGAAGTAGATGCTCCCGCCGATGGAGTCGCCTTCGTCCTGATAGTCGGCGATCAGGTCCTGCATCGCGTCGGCGGTCTCGGGGTGGGCACACCGCACGTCGTTCTCTTCGGAGTGCTCTTTGATCTCCTCGAAGCTCACCTCGGGGGCCTCGATGTCGCCGATCTGGTTGACGTGGGCCTTGAGTTCGATTCCCTCGCGCTCGAGGAGTTGCTTTGCGATCGCGCCCGCCGCGACCCAGTTGACGGTCTCTCGGGCCGACGAGCGGCCGCCGCCACCCCAGTTGCGCGTGCCGAACTTCGCCGAGTAGGTGAAGTCGCCGTGGCTGGGACGGGGCGCGGTGATGAATGGCTCGTACTTGCCCGATCGGGCGTCCTTGTTCTGGATGACCAGGCCGATCGGCGTTCCGGTGGTGTAGCCGTCCTGAACGCCGGACTTGATCGAGACGGCGTCGGGTTCGCCGCGGCTGGTCGTGATCATCGACTGGCCTGGTTTCCGGCGATCGAGGTCCTCCTGGATGTCCTCTTCGGAGAGTTCGAGGCCGGCAGGGCAGCCCGAGATGGTACAACCCATCGCCTCCCCGTGGCTCTCGCCGAACGTGGTCACCTGAAAGAGGCGACCGAAGCGGTTGCCGTTCATTACCCCGTCCTCTGTGACGCGGCCACTTAGCCCTGCAGGATTCGCGCACACCGCACGGACGTCGGGCGCGACGCGGTCGCTCTCGACGCGACGCGATCGAGCGATCGGCCGTCTCGGACGGGATACCGTCGGTGGGCTGGGCACAGCTATTTCGGCGTCGATCGCGTACGGTTCACGAATGGGCAAGAAACGGATCGAACCCGACCTGGTGACCCTGCAAGCGGCCGCTGACGAGCTTCCGGTCGACCGAGTGGTCCGCCTGCTCGCCGATCCCGCCGCCCGCTACGCGATCGTCTTGCTCCACGACGAGCCGACGCGGACGCTCGAGGAGCTCGCCGACGTTGTCACGGGCAAGACGGCCAGCGTCGAAGGGATGATCGCTACCCCGGCGGACCGCGATCGGGTTCGGATCCGGTTGTATCACGTGATCCTTCCTCGGCTCGATACGCTGGGGTTCGCCGCGTTCGACGCCGACGCGAAGGCCGTTACCGACGCCGACATTCCGGACGCGGTCACCGACGCCCTGGGGGTGACCGACTCATCGCCATGAACGCCGTGAACTCGCTTCGGGACTTCATCGAGGCGATCGAACGCCGGCGCAAGGCCCTCGAGGTCCACACGGACGACGACGCGGCCGTCACGGCGCTTCGCCGCCAGTTCGACACGCGAAACGTCGACGTGACCCGCCGTTCGCTCGGCTCGCTCGGCGAGTCGGGGTTCGTGATCGTTCGGAGCGCCGACGGCGAGTTCCGCGGCGCGGTGGGGCTCGAGCAGTTCCAATCGATCCTCTCGCCGGAGATCCACCCGCCGTGGAAACTCGCCGACGACGATTACGACCGGGCGGAGCTGTTCGACTTCCTCGAGAACACCCTGTTTACGTCCTACAGCCGGCGCCAGATGCTGGCGACCGCCCGCGAGATCGAAGAACGGGCCTGGCGCGTCGGCGCCGGCACGCTGTACGCGGGGTTCCAGCGCGCGACCGCGCTCGCCGAACAGACCGAGGTCTACGACCAGTTAGCGAGCCGCGATTCGCTCGCGGTAGCGGTGTTCGTCGACGACGCGTGGGACACCTCGCTCGCCGACGACGTGATGGTCGCGTCCGAGGCCGGCGGTGAACTCGGCACGTTCTGGATCGTGGCGTTCGACGGCGGCGGCAACGAACTGGACGCCTGCGCGTTACTCGCCGAAGAGCGCGACGAGGGCCAGTACTACGGATTCTGGACGTACGATCCGGCGACGGTCGACGAGCTGATCTCGTACCTCGAGACGACCTACGACGTCTCGTAGGCACCGGCGTCGGCCACCGGATTCAGCCGCGAAGCCGACCGAGCTCGGCCGCCGCGACAGGCACGAGCATCTCGTCGGGGTGGAGCCCGCCGTGCATCCCGACCAGCTCGAACTTCGCGGAATCGCTGCCGTACCAGACCGCCTGGTCACGGTGACAGACGACCAGGTCGCCGAGCCGACGACGGAAGGTGTCGCTCTCCGGGCCGGCGCCGAAGAGGTCGCGGTCGCGGGCCGCCTGGCGGGAGAAGATCCGGGCGTCGAGGGCGTCGGCGAGGTCCGAGCGAACTCGGTCGCACACGCCGTCGCCGCCCCGCAGGTGGAGGTGGACGTTGCGCGGACTGCCGGCGTAGCGGACCGGCTCGCCGTTCGCGTGTCGGTCGAGACCGTCCATTACCGACTCGAACGATTCGAGGTCGACGCTGCGAGCGGTGTCGGTGTCGACGTGACCGTGATCGGCCGTCAGGAGGACGAGCGTCTCGTCGAGGGCCGATCCCGCCGCGTCCGTCGCGTCGCCCCCCGGGAGCCCCGAGAGCGCGCGCTCGATCGCATCGAAGGTGTCCGCGACCGCCTCCCGGTACGCGTCGCTGTCGGTGCCGGCGGCGTGCGCGGCGGCGTCGATCTGCGGGAGGTACGCGTAGAGGAAGGCGGGTTCGTCGGCCGCGGTGAACGCCTCCCGGAGCGCCGACTCGAACCCGTCGAGGGCGTACGCCGGCGCGTCGACGTCCCCGCCGTAGGTGTGTGCAGTTGCGCCGTCGTAGGTCTCCGGGAACGGGACGACGTGGCGGCAGTCGATCCCCGCGTCGGTGAGGGCCGGATAGATCGCCTGGCCCTCGAAGACGTCCTGCATGTCGCGGTCGACCGGCTCGTCGCCGGCCTTGACGTCGACGGTGAAGGCCTCGTAGGAGGCGTCGTCCGCCGGGTCGTAGACGTCCCAGCCCAGGACGCCGTGGGCGGCGGGCAACCGCCCGGTGTGGAAGGTGGTCAGCGCCGCAGCAGTCTCGGAGGGGTAGATCGTCGTCAGCGGCGAGACGGTCCCCGCGGCCTCGAATCGATCGAGCAGCGGGTGATCGTGGCGCTTCCAGAATTCGAGCCCGAAGCCGTCGACGAGGACGACCAGAACGCGGTCGTATCCGTTCCCGCTCCCGACCCCGTCGAGCACGTCGGCGGGAAGCGGTCGGTGATCGCCGGACGGCGGGACGTCGTCCGTCTCGACGTTCGCGTCGAGGGCCGACAGCACCGTCTCGGGTACGTTCGCGAAGCAGTAGCCGTCGTAGTCGGGGAAGAGGTACCCGTCCGCGCACAGCCGCTCGCGGAGTTCGGACTCGAGGTCGGTGCGCATGCGACGTCCCACGTCGCCGAGCGAAAAAGCATCACCGGGGCGGACGGCGCGGATTACGGCAGTTCGAACTCGATCGCCGCGCCCTGGCCGAAGCCGACGCACTCGGTCGCGATGCCCCGCTCGACGCCGCGGCGGTTCATCTCGTGGACGAGCGTCACCGGCAGGCGAGCGCCCGAAGCGCCCAGCGGGTGGCCGATGGCGATCGCGCCGCCGTTGACGTTGAGCCGGTTGTCCGGAATACCGAGTTCTCGCTGGGAGTACAGCGTCTGGCTGGCGAAGGCCTCGTTGATCTCGACCAGGCCGTAGTCGTCGATGTCGCGCCCGGCGCGCTCGAGCAGCCCTTCGGTGGCGGGGACTGGGCCGACGCCCATGATCGTCGGGTCGACGCCGGCGACGTAGCTGGTGCCGACTTCCGCCAGGACCTCCAGTCCGCGCTCGTCGGCGAGTTCACGGCTGGTGAGCATGACGCCGGCCGCGCCGTCGGCGATCTGCGAGGCGTTGCCCGGCGTCACCGTGCCGTCCTCTTTGAAGACCGTCGGGAGGTCGGCGAGTTTCTCCGTGGTCGTCCCGGGACGGAGCCCCTCGTCCTCGTCGTGGACGCCGTCCTCGGTCTTGATGGGGACGATCTCGTCGTCGAAGCGCCCCTCTTCGGTGGCCTCGACCGCGCGCCGCTGGCTGCGGGCGCCGTACTCGTCTTGCTCCGCGCGGGAGATACCGAACTCCTCGGCGACCTTCTCGGCGGTCATCCCCATCTGGAGGTTCTCCATCCCGTAGCGCTCGTCGAAGCCGGGGTACATGTCGTCGCTGCCGGCGGACCCCATCTTGACCCGGCTCATGCTCTCGACGCCGCCCGCGATGACCGCGTCGTGCCGGCCCGCCGCGATCGAGTCCGCGGCGCCGATGATCGCCTGCGCGGAGGAGGCGCACTGCCGGTCGACGGTCGTCGCCGGGACCCCCTCGCCCAGTTCCGAGAAGAGCGCGATCTGTCGCGCGATGTTCGCCCGCTGTTCCTCGCGCTGCTGGGCGCAACCCCACATCAGGTCGTCGACGTCCTCGCCCGCCAGGCCGGTCTCGGCGAGCATCTCGTTGACCAGCGGAATCGAGAGGTCCTCGCTGCGGATATCCGCGAGTGCACCGTCCTCTTTTCCTTGAGCAGTTCTAACAGCGCTAACTATTACTGGGGTTTTGTCTGACATTGTATACCACAATTTTTCGAGAGCCTAAATGCTTACCGCTGCCGGAAAGCCACAACGACGGCGAGAAGCGCGGGGCAATCGAGTCTCCGTTCGATCGAACAGTGGAAGGAAAGGCTCGGGTCGCGATGGCAACGAGACGCCAACGTAGTCCGCGTCCTCGATCGTCAATTCGCCGACGTCGACCGGGTTCGCAACCGCGAACGCTATGATATTGAGAAGAGAACGCTGGCAATTCCGCCACGCCTCCATTATTTTGCTACCTCTTCTTCGGTAAAACTTATCATACTACGAAACAATTATTCGATATGGTTCGACGCCGCCAGATCCTTCTCGCGACGCTCGCTGCCGGAGCGGCCGGTACTGCGGGCTGCGTGAGCGACGATCCCTCCGATGAACGAAACGAAAACGGCGACGATCAGTCGACGGGCTCGAACGACGCGGATCTTCCGTCGGACCTCGAGTCCACGGCTGACGGCGTCTACCGGGTCGATATCGGCGCCGTCAGCGACCGAGCGGCGTCGATCGAGGACTCCATGCAAATATCCTACGACGGGGATCCCGAAGTCGTCTGGGTGTACGACCGAATTCTCGAGTCCAATCGATCGGCCGAATCGACCCCCGAGTTAGCCGTCGATCCGGTCATCGACACGACCGACGATGTGGAGAACCTCTTTTTAGCCCCGATCTACGACGCCGACGCCGAGAACTGGACAATCCACGCCTACGCCGACGACACATACTACGAGGCCAGGGACACACACCAATTCTGGATCGGACGATTCTTCACGGGACCGAACGAGGACCAGGCGGTCCGCGGACACGACGTGGCGTTTACCGAGCACCACGACGGCGTCTATCGCGCGACCCTCGAGTACGGCGAGACGCCGCCCGAGAACGGCCTCGACCGGTCGAAACGGGTGATGCTCACGAACAGAGAGTGGGACGAGACGGCGCTCGAAGCAGCGGAATCGATACTCGGTGCCGCCGTGGCTCCCACTCGAGTCGGCCCGACGGAGCCGGACTATAACGAAGCGGACGAGGACGACCCGGCTCCGGTGGTCGATTTCTCGTTCGAGTACGATCCGGACGCGAAGACGATTACGATCGTCCACGAGAACGGCCCCGCATTCCGGGGTGATCACGTTCAGGTCGAGTTCGAAGCCGGCCTCACCGAAGCGCAGTTCTCCGGCGAGGTTACCCCCGGCGACCGGCTCACCGTCGCGGTTCCGAGCGCCGACCCCAGTGAGTATCTCGGGATCGCCTGGCGAGGGCCGGAGCAAGAGCACTACATCATCTTAGATCGCTACGAGATTCCCGAGTGATCCGTCGCGGCCCGGTCGCGAACTAGTCGGTCGAAGGTGCGCTGTCAGCGGACCGCCGTTATTACGCGTCGTCGCGCTCGAGGTCGACCCCCAGATCAGCGAGCAAGTCGAAGAACCCGGGGAACGAGACGTCGACGTGGTCGGCGCCCTCGACGGTCGTCTCGCCGTCGGCGACCAGGCCGGCCAGCGCCAGCGCCATGATGATCCGGTGGTCGTCGCGGCCGGAGACGGTCGCGCCTTCGAGGGTCGACTCGCCGCCGTGGATCGTCAGCGAGTCCTCCCGCTCGGTCGTCTCGACGCCCATCTTGCCCAACTCTTCGGCCATCGCACTCACGCGGTCGGTCTCCTTGTATCGGACGTGCTCGGCGTTCGTAATGCGCGTGTCGCCGTCGGCGACCGCCCCGAGGGTCGCGATCGTCGGCAGCAGGTCCGGGGTATCCTCGACGGAGACCTCGATTCCGGAGAGCGGGGCCTTCGAGACGTCGATCACGCCCGCGTCGCGGTCCCAGTCGACGTCGGCGCCCATGCGCTCGACGATCTCGACGATGGCGGTGTCGCCCTGCGCGCTCGGATTCGCGCCCTCGATGCGGAGGCCCTCGTCGCTCGCGATCGCGCCGGCGGCAAGCGGGTACGAGATCGAGGAGAAGTCGCCAGGCACCGCGTACTCGCCGCCGGCGGGCGCGTACGACTGGCCGCCGTCGGCTTCGAACCCGGCATCGGTCTTTCGGGCCTCGACGCCGAAGTCTTCGAGCATCTCAAGCGTGATGTCGACGTACGGCGCGGACTTGAGTTCCGTCTCGAGATCGATCGCGATCCCCTCGTCGGTCACCGCGCCGGCCAGCAGCAGGGCGGTGATGTACTGCGAGGAGACGTCGCCCGGGATCGAGACCTCGCCGCCCGCGAGCGGTCCGGGGACGACCAGGGGCGCCTGGCCGTTCCCGCGCGTGCTGAACGCCTCGGCGTCGAGGTCGGCCAACGCCTCGAGCAGCGGACCTTGGGGCCGCGAGCGGAGGGATTCGTCGCCGGTCAGGACGGTCGTGCCGTCGGCGAGGGCCGCAGCGGCCGTGACGAGCCGCATCGTCGTGCCGCTGTTTCCGCAGTCGATGACGTCCGCCGGCACCTCGGGGCGGCCGTCGAAGCCGTCGATCTCGAGCGTGCCGTCGTCGGCTCGGTCGACGTCGCCGCCGAACAGTTCCACGGCGCGGGCGGTCGCTCGCGTGTCTGCGCTCCAGAGCGCGTCGCGGACGGTCGCGCCGTCGGCGTATCCGGCCGCGAGGATCGCCCGGTGGGTGTAGCTCTTCGAGGGCGGTGCTCGCGCCGTCCCCGCGACGGCCGAGGGCGTGATAGTGACGTTCATGGTCGCCCTGTGGGGTGGCCGGGTCTTACCGATACCGATCCCCGCAGTGACTGCGAGTCTCCATCGCGCCCGCGATTCGGCCGGGTTCCAGCATCGGATTCGGCCGATGATCGTCACTGACAGCCGATCGAAGCCGCGATTTCGACGATCGGGGTGTCGTCCGTCAGGCTCGTGACCTCGTAGGTCAGCTCATCGCAGGTCCAGAAGATGCTCTGTTTCCGGCCGTCGCGGCGGTAGGCCGCGTGCCCGTCGATTTCGATCTCCTCGAGCGTCGGCGCGTCGGGGCTGAACCGTTGGACCTCCCGGACGGCCACGTAGCACTCGCGCGCGACTACGTTCGGATCGTTGTACCACAACGTCGTTGTCGTCCCGAACCGCTCGGCCTTCTCGACGACGGTGACCCGATCGAGTACGAATCTGCCTGGGACGTCCGGATCCGGCAGGTCGTACGGCGTGACCGCCGCGGCGTCCGCCCGGGACTCGAAAACGCCCTCGGGCTCGGGGCCGTCGGTGACGACGGCCGCTTCGGCCGGCGGCTCGTAGGTGAACGTTCCCGAGTCGACCCCCTCGTCGATCGAGAGATCCTCGTACGCGACGGTCAGGCTGTGGCGCGTCTCGCCGTCCTCGGTGATCGCGTTGCGCTCCTTGACCGGATACCGGTACTCGTCGTCGATCCAGACGGTCCGCGAAACCGTCATCTCCGCCGCGTCAGCGGTCGCCTGCAGCGGGACGACGAACATCGTGTCCCCGACGACGAGGTCGATCGTCGGTCCGATGTCGTCGACCGGCGGCCGCGTCTCGATGACGTGCGCGTCGCGGCCGTCGACGGTCGCCGTCCCCGCGTACTCGAGCCGATACTCGTCGAGGAAGTCCTCGAGCACGCGGCGCGTCCGGTCGGTGTCGGTCTTGTTCGGGTGATACCGCTTGTCCACCGTCTCCGTCGCCGGATTGTACTCCCAGGTGACCGCCCGGTTCGTCACGGTGACCGAGCCGACCGGAACGTCCGGATCGGTCGACTCGACGACCTCGATCCGCTGTTTAGCCGGCGGTTGCCCGGTCACCCGTTCGGTCCGTTCGACGGTCCCGTCCGGGGTCTCGACCGTCATCGTTCGCCGGCCCGCGAGATCGTGCATGCGTCGACGCGTCTCGATCGCATCCCGAACGAGCGCGTCGCTTGCGGGCGCGTCGGCGTCGGACGTGGGATAGCTGACGCAGCCGGCGAGGGCCATCGCCGCGCTCGCTGTCAGAACCCGTCGGCGGCGCATACGATAGCTGAAAGTCATATCGGGTGATAAGAGTATGGGTTCGCGGTGGCTCGTCCCCATCCCGCGGGATTATGTGGCCGCCGGTCCCACTCCCGATATGAACGTGGACGCGGACCTCTCCGCCCTCCGCGAGTACCTCGCATCGGCGGGCGTGGACGGCTACCTGATCGACGACGACGCCGAGGACGCCGACCAGCGGTACGTCTCCGGCTTCACCGCACCCGACCCCTACCAGACGCTCGTGACCCGCGACGGCGGCGTCCACCTGCTCGTCTCCGGCCTCGAGTACGGCCGGGCGAGCACGGACGCCGACGCGGACTCGGTCACCAGGCGGGCCGCCTACGACTACCAGGAACTCGTCGCCGACCACGGGCAGTACGAGGGGACGGTCCGGACGATCGCGGCGTTTCTCGCCGACCGCGGCGTCGACTCGATTGCGGTCCCCCACGCCTTTCCGACCGGAACGGCGGACGGACTGCGCGAGCGCGGGATCGACGTGGCGGTCGAACGCGAGGGCATCGTCGCGGACATCCGCGCGACGAAGACCGACTGGGAGATCGAGCAAATTCGGGAGAGCCAGCGGGCCAACCAGGCCGCGATGGCCAGGGCCGAGGAGCTAATCGCGACCGCGGACGTCGAAGATGGGATCCTCGTCCGCGACGGCGAACCGCTGACCAGCGAGCGGGTCAAAGAGGAGATCGAAGTCACCCTGTTGCGCCACGGCTGCGCCCTCGACGAGACCATCGTCGCCTGCGGGGCCGACGGCGCTGACCCCCACGATCGCGGCAGCGGGCCGCTCGAGCCCGACGAACTGATCGTGATCGACATCTTCCCGCGGGACAAGGAGACGGGCTACTTCGCGGACATGACCCGCACCTTCGCCCGCGGCGATCCCGGCGCGGAGGCCAGGCGGCGCTACGAGGTCACCCGGGAGGCCTACGAGGCAGCCCTCGGCGCGGTCGAAGCCGGCGTTACCGGCGCGGATGTCCACGGCGTGGCCTGCGACGTGATCGAGCGAGCGGGCTACGAGACGCTGCGGAGCGATCCGAACACCGACACGGGATTCATCCACAGCACCGGCCACGGCGTCGGCCTCGACATCCACGAGCAACCGAGCGTCGCGCCGGCCGGCGGCGAACTCGAGCCCGGTCACGTGATCTCGATCGAGCCGGGGATCTACGATCCCGCGGTCGGCGGCGTCCGCATCGAGGACCTGGTGGTCGTCACCGAGAACGGCTACGAGAACCTGACCGACTACCGCGTGGCCCTCGAGCCGACGGCCGACTGACGGGGCCTCCCGTTACCACAGGAGGTGGGGCCAGACGAAGGTGAAGAGCAGCCAGATGAGGCCCGTCAGGACGGCCGTCATGATGGCGTTCAGGATGAGTCCCGTCCGGAGCATGTGGCGCTGCTCGACGTAGCCGCTGCCGAACACGATGGCGTTCGGCGGGGTCGCGACCGGGAGCGCGAACGCGAAGCTCGCGGCGATGGTCCCGGCGACTGCGAGGAACAGCGCCGTCGAGAAGTCGGAGAGGCCGAGCGTCGCGGAGAAGACGCTTCCGAGGCTGATCAGGATGGGGACGATGATACTGGTCGTCGCGGCGTTGGAGGTCATCTCGGTTAGGAAGACGACGAGCAACACGACCGCGGCGATGACGAGCAGGATCGGTGCGCCGACGAGTCCGCTGAAGACGGTTTCCGCGATCCACTCGGTCGCGCCCGTGTCGGCGAGGGCGTTGGCCAGTGAGATGCCGCCGCCGAACAGCAGCAGCGTTCCCCAGTCGATGTCGACGAGTTCGTCCCACTCCATCGTGTCCGCGAGCACGAGCGCGGGCACCGCGGCGACGCCGACCATCACGTAGTAGAGAAGTCCCTGATGACCGGCGACGCCGAAAACGGTCGCCCCGTCACCGCCGAAGAGCGTCGTCATCCAGACGCTCGGGAGGTACGGGTCGAAGAACTCTCCGAGGCCGCCGAGGACCCAGAGGCCGGCCGTCGCGGCGAAGATCATCGCGACCCGCTTACCGCGCGGACTGAGCGCGCCCTCCTCCGCGAGTTGCTCCCGAGCGGCCGCGCGAGCGTCGTCGACGCCGGTGATCTCGGGCGGGTAGAGGACGTACGTGAGGAGGACCCAGACGAGCGGGAGCGTCACGACGACGACCGGGAATCCGATGAGCAGCCAGTCCGCGAACCCGATCTCGTAGTCCAGAACGGCGTTGAGTTGGCCGACGAGGATCGCGTTCGGCGGCGTTCCGATGATCGTTCCGACACCCCCGATGCTCGCGGCGTAGGCGGTCCCGAGGAGCATCCCGATCTGGAGGTTCGTAAACTCGGGCGCGACCTCGGCGGTCCCGCCGTCGGACGCCGCCGCGGTCCCGGCCGCGTCGGTAGTCTCGGCCGCCTGGTCGGCCGACGCCAGCTCGTCGCGGCTGAGAACCTGCGTGAGGACGCCGACGGCGATGGGCGTCATCATCGCGGTCGTCGCGGTGTTCGAGACCCACATCGAGAGGCCGGCGGTCACGAGCATCACGGCGAGGATGAGTCGACGGGGAGAACTCCCCATCTTGACCATCGAGTACAGCGCGATCCGGCGGTCGATGTTGTACTTCTGGATCGCGTTCGCGAGCATGAATCCGGCCAGAAACAGGAAGATGAGGTGATCGGCGAAGCCCGCGAGCGCGGTGTCCATGTCGTCGTAGATGCCCGTGCCGGTCAGCAAGACCGGGATCGTCAACGCGGTGACCGCGAGCGGGAACGCGCCGGTGACCCAGAGGACGCCCGCGAAGAACATCGTCGCGATCGCGTACTGACCTGAGATCTCAAGCCCCGACGGCGTCGGGGCGGCCGCGATCGCTACCGTCCCAATAACCGCGATGCAAAACTGCAGCAATCGCTTGTGACACTCACTCAGGTTGGCATGTATCATTGATACAGGCGATAATACTCATTATTGTTTTTAATTCTTGCTATGTCCTCACATCCGCGGTGGACGCTAGAAGTGATCGACGATGGCCCGCATCTGAGCGTCGGTGAGCTCCGCCTCGTAGAGGGCCAAGAGGACCCGGCGCCGCGACGGGGAGAGGGACCGACTGCCGCTTTCGAGCATCGAGACGTGCGCCTGCATGAGGTCGTCGACTTCCCGTTCGACCGCCCGTTGCTCGTATCCGGCCGCGACCCGCAGGAGTCGCCAGGCGAGCGGAGAGATCTGATCCGGTTCCCAATCCTCGAAAGCGTCCATGTCTACTCGGATACGAGAGGAATGATAGTCGCTCGTCAAAGTCTCTTCGGCGAACCGGTCGATCGGCTCTCGAGATCAAGAGGGCGCGGACGGCCGCAGAGACCGCAGTATCCCGCGAGTGCGGTCGTCGGAGCGAAGCGCGGCGGGTTCTCGGACCCGCCACGTCACTGCAAACGACTGCTGCAAAAGCAGGGCCCAGCTTTAGTTGGATTTTGGGCGTGTGATGCCTACGAGGGCTGCACAATGGACGGCACCAGCGTTGGCGAGCGAATCGAACCGAAGCGAACCGAGCGCGACGGAACCGGTGACGGGAACGGGGACGGGGTCGACCGATGAGGGCCCTCACCTGGCACGGCGAGCAGGACGTCCGCGTCAGCGACGTTCCCGAGCCCGAGATCGTTAACCCGACCGACGCGATCATCGAAATCACGGCCACCGCCATCTGCGGGTCCGATCTGCACCTCTACAACGGCTACATGCCCGGCATGCGGGAGGGCGACGTCCTGGGCCACGAGCCGATGGGCGAAGTCGTCGAGGTCGGCGAGGCGGTCGAGACCCTCGAGGTCGGCGACCGGGTCGTCGTCCCCTTTACGGTCAGCTGTGGCTCCTGTTGGTTCTGCGAGAACGAGCTGTACTCCCTCTGTGACAACTCGAATCCGAACGCCGAGATGGCCCGCAAGATCATGGGTCACTCACCGGCCGGCCTGCTTGGCTTCTCGCACATGCTGGGCGGCTACGCCGGCGGCCAGGCGGAGTACCTGCGGGTCCCCTACGCCGACGTCGGCCCGATCGTAATCGAGTCCGACCTGCCGGACGAGCAGGTACTCTTCCTCTCGGACATCTTTCCGACGGGCTACATGGCCGCCGAAAACGCCGAGATCGAGGACGAGGATACGGTCGCGGTCTGGGGCTGCGGGCCGGTCGGTCAATTCGCCATCCAGAGCGCGCGGCTGCTCGGCGCCGACCGCGTGATCGCCATCGATCGCATCTCCGAGCGCCTCGAGATGGCCCGCGAGCACGGCGACGCCGAGACCATCGACTTCGAGAGCGAAGACGTCTACGAGCGGCTGATGGAATTGACCGGCGACCGCGGGCCGGACCGCTGTATCGACGCGGTCGGCACGGAGGCTCACGGCACGGGCGTCGTCGGCGCCGCCGATCAGGCGAAACAGCGGGCCCATCTCCAGGAGGACCGGCCGCACGTGCTTCGCCAGGCGATCAAGTCCTGCCGGAAGGGCGGGACGCTCTCGGTGCCCGGGGTCTACCTCGGACGCGGGGACAACGTCCCGCTCGGACCGCTGATGAACAAGGCGATCACGGTCAAGACGGGACAGACGCACGTCCAGCGCTACCTCGATCCGCTCCTAGAGACCATCGAGGAGGGTGAGATCGACCCCTCGTTCGTCGTCACGCACCAGGAGCCGCTGGAGAAGGGACCGGAGATGTACGAGACGTTCAACGAGAAGGACGACGGATGTATTAAGACGATATTGACGCCTTGAGTCCAGGGACGCGTACGCGCGACTGTCTCGGTCCCTCCGATCGATGACGGGTGCCGACGAGCGACGAGCCGCGCCGGTTACAGCGTGTAATCGTGCTCGCCGTCCTCGCTGGCCAGGAACGCCGCGAGCAGGTCGATCGTCGCCGCGACGTCGTCGACGTGGGCCGCCTCGGTGACGGTGTGGAGGTACCGCGTCGGGACCGAGATCGCGCCGACGGGCTTCGCGCCGGCCGAGTGCTGGAAGCCGGCGGTATCGGTACCGCCCGCCGGCAGAATCTCGAGCTGGTGATCGATGCCCTCGTCCTCGGCGATCGACTGGAGCCGCCCGTGGAGTTTCGGGTTCGTGATGACGCTCGAGTCCTTGAGCTTGATCGCGGTTCCTTCACCCAGTTCGGTGACGTGCTCGCCGTCTTCGAAGCCGGGCACGTCGTTGGCGACGGTGACGTCCAGTGCCAGCGCCAGGTCCGGATCGACGTCGACGCCCAAGGCGTGTGCGCCCCGCAGTCCGACCTCCTCCTGGACGGTCGCACAGAAGTGGATCGTCTCCGCGGGGTCGTCGTCGGACTCGGACAGCCGGCGAGCCGCTTCGAGCATCGCGAACAGGCAGACCCGATCGTCCAGGGCCTTCCCGGTGATCGTCTCGCCGACGCGCTCGGTCGTCTGGTCCATCGTGACCAGATCGCCGGTCGAGACGCGCTCTTCAAGTTCCTCGTAGGGGAGGCCGGGGTCGACGATGGCGTCCTCGACCTCGGGCGTCTTCTCCCGCTGCTCGTCGTCTAAGGTGTGGGGCGGCGGCGACCCGATGACGGCGGGGATGTCCTCGTCTGCGGCGTGGATCGTCACGCGCTGGGCCTTGAGCACGCGGGCGTCCCAGCCGCCGAGGGCGTCGAGTTCGACGAAGCCGAAGCCGTCCTCGTCGCCGCGGACGTGGCGCACCATGAAGCCGATCTCGTCCATGTGGGCCGCCACGGCGACCGAATAGTCGCCATCGCCCTCGAGCGTCCCCACGACGTTGCCCATCGCGTCGGTGCGGACGCGGTCGACGCTGTCCTCGAGTTCTCGGACGACGATATCGCGGACGCGATCCTCGTAGCCGGGGACCCCGCTCGTCTCCGTCAGTTCCGTCAGGAGGTCCAGATCGAAGGATGCGGATGACATACCCACACGTGACTCCCGATTCGTTATAAACACCGTGAAATTTCTACCGCATCGCTACGAATTGTGTCGAACTGACCAGTCTCTTCGCGTGATCGTTCCGATGTGCGGACCGTCAAGGTCGCAACCGGGGAGTATTAACGGATCGGCCCAGTATACCCGTGCACATGAGTGACGTACGTGTCACAGGCACAGGGTTGACCCCGTTCGGGAACAGTCCCGAGCGGACCGGCCGGGATCTGTTCGCCGAGGCGAGCATCGCGGCCTTCGAGGACGGCGGCGTTCCCCGCGACGACGTCGAGGCCGTCCTCTACGGCAACTTCATGGGTGAACTCTCCGAACACCAGGGCCACCAGGGGCCGCTGATGGCCGAAGCTGCGGGCGTGCAGGCCCCCGCGACCCGCTTCGAGTCCGCGTGCGCCTCGAGTGGCACCGCGGTCCGCGAGGCGGTCACGCGGATCCGCAACGGCGAGAACGACGTCGTCCTCGTCGGCGGCGCCGAGCGGATGACCAACCTCGGTACCGCAGGCGCGACCGAGGCGCTCGCGATCGCCGCCGACGACCTCTGGGAGGTGCGGGCCGGCGTCACCTTCCCCGGCGCGTACGCCCTGATGGCCCGCGCCTACTTCGACCGGTTCGACGGCGAGCGCGAGGACCTGGCCCACATCGCCGTCAAGAACCACGAGAACGCGCTGACCAACGAGAAGGCCCAGTACCAGAGCGCGATCGACGTCGCCGATGTCCTCGAGGCCCCGCCGGTCTCGGAACCGCTCGGGCTCTACGACGCCTGTCCCCTCTCCGACGGCGCGGCCGCGCTCGTGCTCACCAGCGAGGCGTACGCCGAGGCGAACGACCTCGACGCGCCGGTCGCGATCACCGGCACCGGCCAGGGCGGCGACCGGATGGCGCTGCACGACCGCGAGCACCTGGCGCGCTCCCCCGCCGCCCGCGAAGCCGGCGCGGAGGCCTACGCCGACGCGGGCGTCGACGCCGGCGACGTCGACCTCGCGGAGGTCCACGACTGCTTCACGATCGCCGAAGTGCTCGCGATCGAGGCCCTGGACATCGAGCCGATCGGCGAGGGCATTTCGGCGGCCCGCGACGGGCGGACGACCGCCGACGGCGACACGCCGATCAACCTCTCGGGCGGTCTGAAGGCGAAGGGGCATCCCGTCGGCGCGACCGGCGCGTCCCAGATCGCAGAGGTCACCGATCTATTAGCTGGCGATCATCCCAACAGCGAGCACGTCGACGGCGCGACGACCGGCGTCGCCCACAACGCGGGCGGCACCGTCGCGAGCGCGACCGTTCACGTCCTGGAGGTGACGGAAGAATGAGCGACGACCAGCCCGTCACCGACGCCGGCTTCGACGAGTGGCTCGACGCCGCCGAGGACGGCGACGCCTACTACCTCGAGTGTCCGAACGAGCACGGCTCCCTGCCGCCGCGGCGGGTCTGTCCCGACTGCGGCTCGACCGAACTCGACGAAATCGCCCTTCCCGACACCGGCGAGGTCCGGACGTTCACCATCACGCACGTCCCGACGCCGGCCTTCGAGGAGGACGCCCCGTACGCGACGGCGATCGTCGACTTTGGCCCCGTCCGCGTCACCGGCCAGATCGTCGGCGTCGATCCCGACGCGGTCGAGACCGGCCTCACCGTCGAACCCGAGATCGCGGTCTCGGAGACGACGGACGAACGCGTGATCGGGTTCCGACCGGTATAGGCACTCCTCGGCCCTGAACCGAACGAACTCCGAAAAATCGGCGTCGATCCCGGTTCGGTCCCGGCCGGATCCGATCCGAATCCGGCCCCAGCGCCAGCGATACGGTACCAACCGCGACGACCAGGCGACCCTATTCGACAGCGTCGTCGATTCGTCACGTCACGACTCGGGTCGACGCGCCCCGCTCTCGTTTTCGCGCTCGATCGCGGCTCGGCCCGGTCAGTTGCCGCCCTCGAGATCGGCCCGGGGCAGTTCAGCGCTCAGGTACTCGACGAACTTGTCGGGGTGTTCGGCGTGGGGCAACTGCGTCGCGTAGTCGATGACGACCAGGTCCAGATCGGCCGCCTCGGCCAGGTCCCGGCCCTCGCGCAGCGGGACGAGGTCGGCGTCCCGCCCCCAGATCAGCGTGGTCGGCGCTTCGAGGGCGGCCAGTTCCGTCGCCAGGTCGAAGTCGGGATCGAGCGTGCCCGCGGCGAAGGAGGCGGTCGCGTAGCGCGCGCCAGGCTGGTGGGCGCTGTTCCAGGCGTAGTCGACCTCCTCGGCGCTGATCCGGTCGGCGTCGTAGTAGCCGTCGCGGTCGTAGAAGTACCGGATCGAGAGCTTGCTCGCGAGCAGGTTGTACAGCGTCGTGCCGACGATCGGCGTCCGCATGAGCGTGCGGAGCCACGGCCGTTCGTCGCCGGTCTCGGCGGTCGGACAGATGAGGACGAGCCGCTCGAGGTCGGTCTCGTCGGCGGCGTCGACGGCGAACGTGCCGGTCAGCGAGGAGGCGACGACGATCGGCTCGTCGGTGATCTCGTCGGCGAAATCGCGGACGAACTCGCCGTAGAGGGTTCCGGAGTAGACCAGCGGCGGTCGCTCCGAGCGGCCGAACCCGGGGAGATCGACCGCGTAGACGTGGTAGTCCTCGGAAAGCTCTTCGACGATCGGTTCGAACTCGTGGCTGCTCGCACCCGCGTAGATCCCGTGGAGAAGCAGCATGTCCGGGTCGTTCGGATCGCCGGCGACGGTGTAGGTCGTCTCGATCCCCCGCCAGCGGTACGTCCGTTCGATTCCGGGGAGCGGGTTCTCGAGGTCGCCTGCGCGCCGTTTCAGGAGTCGGTTGCCGACGACGGCCCCGCCGACGGTACCGAGGGCCGCGCCGAGGACTGTTCGGGCCTTCATAGGACCGCATAGGACGGCAACGACCTTAGACCTCAGGTCGGAATTCAGAACCTGCTACGGTTCGTCGTCCGATCGGTCGTCTGCGTCGGTCTCCAGGTGCTCGATGCAGGCCGCGACCGGTTCGAGCACCTCGTCGGCGATGGTGTACGGGTCGGTCTCGCCGGTGCGGACGGCCTCCGCGAGATCGTCGACGCCGCCGGCGGCCGCGAGTTCGTCCTCGAGCAGCGAGTGGACGTCCTCCCGCAGCAGCGTGCGGATCTCCTCGGCGGAGCGCTGGCGGGCCTTCTCAGCGCGTGCGCCGGAGTCGACCAGGTACGCGCGGTGGTTCGCGAGTTCGTCCATGAAGTCGTCGACGCCGGTCCCCGTCGTGGCGACCGTCTCGACGATCGGCGGCGTCCAGCCCTCGGCCGCCGCGTCCTCGTCGTCAGCGCTCGCCTCGGTCGCGTCGCCCCAGGTGTCGCCACCGCCATCGCGACCGCCGACGTCGCCCATCGCGTCGACGCCGTGGTGGCCACCGCCGCCGACCCCGTTTTCCTCGCCGAGGGAGATCATGTCCCGGAGTTCCCGGACGGTCCGGTCGGCACCGTCGCGGTCGGCCTTGTTGACGACGAAGACGTCGGCGATCTCGAGGATGCCCGCCTTGAGGGTCTGGACGTCGTCGCCCGAGCCAGGCGGCACGAGCACGGCGACGGTGTCGGCGGTCCGGACGATGTCGATCTCGTTTTGCCCAGCGCCGACGGTCTCGATGATGATCTTGTCCTTACCGAAGGCGTCCATCGCCTTGACGGCGTCCGCGGTGGCCGTCGAGAGCCCGCCCAAGGTGCCGCGGGCGCTCATCGACCGGACGAAGACGTCCATGTCGCCGACGGTCGAGGCCATTCGGATGCGATCACCCAGGACGGCCCCACCGGTGAAGGGCGAAGAGGGGTCGATCGCGATGATCCCGACCGTCTCGCCGCGCTCGCGGTAGGCCTCCGCGAGCTTGTCGACCAGCGTCGACTTCCCCGCGCCGGGGCTGCCGGTGATCCCGATCACGTCGGCCTGGCCCGTGTGCGCGTAGAGCGCGGAGATCAGGTCCCGGTAGCCAGGCGATCGGTTCTCGATCTTCGAGATGGTCCGGGCGAGCGCGCGGTGCTCGCCGGCGAGCAGGGCTTCGAGCAGCGATTCGTCGTCGGGATCCATTCCCGATTCCGTGCCCGCGGTCATCGCTGGGGCGCGTTCTCGCGGACGAACTCGATGGTTTCCTCGACGGAGGTCCCGGGGCCGAAGATGGCCGCGACGCCCTCCGCCTCGAGTTCGGCGCGGTCCTCGTCGGGGATGACGCCGCCGACGAGGACGAGGGTGTCCTCCGCGGCGCCGTACTCCTCGAGGCCGTCCATGATCTTCGGAACGAGCGTGTCGTGTGCACCCGAGAGGATCGAAATCCCGAGCACGTCGACGTCCTCCTGAACCGCCGCCTGGACGATCTCCTCGGGCGACTTGTGTAGCCCGGAGTAGATGACTTCGAAGCCGGCGTCGCGGAACGCTCGCGCGACGACGTGGGCCCCGCGGTCGTGACCGTCGAGACCGACTTTGGCGACGAGACACCGAATCGACTCCGCTTCCTGTTCGCTGCTCATACGCGCTCCTTCCTCGGCCGACTGTTTGACTTTAACGGACGTTAGTGGTATTTTCGACGCCGCGATGGGACGCCAACCGCCAGGCGGCCGGGGATCGAACGGCCGATTTTCGGCGGTTCGTCGCCGTTTGTGACTGTCACGGCGGACGGAAACCGTCACGAACCAAAGGCTAAAGAGCGAAACGACCGAACATTCAGTCAATGACTATCGTTCGTCTATTGCGGAGGGATCTCTCGTGGGCGTCGAAATAAAAGAAACCAGGGTGCCCGACGCCGAGTTCGAGGAGATGAAAGGCTTCGTCTTCGAGTACCTCGCGGCCAGCGTCGAGAAGGAAGACGAAGGCGGTCGGATGCGGTGGTATCCGTGGCACTCTGCCGAGTACCGGCACAATCACATCCTCAACGTCGTGGATCTCGCGACCGAGATCGCCGTAGAGGAGGGCGCGGACGTCGACGTCACCCGCGTCGCCGCCCTCTTTCACGACGTCGCCAAGCTCGAGACCGACCAGGAGCTCCACGCCGAGGCCGGCGCTCGCGTCGCCCGCGAGTACCTCGAGTCCCGCGCGGACTATCCCGAGTCGTTCATCAAGCAGGTGTGTCGCGCCATCGAACACCACTCCTATCAGGGCGACCTGACCGACCTGACCTTGGAGACGCAGTGTCTCATCGAGGCCGACCTCCTCGACAAGGTCGGCGCGAACGGCACGGCCCTGATGCTGTTGCGGATGGGCTACGAGGCCCGCACGCACATGGACTGCGACGAGATGGTCGAGCGGGTCCTCGAGCGCGGCTACGACGCCGCCTCGCGCGTCCAGAGCGACACCGCCGAAGGCATCGCCCACCAGCGACTCAAGCGCGTCAAGTGGTTCAGCGAGTGGCTCGAAGACGAGATCGCCGCCCTCGGGGAGTAGGTCGACCCCACTCCCTTTTCGCCGACACGACGACCGACCAGGCCGCGGCTCGTCGATCACGTGATCGCGGTGCTCGCGACCCGGGACGTCTCGGAACGGCCAGGCGTTCAGAGCGGTGGGGTCTCGACGCAGACTAGTGGACCGGGACGCATGGCTGGATCCGCATCCACGCGGCGACGTTCGCCGACCCCGGGTAGTCGGTCGACCGGTGCCGAACTAATCGAGTCGATTGACGACGAGCCCCTCGTCGACGTCAGCGCCGGTTCAGACCACCCGCAGCGTTCCCATAGCCAGGAACAGCAGGCCGAACCCGACGAGGACGACGGCGCTCAGCGCCGCGACGGCGGGCGCGAAGGCGTCGACGCGCCGCCCGGCCGCGGCCAGGGCCGCGGGGTAGGCCACGACCCAGACGACGATCCCGCCGAAGAAGCCGAGCAGCAGCGCCGGCGAGCCGGTCTGGACGACCAGCACGCCCTCGAGCAGTTGGCCCACGGCCGGGGCGTACGCGAGCACGTCCAGCGTCCCCCGTTCGAGCAGGCCGACGCCGACGGTGAGCCAGAAGCCGATCTGGTAGGGGTTGGTCAGCGAGAGGACGAACGTTTTGCGAAAGCCCGTAGTCGCGGCGCGACCGCCGTCGGTGAACGAGGTGGCGGCTCTGGCCTCCTCGACCGCGCCGATCGCGAAGTACAGCATCAGACAGCCGCCGGCCAGGTAGAGCGCGGGCCGGACGGCCGGATAGCGGTCGATCACGGCGACGACGCCGGCCAGCGCGAGCACGAAGAAGAGGACGTCCGCGAGCATGGCGCCGAGACCGGCCCGGAAGCCGGCCGCCCAGCCGCGGACGACGCTCTCCTCGGCGATAATCGCGTTCATCGGCCCCGGCGGAGCCGCGAGAGCGAGTCCGAAGAGCACGCCTGCAAAGCCTGTAACGACGAGTGAAGCCACTGTTCTCGGTATCGAGTCGGTGAGCTGTCGTGAAAAGGGTAGTGACTTTGCTCTGATCGATGGAGGACGTCTGGTCGATCAGTGATTTCTTGATGTGACAATTCCAGATGTCAGGTATTATGAGACAGACGAAGATGTCGGATTGCCACTGCGCGAATTCGACTTTCTTTCCGAGACCTTCCCTAGAAGAGCGGGTTCAAACGATCGAGGGGCAGGCCCGAATTGTCGACGAATGACTGCCGATAACCCTACTATGGAGCTCGACGCGGATATGGTTCTCGCGGAACGCGTCCGCCAACAACTCGAGGTGTTCCCCGAGAAGTTTCGTGAATTGGGAGAAGGTGGAGAATTACGGAAGCTCTGTCGTACACCACATACTCTATCGGGTCCTCGAGTCGACCAGGCGCGAGAACACTTCACGGAACAGTATCTCATCGAGCCGGTGCTTCACGGGCTCGGGTATTTCAATCCAATTTCCGAGGACTATACCGGAACGGGCCCGCATTTCGTCCGTCGTCCGAGCACCTATCGTAAAATCGAGATTAAACGCCCGGATTATCTCCTCAAAAACGTCTCGCCGCGAATCGACTGCATTCTGGAAGCCAAGGCTGCAAATGAGGAACAGCTGTCGGGAGCCAAACGACATGCGACCGCTGACATCGAAGAGTACGTCGAGTCGAATACGTTCGCGAAGTACCTCGAGAGTCGGGAGAAACGATATCTCGTTGCGATCGGCACAGACGGGTTCCGCTGGGTACTCTGGGCCAAAGACGTCCGGTCCAGAGAGACGAAAGAAGCGATTGCGACGGTCGACCTCTCGAACGCGATCGACGCGATTGCCAAGCGAAACGACGTCATCGAAGGCGAACCGACTGAAACCAACGTCGAAATCCGGAGATCACTGGCAACGGAATTCGTCCCCGCATTTTCCGCTCGCTCGATAGACGAATTCGTGCGCAGCTACTTCGAGTAATTCGCTCGCGATACTGAAGGAATTCGCGTTTCGGCCCCGTTCGCGGACTGACCGCCCGTAAGACGATGTCGATGCGGTAGTGTGGTCGTAGTGGTGGTTTCGATCGACACCGCCGAGCGGCCGGCTGTCCGCCAGGCGCCGAGCGCGAGTCCGCAGTTCGGAGTCGGCGCTCGATCCCGAGCGTGAGACCGAGCGCCGCCGGCGCTACGAGTCGCGCTGGCGCTCGATCAGGCCAGGCGGCACCGAACACCCGCAGGGGACGGCCGAGCCCTCGTGGGGACCGGTGGCGACGACCATCAGGACGGGGTCGCCGCAATGGGGGCAGTCGGGGAGCGGCGGCCGGGTGGGTGCGTCGGCGTCCGCGGTTTCCGCGGTCTCCGTAGTCCCCGCGGTCTCTCCGTTCTCCACGGTCGCCTGGTCGTCGCAGCAGTCGCTACTCATCGGTTCCCCCGTTGGCGGTGCGGTTATCGACCGCGTTGCTCCTCGTGATGCCCGAAAATGGAGCCGTGGCTGATCGTCGCAAGCGATTCGGCGGTCGTTCGGGACGTTTATATCCCGGTAGAATGTACGGAATCATGGCTTCGATCCGCTCGGATGGAAGCCGAGTCTCGGGTGCTAGGTCCACCCGGGACGTTTCCGTACGTCCCCGGTTCGGAGATCGGCTTCCGTTCTGATTGTTGACCTGTGTGGACTTATATCTACTGTTAACGGGTGTTGGTAATATGGACCCGTTAGTCGGCGCTGCACCGAATACAAGCGAGTCGAATAGAAGACGCGAGCGCGGCGCGAGGAGAGACGATCTGCGACGGACGGTGAGCGGCCAGTATCGGTCGACTAATTCCGGAGACGCGGTAGAGACGAATACCGCTGCCAGCGTCCGTCTACGGTGACTCGTCCGGTTCGAGAAGTTGGACGCTTATCGAGATAAAGTACACGAACATAAATAAGAAGAAGCCGACGGTGAGCGGAATCATCCGTCGATCGATGACGGCGAGGTCCGCGATCGTCGCGACGACGATTGCGACGCTGTAGACTAAAATGATGAAGACCCCGATCGCGTAATAGAACCGGATGTCGGACTCAAAGTGGTCTCGAAGGGCCATATCGGTCTATCGAGGACCAGTATCGAAAAGACTACTGGTTTATCAGCAGATTGGGAGCAACCAGTTCTCCTATTCTGATTCGCGTATCGTCTCGTTGGCTGACCGACCGGTTACGATTCGTCGCCGTCGCGCGCGAGCAGCGGATACGACTGCGTCCCGCCGCAGGACTTCCGCGCGACGAGCGTCGCGACCGCCTCGGCGTCGCCCCCGTCATCCGCACCGCCGTCGACCGGCCGCCGCCGCTCCTCGTAGACATCGATCGTCAGGTCCAGACACGCCCGGAGCAGGTCGTTCGATCGGTAGCGATACCGGTCGCTCGAGGGCCCCGCCACCGGATCGCTCGAGCGCAGGTGGTGTTCGTAGACGAGCGCGCCGCCTGGCGCGAGCGCTGCCTTCAGGTCGGGCAGGTGCTCGAGGGCGGCGAAGTAGCGGACGGTGATGAGATCGTAGCGCTCGCGGCCGGGATCGAAGTCGGCCAGATCCGAGCGGAGCCAGTTCACGTCGACGCCGCGGTCGGCGGCCCGGTCGCGGGCGCGCTCGAGGGCGACGTCGGAGATGTCGACCGCGTCGACGTCGTAGCCGTGGTCGGCCAGGTAGACCGCGTTCGCGCCGAGGCCGGTCGCGACGTCGAGGGCGCGGCCGTCCGGGAGCGCGTCGATGCGGCGTTCGAGTTCGGGAATGGGGTCGGGATCCCGATCGTCGTCGGGTCGATCGTACCGGTCGTTCCAGCGCTCGCGATCGTCGGTCACGTGATCGGCGACGTTCGGGCCGCCCTTAGTTCGTGCCGCCGCAGCCTGGCGAACCGCCCGGTTTCGGCGCGCGAACCAACGGGTCCTTTTCCCCGGATCGCGTCCGCCCTCGTATGACGCGTTACTCGATCGCTCGCGGGCGAGGCGCCTGGTCCGGATCGAGCGCAGGGGACCGGACCGCTCGCGGCCCGCTCGCAGCACCGGGAGCGGAGGTGGACCGGCCGTGAACCGACGCGAACTCGTCGCCGGCGTCGGGAGCGTCGGCGTGCTCGGCGGCGCCGGCGCGGTCCTGTTGCGCGGCGGGTTCGGGTCCGGATCGGGCTCGGATTCCGAGACAAACGACGAGCCCTCCGGCCCGCTCACGGTCGACGCGATCGACGCGCCCGGCAGCCGGGACGAGTCGATCCGCGTCCCGCCCGAGGGGGCCGACGCGGCGCTCGTTTCAGTGTTCTCGACGAACTGCGATCCGTGCGAGGAGGAGGTCGCCAACGCCGCGGACGCGCGCGAGCGGCTCCGCGACGAGTACGGCGACGCCGTCCGGTTCCTCTCCGTGACGATCCATCCGCCCGGGACGGTTCCCGAGAACGAGGTCCGCGACTGGTGGGCGGAGTACGGCGGCGAGTGGCCCGTCGCGTACGATCCGGAGGCGCGGTTCCGGGAGCGGTACGGGGTTCCCGGTCCGACCAGTTCGGTCGCGATCGACGGCGACGGCGAGAGCTGCTGGATAGACACGGGTCCCAACCGCACGGACACGATGGTCGAACAGGTCGAGTCGATCCTCGGGACGGCCGACGACACCGGAGAATAGAGCGTCCGTCGCCGGCCCGCGGCCGCTCCGAACGGGCCACGGCTATCGAATCCCGGCCGGCATCCGCTCGTCCGAGCGCTCCCGTCTCGGCCCTAGGTTGATGGCCGCGGCGAACGAACGAGCACCAAGCGCCGAGCGCATCGCCGCGACGGTCCACCGCGCGCTCAGTCTCAGTACACATGCACGGCACAGCGACGCATCACGTCCCGCGTTCCGCGACCGGGAACCGGATCCGAACTCGAACCGGAACCCAAACAGCCTCGACGGCCGACCGCGAGCGATCGAGAACTGCGACTGCTTCGAATCCGATCCCGAACCCGTCCCCGGCCGAGCCGACCGGAACCGCAACGGTGACGGTGACGCTGCCGGTACCGGTGAGCGACCCATGAAACGCCGCGAACTCGTCGCCGGACTCGGGAGCATCGGCGTCCTCGCCGGGGGGACCGGCGTCGCCCTCCGCGGCCTGCCGTCGTTCGCCGACGAATCCTCCGCGACGAGCGACGACGATTCCGACGGGCCGATCGAGGTCGAGACGGTCGACGCGCCTGGCAGCCAGGCTGGCGCGATGACCGTCCCTACTGACGACGTCACGGTCGTCACGTTCTTCGTCACCGGGTGTGGAAACTGCCAGGCGCAGATTCCCCGCCTGGCCGAGGCGCGGACCGAACTCGCCGCCGAGTACGGGGACCGCGTCTCGTTCCTCTCGGTGACCTACCAGTCGCCGGACCGGCTCCCGGCGGCCGAACTCCGAGAGTGGTGGCGCGAGCACGGCGGGGAGTGGTCGGTTGGCTACGACGGAGACACGTCGCTCGCCAGCGCCTACGGGGCAGTCGGCTATCCGGCCACCCTCGTCCTCGACGCCGACGGCGAGAAGCAGTGGGACGTGACCCGCCTGGTCCCCGCCGCCGATATCGTCGACGCGGCCGAGTCGGTGCTCGAAGCCAGCGCCGACGAGTCGACCGACTCGAACGCGGATTCGAGCCCGGACGACGAAAACGAGACGAACGAGTCGACGACAGCCTGATTTTGCGGCCGTCGGAATCGCGGATCGGAGCGGCGCCTGGCCGACGGGCGACTGCCGCGCCCGTCGCGCCGCCGGGGACCGTCCGCGGTCCCAGCCCGACCGAACTCAGAGCCGGACGGGCTACGGCGCGTCGGATCCGAACCGCGTGAACAGCCCGGAGAGCGATTCCTTCCACGACGACTGCCCGTTCCCGATCGCGGCGAGTCCGTCCGGACCGGCGAGACAGAGGCGACCGCTCGCGACCGCGATCGACGCCGTGCCCGGATCTGAGTCTGCATCCGCGCTCGCGCCCGCGCCCACGACGTCGTCGACCGGCGACTCGAGGGCCCACCGCTGCGATCCGTCGGCGGCCGCCAGCGTCCGGACGCGCCCGTCGGCGGTACCCAGACAGACCAGGCCGTCGACGACGACCGGGTCGGTCACCGCCTCGCCGACGGCGGCCCGCCAGGCTTCGGCGCCCGTCGCCGCGTCGATCGCGTAGACGCTCCCGTCGGCGCTGGCGGCGTAGACGCGGCCGTCCGCGACGGCCGGCGACGCGACGAGCCGGCCGCCGGTGTCGAACCGGAACCGCCGGGAGCCGTCGGCGGTCGACAGCGCGTGGAGCCGGTCGTCACAGCCGACGTAGAGACGGCCGTCCGCGACCGCAGGCCCCGTCCGAATCTCGCCCGCGGCGTCGATGGTCGTCTCCCAGTGGCGGCGCCCGTCCGCGGCCGCCACCGCGAGCACGCGCTCCTCGCCGGTCGCGTAGACGACCCCGTCGTCGACGGCGAGTCCGACGAGAGAGCCGTCGATCGGCACCGACCAGGCCGGTTGCCCGGTCTCGGCGTCGATCGCGTGGAGGGCCTCGCCGCCGACGTAGACCGTTCCGTCGGCGACGATCGGCGCCGTTCGGACGGGGGCGTCCGTCCGGTACCGCCAGGCCCGCTCGCCCGTCTCGGTTGCGAGCGCGGCGACCGCCGTCTCGCCGGCGACGTAGACGGTGTCGTCGACGACCGCGGGCGTCGTCTCGACCGGCGCGTCGGTCTCGGTCCGCCAGCGCTCGTCCCCGCCCCCGAGCGCCAGCGCGGCCAGGCCGTCCTCGCTCGCCGCGAAGACGGTATCGTCGACCAGCGCCGGCGGCGCGTCGCCCCCAGCCGACCCGACGCGCCACTGCGTCGTCGGTCGCCGGCGAAGCGGCAGCGAATCGCCGTCCGGGACGTGCCCCGTCCGCGCCGGGCCGGCGCCGGCCATCGGCCAGGCGCGCCGGGTCGCCGACTCGCGGTCGCGGACGTGTTCGAGGCGCTCCGTCGCGGCCGTCGCGGCGCCCGAGACCGCCGGCACGGGGTCGTCGACCAGCGGCCGAACCGCGGGCAGCGGGTCGACGGCTTCGACGGCCGCCAGCGTCCGGATCGCGGCCGCTCGAACGCGCCCGTCCGGATCGGCCAGGCGGGGACGGAGTTCGGCCGCGATCGCCTCGAGACTACGGGTCCCACCCTCGATCCCGCCGGTGACTTCGGCGACCTCGGCGACCGCCTGGCCGGCCGTCGCCCGGACGTCGGCGTCGGAATCAGACAGCGCCGCGAGCAGGTCGTCGGTCGCCGCGTCGAACCCGTGGGGATCGTCGTCGGCCATCGTCGCGAGCGTCCGGCCAGCGGTGACGCGTACGACCCGGCTCTCGGCCGAAAGCGCGTCGCCGATCGTCGACAGCCCGGTCTCGCGCAGGCGGTCGGACTCGTCGGCGAGTGCGGACACCGCGAGCACGGCCAGGCCAGCCGCCCACGGGTCGTCGTCGAAGCGTCGCCCCAGTTCGGAGAGTTCGGCGTCGAGGCCGTCCGCGTTGGTCGGCGTCTCGCCGCCGCTGACGAACGCGGCGGCGTCGACCGACCGATCGTCGAGCCGCTCGAGCGCTTCGGCCAGCGCCGACCCGTCGTCCCGTCCCGTCACCGCGAGCGTGCCGAGCGCGAGCGCCGCGTACCCGCGAACCGCTTCGTCGTCGATCGCCAGCAGGTCGACCAGGCGATCCTGCGCGGTCGCCGCGTCGCCGGGCGCGACGGCCGCCAGGCGAGCGATCTCGCTCGCGACGGCCCGTCGATCCCCCGAATCGGAGTCGAGGTCGTCGCACAGGCGGGCCGTGACCGGTCGCCGGTCGGCCGCCGCGAGCGCCGTCGTCAGCGCGCGGGCGAGCGCCCGGCGCTCGTCGCCGTCCGCCGCCCGCAGCCGGTCGCACAGCGGCGTCGCCGCGTCGGTGATCAGTTCCGGGTTCCGCCTGGCGACGTCGGCGAGGGCCGCTGCGACCGCCGCCGAGCGCTCGTCGCCGGCCGCCAGACGGTCGCGGACGACTTCGATCGGCGCCGGCCCGGTCTTCGTCTCGCCGTCCGCGGCGAGCAGCGTCTCGAGGGCGTCCAGCGCCGCGGCGCGGACGGTCGGTGTCGGCTCGACGAGCGCGTCGCAGACGGCCTCGACGGCGGCCGCCGCCTCGGCGTCGCTCTCGATCTTGAGCGCGCTCAGCGCCGCGCAGGCAGCGACCCGGATCGCCTCGTCGTTGGCGTTCGTCTCCGCGACTGCCAGGGCGACCGTCGGGCGGCAGTCGCCCGACTCGTCGGGAGCGACCTCGGTGAGCGCCCGGCGGACGGTCCCGCGGACGCTGCGGTCCGAATCGTCGAGCGCGCCGAACAGCCCGGCCAGCGCGGGCCGGAGCGCGTCCGTCCCCGTCGATCCGCTCCACTCGGCGATCCGCGCGAGCGCCAGCGCGGCGTTGTTCCGGACGCTCGCGTCGTCGTCCGCGAGCCGGTCGCCGAGCGCCGGGACGGTCCCGCGGAGTTCCCCGGGGCGCTCGCCCGCGAGCCGGACCAGGTCCCGCGCGGCCGCGCGGCGCACCGCCGCGCCGTCGTCCGCGAGCCGCCGCCGTAGCGATCGGATCGCGGGATGGGCGTCGCCGGCGCCCGTGTCGGCGATGTCGGCCAGCCTGCGGGCGGCGTCCCCGCGGACCCACTCGTCGCGCTCCGCGTCCGCCAGGCGGTCGGCGAGCGCCCGGACGTCGGCCTCGTCGGGAGCCGATGCGACCGCGATCGGAGCGAGTGCATCGGCCGCCCGATGACGGACCGGCTCGTGGGGATCGTCGAGGCGGTCGGCCAGGCGGGGCGCGACCGGGCGGACCGAGTCGGGCGCTGTTTCCGCGACGGCCGCGATGGCCCGAGCGGCCGCGAGCCGAACGGTTTCGTCCCCATCCTCGAGCACCCCGGCGAGTTCGGCGACGACGGGTTCGACCGCCGCGGGCGCGTCGTCGGCGACCGCGGCGATAGCAGCGACCCCGTGGCGCCGGACCGTCGGCTCGTCGCGGGCCAGGCGACCCGCGAGCGGTTCGACGGCGGGTTCGACTCCCTCGACGCGGGCGTCGGCCAGGATCGCGAGCGTCGCGGCCGCGTCGGTTCGGATCTCTGCGATCGAATCGTCGAGCCGATCGACGAGTGCGTCGACGGCCGGCACGACCGCGTCGGGGGCGCTCTCGGCGACGGAACGCAGCGCGCGGACGGTCTCCTGGCGGACGGCGGGATCGTCGTCGAGGCTCGCAGCGAGGTCGTCGACGACTGTGCTGTCGGCGCCGGCGATGGCGTCCGGGCGGTCCGCCGCGACGGCGGCGAGCGCCGTGGCGACGTCGGCTCGAACGGACTCGCGATCGTCCGCGAGCGCCGCCGCGATCGGTTCGACCGTCGCCGCGACCGCCGTCGGCCGGTCGGCCGCGAGCGCGCGGATCGCCCGCGCCGCGTGGTCCCTGATCGCCGGCTCGTCGTCGAGGCGGTCGACCAGGCGTGCGACGGCATCGGTATCGGTGATGACGTCGGCGTCGACGTCGTCGTTGGGATCGGAGTCGACGGCGGGGACCGCCTCGGGATCGTGAGCGGCGACGGTCGCCAGAACCGCCGTCGCGTGTTCCCGAACCGTGGCAGTTCCGTCGTCGATTGCGGCCGCCACGTCGTCGGCGACCGGCGCGACTCGCTCGGGGGCCGCGTCGGCGATCGCCGCGAGCGCCTCCGTCGTCCGGATCCGCACGCGTTCCTCCTCGTCGGTGACGTACGCCGCCAGGACCGTCGCGGAGTCGGCGACGGCCGCCGGCTCGGCGGCCGCGATCGAGGCGAGCGCGTCCGCCGCGTCCGCGCGGACGGCCGCTGATCCCTCGAGTCGGTCCGTCAGCGAGGGGACACCGTCCTGGGTCGCCTCGGGGTAGACGGCCGCGACGGCCGCCAGGGCCGCGGCCGCGTGCGTTCTGATCGGCGGCTCGTCGTCGAGGCGCTCGGTCAGCGTCGCTACCGTCGATCGCACGTCGCCTGGTCTGTCGGCCGCCTGGTCGGCCAGCGTCCGGGCCGCGTACTCCCTGACCTCGGGGTCGTCGGCCGTCAAGAAGTTCTCGAGGCGGTCGATGCCGACGGTGACTTCGAGTCCGTCGCTCCGTTTCTGTTCCTGTCCCTGTCCGTCTCCCGAGCCGGTCGTGATCTCGTTCGTCCCAGACATAGTAACACGGCGGTCGCACGATGCACGTGCAACGCACGCTAGGTGATCAGTATACGAACAGATACGCTCAGTTAATGCTAGACCCGGCAACAGCCGAAAAACGTGGAGGGGGCGGACGGCGGGACGGGAACGAAGAAGGTGACGTGAAACGGAGTCGCGCCGCCTACGCCTCGGCCTGCCAGCTCCGCACGCGGTCGGCGCTGACGCCGTCGACGTCGTCGGCCACCGCGTCGGGATCGGCGTCGGTCAGGTCGTCGATGCTCTCGATGCCCGCTTCGGCGAGCTTCTCGACGGTCTTGGCGCCGATGCCGTCCAGCGCCTCGAGGTCCGAACCGGAGTCGCTCTCGCGGGCCTGGAACTCCTGATAGTTACAGATCGGACAGCCCAGCTCCCAGGGGTCGTCGCCGCTGTGGACGACGAGTTCGGGGAGGTCGTGCTCGTCGCAGTACTCGTCGGTGACCTCGATCTCGCCGCGTCGCGGGAGGGGCAGGGAGTACTCGCAGTCGGGGTAGCGCGTACACCCTACCAGACGAGAGCCGCTCTGGAGGGTCTTGACGGCCAACTCGCCGCCGTGTTCGTCACCGCACTCCGGACACTCGCCCAGCACGGGCCCCTCGCCGGCGTCTTCGGCCTTACAGAGCGGACAGCCGTGGACGAACGTCTGCCGGCCGGCGAGCATCTTGACCTCGTTCAGGCCGTGGTCCTCACACTCGCTCTCTAAGATCAGCGGCTTGCCCGTCGAGGGCAGCGGCAGCGTGTTCTCGCAGTCGGGATAGCCATCACAGCCCACGAAGTAGGAGCCGTGGCGGCTCCGGCGCACGAGCAGGTCCTCGCCGCACTCGGGACACGGCCCCAGCCGCTTGTCGTCTTTCAGCGACTTGCGCAGGTGGTCGCCGATCTCGTCGCGGGAGTCCGCCAGGTTCGCAAAGATCTCCTCTAACATCTCCCGGGACTCGTCGGTGACGTCCGAGAGGTCCGCCTGGCCGTTGGCGATGGCGTCCATGTCCTGCTCGAGCTGGGCGGTCATCTCCTCGCTGACGACCCGATCGGCGTAGTTCTCGGCGGCCTCGACGACGGCCATCGCGAGCTTCGTCGGCCGCGGCGGGTCGCTCTCGATGTAGCCCCGGTCGTAGAGCTTCTGGATGGTCTCGTGGCGGGTCGACTTGGTCCCGATGCCCATCTCCTCCATCGTTTCGATGAGCCGTGACTGGCCGTACCGGCGGGGCGGTTGGGTCTGTTTCTCCTCGAGTTCGACGTCCGTGAGCGCGAGTTCCTCGCCCTCGTCGACGTCGGGGACGTAGTTCTCGGCGGTGCTGAAGTACGGGTAGACGTCGTGGTAGCCGGGCTCGACCAAGCGCTTGCCGTTGGCCTTGAGCCGGGAGTCGTCGACCTCGGCGACGACCTTGAGGTGCTCCCAGACCGCGGCGTCGGCGACGGTCGCGTAGAACCGGCGGACGACGAGTTCGAAGATCTCCCACTCGTCGTCGGAGACGTCGCCGCGAGAGGGGATCTCGCCCGTCGGGTGGATCGGCGGGTGGTCGGTCGTCTCCTCGTCGCCTTCGGTGGGGACGATCTCGTCGGCCTCGAGCAGCGACTCGGCGGAGTCGCCGAGCGTCGAGTGGCCGACGAAGTCGTCCAAGAGTTCCTCGGGGTCCAAGTCGTCGGGGTAGACGGTGTTGTCCGTCCGCGGGTACGTGATGTAACCGGCGGTGTAGAGGTCCTCGGCGATCGACATCGCCCGCTTGGCGGAGTAGCCGATGGCACCCGCCGCGCGGATGAACTGGGTGGTGTTGAACGGCTCCGGGGGCCGGTCGGTCCGGGTCCGGCGGTTGACGTCGACGACGGTCGCGCTGTCGCGCTCGGCCAGCGTGTCGTAGACGTCGTCGGCGACGGCCTCCTCCCAGACGCGCTCGGCCTCGTTGTCGTCCTCGTCGCGGTAGAAGTACTGGGCCTCGAAGGTCGTGTCGTCTTTCGTCAGGTCGCCGAACAGCTCCCAGTAGTCCTCGGGATCGAACGCCTGGATCTCGCGCTCGCGGTCGACGATCAGCTTCAGCGTCGGCGACTGCACCCGGCCGACCGAGATGAAGTCGTTACCCAGTTGGCCCGCCGACAGCGAGAGGAAGCGGGTGAGCGCGGCGCCCCAGACCAGGTCGATGATCTGGCGGGCCTCGCCCGCGGCCGCGAGGTCGAAGTCGAGGTCGTCGGGCTCGTCGAAGGCTCCCTGAACCTCGTTTTCCGTGATCGAGGAGAACCGGACCCGGCGGATCGGGACGTCCTCGTCGACTTCCCGGACGATGTCGTAGGCCTCCTTACCGATCAGTTCGCCCTCGCGGTCGTAGTCGGTCGCGATCGTCACGCGCTGGGCTCGTCGGGCCAACAGCCGCAACGCGGCGACGATGTTCTCCTTCGTGGCCGTCTTCTCGACGCTCGCGTCGATCAACTCGACGGGTTCGACGTCCCGCCAGTCGGAGTACTCCGGCGGGAAGTCGACGCCGACGACGTGGCCGGACAGCCCCACGCAGCGCTTGCCGCCCCACTCGTAGACGTTCACCCCGTTCTCGCGACTCGAGTCGTAGGTCCCGCCGCTAAGGATGTCGGCGATCCGGCGGGCTGCGTTGTCCTTCTCCGTAATTATCAGCTCCACCGTCGATCACCCCCTCGAGCGACCGGTCCCGGCGACGGACGAGTGTCTTGCATCGTCGCTCGATACGAGTGAGCATCTGATAACGCTTTCGCCAAAACCGGCCGACAGCGCGGATGTGCGTGCGGTCGCGGGCGCTCGCGATCGCGCATGCGCGAGTACCGCACGATGGCCGAACTCCATTTCGGTGAGATCGCAAATTCAGAAATAGTTATGATTGGGCGAAAGAGTGACCCAAAGAGATGCCTCTCGGAAGGGTATTCGGGGACCTCTCCGTTTTCGATCTGCTGGGTAACTTCGTACCGGGCGTCGTTCTGATGGGGAGCGTACTCCTGCTCGTTCCAAGTGACCGCCTCGAGGAAGTTACTTCGCCATCGCTCGCAGTAGTTCTCGTTCTCGGCGTCATCACGTTCGCGCTCGGCCATCTAATCCAGAGTTACGCCGCTCGAGCGGTTGGCCAACGGGAAACGTTCCGAAATTCGATCCTTCTCCACCAGAGTCTCGGTCGATCCCCCGTTCTTAATTTCGACACGAATCCGACAGTGCATCCCCGCTTGTACGGCATCTATTCGCGTTTGCATCCCAACGAACCGGCGGAGCGGAACCTCGATGACGCCCTCAACGTTGGCTCCAAGTCCGAGGAAGATACGTCATCCGTTGACGATCAAATACCGAAGAGCGAACCGATCACGGACCGATCAAAGCGTATTCCGGCCCGCTTCTACCGGGCGATAATCGAAGCGATCGTGATGGTACGGATCAAACGAGATCGCCCCCTTTCGGACGTGACGGTCGCGGGGAAGGCGTGGACCGTTTGCCGGGTGAAGTACGACTTGGATTCCACATATAACGAATACGGGGATCTCTTGCATCTGATGTCAAGCGATGTCGAGAGCCACACTCAGAGCTCGAGGGCGTTTCGATTTCAGGCCCTCCGCAATTTCCATCGGGGAATGTGGATCTCGTGTTACTCATCGTTTGTACTGATGGTTTTCATCGGCATCGCGCAGTCGTGTCCACGGATCGTCTCGTTTCTCTCTACGACGCTTGGGATAGAACCCTGGCGGCCAGTAGCGTTCGACCTCTGGATGTCCGTTTGGACGATCTGTCTCGGCTACGCACTGTTTACCTACCTGTTCTGGGAGTTGAAGGAAGACTATGAGGAGGAGTTTATCGAATATCTATTTACCGACTTTCTGGTCGCCAATACCGCGCTGCTCGAAGACGATAGCAACGAAAACGAGTCCCCGGACCCGCAGAGAAATTCACCGTGGTATCAATAAGGATACTAGACCGTCGCTCGATGGGCCGTCCCTTCCGTCTCGACCTCTACGTCGTCGAAGACCCAAATCGTACGTAACTGATTCTGGCTCTCGAGTTCGGCGGTGATCGTATCTCCGGTCGAGAGATCGCTGATTTTTTGCCTGATTTCAGCGGTATAGTGGGGGCTAGTCGCTTCGACTGCAACTGTGAGACCGCGGTTTAGATCTTTGAGCCAGATATCATCGTTCACAATATCTCGAACGGTGAACTGCGATTCCACGGTCTCGGACATATACGAGGATGAGTTGTCGCGGTACTTGAAGGTTCTTCCGGAAGGTCGCTATCGAGAGCATTCATGGAATGACGTCAATTCCCCAGAAGTTCATCTCGATATCAAAGGTAACCCGCGTCAGCGAGCCGAGCGCTTTTCTCCCTCACCGGTGAGAAACCACGGGAACTACTCGTGGCAGCGACGGAACCGGACTCGGGCTCGGGCCCGGACCGCAAGCGCGTCGACATGACGACGGGGTCGATCCCCCCGAAGCTCCTCCACCTCGCCTGGCCGCTGGTTCTGGGGAACCTCCTCCAGACGGTCTACAACCTGGCGGACATGTTCTGGGTGGGTCGCGTGAGCAGCGACGCCGTCGCCGCGGTCTCCCTGATGTTTCCGCTCTCGTGGATGTTCGTCTCGACCGCGATGGGGATCACCGCCGCAACCATCGCCTTAGTCTCCCAGTACGTCGGCGCCGGCGACGACCGCACGGCCGACCGCGTCGTCGCGCAGACGATCTTCCTCACGCTGGCCGTCTCGACCGCGCTGGCCGCCCTCGGCCTGGCCGTCCGCCGGCCCCTGCTCGACCTAATCGGCGCCCGCGGCCCGGTGTTCGTCGAGGCGCTCGCCTACATCGAGGTAATCTTCCTGGCGCTGCCGTTCACCTTCCTCTTCTTCGCGTTCCGGGCCTCGCTACAGGGCGCGGGGAACACGAAGACCGCGATGTGGCTCGTGGTCGTCTCGGCCGGACTCAACGTGGTTCTGGACCCGTTCCTCGTCCTCGGCTGGGGGCCGTTCCCCGCGCTGGGGACGCGGGGCGCGGGAATCGCGACCTTCCTCTCGCGCGGGCTCGCTACCGCTGCGGGGATCGTCATCCTGCTGGACGGCCGCTTCGGGGTCCGGCTCCGGCCCCGCGATCTCGCGCCCGATCTCTCGATCCAGGCGCGCCTGGTCGATATCGGCGCGCCGGCCACCCTCGACGGCTGGGCCCGCAGCTTCGCGGCGGTCGCGATGGCCGGGTTCGTCGCCCGCTTCGGTCCCGCGCCCACCGCGGCCTACGGGATCGGCGTTCGACTGATGTCCGTGACCTGGGCCGTCGCGGGGGCGGTCGGCCAGGCGACGGCGACCGGCGTCGGGCAGAACCTCGGCGCGGCGACGCCCGAGCGGGCGGCCGCGGTCGCGCGGACGGCCACCGCGGCGACGATGGCGATCATCTTCGCCGTCGCGGGGCTCCTGCTGGCGTTCCCGGCGGCGGCGATTCGGGCCTTCGTCGGCGATCCCGCCGTGATCGCCGAGGGCGTGGCGTTCCTGCGGATCACCGCGCTCTTTTGGGCGCCCTTCGCCGGCGTGATGGTCATCCAGGGCGCGTTCCGCGGGGCCGGCAACACCCGGGAAGCGATGGTCCTCTCGATCCTCTCGCGGTGGGTCTTCCGGATCCCGCTGGCGCTCGTCCTCGCGTTCGGCTGGGCCGTGACGGTGCCGATCCCGAGGACCGGCGCTGCGCTCACGATCGCCGGCCTCGATTGGGGCGTCGTGGGCATCTGGTGGGCCTTCGCCGTCGGGATGGGCGCGGCCTTCGCGGTGGCCGTCGCCTGGTTCCGGCTCGGAACCTGGACGGAGGGCGTCATCGAGGACGACCGGACCGACGCTGACAGCGGGGATCGCCAGCGGGACGAATCGTCGGCCGGCGGAAGCGAACCGGATTCCGTCGACTGAGCCGAGCGGTTCCGTTCGGTTCGCGTCACTCCGTGCCGTTTCGCGCCGTCTCGAGACTCACGTCGCCGAACGCTGTGCGAACCCCTCTCTCCTGGCCGGCTGATTCCTCTCGATAATATGATGAAATATAGTTATGTCACGAGCGGCTGCAATAGACTTATCACTACCTAGTGTTACCACCTAGTTGTATGAGCGAATTCGAGCAGTTCAGTCAGGTTGGCGAGGCCGACGTCACGCGCGCGATCGGACAGGAGTGGACCGAGGAGTTCATGGACTTCTCGGACTCGGACGTCATCATCGTCGGGGGCGGCCCCTCGGGGCTGACCGCCGCGAAGGAGCTGTCCGAGCGCGGCGTCAAGACGATGGTTGTCGAGAAGAACAACTACCTCGGCGGCGGGTTCTGGCTCGGCGGGTTCCTGATGAACAAGGTCACGGTACGCGACCCCGCCCAGCAGATCTTAGACGAACTCGACGTCTCCTACAAACAGTCCGAAGATAGCGAGGGCCTGTACATCGCCAACGGCCCCGAGGCCTGTTCCGGACTCATCAAGGCCGCCTGCGACGCCGGCGCGAAGATGCAGAACATGACCGAGTTCACGGACATCGTCATCCGCGAGGACCACAAGGTCTCGGGGATCGTGATGAACTGGACGCCGGTCCACGCGCTGCCTCGCGAGATCACCTGCGTCGACCCGATCGCCGTCGAGGCCGACCTGGTCATCGACGCGACCGGCCACGACGCGATGGCGGTCAAGAAACTCGACGAGCGCGGCGTCCTCGACGCGCCGGGCATCGGCGACGCCGAGGCCAACGCGACGGGTATGGACCAGACCGGCGACGACAGCTACGGCGCCCCCGGCCACGACTCGCCTGGCCACGACTCGATGTGGGTCGGCAAGTCCGAGGACGCCGTCGTCGAGCACACTGGCCTGGTCCACGACGGACTGATCGCGACCGGGATGGCGACCGCGACAACCTACGGGCTGCCGCGGATGGGCCCGACCTTCGGCGCCATGCTCGTCTCGGGCAAGCGCGCCGCCCAGGAGGCGCTCGACGAACTCGGCGTCGACGCCGAGCCCGTCGACATCACGAGCCGCGCGACCCCGGCCGACGACTAAGCGGTCGTCGCCGCACCGGCTTGCCGGCTCGCCGAGATCCACACTGTTTTCGCGTCCCAGCGGTACCGCTCGTGCATGAACATCGTCGTCACCGGCGCGACCGGTGGTGCGGGAAGCTGGATCGTCGAGCACCTCGCGAGCGAGGGTCACGACGTCGTCGGCGTCGACCTCGAGCGGCCGCCCCGCGGGCGCGAGAACGTCGCGTTCCTCGCGGCCGACCTCAGCGAGCAGGGGCAGGCGTGGGAGGCGATCCTCGCGCACGATCCGGACGCGGTGGTCCACGCCGCAGGGATCCCGCGGATGGGCGAGACGACCGGCACCGAGACCTTTCTGACCAACGTCGAGACGACCTACCACGTCTTCGAGGCCGCCGGTCGAGCAGGCGCGGACGTGGTCTGGGCCTCGAGCGAGAGCCTCTACGGCATGCCCTTCGCCGCGGAGCCGTTCCTCCCGGACTACCTGCCGATCGACGAGGCCCACCCGATGCGGCCGGAAGACGGCTACGGCGCCTCGAAGCTCGTCGGCGAGGAACTCGCCGCGAAGACGGTCCGAAAGCACGCGATCTCGGTGGCCTCGATCCGCCCCTCGTGGATCCAGTATCCCGGCGAGTATCGGGCGATCGACGGCCGCACCGACTTCGATCCCGAGACCGCCGACCGCAGCGGCAACTTCTGGTCCTACGTCGACGTCCGCGACGTCGTCTCGATCGTCGACGCCGCGCTCGAGGCCGAGATCGACGGCCACGAGTCGTACCACGCGATGGCCGCAGAGAACTACCTCGGCCGCCCGACCGCGGACGTGATCGAGGCGGTCTTCGACGACCTGCCCGA
The DNA here is from genome assembly GCF_900110455.1 of Natrinema salifodinae. Lineage (NCBI taxonomy): Archaea > Methanobacteriati > Methanobacteriota > Halobacteria > Halobacteriales > Natrialbaceae > Natrinema > Natrinema salifodinae. Next base: position 484,418 of record NZ_FOIS01000002.1, on the reverse strand, counting down.
CGACTGCGACCTCGAGGGCGACGAGTCGGCCTTTTCGACGGCGAAGGCCCGGCGGGAGCTAGGTTGGGAGCCCGTCCACTCCTGGCGCGAGGCTCGGAACGAGAACGTCGAGGGGCCGTCATTCCTGATCGGCTGACTCCTGCTCGCGGGCGTTCGTGACAGCCTGTAGCGAACTACGACCGCAACTAATTCACGAGTGGTACGACTAGATCATACATGGTCGACCGAGTCACGCTCTACCGGAGTCCGACGACCGTCGCCGACGTCGACGAACTCGCCGCCTGGCTGCGCGAACGGATCGACGCCGCGGTGACCGTCCGGGATCGATTCCTCGACGTCCATCGCACGGACGGCCTGGCCGAGCGGTTCGCCGAGGCGCGGGTCCCCTCGCCGTACGAGCGCGAGACGGGCAACACAATGTTGGGGACGATCCGCTACGAGGAGCGGGCGCTCGACCACCCCGAGCGCGAGGGCGGCGTCCTCTACGACGGTCTGCAGGTCCAACGGGCGCTCAACGCCGCGCTTCCAGAGGACGAACGCGGTCTCGAGACGCTGCACGTCACAGTCCTCGACCGGGCGATCGGCACCTGGGGCGACCACGACGGCCGCTGGCACAAGCGCGTGAACGTCCTCGGCCAGCCCGCGCTCGTCTCGGTACCGGGGCTCTACGAGGCGCCCGCGAAGCCCGAGGCGTACTACAAGGAGAAGCAACGTCACGCGCTCCTCTCCGGCGACGCGCCGCCCCGGGAGGTTCTGGAGAATCAGGTCGAGGGCGACTTTTTAGTCGAGGACGACCCCCGAACCACCGACGCGCTGAAGGGGTACGTCCTGCAGGCCTACCACTACCTCGAGACCGGCGAGGCGTTTTGCGACCGGGAGGGGTGTCGGCTGTTCAACGCCCACTATCACGAGGACCTGATCGACGCCCAGTTGCGCGAGCCCGCGTTCTGCGGCGAGCACGCGCAGCTGTACGAGCGGGCGTGAGTCCGCGAGCGGCGACGGTTCTCGCGCGAATTCCCGCAACCGGTGCGTACTTTTGTCCTACTCACCTGTAACAACGTACAATGAGTGCTGAGTTTACCGTTGAGGTACCGGTCCGGTACCGCGACCTCGATCCGCTCGATCACGTCAATCACGCGGTCTACGCGAGCTACCTCGAAGTCGCCCGCACTGACTACCTCGAGGAGGTCGTCGACATCGCCGCCGCGGACATCTCCTTCGTCATCGCCAATCTCGAAATCTCCTACGAGCGGCCGATCACGAAGGGCGACGACCCCACGGTCGCGCTCTGGGTCTCCCGCCTCGGCGAATCCAGTTGCACGATGGAGTACGAGATCCGCGTCGGCGACGCGGTCGCCGCGACCGCCGAGACGACGATGGTCCACATCGATCCCGAGACGCGACGACCGACGCCGCTGCCCGACGAGATCCGCGAGCCTATCGTGGCCCGCGACGGTGTCGAAGCGACGGCGTGATCGACCGGAAACCGACGGGTGAGCGCTCGCTTCAGGCGACTCGTCCGCCGGTGAGCCGAACGACGCCGAATACGTGGCGCTCGTCCGCGACGGCCGCCGACCGCTCGCGGAGCCTGGCGTGGGCGGCGCGGATCTTCGCGTTCAGTCGGCGGGTCGGATCCGTCTCGTAGCGCAGTTGCGTCGTCGGTGGCGTCGAGAGGACGACGATCGCCCGGAAGGCGGCGTTGACCGGCGGCGCGTACCACGCGCGGCTCCTGGCCGCGTTCGCGAGGACGACGTGACCGCCGGGCCCGACGAGGTCGCACCAGTCGTCGACGGCGCCGGCCGGCTCGTCGAGCATGCCGACGACGAAGGTGGCGAGCACGGCGTCGACGTCTCCATCGCCATCGACGGGTCGTTTCGCTTCGACTCCCTCTCCGAGCCCGACCGGCGGCCGCGTCGCGTCGCCCCGGACGACGTGGACGTTGTCGTACGCCGCTGTGGCCGCGCGCGCTCGCTCGAGGATCGGTCCGGTGAAATCGATCCCGATCACGGTCCCCTCGCTGCCGACCTGTTCGCGGAGGAAGGGGAGGTTCGCGCCCGTGCCACAGCCCATCTCGACGACGGTATCGCCTGGTTCGAGGCGGCAGGCGGCGGCCGCGCGCTGTCGCAGCCGCGCGATACCGGGCGTGCGGCGCGCGATCAGGTCGTAGAGGCGGGCCCAGCGGCCGTAGAACTCCCGTGCGGATTCCGTCATCGTTGTCGTTGCATCCGAATTTGTGCCGGGCTCAGACCAGCGACCGAATCGTGTCCGCCACGTCCTCCGCGTCCGCCCCGAGCACGTAGATGAGCGGTTCGATCCCCATGCCGCCGGTCTGGTACAGCACCGACGCTTCGGGTTGCTCCTCGATCGCCGCACCGACGCTCGAAGTGACGTCGTCGGACTCGTCGAACTCGGCGGCGACGTGGCCCCGCTGAGTTAGTTCGTCGATCAGTTCCGGATCGTACGTGACGTTGATCCCCGCCGAGACGTCAGCGCCGTGGCGGCGCGCGGCCAACAGCACCTGTGCGACGTGTTCGGAGACGCCGAACTCGGGGTCCGCGGGGACGGTCGCCTGGCCTTTCACGTCGAAGATCCGACCCGGGACGCCCGCCACGTCGTCGACGTGCTCGGCGTCGGGCGTGCAGGCGACCAGATTCGAACCGACCGCGGGGATCAGCCCGGTGAACCCGCTGGTGGTCTCGAGGATCCGCAGGCCCCGCCGGAGCGACGAGAGGACCCGTTCGCTCGTCCGGAGATCGCTCTCGGGGTCGTGGACGCGAAAGCCCGAGCCGTGGTCGGCGAGTTCCGGGACGGCCTCCTCGTGCAGTTGCGCGAGGAGGTCACCGCCGGCCTCGAGGTTGCGGATCAGGACCTCGATCTCGATCAGCGCCTGGACCGGCGAAATCTCGCCGGCCGCCAGGCCGGTGCCGAGTTCCTCGACGGTCTCCTGGACGCGGTCGTCGTCGGCGATGCGGTTGTTGACGGTCACGTCGCCGTGGGCGTACTTCGAGACGGCGCTCTGACTGATGCCGAGCACGTCCGCCACCTCGCTCTGGGTGAGTCCTCGGTCGCGGAGGTCGCCGGCGAGCAGCGACCGGACGGTCGGGAGAAACTCGTCCACGACGATTTCTTCGACGAATTGCATTCGTTGGTTACCGCTACGCGCGGCCACGGGATAACTTGTCGGTCCGGTCCGCCGGTATGGACCGGAGACGGACCGCTGATGGCAGCGAGTACCGTGAGACACCGGGACGCGGGACAGTGACGGAACGGGGATGGCGAGAAGGCGAACTCAGACCAGGCCCGGAAGCGGCGCGACGATCGCCGCGAACTCGTAGGAGAAGACGTGGTTGAGCAGGACGTAGGTGACGACGCCGAGGACGAGGCTCAGGATCCACGCGGCGGCGGCGATGCGGCCGACCCGAGCGTGGACCGTCCGCCGGAGCTCCGCGGGCGTGTGAGTCAGCCCGAGGATCAGCGCGTAGAGGACGACCGGCACCGAAACGATCGATAGCAGGATGTGGATCGCCAGCATGAGCAGGTAGACGTAGTAGACCAGGTCCGGTCCCTGGAAGTACTTCTCGCCGCCGCCGCCGACGCGGACCAGGTAGACGACCAGGAACAGCATGATCAGCGCGAACGCGCCGATCATCGAGAGCCGGTGTTTCTCGACATCGCCGACGCGGATCCAGTACCAGCCACAGATCAGCAGGATCGTCGCCGCCGTGTTGATGACGGCGATCGCGTGCGTGAGCAGGTTGATCTGGCCCTGCGTGAGGTCGGGGTAGATCGGGATGTCCAGCAGGAACGTGCCGATCACCAGCGCGTAGCCGACGATCGTCAGGAGGATCGTTACGCCCTTCGGCCACTCGCGGAGCCGCCGTCTCGCGTCAGCGGTTGCCATTACCGGCCGTTAGGAGCACCACCGTATCACGCTTGCTGTTCCGCCACGAGTCGCGGGCCCCCTCGTCGGTCGCTTCGACAGTAGGCCAAAATCTGGATTTTTGACGGATAGAAACTACTGATTGAAAAACACCGGAATAATCTTGGCGAAGAACATTAATACGTGTCTTAAGTAATTATTGTCATGTCCGAGGTTATGATTGCTCGTGCGCGTATTGCTTCTGGGAAAGAAGACCAGCTTCGTGCATGGTTCAAGGAAATGCACGAGCGTGAATCTGAAGTTATTGAGACTCTTCAGCATGAAGGTGTCTACACGGAGACTGCATTTATTCAATCTCTAGTCAACGCTTCATTTCTCTACATTTACATGGAAGCGGAAAACCTCGAAACAGCGGATGAAGCCGGTGACAAAGAAGAATACGAAATTGACGAAGAACATCATAAGGTTCTCCGAGAAACTCTGACTGGTGACTGGGAGGAACTCGAAACAATCGGTCACTTTACGAACCCCTCGCTACGGTAACAGGCAAGCGTTAGTGGCGAGTTTTAACCTATCTATCCCCAGCCAGCACGGGTCTGTATTAGTCTGAAGTATTCAAGACTTCAAAACGTGGTAGAGAAAATAGAGTGTCGAACCATTATATATCAGCTTTTCCGTACTAGGCATTAGTGGACGAAATCCCACCGGAGAAGGTAGACGCTATCCTCAAACCAGAGTATCCATTCAGTGAAGTCCACCCGTCCGTTCTCCGAGACGAACAAACAGAACCGTGGCTCATCGCCACCGCTGGGTTCCTCGCAGACCACGAGTTCACGCACGACTTCGCTACCGGGCGGCGCTACAACGCGCCGATGATGATGAAAGCTTTGGTCTATCAGCGTCTCGTGAGTATAGACTCATTCCACGGCCTCGCGTCGCACCTCAACGGACGCCCGAAGGTCGCGGGACTTCTCGGATTCACCGAATCCGTTCCGAGCGGCGATACGTTCCGCGAGTGGTGGCGTAACCGTCTCGAAGAGCGATGGCGCGACGCCGCCGAGACTATCGTCACAGAGTACTTTCGGCCCGAACTGGCTGACCACCTTCTCAGCATGGGACTGCCCGCTGGCGCGAGCCTGCTTGACGTGGAACTCCCCGACCAAGACCCCAAGGACATCAGCGACAGCGAGAAGCAGGAAGCCATCGAGAACATCCGCCCGCTCGTGTTCGACCTTCTGTCGTTCGGGCGGGCGGAGAACACGACGTTCCACGACAACTGGTTCCTCGACTTTCAGGCGCTCATCAGCCGCGAGCGGAGCTTTGCCGAGCAGAACATCGACGAGTTCCGCACTGATGGCGGAGTCGCGCCGAATGCCCCGACGCACTTCAACACCATCGAGTCGCGGAGCGCCGTCAAATGGCAAGAGCAGTTCGAAGACGTGTTCGAGCGCGTGGTCACAGTCGCCAAGGGCGCAGGGATGCTTAACCGTCCCATCGAAGTGATGATAGACGGGACGGACATCCCGTTTTACCCACAGTCCTACGATGATGACGACAACCTCATCATCCCTGAGGGGGTCGTCGGCACGAAGAAGAGCAAGAACACGACATGGGCATACAAGCACATCACCGTCGGCGCCCGCACCCGAGGACGGACGGTCAAGCTCGCCTCGTTCACACTGAAAGACCGAGGGAACCTCAACATCGCCGCGATGTACCTCGTGCGCCGTGCGAAGGAACTCCTCTCCGTCAAGCGGCTCTACATGGACTCAGAATTCATCGACGTGGGCCTGCTGTCGTTCCTTGAGCGGCAGAACGTTGATTTCGTCGTCCAGTACCGGAAGGCCGGGAAAGACATCAAGAACTGGGTCGCCTCGCTTGACGGGGACGCTGGTTCGAAGCCCCACACCATCAGCCCGAACACGCGGAGCGAGAGCCTGCGCGTGACGATGCTTGCCAAACGCGCCGCGTGGGGCGAAGAAGACGATGACGCCGAGCAGACGGCACTCACGGACTTCGCGGACAGCACTGCACCCGACGAGCCCAAACTCAAGGGCGAGTGGGTGGTGTACGTGACGAACATCAAGGACGCGGGCGACGACCCGAAGGCGTGGGCGCAGGTCTACGCGCGGCGCTGGGTCATCGAGACGAACTACCGCGTCATCAAGCACGATTTCCTCGCCAAGACCACCTCGCGGAAGTTCAGCGTGCGCGTGTTCTACTGGCTGTTCGCCTGCCTGCTGTACGACGCGTGGGTCTTGCTCGATGTGTTCCTGCGGGCCGACCACCCGGAGAAAGCCCCCGACGACCGACCCGTGATGCCCGCACGGTCGTTCGCCAAGGTGTTCTACTCGTTCGACCCGGGATAGGCGGTTCTGAGCGCCGAGTCCTCCCTTCTCGTGAGCGACGGCTGTCGCTCGCACCCCTAGCTTTCGTTTGGAATCGCGTCCGTTGCAAGTAGCGTTGCCGTGCCCTCGCCAGCGCCGTCAGAACAACGCCGAGAAGTGACTTCGTTTCACTGTTCTGGATACTGTGAGTTACTCAAACTTTGGCGTACTGTCGATCCGCAGAAACCGCCCGCGAGAGCCTCGTCACCGTCACTCCGCTTGCTCGGTCGGCTCCTCGAGCGTGACCCGTCCGTCCCGATCGACGGTGACGTCGAAGTCACAGAAGCGAAACGAAACGGTCCCGCGTGGTCTGCGCGTGTTGTTCGAGCGATCCGCGAACAGCGCATCGAGCGCCGCCGGATCGACGACCGCGTGCAGCGACTCGTACTCCGGGGGCGCTAGGTCCGTCGGTCGCACGTCCTCCGCCTCGGCGACTGCTTCGACCACCGCCTGGCTTGGCGGTCTCTCGTCCGTATCGACGCTGTCTCCACCCTCCACCATCGTATCTGCTCCTTCCGAACCTGATGGAATAAAACTGTCTTTCCCGGATTCGGCCGATCCGGTCGGCGCCCGTCCAATGACCGTCGACCGCGTCAGCTGATGTGAATCGCGGGTTTGCCCGGCCGCGCCTTCGCCGCCAGGTCGTCGCCGTCGACGTCGGCGTCGGTGGCCGCGCCGATGTCGACGCCCGCTCGGCGGACGGTGACCGTCGCTCCGAACTCGTCGGTGACGAGCCAGGCCGCCCGCTCCAGTAGCTCGCGTTCGCGGTCCGCCGGGAACGCCTGGCCGGCCTCCCGGCCGCCGTCGCTGTCGACGAGGTCGCCGACGACGGCCGTGATGGTCCCCCTGTCGACGCCGTCGGCCGCGTCGGTCTCGAGCACCTGATCGACGATCGAATCGACGTCGACGTCCGCGGTCGCGGCTTCGTCGCCGCCCCCGTCGTCACCGTCGTCGGCAGCCCGTTCCCGGACGAGTTCGGCGGCCCGGTACTTCCAGTCGGGTGCGACGACCAGGTCGATCCGCTCGGGTTCGTCGATGGCGGCGACGTCGACGATGTCGCGGACGTCCTCGAGGGTCCGGTCGACCAGCGCGCGCTCGAGCCGGTAATCCGACGCGTCGCCCTCGGGGACGGGCCAGTCGGCCTCGACGACCAGGCCCTCGCCGCGGAGCTTGTTCCAGCACTCCTCGCCGAGGTGGGGCGCCATCGGCGCGATCAGCGCCGCGAGGGTCACCAGGCCGCGGCGGTAGACCTCGCCGTGGGGTCCGCGGGGCCGGTCGTACTCGCGGTACCGCCGGAGTAGGCGCGCGAGCTCCCGGATTTCGGTGGCGGCGCGGTGGAATCGGAACCGCTCGTACTCCTCGGTGACGGCGGCGATCGTCCGGTCGATCTCCCGGGCGACGTACTCGTCGTGGACCCGGCGCTCGACGCGGGTCTCTCCCTCCTCGACGAAGTCGGCCGCCATTCCGTAGAGGGTCTGCTGGAGGTCGTAGGCCCCGCGGACGTTGTTCGCGGTCCACTCGAAGTCCTGCTCGGGGTGGGCCGCCGAGAGCACGAACAGCCTGGTCGTCTCGGCGCCGTACTCCTCGGGCGCGACGACGTTGCCCTTCGAACTGGACATCTTCTCACCGTCGTAGAGCACGGTCCCCTGGCTCCGAAGCTCCTCGATCGGCTCGCGGTGCTCGAGCAGTCCCAGGTCCGCCAGCGCCTTCGTGAAGAAGCGGGCGTACAGCAGGTGCAGGATGGCGTGTTCCTCGCCGCCGACGTAGACGTCGACCGGGAGCCAGTCGTTCGCCAGGTCGGCGTCGAACGGCGCGTCCGCCAGATCGGGCGAGAGAAAGCGCAGGAAGTACCACGAGGAGTCGACGAAGGTGTCCATCGTGTCCGTCTCGCGGACGGCGTCCGCACCGCAGTCGGGACAGGTCGTGCGCTTCCACTCCTCGGCCGCGTCCAGCGGGTTCCCGGTCGTCCGGACGAACTCCGGCAGTTCGACCGGGAGGTCCTCCTCGGGCACGGGAACCGACCCGCAGTCGTCGCAGTGGACGATCGGAATCGGCGTCCCCCAGTAGCGCTGGCGGGAGATCAGCCAGTCACGCAGCCGGTAGGTGACGTCCGCCTCGATCGCGTCGGGCCCGTCGTCGTCGACCAGACGCTCCCGGGCGACCGCGCTGTCAAGGCCGTCGTACTCGCCGCTGGCCGTCAGCGTTCCCTCGCCGGTGTAGGGCGTCGTTTCGCCGCGTTCGCCGTCGTTACTATCGGCCGCGCCCTCGTCCGGAACGATCACGCGCTCGATCGGCAGGTCGTGCTCGCGCGCGAACGAGTGGTCGCGCTCGTTGTGGCCGGGGACGCCCATTACGGCCCCCGTTCCCACGTCGTCGAGGATGTAGCCGGCCACGTAGACCGGCAGTTCCTCGCCGGTCAGCGGGTGCACGGCGGTCGCGTCCGTTTCGATCCCCGAGAAGCCGACCTCGTCGGGGTCTTCCTCGCGGACGGTCTCGACGTAGTCGGCGACCCGCTCATCCGCGTCGGCTAACTCCCGCGCCAGGTCGTGGCCAGGCGAGACCGCGAGGTAGGTCGCGCCGTGGATCGTCTCCGGGCGGGTGCTGAAGACGTCGACGGTCCCGTCGCCGGCGTCGGCGTCGGGGACCTCGAAGGCGATCCGCGCGCCCTCTTGGCGACCGATCCAGTTGCGCTGGATCTCGCGGACGCCGTCTGGCCAGCCTTCCAGGTCGTCGAGTCCCTCGGACAACTCCTCGGCGTAGTCGGTGATCGTGAAGAACCACTGGTCGAGTTCTCGCCGTCCGACGGGCGTTTCGCAGCGCCAGCAGATTCGATCGCCGTCGTCCTCGGCGACCTGGGCGTCCGCCAGGACAGTCTCGCAGTCGGGACACCAGTTGACCGTCGCCGCCTGGTACTCGACGAGTCCGGCATCGTAGAGCCGTTCGAAGAGCCACTGATTCCAGCGGTAGTAGTCGGGCTCGCAGGTGGTGATCTCCCGGGACCAGTCGTAGCCAAAGCCCATCGTCTCGAGTTCCTCGCGCATCCGGCGGATGCACGCCTCGGTCCAGGATCGGGGGTCGGTCTTGCGCTCGAAGGCCGCGTTCTCGGCGGGGAGCCCGAACGCGTCCCACCCCATCGGGTGGAGTACCTCGTCGCCCTGCATCCGTCGGTAGCGGGCGTAGGCGTCCGTGATCGCGTAGTTGCGGACGTGGCCCATGTGGAGCGTTCCCGACGTGTAGGGAAACATCCCGAGGACGTACGTCGGGTCCGCGGCATCGTCGGCGACCTCGTAGACGTCGTCGCGCTCCCAGACGTACTGCCAAAACTCCTGCACCTGCGCGTGATCGTAATGACTCGTCATTGGCTTGCGATCCGTTCCGTTGTCAACCACTGGACGTGCCGGCTATATCATTGTTCGGCCGTTCGGCGAAACGAGGTGATCGACGACGGCGGGCGTATCGTTTGATCGTCCCGCGGCCCCTCGCGTGGAATTTCGATATTCGGGAATCGTTCGTATCGAAAGACCGAACCTGCTTCCGACGCTCGTCAGTGGTGATGGGCGCTTTCGAAACGCACAGCGGACGGATCCCCGAATCGCACCGCGACATTCTCGAGAAGCGATCGTTCGGCCACATCGCGACGATCGGTTCCGACGGGCATCCCCACAGCAGTCCCGTCTGGGTCGACCACGACGACGGGGAGGCCGTGCTGATAAACACGCTCCGCGGCCGCACCAAGGAGCGAAATCTCCGAACGAACCCGAAGGTCTCGATTTCGATCGTCGATCCCGACGATCCGTACCGATACGTGTCCGTTCGCGGCCGCGCGACGCTCTCGGAGGACGGGGCCGACGAGCACATCGACGAGGTGGCCCGACGATACCTCGACGTCGAGGAGTACCCCCACCACGACGAGGAGGATGAACCGCGCATCATCGTTCGGATTCCCGCGGAGCACGTCGTCGCCCGCGGACGCGAGTACGAGGAGTAAGACGGCGAGTCGGAACAGTTCGACCGAACCGACCGTCGCTCGCGTCCGCTCCTCGGCTCGTCGGCACCCACCCGGTGGCGGCTACAGTATTTTCGGCCACGCGCGGAGCGTCAGCCCGCGTCGCGGCCGCAGCAGTGTTCGATCGGACGCCGTGACCGAGCCGACGAGCGACGACGACCACCGGCGACCGACGACGATCCGGCCGGAAAGCCCGCCCGTCGCTCCTGTGGGCTGAGATTAACAAAGCCGATCGGCCGCCTCTCACCGTCCGGTCGAATGTCTCGCTTCCGTGACGACGCGCCATCGGCGGTCGCACTGCTCGTTACCATCGCGGTCGTCCTCGTCGCGTTCGCCGCGATCGTGACCGTCTTCGGGCCGGACATGACGGCGGACGACGTGAATCCGTCGGCCGCCGAGGGTGAGACGGCGGACGCCGCGGCGAACGACTCGAACGCGACGCCCGTCGAGTCCGCGAACGCCACGGAGCCCAATTCCGATTCCGACACCGCTACCGACGGTGCCGAGTCGGCCGCGGGGCCCGACGAGTCCGATCCGCCAGGCGACGCCGCCGTGTCGGACGACGAGCCGCCGGCCGACGCCGAACCGCCGAGCGAGACCGAGCCTGGCGACGACGCTGAAGCCGAACCGGACGGCGATGGGGGCGGCGCGCCAGGAGACGGAACGGACGGGGACAGAGGGGATGACGCGAGCGACGACGGAGACGACGACTTCGACGCGATCGAGTGGGCGTTCGATCGTGCCGACCGGTCCGACGACGAGGACGGGGCCGGCGAGAGCGATCCCGGGCCGCCCGCGGGCGCGGGACCACCCGAGGACGCCGGCCCGCCGGATGATGTCGGCCCACCGGACGACGTCGGTCCGTTCGACTGATCGCGCGGCCTCCGCGGTCGATTCCGGCCGCCGCCGTCGCGAACGTCGAACCAGTCGCGGGCCGTGACACTCACCGACCCCGACCGACGGGGACCGTCTTCCCCGCGGCCGTCGTAGGTCAACCTATGCCGCCTACCGCACTCGTGACCGGCTGTTCGTCCGGAATCGGCTTCGAAACCGCCCACGCGCTGTTGGCCGGCGACTGGCGGGTCTACGCGACCGCCCGCGATTCCGACCGGAGCGGCCTGACAGTCCTGGCCGACCGCGGGGCCGAGACCGCGGCGCTAGACCTGACCGAGCCCGCGGAGATCGAGCGCGTCGTCGACCGGATTCGCGACGAGGCCGGCGGCGTGGACTGTCTCGTCAACAACGCGGGCTACGGCCAGTTCGGTCCGGTCGAGGACGTGCCGACGGAGCGACTCGAGCGTCAATTCGCCGTCCACTGCTTCGGGCCCCACCGCCTGATCCGAGCGGTGCTGTCCGGCATGCGCGAGCGCGGCGACGGCCGGATCATCACCGTCACCAGCGCCGCAGATCGGCTCGCGCTGGCCGGCATCGGCGGCTACACCGCCTCGAAGTGGGCGATGGCCAGTCTCAGCGACGCGCTCCGTCAGGAACTGGCCGGCACGGAGATCGACGTGATCGTCGTCCAGCCGGGGATCGTGCAGACGCCGTTCTACGACCGAGCCGTGCGGGAAGTCGACGACGCGGCCGCGGCGGCGCGATCCCCGTTGCCGGCCCCGCCGGAATCCGAAGCCGACGTAGAGTCAGACGGAAACGAGACCGAAACGGACGCGGACGTCGTCAGGCCCGCCCACTACGCCGACCTCTACCGCGTCCTCCGGCGGGTCCGCGCTGTCGAGGGCGGCGGCCCGCTGATCAACGACCCCGACCGGGTCGCCGCGACGGTCCGCCAGGCGGCGACCGTCTCGAACCCGGACACGCACTACCGCGTCGGTCCGGTTCCCCTGCTCGGATCGCTGTACGGTACGCTCGTCCCCGCCGCGATACGGGACCGGCTCACCCGACTCGGGATTCGCCTGGCTACGACGGAACCCGTCCTGGAGTTGCTCGAGCGGCGCGCGGCGGCCGCGGACGCTGAGTAGGATCCGAGTCTGATCCGGAGACGGGGACGGGGACTGGATGGATGCGAGGCGGGGAGACGAGAGTGAGGAAAATACGCCGACGGATCGTCGAGGACGGGGACGGCCGGTTATCGCGTTCCGGCCGCCGTGCCGGTGCGGACGTCGCGGCCGGCCGCGTAGGCGATGTACGCCGACAGCCCCGCCGCGACGAGTCCTGACACGACGTTACTCCAGATCAGGCCCGTGTCGGCGACGCCGACGGAGTCCATTGCGAACTGGCCGCCGATGGCGAACTGCGAGACGGCCGTCCACAGCGCCAGCAGCGCGACCAGCGACATCACGCCGGTACTGGTCGAGTGGCCGGTGGAGAGCCGGTAATAGTTGTAGCCCGCCAGCAGGAAGATCGCGCCGCCGACCAGCAGGTTGTTCCAGAGCATCGACTGGGCCGGCTCGTAGACGAACGGGGCGGCGGCCAGCCAGAACCCGATCAGGGAAACGAACCCGCTGAGCCACTTCTGGCCCGCCCGGTCGCGTCGGTCGCGGGCGTGCGATTCACCGGTCGTCGGCTCGTCGGTCGTGGATTCGCTCATGGTCTCTGCTAATCGACGCTACCGCGAGGAGCGGGAAAAAGCGCGACGACCGTTCCAGCTACTCGCCGGAAAACCGCGTCGGTGACCGCTCGCGTGGCGGGCCGTCAACGAGCCGTGAGGCGGGCCAACACCGGTTTACGATCGGCCAATGGCCGACTGGCCACGCCCTCGAACGCTCGGTAAAACCCGATTACTATCCGCCGTCTGACCAAAAAAATCATCCGGCCAGGAACGCGGACTCGCGATCGAGTCGGGCCGATTCGAGCGGACGGGCCAGGCTCCGCTCGACGACCAGCGACGGCGGACCCGACCCGAGGGAATCACCGGTTGTTCGGAGCGCGACCGAACGGAATTATTCGGAACCGCTCACCCCTCTTAGCGACCAGATAAACGACCGGCCGGTCCGCCTCCGATCGAAATCCGTCCCCCGTCGCACCCGGGTCGGCGAGCCGTCCCGCATCGACCGCCCGCTTCGCTCGTCACCGAGCCGTCGCCGCAGCCGGCATTGCAGCCGCTTCCGCGACTGTTTCAGTGACTGCAATCGGCTTGGCTGCTGTATAGTGAATTACCGGGCGCTGAAATTACAGCGTAATGAAACCCCTCCTAACTGCACGCTGCGGGCGGCGCAGTCCCCAGTCGATCGCAGCCCGGCCGGGCTCCGTTCCGGTCGCGGCACCAGGCGAACCGAGCGAACCGACGAGTTCGAACGCCGGCCATTAATTTCACTGATACACTGACCATGCGTGGCAACAGCAGTGTCCAACGACAGCGTGCGGAGACGCGCTCGATTCAGACCAGCGTTCAAGTCGTGCTCATCGTCAGCGGGATCGTTTTCCTGCTGGCGGGCCTGATACTCGCCGCGAGCGGCGCCTCCGTCAGCGGAGCGCTCGGCTCGGCGACCGACAGATGGGACGACTCCCAATCCTCTGACGACGGCGACGCGGCGACCGATGACGACGCCGGTGGCAGTGATAACGAGACCGACGGTGGTGCGACGAACGAGACCGACGGAGACGGCAGCGACGACGAAACGACAGGGTCCGACAGCGGTGATGGCGCGGGCGACGAGAGCGACGGGGCCGACGGGAACGACGGGTCCGGTGACGGTGATGGTGACGGCGATAACAGCGACGGTTCGAGCGACGACGATAGCGACACCGGCGATGGCGATACCGACGATAGCGGTGGCGGCGCCGACGAGACCCAGACGCTGACGGCGATCGTGGAAGATCAGGACGGCGATTCGATCGACAACGCGACCGTCACGGTCGAGGACGACGGATCGAACGAGGAGAAGGACGTCGACGGCGACGGCGAAGCCGAGTTCGACCGCGAGGACGGCGAGTACACGGTCACGGCGAACGCGGACGGCTACGACGAAACGGAGCAAACCGTCGAGATCGACGGCGACGACGAGACGGTGATGCTGACCCTCGACGAAAACGATTCGAGCGACGACACCGACAATAGTGACGACAGCGATGACAGCGACGGCTCGCACACACTCTCGGTGACCGTCGAAGATGAGAGCGGCGACGCGGTCGACAACGCGACCGTCGAACTCGAAGAGAACGTCGGTCTCCTCGGCTCGGGCGAGGAGGACGAGCAGGACGTCGGCAACGATGGCGAGGTCGAGTTCGAGGATCTCGAGGACGGCGACTACACGGTGACCGCGTCCGCCGACGACTACGACGAAACGGAGCAAACCGTCGAGATCGACGGCGACGACGAGTCCGTCACCTTGGAGCTCGAAGCAGACGACTAACGGGGCTGCGACTCGGAACCCGTTCCGGTTCGTCGGCCGTTGATGCCGATGCCCGGCCGACAGCTTTTCTCATGGGTACGTTCGTTACTGATCCGCCTCGCGTCTCGACGCGATCGCGGACGGCGCTGACGAACTCAGTTCCGTTAGCCGCGGCCGAGACCCCGACTCGGTATGCGAAAGCGCAGCCAGTGTGTCGTCCGGTATCGGTGCCGTACGCGCCGTCGCATTCGATCTACGTGGCACGCCGCCTAGTACCGCTGCGGACGGAGTGTCTCCACCAGTGATACCATTATTTGTATCCGTAGTAAACGATTTGTTGGAGGGGCGCGAGGACGGGAGTATGGTGTCCGCGCGACGAGAGAACGGAACTCGCGTCATCCGACGGTGGAACGACGTATTCAGAGCGATCTCCGCCGAACCGCGTCGCCAACTCCTCCTTTCGCTTTTGGATTCGTCGCCGGACGAGTCGGTTCCGCTCCCAGAGAGTGCGGTCAATCCGAACGCCCCTGCAGCTCCAGAGACGCTGCGACGAGCCCTGTTTCACAACCATTTACCCACGCTCGCCGAGCTGGAGTTCATCGACTGGGACCGCGACCCCCTCGTTGCGACTCGCGGACCCCGTTTCGACGAAGTCGCCGTCGTTTTCGACGCGCTTCACTCCCACGCCACCGAGATTCCCGATCCGCTAGTAATCGGCTGTCAGCGGTTAGAACGGGAGCGGGAGTTCGGTCACGGGGAGTAGCTGCGGCGGCCGTTCGCGCGTCGCCGGCGCGACCTCTGTTTTCCGCGCGATCGGAGCTGTGGATGTGGCCGATCGCTGACCGTCCCCAGTCTCTCGCAGTTCGAACGACCCCCGCTAAAGCGATCGCCCTCTGCTATCCGGACGCGGATCGATCGCGCGTCGAAGCCGCGCTGTGCGTCACCACGTGAGCGGGTTCTGGTCGTTCGAACGGTGCCCGCCAGGCGACGGGAGCGGTAGCTCTCGAACACGACAGCGGGGAGGACGGTCTCGGGGGATAACTGCGATCCGGAATCGAACGGGCGCGACGAAAAGTCGTTAGCTGCTGCGGGCGACCGCGGCGATCATTCGACCGTCACGCTCTTCGCGAGGTTGCGCGGCTTGTCGATCGGTCGGTCGAGTTGCTTGGCGGCGTGGTAGGACAGCAACTGCAGCTGGACGTTCGCGAGCAGTCCCGCCCAGACGGGGTGCGTGTCGGGGACCGCCAGGCGGGCGTCGGCGACTTCGACGAGCGGGTGGTCGTCGGGGCCGACGGCGACGATCGGTGCGCCACGGGATTGGGCCTCGATCGCGTTCGTCCGCGTCTTTTCGTCGCCGATCCCGGTGTAGATCGAGAACACCGGCGTCTCGTCGGTGACGAGCGCGAGCGGACCGTGTTTGAGCTGGCCGGCGGCGAAGCCCTCGGCGTGCTCGTAGGTGATCTCCTTGAACTTCAGCGCGCCCTCGAGGGCCACCGAGTGGCTGAGCCCGTTCCCGATGAAGAAGTACGACTCGCTGTCGAGGGTTTCCCGGGCGAGGTCGTCGGCGTCCGTCGTTTCCAGAACCGACTCGACGTGCTCCGGGAGGCGCTGTAGCTCCTCGAGCATCGTCGCGCGGTCCTCGACGGGCGTCGCCGACGGGACGTCGGCGGCGATGCGCTGGGTGAGCAGGGCGAGCGTGACCGCCTGCGAGGAGAACGTCTTCGTCGCGGCGACGCCGACCTCCGGCCCGGCGCGGATGTAGATCGCGTCGTCGGCTTCGCGCGCAGCGGTCGAGCCGACCACGTTGGTGACGGCGAGCGTCCGCGCGCCGCGGTCGGCCGCTTCGCGGACCGCGTCGAGCGTGTCGGCGGTCTCACCGCTCTGGGTGACCGCGACGGCGAGGGTGGCCTCGTCGACCGGGCCGGTCATCGACTCGTACTCGCTCGCGCGCAGGACCTCCGTCCGGACGCCGGTGGCGCGCAGCAGCTGGGCGCCGTACATGGCCGCGTGATAGGACGTCCCGCAGGCGACGAACTGGACGGTCTCGATGTCCTCGAACGAGCCGGCCGCGAGGTCCTCGAAGGCGACGTCGCCGTCCTCGATCCGGCCCTCGATCGTGTTCGAGAGGGACGTCGGCTGGTTGTGGATCTCCTTGAGCATGTAGTGGTCGTACTCGCCCTTGCCGGCGTCGTCCGGGTCCCAGTCGACGGTGTCGATCGACCGCTCGATCGGCTCGCCGGCGAGGTCGGTGATCCGATAGGAGTCGGGTTCGAGGACGACCAGGTCGCCGTCCTCGAGGTAGATCACCTGGTCGGTGTGGTCGAGGAAGGCGGGGACGTCGCTCGCGAGGAACCACTCCTCGTCGTCGAGTCCGAGGACGAGCGGCGAGCCCTTCCGGGCGGCGTAGACCGCCTCTTCGCCGTCGACGATGGCCGCGATCGCGTAGCTGCCCTCGAGCGTGTCCACGGCCTTCCGGACCGCTCGTTCTGTGTCGTCGGTCTCGTCGAGGTACTCGTCGATGAGGTGCGGGATGACCTCCGTGTCGGTATCGCTCTGGAACACGTGTCCCTTCTCCTGGAGGTCCGCCCGCAGCTCGTCGTAGTTGTCGATGACGCCGTTGTGGACGACCGCGACGTCGCCCGCGGTGTCCGTGTGCGGGTGGGCGTTCTCGTCGGTCGGCGGGCCGTGGGTACTCCAGCGAGTGTGGCCGATCCCGATGTTGCCGCTCGGGCGGGTGTCCAGCGACGACTTGAGGCGGTCGACCTCGCCGGAACACTTGTGGACCTTGACGCCGGAGCCGTTCTGGACGGCGATCCCCGCCGAGTCGTAGCCCCGATACTCGAGGTTCTCCAGGCCCGACAGCAGCGTCTCCGCCGCGTTGCCGTTACCGACGCGGGCGATGATCCCGCACATCAGCCGCTCACCTCCGTTTCCGCGGCGGGTGTCGGCGTCAACGGCGGGCACGGCGCACCGCCAGGCGAACGGTGTGCGACGCGACGAGTATCGGCGTCCGCCGTCGAATCGAGTCGGTTCGAGACCGCTGCCTGCAGTGCAGTGCCAGATTCGTGTCGTGTCATTGTTGTGGTGGTCCCGGACCCGCCGTCCACGGGTCGGGCGTTACTCCAACCACTCTCGACAGCGGGCATTACTATACGACGAATAAGACGGTAGCTATCCGGATTATAATGCGGAATTCGGTTGCAGATTCTGCAATCGATAGCTAATCGATCCGACAATCAGTGATCGACCGAGCATTCGTTCGATTCTCGTGCGGCCGCGGCGGGGTGTAAACCGGTCCGAGACGGGTATCCGAGCCGGTGACGGTGCCGAGCCGTTAGTCGCGTCGAGGGACTTATCGAGCTACTAACCGGCGTTATCGGGCGGTCGGGTTACACTCGCCGTCGCCGGGCCGAACGGACGAAAATAATTCCGATCGGGCGCGTACTGCCGTTCATCCATCGAGCGTGACGGTGGGCGCCACACCGATCGCTGCGAATTGGGTCCGATATGACGGATCGGGACTCGTGGGACGGCGATCCCGACGCCGCCGTTACGACAGACCCGCGACGGTTCGGAACGGTAGCCTCCGCCGAGGGGTGCAGGTTCGATCCGACTCCTCTCGCGAGCAGATCGGTTCGAACGACTCGAGCGGTTCGAGCCGTTCGAACGAGGATCGGCCAACCGAGGTCGGTGTTCGGTGTGCGGTCACGGAAGCGGATTCTCGACGTCATCCGATTGGCTCTCGTCGTCGGACGCTGTCTCGTCGGACTGCCGTTCGGACAGGGTGATGACGTTCTCTCGGCCGACCGATTGCTTCTCGATCGTGCCGTCGGCGTACATCTGCGAGCAGATCCGGCTAACCTTCGACTTCGACCAGCCCGTCTCTTCGGCGATCTGGTGCTGGCGAATGCGACCGTGGTTCGCGACGAGCAGTCGGACTACCTTTCCTTCGTCGCTCAAGAGTTCCGGTGGTGTGTCGGGGGAGAGGTAGTACTCGTACCCCCGTGGATCGTCCGTGCGTGTGCCGTCTGATTCGTCCGCCTGGTCCGCGGCGGACGCGATCAGCGGGAGCGTGGGCAGATCGACGTCGCGGTCCGAGACCACTTCGGCCGCGCGGATCCCGACGAGCCCGCTGATCAGCAGGAACAGAACCGCGAGCAGGGCCGCTTCCCAACTCGAGGACACGCGAAGCAGTTGCAACCAGGACAACGGTTCTCCGGAGTGGTCGCCGAGCCTGGGGACGAATTCCACTGCAGTCACGCGTGCCTCGTCGTAGTGACTCGAAGCCGGACCGATATCGACCGCAACGGTGCGACGAATCGATTCGAACGCGGTTCGGACTTCGATCTGGGAAGTGGGCACCATGGGTTTGTCACGGTTCTGTCGCGGCCGGCGTCCGACCGACTTGCGCCGGTCGCGGGCTCACCGACCGCACTGAAACTCCGAGGCCACGGGTCTTCATTATAGGTTGGTACAGTCGAGTTTAACAACGATTTAAGCGTTCGCTCGGCGGGCTGGCGCGGCCGTCGACGCCAGCGCCAGCGGTCGTGGCCGTCGGGTGCCGCTGCGCACTACTCTTGCACCCGCTTATTCGAGCTATAGTAAACCCCCCTTGGGCAGTCGATATGGCTGAGGAACGCCCGCGGATCGCGGGTGCAACGATTCGGGATCTCCGTCGCACCGGTCGTGCGACGGTTCAGCGACAACGTCTCAGCCATGACTCAGATAATCAGCGACACGGAGCAGCGAGCGGACGAGCGAGAGAGCGACCGCTACGGGGTCGACTCGAACAGGGGCAGTACTGCGCTCGAGCACACCGAGGTGCGGGCCACGCGCGACGCGACGATCTGTGTCGTCGGGCTCGGCTACGTCGGCCTCCCGCTCGCGGTCGGGTTCGCGCGGTCGAACTACCGTGTGATCGGGTACGACGTCGACGACACGACGGTCGAGCGGCTTCAGGACGGGATCGACACGACCGGAGACCTCTCTGACGCGGCGGTCCAGGACGGTGACATCTCCTATACTACCGATGCGAGCCAGATCGGCGAGGCCGACTACGTCATCATCGCCGTGCCGACACCCATCGACGAGGACGATCGGCCGAATTTAGACTATATCGAGAGCGCGGCGACCACCGTCGGTTCGAAGATGGAACCCGGAACGACCGTCGTCCTCGAATCGACGGTCTACCCGGGTGCGACGCGCGAGGTCCTCCTACCGGCGCTCGAAGACGCCGCCGATCTGACCGCCGGCGAGGACTTCTTCGTCGGCTACTCGCCGGAGCGCGCCACGCCAGGCGACGAGGAACACGGCCTCGAGGACGTCGTCAAAGTCGTCAGTGGGCAAAACGATCGAGTCCTCGAGGAGGTGGCGACGCTGTACGCGTCGGTCGTCGACGCGGGGGTCCACCGCGCGCCGTCGATCGAGGTCGCCGAGGCCTGCAAGGTCATCGAGAACGTCCAGCGCGACGTCAACATCGCGCTCGTCAACGAGCTCGCGAGGGTCTTCGAGGAACTGGGCCTGGACACCCGCGAAGTGCTCGAAGCGGCGGGGACGAAGTGGAACTTCCACGGGTACCGGCCGGGGCTCGTCGGCGGCCACTGCATTCCGGTCGATCCGTACTTCTTCGCCCACCGCGCGAAACGGGCAGGGGTCGATCCGGAGCTGATCCTCACGAGCCGATCGGTCAACGAATCGATGCCGAGTCACGTCGCCGAACTGACGATCAAGGCGCTCAACCAGTGTCACAAGACGTTGCGCGAGAGCCGCGTGCTGGTGCTCGGTCTCACGTACAAGTCGGACGTGGGGGACATCCGCAGTTCGAAGGTAGCCGACGTCGTCGAGCACCTCCGGGAGTTCGACATCGACGTCGAAGGATACGATCCGTACGCGGACAACGATACCGTCCGCGACGCGTTCGATATCGACGTGCAGGAATCGCTCTCGATCGACGGGTTCGACGCCGTCCTCGTCGCGACCTCGCACTCGGAGTTCGATGACCTCGAACTCGACGACGTCGCGGCGGCGCTCGACGACGACGGCGCGTTGATCGACGTCGCGGGATCGTTCGACTCGGACGAAGCAGCCGACGCCGAACTCGTCTACCGCGGACTATAATGTATCGAGGACACACGATCGGCGTGATCGTCCCGGCGTACAACGAAGCGGCCCACGTCGGCGACGTGCTCGCGACGATTCCGGACTTCGTCGATCGGATCTACGCCGTCGACGACTGCTCGACGGACGACACGTGGGAGATCATCCGGGAGTACGCAGCCGCCTCGCGGGAGGCGAGCGACGAGTCCGCGGCGGCCGTCGCTTCCGAAAACGAGGCCGGTGGTCAGCGGCTCCGCGCTTCCCTTCCGGACGGCGGCGCTGTCGTCGAGTCGGGGACCGAAATCGTCCCTATCCGCCACGAGGAGAACCAGGGCGCCGGCGGCGCGCTCCGGACCGGATACGTTCGCGCGCGCGATGACGGCGTCGACGTCGCGGTCACGATGGACGCCGACGGCCAGATGGATCCCGACCAGCTCTCGCGGCTGCTGGACCCGATCGTGGAGGGCGACGCCGACTACGCGAAGGGCAACCGGCTCGCCGATCGGGCCTCCCGACGGGAGATGCCGCCGTTCCGGCTGTTCGGCAACTGGCTGCTGACACAGCTCACGAAGATCGCGAGCGGCTACTGGCGGCTGCAGGATCCCCAGAATGGGTACACCGCGATCTCTCACGAGGCGCTGTCGGCGATCGACGCCGAGTCGCTCCCGGACGATCACGACTACCCCAACGACCTGCTCGTCCGGCTGAACGTCGCGGACATGCGCGTCGCCGACGTGTCGATGCCGGCGGTGTACGACGACGAGGAGAGTACGATTCAGTACCGGACGTTCGTCCCGGCCACCTCGATCACCCTGCTTCGGGGGTTCTGCCGGCGGATGGCGGCGCAGTTCGCCGCCAACCGTCTCAACCCCGCCGTGTGCTGTTACGTGGCGGGAATCGCCGCGCTGGCAGCGGCCGGCTCGATCGCGGCCGTCGGCGGCGCGAACGCGGTCGGCGGCGAGGCGTCCGCGCGCGAACCGATTGCGGCCGCGTTCGCGCTCGTCGCGAGCGCCGGCCTCTTCCTGCTCGCGATGCGGGTCGACGCGCGGGACAACGCCGACCTGGGGGTGCGTCGCTGATGCGCGTGATCGTCACGATCCAGCACCCGGGCCACGTCCACTTCTTCAAGCACGCGATTCGGGAACTGCAGGAACAGGGCCACGAGCTCCACGTCTTCGCCCGAGAGAACGAGGTGACGGTCGAACTGCTCGAACGGGCCGAGATCGACCACGAGGTGCTCGCCGGCGAGTCGGACTCGCTGCTCTCGCTGGCCGCGGTTCAGGCGACCTACGAGACGCGGCTCCTGCGACGGGCGCGGCGGATCGAGCCGGACGTCATCACGGCCATCGGCGGCGTCGCCGCGGCCCACGTCGCCTCGGTGGTCGGCGCGACGAGCGTCGTCTTCTACGACACCGAGCACGCGACGATCATCAAGCGACTTGCCTACCCGTTCGCCGACGTCGTCTGCACGCCGGAGTGCTACCGGGGCGACATCGGCTCGAAACAGATTCGGTACCCCGGCTATCACGAACTCGCGTACCTGCATCCCGACCGGTTCGAGCCCGATCCCACGGTCCTCGACGACGCCGGCGTCGAGCCGGACGACACCATCGCGGTGATGCGGCTGAGCAGCTGGGACTCCTCGCACGACGTCGGTCAGGGCGGGTTCGACGACCCCGTCGACGTCGTCGAACGGCTCGAGGACGCCGGCGCGACCGTTCTACTCACCTCGGAGGTCGACCTGCCGGCCGAACTCGAGGACTACCGGTACACGCTGGCGCCCGACCGGATGCACGATCTGCTCGCCTACGCCGACTGTTTCGTCGGCGAGGGGGCGACGATGGCCGCCGAGGCGGCGGTCCTCGGAACCCCGGCAGTGTACGTGAACTCGCTCTCGCTGGGGTACGTCTCCGAACTCGACGAGGAGTACGGTCTCGTGTTCAGCTACAACGACGAGGACCGCCACGCCCGCTCGATCGAACGGGCGGTCTCGATCGTCGACGACGACGACCAGACGACGTGGCAGCGCCGACGCGACCGACTGCTCGCCGACCGGATCGACGTGACCGACGTCGTCGTCCGGGAGGTTGAGACGGCGGGCTCCGCGAGCGATCCGGACCGGTCGGCGCTCGCACCGAACCCCGGCTAACTATGCACGTCCTTCATCTCATCACGTCCACGCGATCGTTCTTCGAACAGCAGGTCGCGGTCCTCGAGGACCGCGGCGTCGAGTGTACCGTCGTTGGCGTGCCCGGAGAGTACAGCGCCGACTCCCCGCGGACGCCGCTGGACTACCTCCGTTTCTATCCGCGAGTGCTCTCGCACGTCCTGTCCGACGAGTACGATCTCGTCCACGGCCACTACGGCCTGGTCGCGCCGTTCGCGCTCGCCCAGCCGACCAGGCCGGTCGTGTTGAGCCTGTGGGGAACGGACCTGATGAGCGACATGGGCTGGCTCCGTCGGATTAGCCGGGCCGGCGCTCGGCTCGCCGACGCGACCATCGTCCCGAGCCCGGTGATGTCCCGCGAGCTCGACGTCGAGCACGCGGAGATTCCGTTCGGCGTCGATACGGAGCGGTTCAGGCCGATCCCCCGCGAGGAGGCTCGCGAACGGATCGGCTGGGACGCCGACGAGCGGATCGCGCTGTTTCCGTACGATCCGAGCCGGGACGTCAAGGACTACCCGCGGGCCGAACGCGTCGCCGAGCGCGCCGACGTCGACCTTGAGGTGCGAACGATCGACGACGTCCCCTACGAGGAGATGCCGTACTACATGAACGCGAGCGACGTCCTCCTCGTGACCTCGAAGCGGGAGAGCGGTCCCATGGTCGTCAAGGAGGCCGCCGCCTGTAACGTCCCGATCGTCTCGACCGACGTCGGCTTCGTCCGCGAGACGATCGCCGACGTCGACGACTGCGTCGTTGGGTCGACCGACGCCGACCTGGCCGCCGGCCTCGAGCGCGTCCTCGACGGCTCCCGCCGGTCGAACGGCCGGGATGCCGTCGACGGACTCGGACTCGAGGCGATGGGGGATCGCCTCCTCGGCGTGTACCGCCGCGCGCTCGATCGACCGGACGGAACGGCCCGCCGGACGGGGGTGAGCCATGAAGTATAGATCGCTGTCGGAACTGCGGCCGCTGCGTCTCGACACGGTCGCGGCGATCGGCGGCCTGCTGATCGCGCTGGCACTGTTCCCGCTGCGCTTTTTCGCGTCGCAGATCTATCTCAAAACCGTCCCGATCGTCCTCGGAACCGCGTGCATCCTCTACCTCACCGCCCTGTACCAGCAGGACGATACGCGGGCGCTGCCGACGCTGCCGTCGCCGGTGTCGATGGCGCTGCCGAGTGTCGTCCTCGTCGGCCTGACGGCGCTCGTCCTGCTAGCGGTCGCTCAGGAGACGCGCACGCCGGCGTTCTTCGGCCTGGCGGGCGTCGTCGGGACGCTCCTGATCGGCCAGGTCCTGTTCACGAACGACGACGACTTCCGGCCCGGCCTGGTGGTGCTCCAGATCGTCCTGTTCGCGTTCGTCTTCCGGTTTACCGCCCTGTACGTGACGCCGGGGTACATCGGGATCGACATCTGGACCCACAGCAGCCTCGTCGAGTCGATCCTCTCGGAGCAGTCGCTCGGCGCGATCTCTCACGACAAGCACTACGGCTCGCCGTTCTACCACCTGTTCGTCTCGGCCGCGGCGCTGCTGTACGACCTCCCGGTCCGCTCCGCGCTGTACCTCTCCGTGGGCGTCGTGATGCCCCTCTCGGTGTTACTCGTCTACGCCGCGACGAACCTGCTGGTCACGGCGCGGTGGGCGACGCTGGCGACGGCGTTCTACGCCCTCGCGGGCCACGTCTCACGGTGGGGGATGCACCTCATCGCCACGAGCCTGGGCTTGGTCTTCTTCCTGGCGCTGGTGTACGCGCTGATCCGGGTCATGCGGATCGAGTACACGGTTCGGGACTTCGCGATGCTCGTGTTGTTGAGCGTCGCCGTCATCCTCACCCATCAGGTGTCGACGTTCATCATGCTCGTGTTCCTGCTCGCGGCGTTTATCGCCCAGCTCGTGTTCGTCGTCGGTCCGCTGGGACTCACGCGGCTGGACACGAGCGTCTTCCGGACGAAGAAGCCGGTCAACCTCGTCGGGCTCGTCGTCTTCAACCTCGGACTGACGATTTTCGTCTGGTCGCTGACGCCGTACCGGCAGGACTCGTTCCTGGCGACGGTGCTGAGCTACTTCACGGAGACCTTAGAGGAGAGCGCGGGCTTTCTCAACATCGCCTCCGGCGGCTCCGCCGAGTCGGAGGAGGCGGCCGCCGAGACGGCGACGACGCTGCTCGACCAGATCGTCCCCTACGTGGACAACCTCGGCTTCCTGTTCCTGCTCGGGGCCACATTCATCGGCTGTCTGTACGTCGTCCACCGGCGCCGCGCCGAGCAGTCGGTGTTCACGCTCCTGCTGGCCGCGGCGTTCATGCTGGTGTTCGTCCTCGGGCTGCCGATGTTCGGCATCCGAAACTTCATCCCGACGCGCTGGTTCGCGTTCCTCTACGCGCCGATGGCGATCCTCAGCGCGATCGGGCTCCGGACGCTCCGCCAGAACCTCCGGCCGGGGCTCGTCATCGCCGTGTTGCTGATCGGCACGCTCGCGTATCCGGGCGCGATGATGTTCGCCGCCGAGAGCACCACCGATAATCCAGTCTTCTCGGAGCACCACGAGCGCCTGGCCTACGATCAGTCGGAGCTCGCCGCGGCCCAGTCGATCGGCGAGCTGACCGGCTCGCCGGACGGTGACGAGATCCGCCCTGATCAGCACCTGCACACCGATCACCCGTATCAGACGCTGATCGGCCGGACCGGCGCGTATCCGCGGTCGGCGACGAACCCCGCGATAGTCGAAGGTGACCAGGCCGTCGAACACGACTACACGGTCCATCGAACCAGGCAGTCGACCGACGGGTCCTACTTCAGAGACGAGTCCGGTCGCGCAGAGATCCGTAAGGTCTCTCACGACCAGCTCTGCCGGCCCGACCAGGCGACCGTCTACACGAACGGCGACGTAACGATGTGTACGCCGGGGCCGACGACGACGTAGGCGCCGCGACTCGCCCGCCGCTCGCGGACCGATCCGCTGGTCGTTCTGCTCTCTTTTCGGACTCTCCCGTTGGTACTCTCGCCGCGTCAGCGGCGTCTCACGACGATCGAGTGCACTAGTCGTTCTAGCTGCCCCTCTCGACGAGGAGACGCTGGACTCGCCGGTCGGACCGAATTCGCGTCACGAACCGACGCGACAATCGGCGACGGTGTCGAGCGATCGGTGACGGTGCATGTGAACGGGAAGAGAAACGGCAAGCGTCGGTGCACTCGGCACCGACTCGCGTCCTCTTTCTCGTGGATGAGGCGCCCTGTGCCGGCTGTCCGGTCGTCAGACTCGAGGAGATCGAAGCGATCCGAAGTGCGGGCGACGACCGGGCCGGTCGGGGCTAGATTCGACCGGCCCGGTGCACGACTTCGAAACGGCGTGTGAGTAACGGACTACGCGTCCGCCGCGTCGATTACCGCGACTGTCGCCGTTCGCGGACCGCCCGCCAGGCGTCGGCGACGATCGGTGCCCCGTCGGAGAGCCACAGCACCAGGACGGTTCCGCCCAACAGCAACTGGAAGGCGATCTGCGGCGTCAGCCTGCCGACGAGGAGCGTGAATACGTACCGGAGGAGGTAGCCGACGACGTGGTCGGCGAAGCCGCCGACCTCGTCCGCCGGCGGCGTCGCAAGCGGCCAGAGCACGATCCGGAGGTCGAACCCCTGGCCCCGGAGTATCGGATAGACGAGGTCGCCGACGAGATGCGAGCCGTACGCGATCGAGAACGCCCCCGCGAGCGCCCGGTCGCCGCGCCGAGCGGCGACAGCGACCGCTCCCAGACAGACGACCGGCGCGACGAACGCCGAGTGCGCGACCGCGTAGCCCGCCTCGACGATTCCGAGGGACCAGGCGAGCGGCTTGTCGACGAGGTCCGGGAATTGCGAGGCGACGGCGACGGCGATCGCTTCGCGGGTGGAGGGCGACCGCCGGAGACCCAGGTTCGCGACCAGCGAGTAACAGACGTACGCGAACGCCAGGTGCTCCCAGGGCCACATCGATGTTATTCGACCTCCACCGGGAGGTGGATCTCGCGATAGGCGTCATCGCCCGTCGGCTCGGACGGGGCGTCACCGACGTAGAGCAACAGCGTCAGCCGAAGCTCCTCCCCGCTGCCCTGCATCGACGGCGTGATCTCGAGGGTCTGGCTGCGGGTCTCGCCGTCGGCGACCGTCGTCGTCTGTCTGCCCAGTTCGTTCGATTCCTGGACGGTCACGTCGTCGCTCTCGTTGCCCTCAGCGCTCACCCGCTGAAGCAGCGCCACGGACGTGTACGTTCGCTCCTCGTGTTCCTGGTTTGTAATCTCGGTTTCCAACTCATGGGGCTCGCCGGCGGTGTACGTCGTCTCGTACATCGTGTCGGTCTCGCCGGAGACGTTTTCCGTCGCGACCGAAAACTCCGTGAACCCGTCGTGTTGTGGCGGGTTGGCGACCGCGAATCCGGCGCTCGCGATCAGCAGGACCAGGCCGATCGCGATCGCCACGTTGTACGGACGGTAGTTGGGCTGTCCGAACGAGGTCGGCTGTGTCCGCGTGAAGAACGGCAGCGGTATCGAGGGAGTGAACCGGCGGTCGGGCGCACAGCGGTAACGGGCGACGATCGCGACGATCGCGAGGGCGACCGTGAAGATCGAAAGCCCGAGGACCACCGGTTCGACCGTCACTCCCCTAGGGGTTACGGACGCGATGAGGGTGATCGTCGGAACGATCGCGGCACTGAAGACGATCGACAGGACGGCCCGTTCGATCGCCTCGAGACCGCCGGTTACCAGCAGCGGGTTCCCGAGGCCGGTCTTCTCCTCGTCGAACGACTGGTACTCGTCGTTCGGTCCGTCCGGAAAGAGGGCCGAGACGAGCGCGTAGCCGGGGAGAAAGAGCACGAGCGGAATCGCTATCACCGTTCGCGCGACGCCGTCGAGCCCCGAAATAATCCCGAGCGCGATGGCGCCGGTGACCGCGATCACGGCTGCCTGATCGACGAACCACCAGTTGGTGTCGCTCATTTCGTGACTACTGGGCGCCAGAGGGGGTTTATTATCGCCCGAATAAGCCCCGGTGAGCGGGGGTCGTCTGCCGGTCGTCTGACAAACATACATCAGAATTAAGATATGTAGTCCACTGATAGCGCTTTCGGTGCTTCTGGACTGTTCCGGTGAATAGAACGACAGAAAATTCTGGATTAATCCCGATTAATACTCAGCACGGAATTCTCGTAATGAACAGCGCGGTCGGAAATCTTATTCCGGAGAGTTAGGTCCGCTGCGACAACATTCAGCGGTTTCAAAAACACCAAAAAAGAAATCACTTCCAGTGAATCTGGCTAAAGTATTCCGTTCACGAATACACGGTTTCTATCCTTTATTAGCCGTTCGTGAGTGGGGGTGAGTAGAGCGATGAAGGCGAAACATATCAGCTCGGAGGGGCAGGACGAACAGGGTCCGGCCGACGACGATGCCGATGTCGACGCCGACGCCGCGCAGTCCGCCGACGAGGCCGCGATTTCGAAGGACGAAATCTTTCACCTCCTGCAAAACGAACGGCGTCGCCTGGTCCTCCGGTATCTCCGGGGGTCTGACGGGCCCGTTCGCATGCGTGACGTTGCGGAACAGGTCGCGGCGTGGGAACACGAGACGACGGTCGCGGAGCTCACGTCCGAGCAGCGCCAGCGTGTTTACATTCCGCTCTATCAGTCGCATCTCTCGAAGCTCGACGAGGCGGGATTCATCGACTATCAGCAGGATCGCGGTGTCGTCGAGCGCAAACCGTTCGCCGATCACGTCGACAAGTACCTCGAGTTCGACGACGCCGACGAGACGACCGACGAGGCCGCGGCCGACGACGGGGCGTGGGACGATTACTACCTCGGTGCGACGGTCGTCTGTTATGCGGTCCTGATCAGTGCAGTCATGGAACTGCCGTTCGTCTCGTTCCTTTCGGGGATCGGTCTGAGCGCGGTTATTCTGTTCCTCTTTACGCTGCTTACCGTCAGCCAGATGCTCGACTGACGACGAGCGAACCACGCGCGAAGTCCCTTATACGAACGCCGGAACGATCCAGGCGGCGAACGTGCTCGTGAGAAGCGTGACCGTCAGCGCGACCAGCAGTGACGTCGAGACGAAGGCGGCGGCGCCGAACACCGCGCCGAACGAAATCAGTGCGACGATGGCCGGTACGAACCGCGGCGTCTCCGTCTCGCTCGCGCGATCGGGAGACGCGGTCGACCGCTCGATGAGCCCCTGTGACTCGTCGAACGAGAGGGCACCCGACGCGTCGAGCGCCGGCAGCCGGTGTCGACACAACCGCTCGTGGACGCCCGCCCACGTTTCGATCGGCGGTCGTCGCGGACCGATCAGTTCGTCGGCAAGTTCGTCGACGGTTACGGGCGTGTCCAGGTCGTCGAGAACGGCCAGAAGTTCGGTATCGGTCGCCGGCAACAGCTCGGACGCACGATCCCCGTCGTCGGAATCCGCCCCCGACTCGGAGCGTTCCTCCCTGGGTTCGTATACGAACGTCACTCCCGAACCCGTCTTGGACTCCCCGGTCCCCTCCTCGGTAGTCCCGGTCGACGAAGTGTGAAACCGGGACGGCGTCAGACGCATATTCCGCGCTACCCGTTCATGATATATAAGAACTTTCACGGTTCACCACCTATGAACGGTATAACTCCGGCGGGAGCATCCCGCAACACGGCCGATCCGATTCGACTCCGTCCGGCGACGGCCGGCGATCACGCGATCGGGGCCTCGGACGAGTGAAGCCACGGTAGCGACCGGTCCTGGGACTCCGACCAGGTCGCGAGCCAGCTACGGAGGTCAGTGATGCGCAGTTTATGCCTGGCCGGTAGCGCGTGGACGTGCTCGTGGTCGCCCAGCAGTCGGCGATCGAAGTCGTACTGTTCGAAGAGCGTCTCGCGGTCGGGCCACGGCGGTTCGAACGAGGTGAGAAACGGCGTCTTGCGACGGACGAACCCCTCAACCTCGTTGAACAGGGCGGTATCGTGGGGTCGGTCGGGCGGTCTGTGCCGTAGGATGTCGTCGTCGATCCGTTCGCACGCCCGGAGGAACGTGTCCGTCGTCCGGTGTTCCGGTGGCGTCTGCAGATGCCAGTCGAGTAGTTCGCGGTCCGACGCCAGAAACGACGTCAGGAAGTGATCGGACAGGTGCATGTGGAACGGGACCGACGGCTGGTTCGCAATACCGCAGCACGTGAGCTCGTTCTGGACGATGTCCGCGCGCCACCGCCTCGCCGCGAGTTCGTCGGCGATCGCGTCCCTGACGAACGTCGTCGGATCGACGTCGAAGGCGGTTCGCTCGGCCAGCTCGAGGCTCGAATCCCGGTCGTAGCCGAACTTCTGGAGGAGATTCTCGACGGGATCCGGATCGGGATCGAGTCGGCCGGTCGGGATCCGTTTGCCGAGGACGTCGACGGTTTCGGAGGCGGTGAAGTGACCGCGGAAGAACGTGTCACAGAGGAGGCCGTGATACATCGTGTCGACCCCGATATCGTCCGTATAGCCGGCGTGGTGGATGTGCAAGGACTCCTTGATCCCCTGCGAGTAGCGCACTTTCGACTCGTCGGGCCGGAGGTATCGCTCGTCCGGCGGGAAGGCGGTGTGGCTCGCGCCGTACTGGGCGGCGACGGACCGCGCGCCGCGGACCTCCTGTGCGTCCAACGACCCGACCGTGTAACTGCGGTCGACGTCGATCTGCGAGAGGATGATCCGCGAGTCGTAGCCCGCCGAGAGGAGCACACCCTTGCTGCCGGGCAGCACCGAACGCCGCGCCAGCGCCCGTTCGAGGCGGTCGGCGAGTTCGTCGACGGCGTCGGCCTCCCGACTGAACCGGGGCTCGTAGACGAACCGCTCGAGCGAGTCGACCGTCGTCGGCGTGAGCCGACTGTCGATCGGCAGTCGGGACAGTTCCTCGACTGCTGACTTCTCCCCGAGGGTCACGCCCAGGTGTAAGAACTCGAGCATCCCGTCGCGGTCGAGCGTCGGCTCCGCGATCGTCCGCCCGACCTCGGCGGCATCGGTACCGAAAACGCGCGCGCCAGGCTCGTCGGTGTAGAAACACTCCCGGGAGCGAACGGGGTCCGTGGCGACGAACGCGTCGTCGCCCGCTTCGGTATCGACGACGGCCAGATACGAGCCGTTGAGCGCCGACAGCGCGTCGCGGCCGTCGGCCTCGTAGCGCTCGAGGAGCCAGCGCGCGGCGTTGGTCTCGTCCGCGTCGTCCGGGACGTACACCTCTCCCCAGATCACGCAACACCCCTCGTCACCGTCGTAGACGGCGCTCCAGCCGCGCGTTCCGAGATCGGCGTCCCGGATACCGACCGTGAGCGTCGGCCCGGTGAGGACCGCGTCGAACTCGTCACTCGATCGAAGCCGCTCGAACGTCCCGATACCACCGAACACACCGAAGAGTTCCCTATGCATCGTCGAAGACCACCTCGCGACCGGCGTACGCGTTCGATCACGGCGTGGCCGTCGCGTTCGACGGGACCGCGCTCACGTACGCCATCGTCATCTCACCTCGACTGTGATCTCCATTACTATGTCATCGTTAAGCGTCGACGCGGCCGTTACTGCGCCGTACCTCGCGCCCCCGGCCCCCGACTATCGGATCTATAATAATGGGAACACTGTTTGTACCGTCGGGTCGCACATGTCACGGAAACGCTCGACGCGACGACGGTTCCTCACGCTGGCGGGTGCGACCGGCCTCGCCGGAATGGCTGGCTGTACCGATCGGCTCAAGTCTGCAGGCGACGAGATCGGCGACGGCGTCTCGGACGAACTCTCGGACAGTTCGGACGACTCGTCCGTGCCGGGACTCGCCGACGGCGTGCCGTCGCTCGAGACCGACTTCGACAGCCGCGAAGAGTTTCGCGACCCCGGCGAGTCTTTCGACGACTTCAGCGATATCGACGCCTGGTCCGTCTCGGGCGGCTCGGGTGAAGCTGACACGGATATCGTCTTCGACGGGGATCAGAGCTTCAAACTCCAGTCCAATGGGAGCCAGAACATCATCGCGGAGCGGTCCGTCGGGGACGAAGACCTGACGGAGACGGATCTGTCGTTTGCGGTGCGGACGACGACGCCGAACATCGCGGTCAACCTGCGGCTAGTCGATCAGTTCGGCAGCGAGAAGGTGTACTCGCTGCGTAACATCCGGTACCGCACGCCCGATATCGGGTGGTTCCGAGCGAGCCCCGGCGTCTTCCAGCAGAGCGAGTACGAGCCCTCGCTCGACCTCCTCGATCGGATCGAGATTCAGGTGCTTCACTCCACGCAGGAGGCGGAGGTCTGGATCGACGACCTGCGCACGCACGAGACGCCCGATAAGGGCTACGTCATGCTGAGCTGGGACGACGGGATGCGCGACTTCTACGAGACGGCCGCGCCAATGCACGACGAGTACGGGTTCCCGGCGGTCCAGGCACCGGTGCCGCAGTGGGTCGAACAGGCCCGCGACGGCGTTATGTCCCTCTCCGAACTTCAGGAGCGCCAGGCCGAGGGTGATCAGATCGTCGTCCACGGAACGCACAACCCCATCCACGAACTCGACGACGAGCAGTCGATCGAGACCCGTCTCAGACAGGACAAGCAGTGGTTCGTTCAGAACGACTTCGAAGGGGCGAACTACATCGTCTTCCCGCACAACAGCTTCGACAAGACGAGCCTCGAGTTCGCGACCGACTACCACTACTGCGGCGGGTTCAACCAGTCCGGTAACGTCAACCTGACGAGCGTCTACGGGTTTGACCCGCTGGTGTTGCCGCGGACGATCGGCCACGACCTCGAAATCGCGAAACGGAGCGTCGATCTCGCCGCCCAGCACAACCAGTGTACGATCCTCAACTTCCACGAGTTCGGCATGGAGAACACGATGCCCGAGGGCGACTACGAGACGCTGCTCGAACACATCAACGACGCCGACGTCGAGGTCATCACCTTCGACGACCTCTGGAAACTGCGGGCGGGCGGCGAGTAACGACACCCGGTCGACGACCGATTCACCGGTAGCACCGTCGCGATCCCCACGGGGCAGGACGAAGCGACGCTATTTCTCGACTCGAACGATGACGACGCCGATCCGGAGTTCGGAGCGGCCGCTCCGTCGATCATTGCGAAGGAGGAGGCAGTACTGCGACGAGATCGCAGTCGCCGTGGACAGCGGGGACCCGATGCCGAATTGCGGCTGCGGAGTTAGCAGTCAGCCGAGAGCGTGAGCGTGATGGTATCGGTCCGGTCGGCGTCGTCGACGACGCGCAGCGCGACCGGATGGTCGCCCTTCGCACTGACCGTCACGTCGATGGTCTCGCCGGTCTCGTCGAACGGGCCGTCGCCGACGCGCCACTCGTAGCGGACGATCTCGCCGTCCGGGGCCGTCGAGCCCGACGCGTCGAGCGTCACCGTCTGGCCCGGTTCGAGCACCCGTTCGCCCGCTCTCGCGGGATCGGTGCTGATCTCGGCGACAGGCGGTTCACGGTCGGCTTCCTCGCCGCCGTCGCCGGACTCGGCCTCGTCCTCACCCTCGTCCTCGGCGGGCGCTTCGGACTCGTCGGACTCGTCGTCCGCCGGTTCGTCGGGCGCGGTGCCCTCGGCGGGCTCGTTGAGCAGGAGATCGTCCTGGAAGAGTCGGTCGACGATCGCCGAGTGCCACTGGACGCGGGTCCCGAGTTCGATGTCGGTCGAGAGGGTCTCCGCGAGGTAGGCCTCGGCGCCGAGTTCGCGGGCCGCCTTGTGCACGAGCAGCCCGTCCGGGTCCGTGCCGGGCGCGGAGAACGGCCCGATCTCGAAGGCGAGGTCGGGATCGTCCACATAGTTCCGCGTGACGTAGTCGGCGGCGTCCGCCGCGGCGTCGACCGCCGCCTGGTCCGCCGAATGGAAGATCGCCTGGCCGACGCCGTCCATGGGGTCGCCGGCGTAGATGCCGGTCGACTCGTGGAGGTCGACGACCACGTCGGGGTCGTAGTCGCTAATGACGGCCCAGATCTCCTGGGCGAGTTCCGTCTCCGGTTGCCCCCCGGCGGTGAACTGCCGGTTGAGGTTGTTCCCTTCGTCGTCGTTTCTGGTTCCGCGCTCGATCGCGACGGCGTTGGCCTCGGGGATCGCGACGAGCGTCCCGGCGTCGATCGTCCAGTCGGCGATCCGCTCGGCGGCCGTGTAGCCGGCGATCTCGTTGCCGTGCATCCCGCCGACGACGACGGCCGTCGGGCCGTCGGCGTCCGCGGTCGTGACGTACACCGTCGTCTCTTCGTCGGTACCCTCGCGAATGACGAAGGACTCGCGGGTGACGCCGCTCTCGTCCGCATCTTCCTCGGACTGCGCCGTGTCGCCGACCACGCTGGCGACGCCGGCACCGGTCAGTGCGCAACCTGCTGTAACTGTCAATAACGATCGGCGTGAGAGGCTATCGGGTCTCATCCGTCCGTTGGATGGCAAGCGGTCGGTTTTACTACAGTCGAGCTAACAACCAGCAACGATTTCGTTTCGCTCCTGCAACGGTCGAAGCCGATCGCTCCCGCCGCCTTCGGTCCGTTCGCTATCGAAAACGGTTAGCCGTCAAACTAGTTCCGGGCGGATCGTCCGCTCACCGGCCGCTCTCGTCCGCCGTTCGCGCCGACGAAGCTATCCGTCGTCATCGGTCGGGACTCGCCGTGCGACGGACCGCTGTCCGAGCGCGACGGCGACGAACAGCAGGGCGAGCGTCGCGACTTTCGGTGCCGGTCGCCGTCGCGCGCCGACGCCGGCGACCCAGCAGAGACCGGGATAGTGCCGCGGCGACAGCGCCGCCGCGGCCGTCCGCAGATGCCAGCAGCCCCGCAGGTGTCGGCCCTCGGCGAAGTACCGCTTCGCGACGATCAGCGCGTGGCTCGCGCGGATCTCGTAGCCCTCGTCCTCGAAGCGATCGACCTCGTCCTCGTAGGTCGACAGATACTGCTCGCTCGCAGTCGCGATCAGGTCCGCCGGCGGGTGGCCGGTGTCGTCGCGGGAGACGAGCTCCGCGTCGACGTAGGCGAGTTTCCCGTGTTTGAGCACCCGCAGACAGAACTCCGGATCTTGGAAGCGGTCGAGTTCCTCGTCGAACCCGCCGGCCTCCCTGGCGACCTCGGTTCGGACGAGCAGCGTCGACCCCGCGCCCGGCTGGACGTTGTCGGCGAGAATCTCGCCCATCAGCTCCTCGCCGCCCTCCCGCGCGGGTTCGTCGTCGGCGCGAGCCAGTAGGGTAGCGGCGGTCGTCCGGACCAGGCCGCTCGCCCCGTCCAAGTCGTAGGCCGTGTCGCAGTAGACGCCGACCCAGTCGTCGGAGCGGTCCTCGAGGGCCGCGAGTTGCTGTTCGAGCTTCTCGGGATGCCACTCGTCGTCCGAGTCGAGGAAGGCGACGTACTCCCCGCGAGCGTGTTCGATGCCGGTATTTCGGGCGACGTTCGCACCCTGATTGGTCGCGTGGACCACCGGCCGCACTCGGGAATCCTCGTACTCGGCGAGCACCGAGTCGGTGTCGTCGGTCGATCCGTCGTCGACGACGACCACTTCGAGGTCGTCGATCGTCTGCTCGAGCGCGCTGTCGATCGCAGTCGGGAGCGCCGCCGCCCTGTTGTACGTCGGAATGATGACGCTGACGCGAGTCATTTCTCGGCTCTATCCCCCCGCGCCGGTTTATTATCGCGTGGCTAAACTCGCCTGGCGGCGCCGTCGACGCAGGGATCGGATCGACTGGACGCCCTTGCTGGCTTTGGCGGTCGGCCGAGGCGATGCGAGCGCGACGCGCGTGCGCTAACTGCTGTATAAGAAAGAGTAAACGGTTCGTCGACGCGTTCGATGACGGATCGAAACCGCCGATCGTTTATCACGACAGTTGCAGCGACTGGAACGCTCGGACTCGCGGGTTGTCTTTCGCCGTTACAGGACTTGCGCGGGTCCGGCGAGCCGACGTCGACCCAGTCGGACTCGACCGACGAGTCCGGTTCCGATGCGGACGATCTGGGCCTCCCCGGGACGCCGGTCGAGCGCTTCGAGGCCGTAGACGAGTGGACGGCGATGATCGGTGCCGGCGAACTCGAGGCCGCGACCGACGACCCGTACGCGGACTCGCAGTCGGCGCGCCTCACGGCCGGCGAGGACGCCGAGTACGCCGCGATCTACCGAACGTACCCGGACGGACTGGACCTGAGCGGTCAGAACCTCTCGCTGGCCACTAAGTTCACCGGACGGGATCAGGTCCGGCTCACGCTCGAGTTGTTCGCGCCGAACTCGCGGAACGTCCACGCGACGGAGCGCATCCTCACCGGGCCGACCGACCGCTGGGTGCGCGTCGACTTCGGTACCGACCGGATCGACACCCAGCCCGACCTCTCTGACGTTCGCGAACTCCGGCTGACCGTCCGCCGCCGCGGCGATCCGTCCGGATCGATCGACTGCATGGTCGACGATCTCCGGGCCGTCGAGCGACCCGGGACGGGCAAGGTCATGTTCCTGTTCGACGGGACGCTCGAGAGCCACTACGAGACCGCCCTCGAACACATGGAGTCGTACGGATTCACCGGCGTCGAAGCGGTCATGCCGGAGGCCGTCGGGGAGTCCGGCCGGCTTACGATCGATCGGCTCACCGAACTGCGCGACGCAGGCTGGGACATGGCCGCCCGACCGCGGACCGGCGCCCACTTCCTCCACGAGTACTCCCCCGAGGAGCAGGAGGGGATGATCAAGCGGACGAAGGCGTACCTCGAGAACCGCGGATTCGAGGACGGCGCGAGGCACTTCGTCACGCCGCGGAACATCCTCAGCCCGGCCGCGCGCGACCTCGTCGAAGAGCACCACGACCAGGCGTTCCGGTTCGGCGGCGGGCCGAACGCGCTCCCGTTGACGGACCCGCACAACGTCGGGTTCTTCTCCGGCGAGGCCGGTGCGGAGACGAAGACATACGTCGACTACGCTGCCGAGTACGGCCAGCTCGCGGTCCTGAAGTTCGATTACATCGATACCGAGAACAGCATCAGCGAGAGCGCGTTCGAGGACGTGCTCGACTACGTCGACCGGCAGGACGTCGAGGTCGTTAGCGCGTCGGATCTGTTGGAGTCGTAAGCGAGACCGACGCCGACACCGCTGACTCGGAGCGCGTCGCCGCCGATACGGACCCTGCGACACGGGAGCGCCAGTCGTCGCTCGTTCGTCGCATTCGTTGCGTTCGTTGCACGACTCATCCTCACGCAGTCTTCGCGCGGAGTGGCACGGCCGCCTTCACCCGCCGTCTGTCGTATCCGTCGAGTTCACGGAAAACCAGCGCGTAGGCGACGGAACGCTATTAGAACGGCCGTCGTGCGCTGTGGCCGAGTGATACCTCGTTCCCGCTGGTTCGGCCCCTCGTCACGGCATGACGTTCTGTAACCCGGGGTCGAGGAGTCCCAGCGCGAGTCCCGAGAGCAGCAGCGACAGCCCGGCGACGAACAGCAGGCTCTGTAACCAGCTCCGGCTCATCCAATCACTTTCGCTCCCGGCGAGCCGGTCGTAGGCCGCGTCCGCCTTCGACCCGATCGGGTCGGGGAAGGCCGACAGCACCTCGAAGGGTTCGGCCGGATCCAGCGCGCCGACGAGCAACGCGAACATGATGAAGATCGCGAATCCGACCGGCGGAACGACCGCGAGCGCGAGCAACGGGCTCGCGATCGCTCGCGCGAGAGCCACGATGGGAACCGCCGCCAGGCCGGTCGTCAGCAGTGCGCGACCGAGTCGTGCGTCCGCGAGCGGATCGAAGCCGACGCGGCGGGCGCTCACGCAGTGGAAGACGAACATCGAGCCGTAGCCGACGCTGGTCGCGACGGCCGCGCCGCTCATCCCGAACATCGGAATGAGAGTGACGTTGAGGATGACGTTGATCAGCGCCGCGACGCCCGTGGCCGCGACCGGGTATTGGAGC
Source organism: Natrinema salifodinae (assembly GCF_900110455.1). Taxonomy (NCBI): domain Archaea; kingdom Methanobacteriati; phylum Methanobacteriota; class Halobacteria; order Halobacteriales; family Natrialbaceae; genus Natrinema; species Natrinema salifodinae. Next base: position 446,704 of record NZ_FOIS01000002.1, on the reverse strand, counting down.
GACCCCTCGCCCTGGGAGATCGCCAGGATCGGCCGCGCGAGCGCGAAGCCGAGCGCGCCGGGGAGTAACAGCAACAGGGGGGTGATCGCCGGCGTGGCCTCCTCGCCGAAGTACAGCGGCACGGCGACGTCGGAAAGTGCCGCGAGCCCGACCGCCATCACGGCCGTCAGCAGGAACGTGTACCGCGTCGTCCGCGAGGCCAGATTCGAAATCTCGCGCAGGCGGTTTTGCGACCACAGCTCCGACGTCGAGTGGACGAACACCGTCTGGATCGCCATCGGAATGAACCAGAGGAACTCCGCGAGGGTCAGCGCCGCCTTGTAGTTACCCACCGCCGCGCTCTCCCGGAACCGCCGGAGCATCACGATGTCGATGTGATACAGCGACATCAGCAGGAAGATCAGCGCGATGCTCATCGAGTTGAACGTGAGCATCTGCTTCCGGGGGAACCGCTCCGTCGGCCGACTGAAGAGACACGACAGGGGCACCCGCCGATGGACGAGGACCAGGCCGATCACCGCGACGAGCGTGCTCGCGACCAGGTGGCCCGCAAGCGCGCCGAGCACGCCGGCACCGAGGTAGACGAGCGGGACCGCGACCGCGACGAAGCCGAGCTTGTCGATAATCTTCAGCGGCTCGGAGTACCGCTCGAGGCCAAACCCCATGAGCGTTTTCCGCGTGTAATCGCGGAACTGCGCCGTCACCACGAGCGCGGCGAGAACGTAGAAGTAAAGCTGCAACTCGGAGCCGAACGCGAACTCGACGATCCCAGTCCTGGTCGCGAGGACCAACAGGACCGCGCCGAGGCCCGCCAGCAGGATCGCCAGGCGGAGGTAGAAGCCGACGACGTGTTCGCTCCAGTTCGCTGCGGCGCGGTCCTCGGCGAGGAACTTGCGGACGCCGTCGGTGATGCCGGAACTGACGAAGATCATGTAGATGGCGAAGACCGACAGCAGAAACGAGTACTCGCCGAATTCCGATGCGCCCAGCAGCCGATACAGCAGCGGCGTTGAGAGCGCAGTGATAACGAGCACGATGACCTTCGCGCTGACGACCGAGACGACGCCGCTCGCGATGCTCCTGTTCACGGTTTCACCCTGGGACGTTCGAGTCGGCGATCGACAGCCGTCGCCGGCGGTCGGTCACCATCCGACTGACTCACTGTATCAAGACGGTGGCAACAGCGCGGCGTTATTATACGGGGGTTAAACGGCTGCCGACCGGTGAATCGCGCGAAAATTCGTTCTCGGAGAGTTCCGTCTGCGAGTTACTCGTAGGAGTTCTCCCAGGTCGTGACGCCGCTCGCGCCGAAATCGCGAATGCCGTCGGCGAGCCGATTCTTCTTGAACGTCGGGTTCGACGACGACGAGTAGAGACAGACGGCCTCGCGCCCGCTCGACGATTCGAGGTCCGAGTCGCGAACGAGCGTCTCGCTCCCGGTATCGACGTACGGATACTGGTTCGCGCGCAAGGTACTTTCGTAGATCGTCACGTCCGACCCCGTGTTGACGATGGCGTTTCGGTCCGTCCCGTCGCGACCATACTGCTCGACTTCGACGCCGTTGAACCGGCAGTTGTCCCGCTCGCAGCGGATCCCGTCGCGGAAGCCGCCGTCGTCCCCCGCGCGTCCCGTGATCGTGACGTTCTCCGCGAGAATCTGTTCGGTTCGATCGCTCTCCCGAATCCACAGCGGATAGCCGCCCGCGGTCTCGTGAGTAACCGACGTATCGACGATCGTCGCCTCGCCACACTCGGGCGAGAGCACGATCCCGTGGTTCACATCCGAGCCCTGAATGGTCACGCGAGTGTTCTCGATGCGCGCGCTCTCGCAGGTGTTCATCACCGAGATCGCGTGACTGGTGGGCATCGGCGACGTGATCTCGACGGCGGCACCGCTGATCTCGATGTTCCGACCGCTCTCGATCCGGATACCGCGCTGCGTTCGGTCTTCCGGCCGCGTCGCGTCGACTTCGACCGTTGGCCACCGAATCTCACTGCCCCGTCCGCCGACGCGGACGTTCGCGCCGTTGCTGTTCCGAAACCAGCCGCCGTGGACGATGATCGCCCCGTCGCCGCCCGCTGCGTAGAGGCCGTTGTTCGGGAACGCGCCGAGCCAGCAGCGTCTGAACTCGAGGGTCCCTGCGTTCTGGTTCGCTTCGATCCCGATCGGACCGCGCCAGCGGTTGCCCGCGTTCGGGGTGTTCTCGACCCACGCAGCGCCGTCCGGAGCGCGAAACCGTTCGACGATCCCGCTCCCGTCGGGATCGGTGATGTTGAACAGGCCCGGCCCCCACGTACCGCTGTCGTGCTCTCCGCGCACGGTCACGTCGCGAACCTCGAGTCGACCGGAGACGTTGGCTTCGATCGCCCGGATCCCCGTGTCCGGGGCCGACTGGTCGACGTCGAATCCCTCGAAACGGAGGCGGCGCCCGGGGCTGTACGGGACGCCGAGGCGGAACAGCCGATACTGCGGTCCGTCGAAGTCGTGGAAGTTCGCCGGGACCAGCGTCGCGTTCTCGCCGACGACCCCGAAGTTCTCGAAGCCGGTGTACCGGAACTGTTCGTCCATGTAGTAACGCCCCTCCGGGAACACGAGCAGGGTATCGTCGCCGCGGAGGTCTTCGAGCACGGGCGTGATCGATTCCGTGCCGGTATTGTCCGCACCGGCCTCGGTGACGTCGATGACCGTGGAGTAGTCGTCGTAATACTGTGCGTACGGGTCCGAAGAAGACGCGCTGACGGTCGACGTCAGCCCGATCCCGGCGAGACACGCGGTTCCCACCCCTCGTAGGAACGTCCGTCGCGATCGAGATCGTTCCGTCGAGTCAGCGAGAGAGCGTCGACCGTCACCCCTGGCGGTCGACTGAGAACGGCGAGACCCACTCCGATTCGAGCGCTGCATACCACTTCGTTCCGACATTGAAAGTCACTATTTCCTGAGTAATGACGGGGTCCAGTATCTATGGATTCGGATAGCAAGCTTTTAAGTCCGCGATCCGGGCGCCGAGAATCGGACACCCCATCAGCGGCGGACAGTTGTTCGAATCGCAACGGTCGTTCCCGGTCGGAAACGTCCGGTTTCCGGCGGCCGCGTTACCGGTTTACCGGCCGTCGAAGCCCGATTATCCGGACCGTGCGTCGTGGGGCGTCGCCTCGCTGTACTCGTCGAGGGTGCGTCCGTTTGCGAGGGTGGCACCGATCAATTCCGCGATGGCGCGTCGGAGCCGCTGGGAGACCGCGGAGTCGGAGATGTCGAGCCGGCCGGCGAGGTCGTCCTGCGTGGCTCCCCGCGGGACCTCGAAGTAGCCGGCGTAGTACGCCGTCGTGAGAATCTCGTGCTGCCGGTCGGTCAGGAAGTAGGTTCGGTCGTCGGATACCGAAGAATCGTACAGCTGGTTGATGCGAAACGAGATATCGCGGTTGCGACATTCCGTTCGGAACGCGGATAGCGCGTCCCGATCTGGGAGATACACCCGCGTGACCCATCCCTCGGTGCCGCTCGTGACCGTGAAGACGAACAGCCCCTGGTCGGCACACCGGTCCGGAACGATCTCGAGATCGGTGTCGACGCGGACGCGGTAGATCGCACGGTTCTCGAACGTCGCGACACGCGTCGGATTCGAGACGGTCGGATCCGAACGCATCGCTGCCTCGAGCGCTTCGTACTCGCCGCCGAAGGCGGAGACGAACCGGACGCGGCGCTCGCTCGGCGTCGCCCCGTACTCGTACCTGAGCGCCACGTCGGGACAGCGCTCGATCGTCGGTACTAACGGCAGCTCGTCGTGACCGAGGTGGACTTCTGCGATGAATCCCATCGAGGATCGGTTCCGTACACTGTCTTCGGGCCCGGTAGCCCATACTTATCGGCCGACTAAGCACGTCTGCACTCACGTGAACCGTCGCTTGCGGTCGCATCCGGGCTCGACTCGTCAATTCATGTAGCCGAGATCGGCCAGGCGATCCGTGACGGCCTCGTCTGCGGCCGGCCGCGTCGCGCCGTCGTCTTCGTCGTAAGCCGGATAGGTGGTCGGGTCGACCTGATCGACGACGGGAACGACGCTGCCGTCCATGCGATCGCTGTAGGGAACGCCTATCGCGGCCATGATCGTCGGCGCGACGTCGAAGATGTGGGCCCGATCGACCGCGGCGTCGGCGTCGATTCCCTCGCCGGCCGCGACGAAGACGCCGTCGAGTTTGTGGTTCCAGGGTTCGGCCGGCCCGAAGCGATCGACGGGACCCACCTGTTCGGAAAGTGCGTGCTCGAAGTCGGCGGGGATCGTGACGATATCGACCGTCTCGTCGAGGTAGTCGCCGTGGAAGTACTGCTCGCGCGGCGCGACCGTCTCGAAGAACGGCTCCCCATTGGGTGCTTCGACGCCCTGGAGCGCCCGGATGAGTTCCTCGCGGAGTTGCTCGTACTCCGCCTGCGGGACGACGCCGTGTGGATCCCGTCCCTCGAGGTTGATCCGGACGCCGAGTTCGGTCCGCGCCCGGACGTAGGCCTTCGATTCGGCGAAGTCAACCTGCTCGTTGGCCGTCCGGGAGACCCCGCCAGGTGCGTACTCGATCGCCAGGTCGGCCAGGCCGACTCGTTCGAGGGCGGTCCGGATGCGGCTGGCGGTGACGCCGAACCGCGCGGCGATCGACGCCGCGCGGGCGACGGTTCCCGGCTCCCAGGTGTCGCACTCCTCGCCCTCGCGCAGGCGCCGGCGCATCGGCGTCCACGAGGGCATCCCCTTCCCGCCGGTGGTCGTCTCGAGGTACCCTTCGTCGCGGAGGAACTCGTTGATCCGGAACTCGTAGCCGTCGTAGGGACCCATTCCGTGATCGCTCACGATGAAGACCCGATCCGGATCGCAGTCGTCGAGAATGGCCGCGATCTGTTCGTCGGTCGCCTCGTAGACGGGGTCGATGTATCGGTCCTTGCCGCCGAACTCGTGGAAGACCGTGTCCGTCTTCTGGAACTGGACGAAGCCGAAGTCCGGATCGAACCGGTCGGCGAGGTAGCGAAACGCGTCGCCGCGCATCCGGATCAGGTTCTCGTACTCCGCGAGCTTCTCGTCCTCGGACAGCGAGTCGTCGTCGCGCGTGTAATTCGGGTAGACGCGGTACTCGCCGATCGCCTCGCGGACCTCCGCTAAGAGCCCCTCGGGGTGACAGGCCGGGTCCTCGGGTCCGAGGAAGCCGGGGAGCACCGCGCCGTCGAACTCGTCCGGCGGATGGGTGACCGGCGCGTTGACGACCACGCTCGACCGGTCGTTGCGATCCAGCAGCGTCCACAGCGGGTGCTCGCGGACGTCGTCGTTGCTCGTCACGTGCCAGTCGTAGCCGTCGTATCCGACGAACCCGACCACGCCGTGTTTCCCCGGATTGACGCCGGTGTAGATCGACGGCCAGGCGCTCGGCGTCCACGGCGGGATCTGCGATTCGAGCGGCGCGGTTACACCCTCGGAACAGAGCCGCTCGATGGTCGGAATCCGATCGGTTTCGAACAGTCGCTCGAACACCGGCATACACCCGGCGTCGATCCCGATAAGCAACGTATCGAGCCCGTCCGATTCGTTGACGTTACCCCCGGTCGATGCACCGTCGTCACGGCGAAACGTCCCAGACATCTTAATCGTTCTCGTATATAGCAAGTATCTCCAGTCGCTCGCTGCCGCTGTTCGGCAGCGGCGTCGTTCGTTGCACCACGCTATCTACGTCCCGAGAGGAAGACGCGATACTTCATTATCAAGCTGTTAATCCCCTCGTTCGGCCGAAATACGGCTCGTCGGATCGGGTAGAAAGCGAGTCGCCTGTAGCGGCGCATACCTGCGGTTCCGTGACGAACCGACCGACACAATGAGGTAGCTCTCCGGTGTCCGTACCCGTATAGCGGGTGAGTTCACCACCATGCCCATCCGTTCCCCGACGGAACAGTGCCCCGGTTGGCTCGCAACCCTCGGTCCGGTCGTCGCCGTGCTGTACATCGGCGGCTTCGTCGGATACCTGCTGACGGAGTGGCCGATGATCGCGACCGACGCCGCGTTCTTCCAGCACACCGGTTGGTACATCCTCAACGGCGGCGTTCCGTACGTCGACGTCTGGGACGTGAATCCGCCCGTTCCGTACGGCGTCACGGCCGCACTTGCGGTCCTCGCCGGCGGAAATATGCTCGTCCTGCACGGTCTCAGCGTGACGCTCACGGTGGTCGTCGCCGCTACGAGCGTCTTGCTCGTCGGACGAGTGGCCCACCTCGCGACGGGGAACGATACGGCGGCGGTCGCCGCGGGCCTCACGATGCTGGTCGTCCCGGAACTCTTCGTTCTCCCGTTACTGGGGGTGCGATCGCAGTTCTACGCGCTGTTTTTCGGCGTTCTTGCGCTCGCCCTGATCCTCCGCGAACGGCCACGGCCCTTTCTCGCGGGGGCCGCCGCGGCGCTGAGCGCCGGTTCGTGGCAGTCGGGGGTCGCATTCGCGCTGTTGGTCGTCGGGATAGCGTACCAGCGAACCGGCAGGCGGGCCGCGCTCTCTGCGATTGCGGGCGGCGGCGTCGTGACCGGCGCGGTCCTCGTCGCGTTCGCGGCCGCGAATGCGCTCGTTCCTATGGTCGTCCAGACCGTGCTCGCGCCGCTAATCGCCGGCTCGCCGTACACCCTGGCCGAACGCGTCTACTCGATCCTGTTGGTGTTCGGCTACGGGTCGGTGCTTCTTCCGGTTGCGCTCTACGGGTGGGCGCGCGTCGCGGTCGGCGATCGCCGAGAGCTGCGGTGGGTGCCGGCGGGAGGGGTGATTCTCGGGTGCCAAGTCCTGTTTATCGACATGGACGGCTCGACCGACGCGTTCCTCTGGCTCGTCTTCGTCGCGCTCGGCGTGGCCCTTACCGTCGAGCGCGCAAACGCACGGTGGTCCGTGACGGCGGCCATCGGTGGTGACGACGCGACCCGATCGAATCGCTCCCGGTGGGTGATCTTCTCCGTCATCGGGCTGCTCGTCCTCTTCGGACTCGTCTGGAACGCCGGTTCACCCTCTCTGAAGTCGACGCTTACGGAGATGGAACAGGAGAATGAACGAGACGAGGTCCCGCCGATAACGGTAACGTGGAACGAGGCGGACGTGCCGCCGATGCGGACCATCTACTGGGGGATGATGAAACCGGAGACCTGCCACTACCGGCTGAGTTGGAACGAGTTGCGGTGGATCTCGATGACCGACGACCGGTTGGACGCGCGCGAGTGTCCCGGGTGGCCGAGCCGGATCGATCGCGGCTAACGCGGGTTCGATCGCCGCACCTATCACCCTCGTGGCGGACGTGCCGTTCCCGGAAGGCGGCCGCTCAATGTCCGTCCCAGACCTCCCCTCGCGCCGCGATCGGTCGCCGTATTAAACGCACAATTGCAGGTCAAGTCGTATACCGATTCTCGAGTAGGGGGACGTATTAATGGCTACCGTCGAGACGATCCTCTCGTCGATATTCAGTACCGTTACCGAACTGCATTCCGGCCAACTCGGATTACTCTCGGGTATTCTCGTTGGCATCCTGTATTGGCACGGCTACCGTCGGTCTTCGCTCGCTCTCCTCACGGCGTTCTACCTGCTGGCACTCGGCATCGTGCCCGCCCCCGCGAGAGGGCTGCTGGTGGTTCAATCCCAACCCTGGTACTTCTGCTCGCTCCTAGTCATTGCCTCGTTGAGTGCGATCAGCGGGCACGTCGTCTGGGTTCGAATATCCCCCTCGGACCAGCCCCGCTTGTCGGAGGTCGGACAGCAGGACGTCTGAGCATACTGGCTGCTGGCCGTCATCACTCGTGTCGTTTATTAATCCTATATGAGGATGGAATAAATATACTTGATGGGTCTAAAACCGCCTCAACACGGTCAATTTTGCACTTGTAGCAGGCAGACTTCTCGCAGTCGTGACCTTCGGCTCCCAGTCCATCAAGGGACTCCGACGTGTAGTGTTCGCCCCGCTGATGAGACGGCTTTCAGGAACCGCCAGTCACGTAACGAATCGCCCACGGAACCTGCGTCGCCAGGCGAAGACGAACCCCTCCGCACTGAGCCACAGTAGTCCGATGGTGATGCCGACGACGTGCAGTATCTGCGGGAGGTGCATCCACGTCGGGAAGACGTACTGGGCCATTGCCTCCCACTTCCGAACCGTCGACTCCACGGGACCGGGCTCGGAGTCGATCTCGGTCAGTTCGTCCCCCGCCGGGACGTCCGACTGTTCATCGGCGCCGATCCGATCCGCTTCGTACGGCAGCGGTATAACCTCGCCGGCGAGATCGTCGAACTGCCAGACGATTTCCCCGTCGGGATCGATCTCGAGCACGCGGTTGTTTCGAGAGTCGGTGATGAGCGTGTTGCCGTTGGGCAGTCGGTCGGCGTCCCGCGGCCACTGGAGGTGATCATTCGAGGGGCCAGTGTAGCGCCAGATGTGCGCTTCGGTCTCGAGGTCGAGTTCGATGATTCGACTGTTCTCGCTGTCGGCGACGACCATCGTCCCCTCGGCTTCGATGCGGTGTGGATTGTGCTGGTGGTCCATCATGCTATCGTTCCCCGGCTCGCCGACTGTGTCGACGATCTCGTCGGTTTCCGGATCGACTTCGATGATCACGTCGAAATTGCGGATGCTTATCTGGAAGTTCCCGTTCTCCAGTCGGTCGATGTCGTTCATGTGCGTCCAGTCGTCGTGTTCCCCTTCCTTTTCGGGACCGCCGTACTCTTCGTGAAACGGCGTGCCAGGCGTCAGGTGATCCTCGGCGTGCCATTCCCAGGTGGTCTCACCGTCGCGGTCGATGGTGAACGCGCGATCGTTCCCCATGTCGGCGATCGCCGTCTCACCGTTCTCGAGGCGCTCGACGTCGTGGACTTCGTGGTTGGCGATGAACTCGTCGTACCAGTCGTATTCCCAGACGACCTCGGTCGAGTTCTTATCGATCTCGACGACGCGATTGTGGACGCACTGATGGTCTGTTTCCTCGTACTCGAGGTGCTCCTCGGGGCAGTCTTCGGCGGGCGTCCTGACGGCGACGGCCGCCAGTACCGTCTCCTCGTCGAGTTGTTCGACGCCGAATACGCGTGAGTTCGGCACCGACCACTCCCAGGCAACCTCGCCGTCGGGCGTCAGTTCGACAACTCGCCCGTCGTCGTTATACGAATGAACGCCGACGAGCGTGTTGCCGGGGTGGCTCCCATCGCCGTTTACGACCTCCACACTGCGATCGATAACGGCCGCTTGGACGACGAGCGATCCGACCAGGAGGGTGATGACGACGCCGACGATAGTGACGCGGGTCCGCTGGTTCATACGTTCTGGTTTTGATGGGTCATCCAGCGATCAGACCATCTTCGTGAAATGCACGCTGCGAAACTCAATGAATCTTGGCGACGCAAGCGTACGATATCGTGTCATCTATCCCCTTCTTCCCTGACATTTCAGTATACCATAGAATTTGGGAGGAGCGGAAGCGTTCTGCGGACGCGAGCGTGAAGGGGCGCTCTGAATAATCGACTCTCCGTGCAACTTCTCGACCTACGTTACTTGCAGCTGTTGGAATTCGAACGTTAGAAATTGTAGTTTCGGGCGGATTCGAACCGCGAGGACTCGAATCCGCTCGTCCTCTGGGCCCGAATCCGCCCGGGACTATTCGCTCCTCACGTCCGTTCGTCGCAGAATAGTCCCGGGCGGATTCGAACCGCCGTCATGGGCTGTCTTCCGTGACGGACTGAACCGAACACGTCCAAAGGCCCATATGATTGGCCACTACACCACGGGACTCCTCGTTTCACTCGTCATCCCGTGTACCTCGCAGTTCCTCTGGAACTGCTCACCACCACGGGACTTCACTCACGAGGTACGAAACGGTTGCACAATAGTGTTACTTTTCGGCGCGAGGTGAAACGGCTATGTCTCCCTCTTCGACCCACCGGTGACAGCTCCGACAGAGCGTAACCACGTCTGTCCACTGTGTGCGCGTCCACCGGATCGTCGAACGACCGAACGGGCCGCAGATGATGCAGTCTGGATTCCGACTGAGCGCTTCCTTTCCCGTCCCGCAGTGCTGATACTCGTAGTCATCTCGTTCCGGCGCCTGGCGTCGAATCCGTCACCAGGCGAGACCGTATTCGATCGGGCCGCCCTCCCCTGCTGGTGGGCCGGTCCGACGACGTGCTCGGCGAGCCAGGCGTCGTCCCACGAGAGCGTCCGGAGGAAGCCACGGTTCTGCTCGTCGTTTCCGTCGCGTCGCGCCAGGTCCCGTCGTGTTCGCCGGCGTTTGGATTTCGGATGACAGTCCGCGCAGAACTCGCCTGGCCTTCGAGTCGGAGAACGCAGTTCCGCAGCCGGTGCGCGTCCGGGTCGGGAGCGGGTCGCCGTGGACTTTCGTGTGATGCTGGCGCGGTCCCCGCTCCGTCCGCAGCGATTTCCCGCACGTGGGGCAGTTCATGCCGAGGGTAGCCGCGGCTTCGCGGATAAACCCGCGGCCGCTACCGAGACCGACCTAGCAATTGCTCGGAGACGAACGGTGAACGGCCGGCGAAAACGGTCGTATTGCGCTTCTACAGCGAAGCGAGACGCGATGGCCGCGAGTTACAGGTAGCCTTCCTCGGCCAGGCGCTCGATGCCTTCCTGTAGTCGCTCCTCGCTCGCGGCGTAGGAGATCCGCGCGTAGCCGGGGGTCCCGAACGCGCTGCCGGGGACCGTCGCGACGTGGGCGTCCTCGAGCGCGCCCTCGCACCAGGCCTGGTCGTCTTCGTCGACGGGCAACATCATGTAGAACGCCCCCTCGGGGACGGCGACGTCGACGTCGTGCTCCTCGAGCAGGTCGACGACCAGGTCGCGCCGGTCGCGGAAGGCCTCGACCATCTGGTCGACGGCGGTGTCGGTGTTTTCCAGGGCCTCGATGCCGGCGTGCTGGACGAAGTTGACGGCCGAGGAGACCGAGTGGCTGTGGAGCTTGCCGGCCTGGTCGATGAGGTCCTCGGGGCCGGCGAAGTAGCCCAGGCGCCAGCCGGTCATCGAGTAGGCCTTCGAGAAGCCGTTGACCGTCACGGTGCGGTCAGCCATGCCCTCGAGCGTGCCGAGGCTGGTGGGCTCGACGCCGTAGGTGATCTCCTTGTAGATCTCGTCGGAGATGACGGTGACGTCGTGCTCGACGGCCAGGTCGCGGATACCCTCGAGCGCTTCGTCGGAGTAGACGGCGCCGGTGGGGTTCGACGGCGAGTTGACGATCAGCAGTTCGGTCTCGTCGGAGACCGCGGCCTCGAGGTCGTCGAGCGCGGGCTCGAGCTGGAACTCCGAGTCCGAGAGGTCGACGCGGGTGAGGTCGCCGCCGGCCATCTTGACCATGGCCTCGTAGGAGACCCACGCGGGGTCGAGCAGGACGACCTCGTCGCCCTCGCCGACGAGTGCCTGGACGATCTCGTAGAGGGCCTGCTTCGCGCCGGGGGTGACGATGATCTCGTCGGTGGTGTGATCGAGGCCGTCGGCGGCCAGCTTCTCGGAAATCGCCTCGCGGAGGTCGAGGATGCCGGCGGAGGTAGTGTAGCCGGTGTGGCCGGCGTCCATCGCGTCCTTGCCGGCCTGAACGATGTTCTCGGGCGTGGGGAAGTCGGGTTCGCCGACGGAGAGGTCGACGACGTCCGCGCCCTCGTTCTCGAGTTCGGTCGCGAGCGCGGAGATGGCAAGCGTTGCGGACGGTTCGACTCGGGTCAGGCGGTCGGTGAATTCCATCGTCATTGGTCTGAATCGGAATCTGCGGCGGCGTCGGCACTGGGATCGGGCAGTTCGTCGACGAGATCGAGCGCGGCGTCGACGGCCGTCGCCGCGTTCGAAATGCGCTCGCGCGCTTCCGCGGCGGACATGCCGGGGCCCGTCACGCCGAGGGTCACGGGCGTGTCCCGCTCGAGGCTCACGTCGGAGAGCCGCTGGGCGGTGGCGTCGCCGATTACCTGATCGTGGTCCGTATCGCCGGTGACGATCGTCCCGACGACGGCGACGGCGTCGACCGCGTCGCGGCGTGCCAGCCGGTCGGCGGCCAGGGGCGCGTCGTAGGCCCCCGGGACGCGGACCGTCTCGTACACGTCGGCGCCCGCGGCGGTGGCCGCCTCGAGCGCTTCCTGCTCCATCTGCTCGGTGATCGGGCGGTTGAACTCCGCGACCACCAGTCCGAGCGTGGACATACGCGAGCGGTGGTGTGGGCGGGTAAAAGAGGTACCGTTCTCACGCGGCGAGTCGCTCGTCGACCGCTCTCGCTGAGTCGTCGTCGTCGTGCGACGATCGATCGGCGATCGCGATCGCGCGGTAGCTCTGATCGAAACCGTCGGTATCGCCGCTGAAATCCCATTCGATCGCTATCGACCGGCCGCCGCCACGCTCCCGTAGTGTCCTCGATCGTGATCAGATCGAGAACGTTCGCGCCGCGCTGTGCGCACGATCGTGTCGTAAAGTGAGAACGCTTAAGCGGCGGGGGGATCAACCGCCGCGCGATGACAACGCTCCGAACGCCGGGCCCGACGCTCGGGGTCGTCGGCGGGGGACAGCTCGGACGGATGCTCGCCGAGGCGGCCGCGCCGCTGGGGGTCGAAGTGGTCGTGCTCGATCCGACGCCTGACTGTCCAGCGGCGCCGGTCGTCCGTGATCAGATCGTCGCCGACTTCGACGACGAGGCGGGAATCCGCGAACTCGCCGCGCGCGCTGACGTGCTCACCTTCGAGATCGAACTGGCCGATCAGGACGTCTTAGAGCGAGTTAGCGAGGACTCGGGGACGCCGGTCCACCCGAAGCCGTCGACGCTGCGGACCATCCACGACAAACTCGTCCAGAAGCGCGAACTCGAGGACGCCGGCGTTCCCGTGCCGCCGTTCCGCGAGGTCGAGGACGCAGACGACGTCCGCGCGGCGATCGACGACTACGGCGCACCGGTGATGCTCAAAGCCCGCACCGGCGGCTACGATGGCCGCGGGAACGTCCCTGTCAAATCGAAGGCCGAGGCCGAAGAGGCGCTCGAGTCCGTCGCCGGCCCCGCGATGGTCGAGTCGTTCGTCGACTTCGAGCGCGAGGTGTCGGTCATCGCCGTCAAGGGAGACGGCGACGTTGCGACCTTCCCGCTGGGCGAAAATATCCACGAGGAGGAGATTCTGCGGGAGACCGTCGTCCCCGCGCGGTCGAGCGAGAGCGTCGCCGACCGTGCGTACGACGTCGCGCGCGACGTCCTCGAGGTGATGGACGGTCGCGGTGTGTATGGAATCGAACTCTTCGAGACGACCGACGGCGAGATTCTGCTCAACGAGATCGCGCCGCGCCCGCACAACTCCGGGCACTGGACCATCGAAGGCGCGCAATCGTCGCAGTTCGAACAGCACGCCCGCGCCGTACTGGGCTGGCCGCTGGGCTCTACGGAGCTGCGCTCGCCGACCGTGCTGACGAACCTGCTCGGCGACGTTCGAAAGAGCTTCGCTCTTTCGAGCCAATCAGAATCGCAAAGCGATTCTGATGACGTCGCCGAGGAACAGCGTGCGGGGCTGGGAGACATCGACCGCATTCTCGAGACGCCTGGCGCGCACCTCCACTGGTACGGCAAGCGGCAGGTTCGGCCGCTGCGCAAGATGGGCCACGTAACGGTCTCTGGCGAGAACGAGGATGCCGACGTCGAGGACCTGCTCGAGACCGCGCGCGAACTCGAGGATGCGGTGACCTTCCGGACCGAGTGAGCCGTTCGTCGACGGCGTTTACCCCTGATTGAAGTCACCGGCCCGACCACTACCGGTCATGAGCGACAGCGTCAGCGACCTGATCGACCGGCTGCGCCGCGAGGCCGAGCAGGACCGCCCGAGCGAGGCGACTCCCGACGTCGGGATTGTGATGGGCAGCGACTCGGATCTCGAGACGATGATGACCGGCGGCGAGCGACGGGGCGCCTACGATGCCTTCGTCGACGAACTCGGCTTCGCCGAGCAGACCGACTACGAGAATCCACCCGGTGAGCGGTTCACGTTCGAGACCTACGTCACATCGGCCCACCGGACGCCGGACTTAATGACGGCTTACGCTGAGACGGCGGAGGACCGCGGCCTCGAGGTCGTCATCGCGGGCGCGGGCGGCAAGTCCGCAGACCTGCCGAACATGACCGCGTCGATCGCCTACCCGCTGCCGGTCATCGGCGTCCCCGTTCAGGAGAAGTCCGTCGACAGCGTCATCGGGATGCCCACCGGCGCGCCGCTAGTCGCGGTCGACGCCGGCAAGTCGTTCAACGCCGCGCTCTCGGCCGCCCAGATTCTCGCCCGTCAGCACGACGCGGTGCGCGACCGCCTGGTCGCCTACCACGAGAGCCTGCGCGAGGGCGTCGGCGCCGTCTCGCGCGAGCTCCACGACGAGGGGACGCCGGCGTTCCGGGACCGCGATCGCTAAGCGCTCGGACTCGAGTCGGCTTTGGATTCTTCCGAGGCGTCGGTCGGACCCGTCCGCCCCAAGCGGAATTACCGCGCGCAATCCGATCTTATCGGTGTTTTTCGGGTGAGAGTAATTTTCGCTTACCGACTCTTCACTTGCGAAACGATTCTACAGTGATTATTCAGGAGGATATCTCGCCGCTGAAGTCGCGCTGTAGCCCGTGTTTCCCCGAAAAACGAAGAATCAACCCTTATGTGGATGCGGTCGGAACTTCCGGACGTTACCGAGATGAATGATTGGATCGCTATCGGGGCGCTGGCGCTCGTCGGGATACTGATACCGCTTGGGATGATGGCGGTGTCGTATCTCATACGGCCCACCGTGCCCGAAATGAGCAAACGCGCCACCTACGAGAGTGGCGAGGTTCCGACCGGCGGCACGCGCATCCGGTTCAACATCCAGTACTACATGGTTGCGCTTCTGTTCGTCATCTTCGATATCGAGGCCGTCCTGCTGTTCCCGTGGACGGTCGTTTACCAGGATGCGCTGGCCGCGGAGAGCATTTCACTCGCCCGCGCGCTCGGGCCGATGCTGCTGTTCGTCGCCATCCTGCTGGTCGGACTCGCGTGGGCGTGGCGCAACGGCGCGGTACAGTGGGCGAAGACACCCCGGCAACTGGGACCCGACAGACCCTGACAGACCATGAGTAGCGAACAACCACGCCAATCGATCCACGGCAGCGCCGCACCGTCGACAGACACCCGGGAGTCGCGAATCGGTGAGGGCACCGACGATCGCTTCAACTCCAAACTCCGGGAGGCCTTCGGCTCCACCCCGTTCATCCTCACGAAGTTCGACAAGTTCATGAACTGGGTTCGGGGCAACTCAATGTTCATGCTGCAGTTCGGGATCGCCTGCTGCAGCATCGAGATGATGCACACGTACGCGATCAAACACGACCTCGACCGGTTCGGGGCCGGCGTCCCCCGCGCCTCGCCTCGCCAGGCCGACGTGATGATCGTGCCCGGGACGATCGTCTCGAAGTTCGGCCCCCGCATGAAGCGGGTCTACGACCAGATGCCCGAACCGAAGTTCGTCGTCGGGATGGGGTCGTGTACGATTTCCGGCGGCCCCTTCCAGGAGGGGTACAACGTCGTGAAAGGCGCCGAGGAGATCATCCCGATCGACATCCACGTCCCCGGCTGCCCGCCGCGGCCGGAGGCGCTGGTCTACGGGATCGCCAAACTCCAAGAGCGGATCCGCAACGGCGAGTCGACGCCCGTCGTCGTCAAACCGTACGAGCTCGAGGAGTTCGGCGACCTACCGAAAGACGAACTCGTCCAGAAGCTCGCTAACGACATCGACGAAGACGACCTCGTCATGCGCTATAACTGGGCTGATTCGCCATGAGCACGGGGCTCGAACGAGGGCGACCGCCGGTCGAAGTCACCGAGGACGACCTCGAAGTGGTGATCGGCGACCGAGCGCTCGCGCGCGATGATCACCTGAATGCGCCCGGGTTCGTCATCCGCCCGGACGACGTTCAGGACGTCCTCGGCGACCTGCGGGACCAGGCGGGCTTCGATCACCTCGCCAATCTCACCGCCCAGCAGTACGAGGACCGCTACGAGTCGATCTACCACCTCCGGAAGTACGCCGATCCGACCCAGGAGGTCTCGATCGTCGTCCCGACGACGACGGACGACCCGGTCAGCGAGTCCGCCGAACCGGTCTTCCGGACGGCGGATTGGCACGAGCGCGAGGCCTTCGACCTGGTCGGCATCGACTACGAGGGCCATCCCGATCCGCGGCGGATCCTCCTGCCCGAGACCTGGCAGGGCCATCCGCTCTCGCTGGACTACGATCAGGAGAAGCCGCAGGTCGTGACCCTCTCGGAGCACGCTAATCCGGTCCGGCCCGACCACCACGACGAGGAGTCGGACACGATGTTCCTGAACATCGGGCCCCACCACCCGGCGACCCACGGCGTGCTCCACATCGAGACGGTCTTAGACGGCGAGACGGTGGTCGACGTCGACCCCGACATCGGCTATCTGCACCGCTGCGAGGAGCAGATGTGCCAGCAGGGGACCTACCGCCACCAGATCATGCCATACCCGGACCGCTGGGACTACGTCTCGGCCGGCCTCCTCAACGAGTGGGCCTACGCCCGGACGGCCGAAGACCTCGCGGACATCGAGGTCCCCGAGTACGCCCAGGTCATCCGGACGATGGGCGCCGAGTTCTGCCGGATCGCGTCGCACATGCTCGCGCTGGCGACCTTCGCGCTGGACGTCTACGGCGACTTCACCGCCATCTTCCAGTACGGCATGCGCGACCGCGAGGTCGTCCAGGACATTCTGGAGGACCTGACCGGCCAGCGGCTCATGTTCAACTACTTCCGCCTGGGCGGGGTCGCCTGGGACCTGCCCGAACCCCGCGAGGAGTTCATCGGGAAGTGCCGAGATTTCCTCGACGGGCTCCCGGCGAAGGTCGACGAGTACCACGACCTGCTGACCGGCAACGAGATTTTCCAGATCCGGACCCACGACACGGGCATCTTGGAGCCGGAGACGGCCAAACAGTACGGCTGCACCGGGCCCGTCGCTCGCGGCTCCGGGATCGACTACGACCTTCGCCGCGACGATCCCTACGGCTACTACGATGAACTCGACTGGAACGTCGTCACCGAGAACGGCTGCGACAACTACAGCCGCGTCCTCGTGCGCATGCAGGAGGTCGAGGAGTCGGCGAAGATCATCGAGCAGTGTCTCGACCTGCTCGAGGACTGGCCCGAGGACGAACGGACGGTCCAGAGCAACGTCCCCCGGACGCTCAAGCCGGATTCGGACACGGAGATCTACCGCAGCGTCGAGGGCGCGAAGGGCGAACTCGGGATCTACATCCGGGCCGACGGCACGGATAAGCCGGCCCGGTTCAAGATCCGCAGCCCCTGCTTCCACAACCTCTCGGCGCTGCCCGAGATGTCTGAAGGGGAGTACGTGCCCGACCTGATCGCGTCACTCGGTAGCTTAGACATCGTGCTCGGGGAGGTGGACCGCTGACATGTCCGGTGCCGGAATCGCGACTGCGACCGACGCGGCGCCCGCAGTGCCGCTGCAGGACACAGTCTTGCTCCCCGAGCGGATCGGTCGCCTGACCGGCCTGGACGGGTTCGGCCTGGCCGGCGAACTGCTCGCAACGTTCATCGCGGCCTTCATCATCGGCAACCTGATGCTGGCGATGACCGGCGTCGCCGGGCCGTGGGCGAAGCGAAAGATCACCGCCGCCTTCACGGACCGGATCGCGGTCAATCGGCTCGGTCCGGCCGGCCTGTTCATCATCGTCGCCGACGCCGTCCGACTCCTCTCGAAGGAGTTAGTCGTGCCGGAGAACGCGGACCGACCGGCCTACGACCTCGCGCCGATCGTCGTCGCGTCGTCTGCGCTGCTCGGTTTCGCCGTCATTCCGATGGGCAGCGGCATTCACCTCGCCGATCCCGAGGTCGGACTCGCGTACGTCTTCGCGGTCTCGGGGATCGCGAGCCTCGGCCTGGTGATGGCCGGCTACGCGTCGGCGAACAAGTACTCGATGCTCGGCGGGCTCCGCGCAGTGGCACAGAACGTCGCCTACGAGATCCCGCTGGTCGTCACCGGGATGTCGATCGTGATCTTCGCCGGAACGCTGCAGATGGGCGAGATCGTCGCGGCCCAGCACGAGACGCTGGTGACGGTCGCGGGCATCGACGTGCCGTCGTGGTACGCGCTGGTCAACCCGTTTGCGTTCGTGCTGTTTCTGGTCGCGAACTTCGCGGAGGTCGGCCGCAACCCCTTCGACACGCCGGAGGCACCGACCGAGATCGTCGCGGGATACCAGACCGAGTACTCCTCGGTCTACTTCGTGCTGATCTACCTCGGGGAGTTCCTCCACATCTTCCTCGGGGGTGCGATCATTGCGACGATCTTCCTGGGCGGGCCCGCCGGGCCGATCCTGCCGGGTATCGTCTGGTTCACCATCAAGATCTGGGCGGTGTTCCTCGCGACGCAGTGGCTGCGTTCGGCGGTGCCACGCGTCCGGATCGACCAACTGATCGAGATTGGCTGGAAGGGACTGCTCGTCCTCGCTTTCGCCAATCTCATCCTGACCGCGGTAATCGTGGGGCTGATAGCATGATCGGGATACTCAAATCGATGGCAACGACGATGAAGCACGCGCTGGACGGCTCCACCTTCACGGTGGAGTATCCGGAGACCGCACCGGACGTCTCGCCGCGCTTTCGCGGCGTACACAAGTTCAGCCAGGAGCGGTGTATCTGGTGTCGCCAGTGCGAGAACGTCTGTCCGAACGACACGATCCAGATCGTGACGAACGATCAGCGACAGGGCGAACAGTACAACCTCCACATCGGGCAGTGCGTCTACTGCCGGCTCTGCGAGGAGGTCTGCCCGGTCGACGCCATCCTGCTCACGGAGAACTTCGAGTTCACGGCGGACACGAAACACGACTTCGTCTACAACAAAGAGCAGCTGAAGGCGGTACCGTGGTACAAGGACATCGACCCGCTCGCCTCCAGGGAACCCGACCGGGGCGCCTGGGTCGGCGAGGGTGAGGGGGAGGTCGACTACCAGTAACGGGTCCGCCCGTCCCGCAAACGGGCACTACCAACAAACCATGAACTACGAGCTGATCGCGTTCGCGCTGTTCGCGTTCGTTACGCTGGCCAGCGCGGTGGGTGTCGTGCTCATGCAGGACCCGTGGCATTCGGCGCTCCTGCTGGGCGTGGCGCTGCTCAGCGTCGCGGTGCACTACGTGATGCTGGCGGCGGAGTTCGTCGCCATGATGCAGGTTCTCGTCTACGTGGGCGGGGTCCTCGTGCTCATCACGTTCGCCGTCATGCTGACCCAGCGCGACGAATCCGAGACTGACGCGGACTCCGACGAGGTGGTACAGGCATGACGACAGGCCCGAAACTCCGGCTCGGCCGGACGCTGGTTCCGGGATTGCTCGCCGTCGCCCTCTTTGCGGTGATGGCGCTGGTCGTCGTCAACACGCCGTTCGAACCGATGACCGAGGCCGCCGGGGCCGGCTACCCCGACGGCATCTCGATCACGGCCGAACTCGGCTACGCGCTGTTCGACTTCACGGAACTGCAGGAAGTCGGCGGCACGGAGCCGTTCCTCGCGGCCGTCCTGCTGGTCGCCGTCGCGCTCGACGCGGCGCTCGACGCCTCGCTCGTCCTCGCGAAACGCGAGGAGGGGGGCGAGCCCGTCGCCGCGCTCTCGTCGACCGGCGAGACGTCCGGCAGTGCGGGCCCGCAGCCGGCCGCCACCGACGGCGGCGAGCGGTCCGATGGGGGTGAACAGCGATGACCGTCGACGTGCAGTACTACGTCCTGCTGTCGATGGCGCTGTTCTGCATCGGCCTGTTCGGTATCCTGACGCGTCGCAACGCACTGCTGTTCCTGATGTCCGTCGAACTCATGCTGAACGCGGCCAACGTCAACCTGATCGCGTTCGCGTTCTATCACGGCAACCTCACCGGCCAGCTGTTCGCGCTGTTTACCATGGCGCTGGCCGCCGCCGAGGTCGCCGTCGGACTCGGGATCATCCTGGTGCTGTACCGCAACTTCCGTGACGTCGACGTCACAGTTCCAACGACGATGAGGTGGTAAGATGGCAGCAACAGCAACGGGACCGTTCGGATTCGCACCGGCGATCGCAGTGCTCCCGCTCGTGGCGTTCGTCGTCGCGCTCGCCTTCGGGAAGTACATGCCGAAGAAGGGCGCGTTCGCGGGCATCCTCGCGACGGCAGGCTCGCTCCTGCTCTCCGTACTGATGCTCGCGACCGTCGCGGGCGGCGAAACGTACCACGAGACGCTCTACGAGTGGACCTCTGGCGCAGCCGCGAGCGAGGTCGGCACCGAGGGGATCGAGTTCACGTTCGGGATCCTGATCGACCCGCTCTCGGCGCTGATGCTGGTGATCGTCTCGCTGGTCGCGTTCCTCGTCCACATCTTCAGCCTCGGCTACATGAACGCCGAGGGCGAGACCGGGCTCCCGCGGTACTACGCCGAGCTCGGCCTCTTTACCTTCAGCATGCTCGCGTTCGTCTTTGCGGACAACCTGCTGATGGCGTTCATGTTCTTCGAGCTCGTCGGGCTGTGCTCGTACCTGCTGATCGGGTTCTGGTTCCGCACGAAATCGGCGCCTTCGGCCGCGAAGAAGGCGTTCCTGGTCACCCGCTTCGGTGACTACTTCTTCCTGATCGGCGTCGTCGCCATCGCGGCGACCTTCGGCACCGTCGGCTTCGCCGGCGAGGAGTCGTTCGTCGCCGCGGCGGAGACGGCCATCGACGACGGCGCGACGCTGTTCGGCTTCGACGCCCAGACCTGGGTGACGATCACCGGGCTGCTCGTGCTCGGCGGGGTCATCGGCAAGTCCGCACAGTTCCCGCTGCACACCTGGCTGCCCGACGCCATGGAGGGCCCGACCACCGTCTCCGCGCTCATCCACGCGGCGACGATGGTCGCGGCCGGCGTCTACCTGGTCGCCCGGATGTTCGGTTACTACGCGCTCTCCCCGACCGCGCTGGCGATCATCGCCTTCGTCGGCGGCTTCACCGCGTTGTTCGCGGCGACGATGGGCGTCGTCAAAGACGACATCAAGCAGGTGCTGGCGTACTCGACGATCAGCCAGTACGGCTACATGATGCTCGGCCTCGGCGTCGGCGGCTACGTCGCCGGGGTCTTCCACCTCATGAACCACGCCTTCTTCAAGGCGCTGCTGTTCCTGGGTGCCGGGGCCGTCATCATCCTGATGCACCACGAACAGGACATGTGGGAGATGGGCGGCCTGAAGGACAAAGCGCCCGTCACCTACTACACGTTCCTCGCCGGCGCGCTCGCGCTCGCGGGGATCGTCCCGTTCTCCGGGTTCTGGTCGAAGGACGAGGTGCTGTTCGACGCGCTCGCCGTCGGCCTCGAGGAGCCGGTCTTCCTCGCGGCCTACGCGATGGGGCTGCTCGCGGTGTTCTTCACCGGGTTCTACACCTTCCGGATGGTCTTCCTGACCTTCCACGGCGAGCCCCGGTCCGAGACCGCCGAGGATCCACACCCGGTCGGCCTGCCGATCAAGATCCCGCTGGCCGTCCTCGGGATCCTCGCGACCGTCGCCGGCCTGGTCAACCTCGCGCCAGTCGCGGAGTTGCTCCACGCCGACATCACGTTCCTCGAGTTCTGGCTCGACGGCGAGTACGGCTACGTCGAGGGACTGACCTACCACGACTACCACGAGACGGTGCCGCTCGAAGAGGGCGTCATCGGCTCCGAGACGACGACGATGCTGTTGAGCGCCGGGCTGTCGCTGGGCCTGGCGCTGGCCGGCGCCTTTACGGCGCACACGCTGTACAACGTCCCCGAGCCGTCCCGCCACATGACGAAGCTCGGCGGCGCGTACGACGTCCTGCGGAGCAATTACTACCAGGACGAGTATCAGGTCTGGCTCGCCGAGGGGCTGACGCTGCCGATCGCTCGCGCGGCCGACCGCTTCGACCAGACCGTCATCGACGGGATCGTCGACGGCACGTCGACGGTGAGCCTCTTCGGCAGCAGTTGGGTGAAACGCATCCAGACCGGTATCGTGACTAACTACGCAGCGCTGCTGGTGGGCGGCTTCATCGGCTTGCTGTTGATTTTCGGCTATCTCGGAGGGTGGTTCGCATGATGATCGAAGCGTTGATCGCGGTGGCACTGCTCGGCGCGCTGGTGACGTTCCTCGCGCCGAATCGCATCGCCGGTAAACTCGCCTTCGCCATCAGCCTGGTGCCGGCAGCGCTGTCCCTGTGGCTGTTCGCCGCGTTCGACGGTAGCGGGAACGCCCTGCTCGATGGCGAGCTGGCGTTCGAGTCGCGAGCGACGTGGATCGACGTCGGCGAGTACTCGATCTCGTGGTTCGTCGGCCTCGACGGCATCAGCCTGCCGCTCGTGGTCCTGACGACGATCCTCTGTACGCTGGCGATCGTCAGCTCGTGGACGCCGATCGACGAGCGGGAGTCCCAGTTCTACGGGCTGATCCTGTTCATCGAGGCGATGCTGCTCGGCGTCTTCTCGGCGCTGGACTTCTTCCTGTGGTTCGTCTTCTGGGAGGCGGTCCTGATCCCGATGTACCTGCTGATCGGGATCTGGGGCGGCCCGCGCCGGAAGTACGCCGCGATCAAGTTCTTCGTCTACACGAACGTGGCGTCGCTGGTGATGTTCGGCGCGTTCATCGCCCTGGTCTTCGGACTCGGCGACTCGGTCACGTCGTTCGCCCTGCCCGAGATCGCGACGGCGATGGTCAACGGCGGTCCCGAGGGCTTCTTCGGGCTCGGCGGGACGACCCTCGCGTCGGTCGTGTTCGTCGCGATGTTCCTCGGGTTTGCGGTGAAGGTGCCCATCGTCCCCTTCCACACCTGGCTACCGGACGCCCACGTCGAGGCGCCGACGCCCGCATCGGTGCTGCTGGCGGGCGTCCTGCTGAAGATGGGGACCTACGCCCTGCTCCGGTTCAACTTCACGATGTTCCCGGACCAGGTCGCGACCTACGCGGTCCCGATCGCGGCGATCGCGGTGATCAGCGTCATCTACGGCGCGATGCTCGCGCTCGCCCAGACCGACTTGAAGCGGATCGTCGCCTACTCGTCGGTCTCGTCGATGGGCTACGTCATCCTCGGGCTGGTCGCCTACACCCAGTTCGGGGTCGGCGGCGCGACCTTCCAGATGGTTTCCCACGGCCTGATCTCCGGGCTGATGTTCATGGCCGTCGGCGTCATCTATAACGCCACCCACACCCGGATGGTCACCGACATGTCCGGCCTGGCCGACCGGATGCCGATCGCGGTCGCCATTCTGGTGGCCGGCGCCTTCGGCTACATGGGACTGCCGCTGATGAGCGGCTTCTACGGCGAGTTCACGATCTTCTTCGGGACCTTCGGCTCCGAACTGCTCGACTACTCGCCGCTGTTCACCTCGCTGGCGATGTTCGGCATCGTCATCGTCGCGGGCTACCTGCTGTTCGCGCTCCAGCGGACGGTGTTCGGACCGTACCGGCTCGAAACCGACTATGAGGTGGGCACGGCGCCGCTGCACGACGTCGCGTCGATGGTCGTGTTGCTGGGGCTGATCATCGCCCTCGGCGTGGCCCCCGACCTGATCTTCGACATGATAACCGACGCAGTCGATCCGATCCTCGAGAACGGAGGTGATCTCTGATGGCGGTCGTCGAACTCCCCGAGTGGGCGGCGCTCGCACCGGCACTGATCCTCGCGGCGACGGCGCTCGTGCTGTTCGTCTTCGACAGCATCAAGCCGCGCTCGACGAACCGGACGATCCTCGCCGGTACCACCGTCGTGGGCGCGCTGACGTCGCTGGCCGTCGCCGTCTGGTTCACCGCCGCCGGCGTCGGCGCGACGGGCATCGAGAACTACGGCGTCATCGACCTCATGGGCGGCCAATTCGTGGTCGACCGCCTGGCGCTGTACTTCATGATCATCATCGCGGTCGTCACCGCCCTCGTCGCGGTCGCGAGCCACGACTACCTGCGCGATCACACCTACCAGGCCGAGTACTACTCGCTGGTCGTGCTCGCGGCGACCGGGATGTCGATCATGGCCGCCTCGAACAGCCTGGTGACGATCTTCATCGCGCTCGAACTGACGAGCCTGCCGTCGTACGCGCTGGTCGCGATCCTAAAGGACAACCGCGGCAGCGTCGAGGCGGGCCTGAAGTACTTCCTGATCGGCGCCCTGTCCTCGGCGATCTTCGTCTACGGGGTCAGCCTGGTCTACGGCGCGACCGGCTCCCTGCAGCTCGAGGCGATCGCCGAGGCCCTCGGCGACGTCGGCGAGATGGGCGGCCTGCTTGGGCTCGGCATCCTAATGTTGATCGGCGGGATCGCGTTCAAGACCGCGAGCGTTCCCTTCCACTTCTGGGCCCCCGAGGCCTACGAGGGCGCGCCCGCGCCGATCTCGGCGTTCCTCTCGTCGGCCTCGAAGGCCGCCGGCTTCGTGCTCGCGTTCCGCGTGTTCACGACCGCGTTCCCGCTCGAGGCCACGACCGACGTCATCGGCGTCGAGTGGACCTGGGCCTTCGTCATCCTCGCGATCGTCACGATGACGGTCGGGAACTTCGCCGCGGCCACCCAGGAGAACGTCAAGCGCATGCTCGCGTACTCCTCGGTCGGCCACGCCGGCTACGTGCTGATCGGCCTGGCGGGCCTGTCGGCCGACGGCGGCGAACTCGTCATGGGCGCGGCCATGATGCACCTGCTGGTCTACGGCTTCATGAACACCGGCGCGTTCCTGTTCGTCGGCTTAGCCGAGTATTGGGGCGTCGGCCGCACCTTCGAGGACTACAACGGCCTCTCGCAGCAGGCGCCGTTCGCCTGCGCCGCGATGGCCGTGTTCATGTTCAGCCTCGCCGGCGTGCCGCCGTTCGGCGGCTTCTGGAGCAAGTACCTGCTGTACACCGCGACGCTCGAAGCGGCCGCGGATAACACGATCCTGCTCGTCGTCGCCGCCGCGCTCGTAGTCAACAGCGCGCTCTCGCTGTACTACTACTCGCGGCTGGTCAAGGCGCTGTGGATCGAGGAACCGATCCTCGACCGCGACAGCCTCTCCCAGCCGATCGGGCTCTACGCGGCGGTCATCACCGCAGCGGTGCTGACGGTGCTCATCCTGCCGGCGTTCAGTCCGATCGCCGACGCCGCGATCGAAGCGGCGGCCGCGGTCGTCGCCTGAGCGCTCGCGATCGACCGCCGTTTTCGTCCGATCTGACCCGGTACCTTTTACCGCTCGGGGTTACAAGCCGCGATACATGGTTTTCCGGCTCGTGCTCGGCTGCGGGACCGTCTGCCGCCAGGTGACCGAGCGACTGTCCGAGCGCGACGGCCGGCTGCTCGCGATCACCGACGACGAGAGCGTCGTCGAGACCCTGCGCGACGAGAGCGTGCCGGCCCGCAGCGCCGATCCGAGCGATCCCGCGGCCATCGCGACCGAGGACATGCCGGACGTGATCTTCGTGGCCAGCGACCGCACCGACGTCAACCGGGCCGCGCTCGAGGCCGCGCGCGACCGGTTTCCCGACGCGTCGATCGTGGCCTATCTGGGCGGTAACGCGACGACGGGCGACCGCGAGCGGTTCGAGGCCCTCGCGGAGCACGTCGTCGGCCCGGGACAGACCCTGGCCGACCGCGTGCTCGACGCGACCGCCAGTCCGTCCGCCGAGGCCGCCCTCGAACTCCGACAGCAACTCGCGGCTATCGACGGTCGCCTGGCGGTCGTCACCCACGACAACCCGGATCCGGACGCCATCGCGAGCGCGGTGGCCTTGGTCGACATCGCCGAGTCGGTCGGCGTCGAGGCCGACGCCTGCTATTTCGGCGACATCTCCCACCAGGAGAACCGGGCGATGGTCAACTTGCTCGATCTGGATCTGCGCAACCTCGCGCCCGACGAGTCGATCTCGGAGTACGCGGCCGTCGCCCTCGTCGACCACTCTCGGCCGGGCGTCAACGATCAGTTACCGTCGGACCTTCGCATCGATATCGTCATCGACCACCACCCGCCTCGCGGGCCGGTCCCCGGCGAGTACGTCGATCTGCGGCAGGGTGCGGGTGCGACGAGCACCGTCCTGACGGAGTACGTCGATCAGTTCGACATCCCCTTCGACCCGGCGACGGCGACGGCGCTGCTGTACGGTATCCGGGTCGACACGAACGACTTCACCCGCGAGGTCTCGCCGGCCGATTTCCGGGCCGCGTCGATTCTGTGTCCCCACGTCGATACGTCGCTGTTGGAGCAGATCGAACAACCCTCGCTCGAGGGCGACACGCTCGAGACGATCGCGCGGGCGATCAAGAACCGGATCCAGCGCGGTTCGGTGGCCGCCGCCAGCGTCGGCCGAATCAGCGACCGCGACGCCCTTCCCCAGGCGGCCGATCAACTGCTCGCGATGGAAGGGGTCGAGACGACGCTCGTCTTCGGGTTCGACGACGAGATGGTCTACGTCTCGGCACGCTCGCGGGCCAACGACGTCGACCTCGGCGAGACACTCCGGGACGCGTTCGAGCGGATCGGCAGCGCCGGCGGCCACGCCGATATGGCCGGCGCACAACTCGAGATCGGGATCCTCGGGAGCGCGGACGAAGACGAGGACGAGGAAGTGGTCGACGAGGACGAGGTCGAGTCGATCGTCAGCGTCGTCGAGGAGGTCATCACCAACCGGTTCTTCGAGGCCATCGAGACGCGGCCCGGCACTCCCGTCGACGCCTACGACCAGACCAGCGAGTGGCTGTTCACGAAACGAAGCGACGCCGGCGACGGCGAGTCGGGATCCGAGTCCGCCTGACCCGTCACGTCCCGCTCGTCCTCCCTCGTTCCGTCGGCCCCTCTTCCGTGCCGGGCACGCCCGGCGTCGGAGACCGGCGCCAGTGACAGTGCTTTTGCGCGCGGCGCCCGTTCGTCAGCGTATGGAGGTCGTGTCGGACCGGACCAAGCCCCGGGTTAAGGACTACATGACGCGCGACGTCGTCACGGTATCGCCCGACGAGACCGTCGGCGAGGTCGCGACGCGAATCGACGAGAGCGAGGAACACAGCGGCTTCCCCGTCTGCGAGCGCCGACGCGTCGAAGGTTTCATCAGCGCCCGCGACCTGCTGCTCGCGGACGACACCGATCCGATCTTCAGGGTCATGACGACCGATCTTCTGGTCGCCCACCCCGACATGAAGGTCACCGACGCCGCCCGTGTCATCCTCCGATCGGGCATCCAGAAGCTTCCCGTCGTCGACGACGCGGGCAACCTGGTCGGCATCATTTCCAACGCCGACGTTATCCGCAGCCAGATCGAGCGCGCGACCCCCGAGAAGGTCGGCAAACTGAAGCGGACCTTAGAACAGATCCACGAAGTCGACCTGCGCGAGGAACGACGGACCGTCCCCCTCGCCGACCTCACGCCCACCCAGGGCCGCGTGTACGCCGACGAACTCGAGGGCCGCCGGTACGAACTCGAGCGCGGCCTGGCCGAACCGCTGGTGGTCATCGACAACGCCGGGACCCTCCTGCTTGCCGACGGTCATCACCGCGTGCTCGCGGCCGACCGCCTGGGGATCGACGAGATGGACGCCTACGTCATCGTCGTCGACGACGAGATCGACCTCGGCATGGCCCGGACGGCCGAGAAGGAAGAGCTCGAACGGATCGACGACATCGAAGTGGTCGACTACGCGCGCCACCCGCTAGTCCAGACGACGAAACGGCTCCAGTCCAACGGCGGAGCGGAGCCGTAGCCGGGCTGGTGCCGCAGACGGACAGCGCCGAACCCAGGACCGCTCGGGCGATCGGGCGTCCGACGGCCTGTGGCCGCGGCGATTTTCGACGGCGTCTCATAGTTGCCGACCGCGGACAGTCAGTCCGGCCGACCGCTGGTGACCGTTTTCCGTGTCCGTGCGGTACCTCGCTCGATGGCTGGATCACGCACACCTGACCGCATCCTCATCGCCGGTGCCAGCGGCGACACCGGGATCGAACTCCTCTCCGTCCTGCGGCCGACCGAGATCGCCGTCCGCGCGACCACGCGATCGTACGCGGCCGCGGACACCCTCGAACGCCACGGAGCCGACGAGGTCATCGTCGCCGACTTCTTCGAGTCCGCCGACGCCGTGGCCGCCGTCGAAGACTGTGACATCGTCTACTGCGCGCTCGGAACGTCGCCTGGCCTGCGCCACGTGACCGGCAGCAAACTGGTCGATCGAACCGGCGTCATCAACCTCGTCACCGCCGCGATCGCGGCGGACGTGTCCTACTTCGTCTTCGAGAGCGCGATCGGCGTCGGGAACTCGAAAGCGGGGCTGTCGCTGCCCACCAGGCTCCTCGTTCGAGGAACGTTGCGGGCCAAGCAAGACGCCGAAACGGCACTGCGCCGGTCCGGACTCGGATACACGATTATCCGCCCGGGAAAACTCACGAACGACCCACCTAGCGGCGAGGTCATCGCCGGCGAAGGCGGCGACTCCGTCTCGGGATCGATCCCGCGGGCCGACGTCGCCGCGGTCATGGCCGCCGCGCCGTTCACGTCCGATGCGCGCAACCGTACCGTCGAAGTCGTCAGTCGCGACGGCCTGGCGGACACGCCGAAGCGCTGCGTCGATATCGACTGGGCCTACGACAGCCTGGTAGCGGGGCGCGAACACCTCCGGATCTGACCGCCTCCGGGACCGGATCGAGAGTGAAACTGACCGAGGGTGGGCTACAACGGACGCGTTCTCAGCGCGACCGGTCGCGCCCGAACCTTCATAGCTCTGTCGGCAAATATTACGACCATGTACGATGATGAGGAACTTGAGGAGATCCGCGACGCCGGCGAGCGGTGGGAGGCGGAGACGGTAGCGCCGACGCTCGAGCGCCACGGCGAGCGACGAGAGCGGTTCGCGACGGTCTCGAACCACGAGGTAGACCGGCTGTACACGCCCGAGGACGTCTCGGACCTCGATTACCTCGACGACCTCGGGTTCCCCGGCGAGGAGCCGTACACTCGCGGGCCGTACCCGACGATGTACCGCGGGCGGACGTGGACGATGCGCCAGTTCGCCGGCTTCGGGACGGCCGAGGAAACCAACGAGCGCTTTCACTACCTGATCGACGAGGGCCAGACCGGGCTTTCGGTGGCCTTCGACATGCCGACGCTGATGGGGCTGGACTCGGACGACCCCATGAGCGAGGGCGAGATCGGCAGGGAGGGCGTCGCCGTCGATACCCTCCGCGACATGGAGATCCTTTTCGACGGAATCGACCTCGAGGAGATCTCGACCTCCTTTACGATCAACCCCTCCGCGCCGGTGATCTACGCGATGTACGTCGCGCTGGCCGACCAGCGGGACGTCCCCCGCGAGAAGCTGCGCGGGACCCTCCAGAACGACATGTTCAAGGAGTTCATCGCCCAGAAGGAGTGGGTGATTCCGCCGGAGCCCTCGCTGGATCTCGTGACGGACGTCGTCGAGTTCAGTACCGCGGAGACGCCGAAGTTCCACCCGATCTCCATCTCCGGATATCACATCCGCGAGGCGGGGTCGACGGCGGTTCAGGAACTCGCCTTTACGCTCGCGGATGGCTTCGGCTACGTCGAGGACGCGATGGACCGCGGGCTCGACGTCGATGAGTTCGCGCCGCGCCTGTCGTTTTTCTTCAACTGCCACAACTCCTTCTTCGAGGAGATCGCGAAGTTCCGCGCGGCCAGGCGGATCTACGCCCGGGTGATGGACGAGTGGTACGACGCCGAGGCCGACGAGTCCAAGCGGCTCAAGTTCCACACCCAGACCGCGGGTCAGTCGCTGACCGCCCAACAGCCGCTGAACAACATCGTTCGCGTCACGATTCAGGCGCTTGCCGGCGTGTTCGGCGGGACCCAGTCGCTGCACACGAACAGCTTCGACGAGGCCCTGGCGCTGCCCTCGGAAAAGGCCGTCCGGGTCGCCCTGCGCACCCAACAGATCATCGCCGAGGAATCCGGCGCCGCGGACATCGTCGACCCGATGGGCGGTTCCTTCGCCATCGAGACGCTCACCGACGAGGTCGAGGAACGTGCGATGCGCTACATCGAAGCGATCCGCGAGATGGGCGACGGCTCCGTTCGCGACGGCATCCTCACGGGCATCGGCGACGGCTACTTCCTCCGGGAGATCCAGGAGGCCTCCTACGAGTATCAGGAGCGCGTCGAGCGCGGCGAGGAGGTCGTCGTCGGCGTCAACGAGTACACCCTCGAGGAGGACACCAGTCCCGACATCCTCCAGATCGACGAGACCACCGCGGAGCGCCAACTCGGTCGGCTCGAGGACGTCACGGCCGAGCGGGACGACGCAGCCGTCGAGGACGCGCTCGAGGACCTTCGTCAGGCCACCGAACGTGGCGAGAACACGATGCCGTTCATCGTGGACGCGGTGAAAGCCTACGCCACGATGGGCGAGATCATGGGCGTCTTCGAGGATCAGTACGGCGCCTACAGCGAGCAGATCGGCCTGGCCTGACGGGGCGTCTCGAGCCCGTCGCGGCCGTCGGGTGTCGGGTCCCGATCACGACTCTACGGCGTCCTCGTCGAACCGCGAGAGGACGCGGACGACGGCGCCGATCGCTATCAGCAGGCCGCCCACGGCCACGGCTCCGTAGATCGCGAGCGTGACCGGCGAGACCGGCACCGCGAGCGTGAGGACGGTGATCTCCTCGAGCCCGGTCCGTCCCGGGAGCGTCGCGCCGAGTACGGCCCCGAAGGCGGCGGTCGCGGCGACTAACGCGAGCCCGAGGCCGACGACGACGCCCCGGCCCGCCATCGTTCGATCGTCGAACACGACTGCCGGTACGTCGCTCAGGAAGTAGGTTTTTGCGCCGCGACGGTGACTGAGCGACTATGGAAGAGAAGGAACTGTTCTTACTCTTGCTGGTCGGGATCGCGATCCTGATGGCGCTAACCGGGTTCGTCCTCATCATCAACTGACACGGGTTCAGCCGTCACGTCTCGGACGTGTCGTGTCGCGTGTGGTCGTCGGTCTCGATCGCCCTGGCTGCGTAGTAGGTGACGAATGCGAGCGTCCCCATCGTCACGATCAGGACGGCAAACTGGACCGTCGACTGCAGCGGGTCGAATCCCCAGGGGTTGAACACCGCGAAGACGACGACGAAGAACCCGATGATCAGGAACGGGATCAGGTTGACTGTGAGGTCGAGCGCGATTTCCGCGTCGAAGGCGCGTCTGCTCATGGATTGAAACTAGTTTCGGAGGGGTCTCTCTTACTCGGATGGATCGGTCGCTTTCGGGTCGGTTTCGACTCGGTACCTTGTGTTACGCGCGCCGCGACCGCAGGAGCCCGGCCCCGACCGTCGTCACCACGCCGGCGACAACTAACGCCGCGCCGCGACTCGCCAGGCCGGACAGCGGATCGAGGAGCCCGATCGGCACCGTCCCGGTCGCGTGGGCGATCAACACCGCGCCGACGGCGACGAACGCGGCGCCGAATTTGGCCGCGAGCGCGAGCGGGCGGTCGACGTAGTCGGCGTCCGCCAGGATGCCGGCGACGCTCGCGGCGAAGATCACCAGGCCGCCGACGGCGACGGGCGTGAGATCGACGACGATACCGACCTCCGAGCCGACCAGGCCGACGGCCACGAGCAGCGGCCACGGGGTCGCGGCGTCGGTCCGGTCGGTCTCGGGTTCGGTCCGCCTCGAGTGATCGGCCATACCCGACCTTCCACGTCCAGGGGGTAGTATCTGACCCTGCCGTTCGGCAGCTGTGACTGTTCCGGGGATGGAGACGATGATCGAAATCAAGGAGGAAGCAGGCGAGCGAATTCGGAACGCCGGTCGGCTCGTTACTCGTCGCGCTCGATGACGAACTCGGTGAACTCGTCGAGCTTCCAGGCCGTCTCGTCGTCGAAGTCCAGGTCCGCGATCGCCGCTCGGGCCTCGGCGGCCAGGTCGAGCGCACGCTCCCGGGCGTACTCGATGCTGCCGACGTCCTCGAGGATCGCGAGGGCTTCGAGGACCTCGTCGTCGGCGGTGGTGTCGGCCTGGAGAATCTCCTGTAGCCGCTGTGCCTGTTCGGCGTCGCTCTCCTGAAGGGCGTGGATGACCAGCAGCGTCTTCTTGCCCTCGCGGATGTCGTTGCCGAACTCCTTGCCGAACTCGCCGGCCCGGCCCAGCGAGTTCTCGACGTCCAGGATGTCGTCGCCGATCTGGAAGGCGACCGCGGTTAGCTCCGCGTACTCGGCGACGGCCCGCTCGACTTCGGGCGGCTGGTCGGTGATGATCGCGGCCAGGCGTGCGACGATCCGGCCGAGACAGCCGGTCTTGCACGCGCACATCTCGAGGTACTCCTCGGTCCCGATTCGGACGTCGCGTTCGTTGTGCCAGCAGATGTCCATCCCCTGGCCGAGGTGGGTCCGGTTGAGTTCGTGCATCAGCATCTCGTAGGCGGCCAGGCGGCGATCGGCCGGGAGGTCGGCCGGGTCCTGCGTCAGAATTTTCAGCGGCAGGAAGTACATCGCGTTGCCGGCGTTGAGGGCGATGTCGCGGCCGTAGATGCGGTGTAACGCCGGTTCGCCGCGTCGGATCGTGGCCTCGTCCTCGACGTCGTCGACGATGATCGTGCCGTTGTGCAGAATCTCCGGAATACAGGCGTAGGGTAGGTACTCGGCCGGATCCGCGCCGAATCCGTCCACGAAGACGAGAAAGAGCACCGCGCGCCACCGCTTTCCGCCGCGGTCGAGCAGATCCCACAGCGGCGTCGACAGCGCGTGCTGGATCCCCGCCGGATCGTACTCGTAGGTGGGTGCGCCGAAGAACGATTCGAGGTAGTCGGCGTCGATCTCGCGTGGGACCAGGTCGGCGATCGCCTCGTCGATGGCCGGCCGCCAATCGGCAAGCGTCTCCCGCATACCCGATCCGAGAGGGAGCGGGCTAAAAAAGATTCGCAGTTAGTCGTGTCAACAACAGGGACAAACTACTGCGGCGTTCTCGCGGCCGCCGGCCCGGGCGAGCGGAACCGTTACACGGCAGTGTCGCCACGTTGCAGCCGTACTCATGTCCGACTGGATCGGCACGATCTTCACCAGCGACGTCGGCTGGGACCACCTCGAGGCCCTCGTCGACGTCGGGAACCGCATGGCCGGCAGCGAGGGCGAACGCGAGGCGGCCGAACTGACCCGGGACGCGCTGGCCGACGCCGGCGCGCGAAACGCCCGCCTCGACACCTTCGACATTCAGGGCTGGACGCGCGGCGACAGCGCGATCACGGCCGGCGACACGACCCAGGACTGCATCGCCCTGCCGCGCAGTCCGTCCGAGCGCGTCGGCGCGCCGCTTCTCGACCTCGGCTACGGCCTCCCCGAGGACTTCGAGTCGACCGACGTCGAGGACGCGATCGTGATGGTCCGCAGCGACATCCCGGACTACTACGACCGGTACGTCCACCGCCGGGAGAAGTACTACCACGCCGTCGAAAACGGCGCCGTCGGCTTCGTCTACCGCAACCACGTCGAGGGCTGTCTGCCGCCGACCGGCAGCGTGGGCACCGACGAGGATCCGATCGGTGAGATCCCCGCCGTCGGCGTCTCGAACGAGGTCGGCGCGCGCCTGGCCAGGCGGTTCGACGGCGAGTCGATCACGGTCTCCGTCGAGGCGGACATTCACGACGCTGAGAGCCAGAACGTCCGCGCCGAACTCGGCCCCGACACCGACGAGCGCGTGCTCGTGACGAGCCACGTCGACGCCCACGACATTGCCGAGGGCGCGATGGACAACGGCGCGGGGACCGCGATGGTGGTCGAACTCGCCGCCGCCCTGGCGGCCCGCGAGGACGAACTCGAGACCCGCGTCGAGTTCGTCGCCTTCGGCGCGGAGGAGGTCGGCCTGGTCGGGTCCGAACGCTACGCCGATCGGGCGGACCTCGAGTCGATCAAGGCGGTCGTCAACAGCGACGGCGTCGTCCGGAATCGGACCCTCTCGATCGTCACGCACGGGTTCGACGCGCTCCGGAACGCGGCGACCGACGTCGCGGACCGCTACGACCACCCGATCGAGACGGTGCCGCAGGTCGGACCACACAGCGACCACTGGTCGCTGGTCAAGTGGGGCGTCCCGGGCTGTCACGTCAAGTCGACCGCGGACGACGTCGGCCGCGGCTGGGGTCATACCTTCGCCGATACGATCGAGAAACTCGAACCCCGGACGCTGCGCGAACAGGCGATCCTCCTGACCGAGTACGTCGTCGAACTCGCCCGCGAGGACGTGACGATCGACCACCGGGAGCCCGCGGCCATCGTCGAAGATCTCGAATCCCAGGACCTCGCAGAGGGGATGCGGATCACCGGCGATTGGCCCTACGACGCGTAGGCGCCGTCGACCCATCGTCGACGTCGTCGAGGCGAGCGACGATCGGACGCCGGCACGCGAGCGCGCCCGACAACCGTACGCTTTTGAGCGGCCCGTGTGAACTGACGGGCATGGATGCCGCCTGGAGCGCGGGCGAGGACCCCGTCGTCGGCGTCGTCGATCGCGAGGGGGAGGCGACCGACGCTGACCGGAGCGGGAGCGCCGACATCGACGCGATCGACCCGTCGACGCTCTCGACTGTCGATGCGACCCACGTCAGCGGCGATCTCGAGGAGGTGCTCGCGGCCGACCCGTCGGTGCTGGTTACGGCCGGCGAGGCCGCCCTGGCCGCGGCCGCCCGCACCGGCGTCGACACGCCGATTCTCCCGGTTGGCCCCGTCTCCGGAATCGAGTCGGTCGTCCGCGACGGCCTGGTCGCCGCGCTCGATGCGGTCCTCGACGGGGACGTCGCCCGACGGCCGCGATCCGTGCTGGGCGTTACCCTCGAGTCCGGGAGCGCTGACGACCACGACCCCGATTCCGCGTCCGCCGTCGACGAACGCGCGCTGTTCGACGTGACCCTGGTCACCGACGAGCCGGCCCGGATCTCCGAGTACGGCGTCCGAAGCCGGGGGTCCGACGTCGCGACCTTCCGCGCCGACGGCGTCGTCGCGGCGACGCCCGCGGGAAGCCACGGTTACGCGAGCGCCGTCGAGGCACCCCAGCTCTCGCCGGCCCTCGACGCGCTCGCGGTCGCACCGATCGCTCCCTTCGTGACCCAGACCAGGCGGTGGGTGCTGCCGAACGACGACCTCGCGGTGACGGTCGAACGCGACGAGGGCGATGTCACCCTCGTGGCCGACGGCCGGTCGGTCGGAACGGTTACCGTCGACTCCCGGGTCACCGTCTCGGTCGTCGGAACGCTCCCGACGCTGGTCGTTCCAGGATATTCAGAATTGTAACACGATAGAGCAGTCCCTCGGACGGAGCGGGAACGGCCGAAAAACGCGGGATCCACCGGCCGTTGGCTACCGTCGGACGGGCGGACGCGAAATCGATCGCGCCGGGAGCGAGGTTAGCTGTTGTACGGTGGCTCGTCTCGGTGGTGGTCCGGGTTCGCGTTCTCGGTGGCGTCGGCCTCTCGTTCCGCGGACTGCTGCTCGATATCCTGACGTCGTTCTTCCTCGTCCTGTCGCTCGCGGGCCTCCTTCTCTTCCTCGGTGAGCTCCTCCTCGTCTCGAGCCTCCTCGGGGTCGCTCTTCTCTTTTGCGAGCTCGACGTCCCGTCCGTGTTCGTCCTTGCCGGTGTTCTCGCGTTCGTCGGTGTTGTCGGACATAGTGATCCCGATTGAGGGTATCGTCGGTCCCTGAAAAGGCGTTGGGCTTGCGAGGGTCGGCGTGTCGGTGATATCGGGTCAGCAGCGCCGATACCGGCTGATTACCACGGTTCGCCGGAGGCGAGATCGATCTCGCTGTCGCCCTTCGCGGACGGACAGACGTCCGCCAGGACACAGTCGGCGCAGTCGGGATTGCGGGCCGTACAGGTCGCCCGTCCGTGATCGATACAGAGGTGGGTGAACTGCTGCCAGTAGCCCTCGGGGACGATCCCCATCAGGTCCTGCTCGATCTGCTCCGGATACTCCTCCTCGGTCAGTCCGAGCCGCCGCGAGAGCCGCTGGACGTGCGTGTCGACGACGATCCCCTCGACGACGTCGTGGCCGTGCTGGAGGACGACGTTCGCTGTCTTCCGGCCGACGCCGGAAAGCTCCGTCAGCTCGTCCATCGTGTCCGGCACCTCGCCGTCGTGCTCCTCAACGATGGTCTCGCAGGCGCTGCGGATGTACTTGGCCTTATTATTGTAGTAGGTGATCGAGTTCAGGTCCTCCGCGAGCTCCTCCTGGGGCGCGTTCGCGTAGTCCTCGGGCCCGTCGTACTTCTCGAAGAGGTGTTTCGTCTCTTTGTTCACCCGCTCGTCGGTACACTGGGCCGAGAGGATCACCGCGATCAGCAGCTCCAGCCGGTTCGAGTACCGCAGCGAGATCGTCGAGTCCGGGTACGCGTCTTCGAGGCGATCGATGACTTCCGCCGCCTGGTCGGCGCGGGTCTCGAGCGGGGTTCCCATGCCGAATCCGTTGGAGAGCGCGCATTTGAGCCGTTCGGTTCGGAACGGCAGCGCGACGAGTCGCCTGGCGGCCGCGGGGACGCGAGCGGGGCCGACGTCGATGCGGACGACGCGGCTGACGCGACGGAGCAGTAATCGAGAGGGCGGTAGGGCGGCGGGACGGTGGACAGCGGAGATGAACACGTACGCGGCGATTGAGCGCCCGAGCGGCCCGATAACGGGGTCCAGAAGGATGCCGTGAGCTTTAAGCGGCCCTCAGCCACGTATCAGGGTATGAAAGCCACGGCGATGGCCCACCCCATTCAGGGGTTAGTCAAGTATCACGGGATGCGCGACGAGATCGAGCGACTCCCCTATCACGATAGTATCAGCGTCTGCACCGCGCCGAGCCACACTCGGACGACCGTCGAGTTCTCGATGGACTACGAGGAGGACACGTTCGTCGTCGACGGCGAGGAACTCGACGGACGCGCGTACGAACGGGTCGAGGCCGTCGTCGAGAAGGCTCGCTCGCTGTCCGACGCCGCCCACACCGTCTACCCCGTCCGCCTCGAGAGCGAGAACAGTTTCCCCTCTAACGTCGGACTCGGCTCGTCCTCGTCCGGCTTCGCGGCCGCCGCGATGGCCTTGGCAGAGGCGGCCGAAATCGACGCCTCCAAGCAGGTGATCTCCACGATCGCCCGCGTCGGCTCCGCCTCCGCCGCGCGCGCGGTCACCGGTGCCTTCTCGCAGCTCCACACCGGCCTCAACGACGAGGACTGTCGCTCCCGGCGCATCCCGTCGGACCTCCACGAGGACCTCAAAATCGTCGTCGGCCTGGTCCCCTACCACAAGGAGACCGAGGACGCCCACCGCGAGGCCGCCGACAGCCACATGTTCCAGGCTCGAAACGCTCACATTCACGGCCAGATCGCCGAGATGCGCGACGCCCTCCGCGAGAACGACTTCGATCGCGCGTTCGAACTCGCCGAACACGATTCGCTCTCGCTCGCGGCGACGACGATGACCGGTCCCGAGGGGTGGATCTACTGGCAGCCGGCCACCCTGGCGATCTTCAACCGCGTGCGCGAACTCCGCGAGGAGGAGGACATCCCCGTTTACTTCTCGACCGACACCGGCGCCAGCGTCTACGTCAACACCACCGAGGAACACGTCGACGAGGTCGAGGAGGCCGTCGCCGACTGCGGCGTCTCCACGACCGTCTGGGACGTCGGCGGACCCGCGAAGCTGCTCGACGAGGACAAGCACCTGTTCTGAGAGCCGGAACTCCACTCTCCGCCGCGAAGCTCCCGAATTTGCCTCCGCTCTCCGGACGGAGTCGTGACCGCCGAGTCGTCGATCGATCGCGATGGCTGCTGGTGATCGCCGGCTGCAACTGCCGATTTTCCAAATAAGAACGCCTGAAGAGTCATATGGATCGTTGACGTAGGTTACTCGTAGTGAACACTGATGGCGGATCTCGATAGGATCGACATGGCGATCCTCCACGCCCTTCAGGACGACGCCCGGAACGCGACGACCGAATCGATCGGCGAGCAGGTCGATCTCGCCGCGAGCACTGTCGCCTCCCGGATCAACGACCTCGAGGAGCGGGGGATCATCGCGGGATACGCGCCCGCGATCGACTACGAGAAGGCCGGGTTCGAACAGCGGATGCTCCTCGTCGGGACGGTCCACGCGAGCGACGAGGACATCGTCGCAAAGGTGAGCGACATCGAGAACGTCATCACCGTCAGGCGGCTGCTGACCGACGAAGACGACCTCCACGTGGAACTCGTCACCCGATCTCAGGACCGAGCGGAGGCGGTCGCCGACGAACTCCACGACCTCGGCATCGAAATTACGACGACGAGCGTCGTCGTCGAGGAGAACAACCGGACGTTCAACCACCTCGGAAGGAAGTATACGAACGACGCGTGAGTTTCGCGTCACTTTCCCCGAAGACTGGTGCTGTTCCGAGGAATCTACCGTCGGGTTCAAGTCCCCGCGAAAATTTATCTAATCTCCAACATATTTTAGGACGCGTCTCCGCTAGCCAGGGCGATGACCGACAGCTGTCCACCTTCTGATGAGCATTGCTCGCCGAGCCAGGCGGTCGTCGACGCCGTGGCGACCGCGTACGACACGTCGCCGATCGATTTCGAACCGCCGCTCTACGACGTGATCGAACCCGAAGCCCTCAATTCGATCGTTCGTTCCGGGTCGCGAGAGCTCCGCGTGCAGTTCCGGTACAGCGGTTGTTCCGTCGTCGTCACCGGGGCCGGTCGCGTCGACGTTTCGGCACCGGACGAGGATCCCCGCTCCCACGAGCACACAGTGCCCGACGAGTGAGCGCGGCGCGGTGCGTTCAGTTCGACCGAACCGCGAGCCGCCCGCGGTCCGGGTCGCTACCGTTCCGCTGTCGGGTACACAGCTGTCCCGACCGACGGCCCCATCTATTTCTATACGCTTCGAGTCCGAATCCGGTCGTATGCACGTCGTCGTTCTCGGAGCGGGGTACGCGGGACTGACCCTGACGCGGCTGCTCGAGCGGGACCTCCCCGACGAGGTCGACCTCACCCTGGTCGACGCCACCCCGGATCACCTGGTCCAGCACGAACTCCACCGCGTCATTCGACGGCCGGAACTCGCCGCGGCGATCACGATTCCGCTGCCGGCGGTGCTCGATCGAGCCGCCGTCCGCGTCGCCCGCGCCGAGGCCGTCGATCTCGACGAGCGCACGGTGTCCCTCTCGTCCGGCTCGCTCTCCTACGACCTGGCGGCGGTCTGTCTCGGCGCCCGGACGGCCTACTACGGCATCGACGGCGTTCGCGAGCACGCGACGCCGCTCAAGCGCCTGGTCCACGCGAATCGGATTCGGCGGACGGCGCTCGAAACGTTCCGTACCGGCGGCTCCAACTCCAGCCCTCGGATCGTCGTCGTCGGCGCCGGCCTCTCGGGTGTCCAGGTCGCGGGCGAACTCGCGGCGCTCGCCCGCGAGGAGGGCAGCGCCGCGACGATCACGATCCTCGAACGACTCGAGCGCGTCGCGCCGAACTTCCCGGCGAACTTCCGGCGAGCGGTTCGGGCCGCGCTGGAAGACCAGGCCGTCGACGTGCGGACCGGGGCGACCGTCGTGCGGGCCGACGAGGCGCACGTCCACCTCGAGTCCGGCGAGCGTGTCGCGTACGAGCAGTTCGTCTGGACCGGCGGCCTCCGCGGAGCCGACGCGCTGTCCGGGGAGCGACCCCCCGTGGACGGCGACCTCCGACTCGACGAGCGGACGTTCGCGCTGGGCGACGCCGTCAGCGTGATCGACGCCGACGGGGAGCGAGTCCCGGCGAGCGCCCAGGCCGCCGTCCGCGAGGCGCAGACGGTCGCCGAGAACATCTCTCGGATCGCGGCGACCGAGACCGGGACCGGTTCCGGTGGATCGGTCGCCGCCGGTGAAGCCGGGTCCGACCGATCCGAGCCCGAACTCGCGACGTTCTCGTTCGAGTCGCCAGGCTGGGCGGTCAGCGTCGGCGACGACGCGGTCGCGACGCTGGGCGAGCGCGTCCTCACCGGACGGCCGGCCAAGGCGGTGAAAACGAGCGTCGGGATCGGCTATCTCTCCGCCGTCAGCGGCGTCGAAGACGCGGTGGGGCTCGCGTACCGTGAGGCCCTTCCGGACCGGTTTCGGCCCGATCGGTGATCGGCGAGCCAGCGGCGAGTCGCAGCGACCGACCCGCTCAGTCGAGCGAAACGACGACCTTCCCCTGGTGCTCGCCGGCCTCGAGGTACCGGTAGGCTTCCCGCACCTCGTCGAAGTCGAAGACGCGGTCGATCACCGGCTCCAGCTCGGTGGCTTCCATGGCGCGGTTCATCCGGTCGAACATCGCGCGGCTGCCGACGCCCATCACGCCCTCGACGGTGAGCGACTTGTGCAACATCGGGCCCGGATGGACCAGGCCGTCCTGACCGGCGAGCACGCCGATGAGGTGGACGTGGCCGTTGACCCCGGCGGCCGCCAGCGAACGCTCGAGCGTGCCCGGCCCGCCGACCTCGACGACGTGGTCGACCCCGCCGCCGGTCAGTTCCCGGACGGTCTCGCCCCAGTCGGGGTTCTCTTCGTAGTTGATCGTCTCCGCGGCGCCGAGCTCGCGGGCGCGCTCGAGCTTCTCGTCGCTCGAGGAGGTGACGACGACCTCGGCCCCCTGCACCGTCGCGAACTGGAGCGCGAACGTCGAGACGCCGCCGGTTCCCAGCGCGAGGACGGTCTCGCCGGCGGTGAGATCGCCGTCCTCGACGAGGGCTCGCCAGGCGGTCAGGCCGGCACACGACAGCGTCGCACCCTGTTCGTAGGAGAAGTGATCGGGGAGAATCGGGAGGCTCGCGGCGGGGAAGGTGACGTACTCGGCGAGCGCGCCGTCGATGTTTCCGCCGGCGGTTCGGGCGATCTTCTCGGGCGTGCCCTCGCCGTCGATCCAGTCGGGGGCGAAGGGGGTCGCGACGCGGTCGCCCTCCGAGAGGCGGTCGACCCGGTCGCCGACCGCGACGACCTCGCCGGCCCCGTCGGAGAGGGGGACGACCGGCAGCGACGCGCCCGGATAGGCGAGGTCGTCGTTCGCGATGGCCAGGTCGCGGTAGTTCAGCGAGGCCGCGCGGATTCGGACGAGCGCCTCGTCGGCGGCCGGCTCGGGACGGTCGCGGTCGGTCCGGACGACACCCTCGTAGTCGCTCGTGGCTTCCTGAACTTCGTAGGCTTTCATCGGGGGAGGGAAAGAGCGGGCGCCCCTTCGGTCCTGCGTCCGGCGACCCCCTTACCGGTGCTGCGAGCAACCGACAAGACGCGAGCGGCGGCGTCCGCCGTCGTCCTCACGTCCAGCGGTCGAGTCCGGTCTGCGTGACGCTCTCCTCGATGCGCTCGAAGCCGCGCTCGACCTCGTCGGGGTCGACGGCCCACTCGTCGGTGACGTACTCCCGCGCGGCCGCCAGGTCCGGATCGATCGTCGGGTCGAACTCGTAGTCGTCGGTGACGTTCGGGTC
This sequence comes from Natrinema salifodinae, assembly GCF_900110455.1. Taxonomy (NCBI): domain Archaea; kingdom Methanobacteriati; phylum Methanobacteriota; class Halobacteria; order Halobacteriales; family Natrialbaceae; genus Natrinema; species Natrinema salifodinae. The sequence goes on along the minus strand of NZ_FOIS01000002.1, from coordinate 405,308 downwards.
GCGAAAGAGCTGTCGGACGCGGTCGCCGTGCTCGATGTGGGCGCCGCGGGCCTCGAGGGCGCTCCAGAGGTCGCCGTGTTCGGTGATCGCCGAGATGGCCGTTTTGGGACCGATGCCGGAGACGCCCTCGTTGAAGTCCGTCCCGATGAGGATCGCCGCGTCGATCAGCTGCTCGAGCGTGAGGTCGTGGTGCTCGAGCGTGGCGTCGAGGTCCATCAGCTCGGGATCGCCCTTGCTCGTCAGCTGGCGCAGCGTCAGCGGCGCGCCGAACAGCAGGGCGTCGTAGTCCTCCGAGCCCACGTAGTCGGCGTCGCCGCGCCGGACGATGTGGGCGGCCTGGGCCTCCCCCTCGGCCGGCGCCTCGACGATCGGCACGTCGAGCAGTCGGAACAGTTCCCGGCTGGTCTCCTGAATCGTCGGTGTCAGCCGCTGCGTGCGCGATTCGAGTTGCGCGATGGCGACCTCGTCGCCCTCCTCGCGGGCGGTCTCGAGTTGCTCCTCGTAGCTGCGGCGTTGCTCCCGGCGGGACTCGATCTCGTCGGTCTTCAGTTCCGAGGGACCGCCGTCGAAGACCATCACCGGCGTGACGTCGTTCTCGAAGAACTTCGGCAGCCCCTGGACGATGCCGACCAGGTTGGCGACCTCGGACCCGTCCGCGGTCGTGTACTTCGAGCTATCGGTCCACTTGACCGTCGTGGTCAGGTACCGGTAGAGCCAGTTGTGCGCGTCGACGGCGACGACGCCCTCGACGTCCGCGAAGGGGATCTCCTCGATGACGGCGATGTCCCGAAGTGCAGCGTTTCCCATTGCCGGTCACTTGGGTCGACCGGGATTTGAATCGTTGGCTTCGCAGTCGCCTCGTCGGTGCTCGTCGCGACGCTGCGCGCCGACGCGCGACGCGATAATCGGCCCGCTCACTCGCCGGTCGGGTCCCGCTCGGGCGGTTCGCTCCCGCGACGGGACTCGAGGAACGCCGCTTCCTCGTCCGAGAGGTCGCGTTCGCGAAACTCGTCGAGGCCGGCCTGGTACCGTTCGCGAGCGGATCGGTTTCGGTCGTCGCCCGGGTCCGAACCCGGTGTTGGATACTCGAGGACGAGTTCGGCGATACCTGTCGTCTCGCCGGTGTAGGCGAAGCCGGTCCGGTAGAGCGCCTCGTAGGCGAACGGGTTGTTGACGGCGATCCGGAGCCGGTCGTAGCCGCGTTCGATCGCCCGGTCCCGAACCCGCCGGAGGAGCGCGGGCCCGATCCCCTCGCCGCGGCGCTCGCGGTCGACGGTGACGTAGCGCAGCCACAGCGCGTCGGCGTCGGTGCGGTCCTCGTTGAACGCGACGGCCGCGACGATCTCGCCGTCGTCGGTCCGGGCCACCGCCTTCCCCGTGTTCGTCATGACGAACTTGCCGGCGTAGCTGAACCGCTCGTGATCGAGCCGGAGTTTCGGGCCGTCCGGCGGCCAGCCAAGCAGGTCGTACTCCACGGCGGGAGTTGCCGGGCGAGGTACAACAATGCACGGATCGGAACGTTCCGGCCAACCTGAGATGCCGAATGCCTAACCTAACCAATACTTTTGGGCTCGTTCGGCGTAGCGCCGACCGATGAGTAGCGACTCCAATACCGTGGCCGCGTTCGGCCTGCGCGGCAGCACCGGCTGGATCGTCGGGAGTGTACTCGGCGGCGCCCTCGGCGCGATCGCCTTCGGGATCCTCATGTGGCTGCTCGATCCCGAAATCCTCGCGGGCGCTATCCCCGCCATCTACGGGCTCGAACCGACGACTGCCGTCGGCTGGGCCGTTCACATTGCACACGGAATCGTCCTCGGCGTCGCGTTCGGCATGCTCGTCACGCGCGATCCGATTCTGGGCGTGCTTCGGACCGACGTCGCGACCGATGTCCTCGCCCGGGCCGGCGTCGTCGCGCGGCTGATCGGCGCCGGGTTCGTCTTCGGGCTCGCAGTCTGGGCGATCCTGCCGCTGCTCGTCCTCCCGGTCTGGGTGAACGCCGTCGGCGGTAGCGGAGCCGCGGCGTTCCCGACGGCCGCCGCGGGCAGCCTGCTCGGCCACCTCCTGTTCGGCGTCGTGCTCGGAGTCGTCTTCGCCGCGACGGTCGATCTCCGCGACCGGCCTACCGACGCCACCCTGTAGCAGACCGACGTCCGGGTGGTTCTCGGATCGGCAGTTGCGAGAAAATACCCGCGACGATCGACGATAATTTATCCGTAGCTATCGAACCAGTAACCCTCCATGGACGCGATTCACGTCGACGGCCTCACCAAGGAGTTCGACGGGGTCACCGCGGTCGACGACCTCTCGTTTACGGTCGAGCGCGGCGAGCTGTTCGGCCTGCTCGGCCCCAATGGCGCGGGCAAGTCGACCCTGATCAACATGCTGGTGGCGCTCCTCCCGCCGAGTTCGGGCACCGCGTCGGTCAACGGCCACGACGTCCGGTCCGAGAAGGGGGCGGTCCGCTCCAGTCTCGGCATCGTCTTCCAGGAACCCGCCCTCGACGAGGAGCTAACCGGCGCCGAGAACCTGGCCTTCCACTCCCGGCTGTACGGCCAGGCCCGGAGCGACCGCGCCGACCGCATCGACGAGGTCCTCGGGCTCGTCGGGCTGTCCGCGGTCCGCGACGACCCCGTCGGCACCTACTCCGGCGGCATGAAACGCCGCCTCGAGATCGCCCGCGGCCTGCTGCACGAACCGGCGGTCCTCTTCCTCGACGAACCGACCGTCGGCCTCGACGCGCGCACCAGGCGAGACACCTGGGAGTACATCGAGCAACTGAACGAGGCGGCCGGTGTCTCGATCGTCCTGACGACTCACTACATCGAGGAGGCCGATCGGCTCTGCGATCGCGTGGCAATCGTCGACGACGGCGACATCGTCGCAATCGACGCGCCGGCGGCGCTCAAGGAGTCACTGGGCGGCGACGTCGTTGCCCTCGAATTCGCGAGCGACGGGGCCGAGGCCGGGACCGAGGGGCAATCCGACGTCCCGTCCGCGCTGCTCGACCGCCTCGACGACCGGGCCTGGTGTCGCGACTACGCCGTCGCCGACGGCCGATCCGGCGTCCACGTCACGGTCGACGACGGCGACGCGCGGATCGCCGCCCTCGTCCGCCTGGCCGACGAGACGGGCGCGGGCATCACGTCGATCGACCTCCGCGAGCCGACCCTCGAGAACGTCTTCCTCGAATTGACCGACCGCGACCGCGCGGCCGCGGGCGCCGGTCGGAGCCGGGGCCTGGCTGCGCTCGGCGGGACCAGGTCGGGGTCGACCGCGACCGGAACCGAATCGAGAGCGGACGTGCACGACGACCGTTCGAGCGCGGTCTCCACGGAGGACCGCTCGTGAAACTCGTCGACGCGCAGGCGATCTACGGGCTCTGGCTGCGCGATACGAAGCGGTTCCTCCGGACGCCGTCGCGGATCGTCGGCTCGCTGGCGATGCCGCTGCTGTTTCTCGTCTTCATGGGCTTCGGGTTCCGCGGAGCGGCGATCCCCGGTCTTCCGGAGGGCGTCGACTACCTCCAGTACCTCGTCCCAGGGATCGTCGGCTTCACGATGCTCTTCGGGGCGTCCTTCGCCGGACTCTCGATCCTCGCGGACCAGGAGGTCGGCTTCCTGAAGGAGATTCTCGTCGCACCGGTGAGTCGCACGTCGATCGTCCTCGGACGGATCGCCGGCGGCTCGACGACGGCGCTCGTCCAGGCGCTGCTCATCCTCCTGCTCTCGATTCCGCTGGGGTTCGAGCCCGTGAGCCTCCTCTCGGTGCCGGTCGCGGTCGTCTTTCTGGTCCTCCTCGCGATCACGTTCGTCGGCTTCGGCATCGCGCTGGCCTCCCAGTTCAGCGACAGCGAGGGGTTCGGCCTGATCGTCCAGTTCGTCATCTTCCCGCTGTTTTTCCTCTCCGGCGCGCTGTACCCGATCGAGGGACTGCCGAGTTCGGTCCGGTACTTGGCGTACGTGAATCCTCTGACCTACGGAGTCGACGGGCTGCGGGCGGTCCTCGTCGGTACGTCGTCGTTCTCCGTCCTGCTCGATCTCGGCGCTCTCGTCGCGTCGTCGGTGGTGATGGTCACGATCGGCGCGGCGCTGTTCGAACGCGTCGAGGCGGTCTGATTCGTCATATGCCAAAATAGAGTCTAACTCGATCCGGAGTAAACAGTGACTACAGATGGCTGATCGACACGATCATCCGGGATTCCGACGGATGTACGATTCGGACGAGCTTACGTTTGGCGCGATTTTTCCGCTCGAATCGTACGAGGGGACCACGCCGTCGATGGATCGACAAGTCGAACTCGCACAGCGAGCCGAGGAGTTAGGCTTCGATGCCCTCTGGTTCCGCGACGTTCCCTTGCTCGATCCCTCGTTCGGAGACGCAGGTCAGATCTACGACCCGTGGGTGTATCTGAGCCATATTGCAGCCCACACCGACGAGATCGCGCTAGCGACGGGTGCGATCGTCTTACCGCTGCGCCATCCGATTCACGTCGCGAAGGCGGCGGCATCCGTTACCAACCTGTCCGACGGACGACTCGTCCTCGGGCTCGCCAGCGGCGACCGCCCCGTCGAGTACCAGGCGTTCGATACGGACCCGACCGCACGGGGCGAACGGTTCCGGGAGAGCGTCGCCGCGCTCAGACGCCTCTGGTCCGAGGAGTTCCCGGAAATCGACTCCTCGTTCGGGACGATGGACGGCGATGTCGATCTCGTTCCGAAGCCGACGACCGGGCAGATTCCCCTGCTCATCACCGGCCATGCGCGACAGGAGGAGGACTGGATCGCCGAGAACGGCGACGGATGGATGTACTACATGCAGTCGCTCGACGACCAGGCCGCCACCATCGAACGGTGGCGCGAGTTGACCGGGAACGAGTTCAAACCGTTCGGACAGTCGATGTACATCGACCTCGCCGCCGACCCCTCGGAGCCGCCGTCCCGGATTCACCAGGGCTTTCGAGCGGGCCGCGAATGGCTCATCGAGTACATCAGCCAGCTTGACGAGATCGGGGTTGACCACCTGCTGTTCAATCTCAAGTACAACGAACGGCCCGCCGGAGATGTGATGGACGAACTGGCGACCGAAGTCTTCCCGGCGATTCCGGACTAGTCCTCACTACCCTCGATGAAGCAGTAGCGGAGGGGGACGACGTCTAGTATCGTCTCCACCGACGGCAGCCGGCAGCCGAGAACCGAACTCCTGGTGGATGCGCCGTAACAGAGTATCGAGACGGTTCGGTCGGCGATGGGCCCCTCATAACTCGGTGACCATCGGGAGCGCAGAGAACTCGTCGCCGATGTCGGCGATCGACCGGGAGACGAAGCAGCCGATAATCCACGATTCGGCCCGTTGGAGACGATACTGGAGCGTCGACCGGGGAATATCGAGCACCTCGGCGATGTCCGCCATCGACGCGTTCCGCGGCGTCTCGTAGTATCCGGACCGAACGGCCGCCTCGATCGCTTCGCGCTGTTCGTGGGGAAGTTCGGCGAGCGAAATCGCTTCTTCCGCCCAGTAGGACGGGCCGCCGATCTGGCGGAAGTTCACGCGTAGTCCGTCCCTGAGTTCTTCGTTGAGCGCCTCGTGCAGGCCGCTGGCGTCCGCGTCGTCGCGCATCAGTATTCTCCATTCGTAGCGATTGCCGCGCCGTTCCGCGGCGGGGACGATGCCCTCACCGAGATAGATGCAGGCGAGATGGAGCACCGAATGGCAATCACTCGCGGACGGACGGTAGGTGTAGATCGTCCGGCGGGAGGGGTTCGATTCGAGGATTTCGTGCTCCCAATTGGTGTGGCAGTGGCGCGAGCCGATACACTCGTTACAGTGTTCCGGGGCCGTATAGATCTCGTCGATCCGCTCGAGGGCCTCCTCCGGACCGGCAATCCTGTCGACTCGCCACACTCCGTTCGGAGACATATGACAAGAGATCGTCCGTGCGTGGGCGTCCGGATACTCGATGAAAACGTCCATAAGCGGATCCGCCCCCTTGTCGTACTCGATCGTAAACGCGAACTCGCGCATGCGCCTGGGTTTGGCTATCGCCAACCATATGGGTTGGCAATACTGAGTGAGCGCGCCGATTCGCGGCGACCCGCGAGAGCAGCGTCGGTTCAGTCTCTACCGTCTGACCGGCAGCTATTTTCTGGCCTGGTCAGGCGGGACCGACGACCGACCACTCGGTAATCGGGGGTGAAACCAATTCCGACGGCTGAAGGCGGTGCGAAGTGCGCGGACCGGGATTTGAACCCGACTGCGAGACGGTCGCCCTCACTTCGTCACTTCGTTCGGACGCTGCGGCTCGCGTGTTTCAAATCCCTCTATCACGTACGGTCTCTTCACGTCCGTTCGTCGAAAAGTGCGCGGACCGGGATTTGAACCCGGGCCATGAGCTTGGAAGGCTCAGGGTGCGAAATCGGAGATTTCGCGGAGTACCATCGTACCAAGCGCGAGTTCCGAGTGTCTGTACCTATGTACAGTGTATCCTACGATATAAAAATCCGCACTGTGAGCCCCTGGCTTATCGCATCTTAGTCCGAAATCCAGCCCAGTTCCTCAGCGAGGAGGTCGAAGACCTGTTCCCTGGTGCTCGGGGCGAGGTCCTTCTTCTGGATTCGGTACGTCGACTTCTCACCGTCGAGAGTGATAGTGAGGTCCTTCACGTCCTCGTAGTCGATTCGGGATGACTCATCGATTGCCGTGAGAACGTCACTCGTTGTGACCTCATCCTCGCTGTCCGGTTCTTCTCCGAGCTCTCTCGGGTAGACCAGTTCCCAGCCATCGGCCGTCTCTCCGATGAAAATCTGGAAGTTGGTCTTTGAGTAGTCGCGCTCGCTTTCCATTTGGTCGTGAGCCGGGTCAGCCTCGACGTTTCCACTCTGATTGCGAGTCAGCCGAACCTTCGCCTCTTCACCCACGAACTCGTTGAGGCTCGTGAGGAGTGCGAGGTCACTTTTCGTCCGCCGGATGTCCGGACCTCGGATGTTGATTCGGCGCACAGTGTCGGAGCCACTGAACTCACCGAGGAACCGTTTGACCAACTGTTCATTGGATTGTTGGCTGTTGTCACCCATCGTCTCGATGAGTCCAGTGTCGAGGTTGACACGAACGACCGCGCGGTAGAGCGTCTTGATTTTCTCGTAGTCGCCGGTCCGAACGTCGAACTCGCTCATCGTCTTTCCGCGCTTCCAGTACTCGAGGTAGATGGTGTTGGCGTCCTCGAACTTCACGAGACGGGGGCTGAATTGGTCGTCGGTGTTATCGATGAGCGGAGCCGGAACATCTTCAGTCGCTTCGATGTATGCAGGGTCGACGTCCTCCGATTCACAGAACTCCATGAACAGGTTTCGGGCTGCTGCAGGTGAGTCCGCGTCTTCGGCGATGTCCCGGAGAACGCCACCGAAGTCAGGTGCTTCGTATACACGCGCAGTGTGGTCAGTGTACTGGAAGTACGAGTCGTAGTAGTACACCTCGGCCAGAGTGAGAGCGTCGCTGATGACCGGAATTCCCTGACCAGTCCCTTCGATGGAGTCATGCTTGACATGCCCATCTTCCAGGATGCGCTTTTTCGCCCCCTCGACGATGTCCTCTCGGAGTTGGTCTGCCGCAGGGTGTGTCTCGAGGAGATTGAACACCTCTTCGCGGTCCGCGTTCTCGCCCACGTCGATATCCGAGTCGAGAAGCCCTCGTCGGATTTCGCGCGTGGAAAGCGCGTTGATGAGTCGTTCGTCGTTCTGGTCGTCGTCGTCAGAGTTCGTTTCTGGTGTGGAACTCATGGTATATGATACGTGCGCTGGGGGTATATAAGTGAGATTGAACCACCCAAGTGTGAGTTTCTTAGACTACGAAGAATAAAGTTTATTAGAAAAACAACTATAGTGGTTGTTATGAGTCGTCCGGAGAAGACCCTCGAGAAAGCAGATAAACCGCTTCAAGATATAATGGGGTGGGGGAAGTATCAGGCAGCAGCCTACCGCTGTCTCGTTGCTGAGGGCCCGCTAGAAGCTCGGGAAATTGTTGTTAGAACAGATATTCACCAAGGACGAATATATGACGTTCTGGACGACCTCAAAAATGAAGGCGTTGTCACAGAACAAGATGCTAATCCAACAATATATGACGTCCAGAACCCGGAGAAGCTGATCGGAGAACGGAAGGAGGAGTTCAACAACAAAGCTACTGAACTGATTGAAACGCTCGGCACGGCATATGAGCTCAATCCACGGAGCAGAGATCAATCTACGAGCTCGTCTTGGGTCCTTGGTGGTCAGTCCGGAACTATTCGAAAACTCCGGGAAATGTTAGAACAAGCAGAAGAAAGCGTGTATGCTCTTGAGCCCGACCCTCGATGGTATGAGACGAGCGATCTTCGTATTTTGGAACGCCTTGCTGATAGTGAGGTCGATGTTAAGCCAGTCATATGGAATGCACGACAGCAGGAAATTAAAGAATTCACATCATTCAATATCCCTGTCTGGACTCATCAAGATGTAGATCAAACCTTCTACGTTATTGATCAGGAGCATGTTGTCATGGAAATTGACCGTGGGAACACAGGGATTATCTTTAGCGATGAAACGATGGCAAGTGTTTTCACGAGGGAGTTCGAAGAGATATTTAACGACGCAGAAGAGTTCGACGCCCATGCATAGGAAATTGCTCCCTCTCGCGCTGATGTACGCTGATGGTGGAGAGCCAATTGAGGGACGAACTCGTTTGCAGAAAATGATCTTTCTGATGCAGCAGCGCTTCCAGGAGATTGATGACAATCCATTAAAGTCTAGTAATTATGACTTTATTGCATACGATTATGGGCCTTTCTCGAAAGAAGTCTATGATGATCTTGATTTTCTTGCAGAAGAAGATATGATAGATGACCAGGAAGAACAGATCGGTCGCGATAAAACGAAATACGATTATAGAATTCAACAAGCGGGTGAGGAGTTTGTTGAACAGCAGCTATCTCAGGATGAGGCCCGACGTATTTTGGCACTCGCAGAAGAAATCAAACAGGAATATAACGATAAGCAACTTTCTGATCTTATTGAAGAAGTGTATTCTCGGTACCCAAAGTACGCTGAAAACAGCATCTACTGACGTTTCAGAGCGCTTCATTCCGTTCACTATTGTATGTGTTAAGTAGGCCGACAAGTATATCATGTCTCATTTATTCTCTAACAGTAATGGTGCTCGAGCAACCTTTAGAATGGGCACAGGAAGGGGTAGCGATTCTTCTAATCGCATTTGTGATTTCGTGGATTAAAGATCACTTCTACACAGCGGGGAGTACCGCTTTCATCTTCCGCGGTAATTTCAAGACGAAACAGGAGACCTATCTGATCATCGTTGGAAGCATTCTCAGTGCCGCAATCCTCAGTGGCTGGCTGAAAACAGAGGTTCTGGGATTTCTTTCAGATACACGCTTTTTCCTATTCGCGCTCGGATTAGCGCTCATCCTTACGTTAATCTACGTGAATGACTCTGTAGACAGCTGGCGCTTCAACGATGGTAACGAGTTCACCTATGCAGTATTGATTACTGGCTGTTCATTAATGGGATACGCCATCTTTGTAGCGTGATCTCAGAGGTCATAGTCACTGCACAGGTCAGAAAGAAAATCCAGAAACACAGTCGGATGGATCGAAGCATCCTGGACACCCACGTGTGGATACGGATCATCAAATCCCTTTGGCACTGTTCCAGAGCAGAAGCTTCCTGCCATCGCAGAGACCGGTGGTCGAATCCATACATCGACGCTCGAGGCCGGCGGCCTTTTCGATCAGGCTAGCTACAGCATCCGGGGTCTCATCTCGAGGTAGATCGGCACTCGGCAACCTGATCACGAACTCCTCGACTCGGAAGCCGTCATCATGAACATTGTGAATGACTGCACTGACATTCGTCGATCCCCAGCGCTGGATGTCTTCCCTTGAGTCTTAATCGAAGCGCGTTGACCGCTTGATGTGTCGTCGAATCTGCTCAGTCAGCTCGTCACAGAATACGACGAAATCGCAGACGTAGGTATCACAACTTAGCTCGTGTACCCTCACACACTGAGTGATCCGCTTGAGTCGACGTTGGAACTGACCACCAGTGTGACCGTTCTCCTCTGGCTCACTGCGCCACTCTCCAGTCACTCGAATCGGATTGTTAAACCCATCTCCTGGTTTTGTTATCATTTGTTTTCACGATTTTCTGGTTCGATCGTCAGCTGATTCGGGGGAGACAGTCGGCCAGCCATTGCGGCTGTGAACATACAGCCAGGTCTGGCCGACCTTCCTACGCTTCAGTACCCCCTCTTCCGCTAGGCTGTCCAGAATGGTGGCTACATGCCGGAGAGACAGGTCCTCTTGTTTTTGGCCACAACCCCCGGGTGAGGGGGCCATCAGGGATAGCCTCACGGACTTCGTCGGCTGCCTCTTTGCTGTAGCTCATATCAGCATCACCCACGCTCCCATGATGAGCAGGAGCACAAGGAGCGGTTTCTGTCGTTTCGAGATTGTTTGCAGGTACACCGCCGTGCTTAACGTCACTGCACCGGGCATTAGCATCAAGTTCTAGTAATGTATATACGTCAATAAATATTTAAAGGGACTGAAAGGAATATGGTACTGTCCTAACAGCGTTACCCCTTGGAGTTTCGCTGCCAGATGTCCGTTCCATTTAGGCGCTCGACGTCACCCTCTTCCTCGAGGACCCAAATGCGCTTCTTCACAGTGTTATAGCAGGCTTCGAAGTGTTCAGCTACCTCAGCTCTGCAGAACAGGGCCGGAAGTGCTTCGTACACTTCATCACAAGAGATGGAGTGAGATTCTACAGCGCCACAGTTGTTCGCCATGTGTTTTCCAAGCGCTGTATCGAGGCTAGTCGTCCCTGTGAGCCGACTGATGACCGTTCAGGCTGTCAGCCGTCTCGAACACCTTGCCGCACTCAGCGCAAACGTAGACATCGCTGCCCTCGTCACGCCAGCTGTTGAGCAGCTGTGACTCCTCATTGTCTTCAGCAGTCTTCTGGATTTCAAACTTTCAACCCAGTGGTGACGTGACTTAGAGGTGGGGGTCATATGCTGTTCAGATAGAAATTTACTCGATTAATTAATGACATCCCAAGTATTAGAGTCTAATACCCGCGATGTCACGAATCTTACTGTTGGCAATCAGCCTAATTCGACATCGCCGTGTTCCGGGCAGTCACCGTCAGCGCGCCAGACTAGAGCACGGCCCTTCCGTGTCTTTGTTACGTATCCTCGTTCAGTGAGCTTGTTCAGCACTCGGTGAATCTGGCGTTTGCTGATCTCGATGTCAGGGTGTTCGATCAAATCACTCGTTTTCCACTCGTCCAGATCGTTGATCACCTCGAGAATTTGTCGTTCTCCATCTGACCAACAGCGGACGACGCGCGCTTCGTCGTGCGGTTCTATCCAGTCGGGAAGGGTATTCGTATTGATGTAGACCCGAGCGCCGTTTCCGTCCCGGCCGAATCGGAACATGGCTTGTAGTGTCTGGTGTTCGCGCATGTGGGTGAGGATCTTATCGCCGAAATCGCCATAGGTGAGGTTCACCCCCTTGCCCTCTCTGTCGATGTCTTCGTCGGCGTAGGCCGCCCATTTCTCGATGAATCTGTCGCCATAGTGCATCGATCCAGAGACGACACCGACCCGCAGGTGTTTGAACTCATTTGATCCGAGCAGGTTTCCGTAGTGCTGTGTTCCATCGATGTACTCAAGCGCGCCGGACTGCTCGTACCGTTTTAACGCAGCTTGAGGGGCGATGAGTGCCGGCTTTTCGTCGTGTTCCTGAGCGATGTTCTCGAAGAGCGCCGTGTCATCCTCGACGTTCACGTATCGGCCGCCCTTCCCCGAGGGCTTGATGCTCTCTGTCGTTCTGACGAGTTCGATGCTCATCGTCTCAGTGATATACTTTGAGCGTTCGTCTTTGTCGAGAACTTCCCGATGGGTGAACCGCTGATCAAGCGCCAGATTCCACATGATCGACGTCGGTGTGCCGTCGAGACCGATAACCCCGCGGCCTGGCAAGAGATCTGGTGGCGTCAGCATGTAGAAGGTTTGAGTAGGCCGGTGCCAGAGACATCGTGACGATTCAATATCTGCTACTTCCCACCCGTCCATGACTTCCTCACCGAAGATAAGCATGAGAACGACGAATGGCGCTGCGGAATGACCACCCTGTGTAAATGCCTGATCGGCATCCGGCGCGACTTTTATGCCGTCTCGAGAAGCGAACTGTCGAAGTGCTTCGTCTCGGAGGGCTGGATCACGCCGGCATTCGATCAATTCAGTGAAATCATTGACTGGAAGGGGAGAATCTTCAAGATACGTCGAGACCGTTCCTGGCAGCCCTTTCACCGAGTCTAGCTCGAAGGCACCACCAGGAAATTCGTCGAATGCGACTGCTCGCCCCTGAATCGCTTTGTAGACGTGAGCGTGAGTGTAGTGCCCGATAAGGACGTCGTATTCATCGGGATCGAACGACCATTGGGATCGGTAGGTGCAGCCGTCCTCTTTACACGGCATATCTTCGATCCGCATGTGGATATCGCGCCCTGTAGCCCCCCGACTGTACGGCTCCATGACTCTATCGCGCCAGGCGTCACCGTGTGTACCATTCGCGGTTTCGCAGTCCGAAGTGAAGCTCGGAAGACGCTTGCACTTGAGGCCGTCTTCTTCGCACCATTCTTCATACTGTTCGTACATCTCTTCGTGCCCGCGGCCGACGAGAATTGTGAGCGGTTCACCTGTTCCTGCAGCCGCCTTGATTACGCCTCGAGACTTCCCCATGCTGGGGAGTGCGTCGATGATCGCAGTCGATCGATTAATGAGCGCCTCCTCGATCGCTGCTTGGCACCGAGACCGGGCTTCCTCAAGGGGTATAGACGGCTCGTCGCTTCGCCAGTCCCACTCGTTCGAGACCGATGGAATGAGCGCTACCGGCTCCCCGTTCGTGTTACGGCCCGATTCGAGACCGTACTCGTTTTCGATCGTTTCGATTGCTGCAAGATAGGCCGACGGTGTGAGCTTCCAGCCGTCGGTGATGTCGTCGCGTTCGCAGAGTCCGTGCTTGAGGGCGACGCCTCTGAGAGCAGCATAGGGCACCTCGTCGTCTGATGGGATGAGACCCTCTGCCTTTGCATAGCGCCAGGATTCAAATTTCTCTTCGTCAGTGAGAGGCCCCTCAGGATTATTCTGGCGCCGTACACCTGCATTGCACAGCAGATAGGTCACCGGGTGATACGTCGCGTCGTACTTGTGATCGTAGCCGATTTGCCGGTTCTCCAAGAGAAGGAAGTAATCTTCTGAATCCCCGTGATGACCCAGCGGACTGGGGCCGCGATACCCCCAGTTCAGGCCGGTGACGTCCGGCATCGTCAGGTTCCAGAGCGCCGATCCCTCACCTGAGGGCGACACTTCGGTTCGCTCTACGTCGATCTCTCTCGTCGTCGGATCATGAGCCGGGTGTTGCGCCGCCGGCTTCGCGCTGGAAACGATGGGAGCTAAGGTATCACTCCACTCCTGGAGGTAGTCATCGAGGTCGACCTTCTGAAGGCTATCTGCCAGAAGAGGGAGCTCACCGAGACGCGCATCGACTCCGTTTTCATGCAGATAGTGAGCAGTCTGAACAGCTCCCTCGATGCCCGGACCGAACTGTGGGAGGTCTAAGCCAAACTCATCTTCGTACGACGATCCCGGCACCTCAGCGTCCTGAATGACGATCACCAGACGGTCTCCCTCGAGTCTCTCGAGGAGCAACTCACGGTGACGCTGTTTGAATCGAGTCGTGACAGGAGACAGGCACGCATAGCCTGCTTCATGCGTCGTAATCGCGTCGGCGATCCCCTCCGTGATGATTACTGGACCATCGCGCTTGAGAGTTGAGAGGCCGTAAATCGGTTCGTCAACCTCGGCGTAGTCCTTTGTGTGGGACATCTTTGCATACTTCCCCGGGATAAAGTCTGCTGGATGCCCGTCATAGCCCGCGTTGCCACCGCCTTTTGACCCCGTACACCGCGCGATAGCATACACAGGATCACCGGCTTCATCGAAGTAGGGCAAGACGTACCGCCCTTGCCAGGTCGCATGTCCGTACTCACTGAATAACCCCGTCGCCAGCATCTCATCGAGCGTATATCCGAGCCGACCGAGATGATCTCGAAGTGCGCTTCGATCCGGAGGTGCCCAACCGAGCAACTTCGCTTCGACCGTCTCGTCAGTCCATCCGCGCGCCTCTTTGAAATATTCTCGAGCGGTCGTCGGTCGGTCAGGGTGCTCCCCATTAGCTGTGTGATCTTCGATTTCCTGATCGATCTGATCATGGAAGAACTCGAGAGCGTCAACGAGGCACTGCCGCCACTGCGACGATTGATCAGCCGCAGCCGCCATCAGAACCACCTGTTGGTGATGTTCGTGACATCGCGGGTATAGGAGTCTATACTTGCGATGTCACGAATCTTACTGATGGTAATTGATTTCATAGGATTACCCCGATTGCCTCCTCAGCGGCTTTGTCGTGGCAGTCCTCACAGTGGAGACCGTAGCGTTCCCCTTTGAGCGCAAGCAGGGTTGGGTTGCCACTGCAATCTGGCGTGTCGCATTCGTCTACTCTCACTACTGACCGGTGCATCTCCGGCGGCAGTTCGCTAATGTTGATGTCGCTGAGCCGATAAAACTGAATGTTAATGAGTTCTGTCATTCCGTAGTGGTTGACACCACGAGGAGGTGAGACAATGTGTAAGATTTACAATGGCGTGTGCCATTTTCTTAAACACAGGACTCACGTCCTCGCGGTACTGCGTCGTTTCGCTGGGCGTCGGCAACTCGAGGTCCCAAGCCCAATTTGCCAACGTCCAGGAACTGTGCTTCTTCAGTTGCATCATTCGTCGTATTCTTCGAGCATCTCCTGAAGGAGCTCATCGTAAGTGCGTTCGAAGCCTTTCAGCCTCCGCAGTCGATTGCGCGTCTCCTTCGAGACGCCGAGTGTAGTTTCCATCATCTGTCCAATATATCATTATATCTACACACAATTAATGGTTCTCCATCCTGTCTGGCGATTTTCTTATGTTCACCACCTTACTTACATGAAGATCTACCTGCCAATACGTACTAACGATTTCGACCGGCCCGATTATACAGAAAACCAAGTAGCTGAATATTTATAGTAAATACTAAGACCAACATTGAAGCACCGCTATGCAGCCCTCAGTGCGATAATTCGACTGGTCAGTTGTCGAGAGTCATTTGCCGATAATGGCCGAGATGAGAAATATCATAAAAATACTACTTAATCGTGAAAATGGCCACTGAATCCCCTCAACCCCATCATAATCGCTGTATAGGGGGTCAATCGCAGGGTTCATGAGGTGCCATGAGTCTGTACCAAAGCTGGTCATATGTCCGCCTGTATGTCAGAATGTTTAGACTTATTGTCATACAGATTGTATGTCTATCTAAGAAAGTCAGTCAAAATGCCCGGGTGTTGCAGCACCCGGACTGGCTTTCTGGGAGAAGCCATGACAGAAAACATACTCCATCACCTTGGAGTTTCGGATAACAAAGTCGTAAAGTGCGCACAATACGAAGCATTCGAGTTCGAGTTAACCGCTCCTGGGATCGTCACGGTACGAAACGGCAGCTACGCTGACCCGGAAAATCATGAGTATCGCGTCAACGTCAAGGGTGGCATTCCGGTCTGCTGTGAATGCCCGGCCGACGTCCATCATGATGAGCCGTGTAAGCATCGCGTCGCCATCGCGATCCGTCAACCGGTCCTCACTGCGGCGACAGAGCGACCAGTTACTGATGGCGGTCCACTGCGACCCGATGACTGTTCGTGCTGGAGTGTTGACCAAGAGCTCCCTTGCTTCCCTTGCTTTAACGCTGACTTCGACACACCGAATCCGGAGGTCCCAGAATGAAGCGGAAAGTCACAGAGGCAGAACTCGAGCAGATCGAGCTGGAGCTTCTGGAAATCAAGCGGGCACGGGCCACCTGTGAAGAGGAGTAGGTTCCCGGCCGTGTAACCGTTATCCGGTCGACTCTTCCATACCGTTTAGCTACTTAATGTGTTCTATCTGAAAACTGAACATAATCCGTATTACACCTTATCAAGCAGAGATTGTTTCTTTTCTTCAAATTCTTCATCGTCTACGACACCCTTCTCATGAAGCTCTTGAAGTTTGTCCAGCTGATCAAGTGGGTCTGGTTCTGACTCTGCCACGACTGTGTCTGGTTGATTTACCTCGTTAATCTTCTCCCTGATGAACGACACAATTTCTCGAACTTCGTCTTTACCTGGCTCTTGGACTTCAATATGGTAGGTTTGCCCAGGCGTCTGGAGGGAAACGCGCTTATTAACAAGTCCAGTATCCAGATCAACACTAGTTATGCTCTCATACGGTACAGACCGCTCATCAGAGCCCAACCACTGAGGAATCTTTACTGCTACTCGGCTATCAGTGTAGACTGCTCGTACGTACCCTCGTGTGCCAGACTTGCGACTTCTATCGTCGCCGAATAATGATTTCCCAGCAGATGACCCTTCAACGTCGACGGTTGATCCGCGGGTTATATAGTGTATCTTCTCGCCCTCATCTAAGATATCTTCTACCTTCTCAATTCGAGCTTTTGTGACGTATTCTCCCTGTGGCTCACACTCATAATCACCCAAGTCATCATCTCCTGAACTGAATAACCCCATAGTAAGTGAGAGTAACTAATACGTGATAATCGTTACGTGAATTTCATGAGTTAGAACTGGTCTCGTGGAGCCATCTCACAAGCAAGCCAGTGAGCACCGATCAACTCGGTTTCGACCTCACTTCGCTTATGGGCTGCGTCGAGTTCTGACAGCGTCGTATAGCTGAACAATAGATCACCGTCTCTGTTTCGACGGTGGCGATACAGCCGACTTCGGAGGTTTCCGCTCTGTCCGATGTATTCCAACGGTGGGACGTCGTCTTCATTCCAGATCCGATACAGGCCGCTTTCCTTCGGAATCTGTTGGTACGCATCTGCCAAGCGTTCAGGTTCCGACCAGTCAAGACCCATCCACGAATCTGAGAGTATTGCATCGGCATCCGTCCATGGCAACGGTCCAGTTCCCGGCTCACAGTTCGGCTCACTTTCACCCTCTTCGAGAATACCCCCAGTGAACCCACCTGACCGGTTACTCGAGCGTCGATAGCCAGGAATGATTCGACCGAAGTTCGCTGTTGGGCTTTCTCCAGTGTCGCGTCGATATGACGCAATCAACGCCTCTTCAATGGCTAAGCGCTGCGAACGATCTGGGGCCACATCGGGGGTGATCCAGGAAACTTCGAACTCCGGTCCGTACTCTTCACGGACGGCCCATAGACACGGCGCCGCAACATGTGGATCAGTGAACGGCATTTCGGGTTTGTAACATCCGGACAGCGCTCGGAGACGTCCCCGAAGGCTTCGACCAGTCTGTCCGATGTACTCGAGACCCTCTGTGCGCTGATGACGTACGCGATAGAGACCTTCGTCGGTTGGAGCCGTTGAGAGATAACCATCAGAAGGGGCGAAGCTGACCCAGTCCGACCAGTCGAAACCTAACCAGTCGGACTCATAATACGGCTGCATAGTCAGTTTGTCTGCACCCATCGCTCTTACCTTCTTTGAAGGTGACACGAGCAGCGTTACCCTAAGGGGTCACGGTACCAGGACGGCGATCTAATGGAACGCTCTAGAAAAAACGCTCAGGCTGATCGTCAAGTTTCCAAGCGAGTATCGCTCCCCGTTGGTGGACATCATGCTGGAGTCCTGAGAAGGGTACGACCGTGTCGAGGCTGATCTCGTGTTCAGTCCATTGCTCAACATCGGACACGAACTTTTTGGCGATAGCCTGTCCAGTGATATGAGATCCGGCGCCTTTGATAGGCCTATAATAGATTCCCAAGAGTGTCTTTGCGGCCCTGATGTCGGCGGCAGCTAGCTTGTCCACATCATGAATGAACGAGCGCGGACTATGGGACTGATAGGGGCTGAAGACTTTGCTGTAGCCTCGTGGCGATGGGTTACCGTTCGCCTTTATGAACCGAAACAGCTTCGCTTCACAGTATTCCGTTAACTCAGGGGCCTCAATCACCAAATCGGCGGATTGGGTACCAGGGTATGTGACGCCTGATGGGTCGGACTTCGCAGTGGATACATCCCCAGGGAGATTATCTTGACGGCGGACTTCCTCGATCAGAGCATCGACCTGATCGTTCTCGTCGTGAGGTCCGATCCCAGCGCCGTAGTCCTTATTTTCACCGATAGTACGATCGACATCGTGGATGACATCAGCAAAAGATTCTACGAGTTTCCCAGTCAGCGTCTGTTCCTCTGTCATTATTGTTCAGACCTCTGCCGCGAGGTTATAAGTACTATCACTCGATGTGAGAAGTTAATCGTCATCTCTTCCTTTTTCTCATCCCGCTGGAGAATTTTCCACATGAATATACGTCTGGCATGAAGGTAGACTGCTATGAGCCGGATGACGACCGAACGCTTCTTCGGTGGGGTTGATGATCGGATTCAGGATCTCCATTCGACCCTCCAGTATATCTCAGAACAAAAACCGACTGAAGCAGCACTTTTTGACTGGCTGCTAGAAAATACATCTGCCGGATCAAGAGCATCTACACCCGCTGATGCAGAAGAAACCGTCAGCCGAAATATCTCGTTCCTCGAGTCCATCGACCTGCTCGACAGTACTCCAGATGGCTATCAAACTACAAACAAGGGCGAGACCTTCTGGCGGCATAACGAGCCCTTGGTTATGTATGAGGGCCTCGAGAAGGCTGTCGATGGATTCCGGGAGATCGCCAGGATCATTCCGAACGGTTACCGAACGGTCGAAGAGATACAAACATATCTCCGTGATGCCTATCCTGATCACAATTTACCCAAGGGCGTCGTAACTAAGCACCTTGATTGGCTCAAATCGCTCGAGCTGGTCACTGAAGACAATGGTGTCTACTCTATCCCGATTGAAGGTGGCACGTTCGAAGTTGGCGCAGCGTATAATCGGTGGTTCATCCACGATGCGCTCAAAGGAGAACGATACAAAGGAATCGCCAAACCGAGTGACCTTCCTCTAGTTCTCATCTTTACCGGTGACTCAGGCGATGACTACGGATACGAAGATAAATTCCTTGAGAACGACACCTTCCTCTACACTGGCGAAGGAACGGAAGGCGATATGACGATGGACGGCGGCAACGAAGCTATTCGCGACCACAAGGAGAACGGCAAGTCCCTTCATCTCTTTGAGAGCACAGACCTGCCGTGGATTGTCACCTACCTCGGTGAATACGAATACATCGGGTACGATACTAGGACACTGCGCGACGAGAATGATGACCCTCGTGAAGCATTCCAGTTTCAGTTAGCCCCTGTGGGCGGCACAGAGATTGAAATCGAGGAGGGAACGCCGACGTCGCTTTCGGATGAGGAGCTTTTCGAGAAAGCAAAACAGAGCTCGCCAACAGGATCACGCACTTCCTCAAGCCGTTCTGGCGGCCGCTCTTATCCACGATCACAGTACGTCCGTGAGTTTGCACTTCGGATGGCAGACGGCGTCTGTCAGGGATGTGAGCAAGAAGCTCCCTTCGTAACTAGCACCGGTGAGCCGTTCCTCGAGGTCCATCACCTCACACGGCAGAGTGACGGCGGGCCAGATGCACCAGAGAACGTCATCGCACTGTGTCCAAACTGCCATCGACGGGTGCATCAAGGGCGTAATGGTGATGAATTCAATCAGGAGTTAATAGCAAAAGCAGAACAGCGGAATCTAATATTTCTCTAAAGAACAGCGTACATATACGATTTCAAATCATCGGGAGCGAAGTGCGCAAAAGACGCCGGTCCAGTTGCGCCACCGTCAACAAGCTGAAAATCATTTGCTGGATATTCTTGGAACGTCGCTTCAACGTAGAATTCGTCTCCAGTATTTGGAACAGTCCCAATGTGTCGCGCATCGTAAATGGTCTCACCACCCATCGCACGCTCTTCACTCCCAGCGAATTCAAGTTCTGCTGGATACAATTGTACGTCAGACTCCCATGGGATACTCGCTGGTAAGATTATTTGGCTCACGTTTTCTCGAGATCCGGCCATTCCCTCTGGCAACACTTCGTAAGATCCATCATCCATTTTGAGACCGACGGTCTTTGTCTTTCCCGACATACAGATACCGTCTAATAAGTGAAACGTTATATCAGTTTCTACAGAATTACCATTATCCCATCCGGTTGAGTGCATCGCGTCGGTCTTCAATTGGCGTCTGGTCGTAACGCATCGTCGTCTCCGGGCTCTTATGGCGCAACTGTGCCTGTGCGGCCGCTAAGTCCTGCTCTCGAGTCATGTAGGTGCCGACCGAATGGCGAATAGCATACCATGACAAGCTTCGGTTCTCAGTCGGAATCTCGGCTATCTCACAGAGACGAGAGAGGATGTACTTCAACGAGCTAGAGTTGTACGGATTGCCGTGTCGCGTTAGCCACAGTGCGTCGGTGTCTTGATACTGATCATACTGCTGCCGCTCGATTAGCCAGCGCTCGAGTGCTGTTGATGTACGCTCAGTGACACCGACGATCCAGTTTTCCGTGTTCTTCGATGATTCGGCCTTCGGGATGCGTAGGACGTTGTTTTCCGTGTCTACCCAATTCACTGTAGCGCGCTCGACCTCAACCGGGCGAAGACCACAGTCCAGTGATACCCAGGTGAGGCTCGGAATTTTCCATCCGTTGGCGCGGTCGAAGTCGCTTACACTCACGTCGTCGATAGGCTTCTCGAATCGCTGCGCCAGGTACCGTTTCCACGACTGCCGCTCCTGTGGGTCAAGGGCACTGTACGAAGGGACACTTCCGTACTCTAGAGCAGCCTCTCGTATCAGTTTGCGCTCCTCCACAGTGAGATAATCACGCGGTTGGGACGCGTCCGGTGAGAAGCTGTGTGTCGGCTCCCATTCAACCTCTTCACCGAGTTCGTGACGTCGCCACTTGAACAACCGTTTCAGGCACTTTTGTGAACTCGCCTTGTGACCAGTACTGTACTCCGTGTCTGAATAGACCAGGTGGCGCATGTAGTCGTCTGCATCGTCGGGAGTTGCACTGGTAGTATAACCCTCTTCGTTCCAGAGCCATCGGTAGAACTTGTCCACTTTGTATGAGACCTGCCGCACTGTGGTCTCTGCATATCCTTCAGCGTGATCAGGGTTCTTCCCGAGATGGTGCAGCCATTTGAGGAGATCACGCTTGTACTCCCGGTAATCGACCAATTGCCGCTCGTCGAGCCGCTCCTCGACTGGTGATGAGACCACCGGTACGTTCATACTGTCACCTCTAATGAGCCTGATACATCTGAAAACCACACGACGGCGTCGGGGTCAATCTCGAGACCCGGGCTATGAGTTGTAATCGGCATATGTCTGTGTTTCCACAGACACTCGAAAACTACTGTTTCGCGCGCTGAGGCGCGGGAAACTATGCGCGGACCGGGATTTGAACCCGGGCCATGAGCTTGGAAGGCTCAGGTCCTGCCACTAGACCATCCGCGCGCAGTTCCCGATTTTCGTTCCACGTTTAAGGATCTTCCTTTTCCGCGCCGTCGCCAGGCGACGGTCGACGCCCCGCCCGGTGGCGATCGCAACGCAGTCGAAAAACGGTGACGCGATAGTTTAAGACGATTCGTCGCGATCGAACCCGGACTCCACGGCGGGAAAGTCGATCGGAGCGGCTTACCGCTCGAGCACCTCGCCGCCGGAGCCGACGGCGATGTCGACAGGGCCGCGGGCGACGGCGAAGAGGTTCTCGCCGGTCGGAGTCTGCTGCTGGCACCACTCGCCGCCGTCTAGTTCGAAGATCACGCCGCCGCTGCCGACGGTGTACCCGTTGTCGCCGTCGGTCTCGACGTCGAAGAGGTCCGCATCGCCGAGGCTCTCGAGACCCCACTGACTGCCGTCGTAGGTGAACACGGAGGCGTTGCCGCCGCTGACGCGGACGTCGTCCGCGGCGTCGCTGTCGAGGCCGTAGTAGGTGACGCCGGCGTCCTCGATGCCGATGGCGTTCCAGGTGACGCCGTCGTCGGTGGCGAACACCTTGCCGTTGGTGTCGATGACGTGGCCCGATCGGTCCTCGTAGAATTCGATCGCGTTGAAGCCGGCGCCGCTGCCGGGGGCCTCGTAGTCCCAGGTGCCCTCTCGCCCGTTGTCGAAGCTGTAGTGGATCGAGCCGGAGTCGTCGGCCACGTAGACGTCCGCGTCGCCCGCGGGGCCGGTGACCGCGACATCGTTGAAGTTGGCCGTGAAGTCATTGGGCGCGGAGCGGTCGATCAGATCGCCGGTCGTCACGTCGTACTCGCCGATCGCGCCGCTGGCGCCGACGATCCAGAGCCGCTCACCGTCGTCGGTAGTGTCGACGCCGTAGAGGTCGTTTCCGTTGCCGGTGGGGCCGCCCTGGAGGACGACCTCCCAGCCCGCCTCCGTGCGTTCGATGACCAGGCCGCCGCTTGCGACCGCGTGCGGGGTCGTCGCCGTGTCGGCGACGTCGTGGAGGGTGCTGTCGACCGGCGTCTCGACGACCGTCCAGTCGTCGGACTCGTCGGCGGTCGCCGTCGCGGGGACGGTGGCTGCGGCGAGCGATGCGCCTGCGAACTGCAGCGCCGAACGTCTGGTGAGACGCGTCATAGCGCGTTCGGGACTAGCGGCGAGACGATCATAAAAATCGGACATTATTCGGAGAATGAACTCCATTCGAAACGTTTCATTCGATTTCAGTGACTGAAAACCGAACTGAAATCTACTGCGTCCGTCCGGTGAAAATACCTCTCCCCCTGCCCCCGTACAAGCTCGTACCACGGACGTCATAACTGGTAGCGGGACACGTCGGATCGGTCGGTCGCCGAACCCGCACGACCGGGGCTGTCCGGTCGTCGCTTACTCGCCGGACTCCGCTCTTGGTCCGCCCTCGACTACCTCGAACCCGCGACCGTCGCGTAACAGTTGCCACTCGACAGCTCCCACTCGCGGAGGTCGAGATCGCTGTCGATCAGGTCGGCCTCGAACTCGTCGGGCGCGTAGATGTGGTAGAACCGGTCGACGGTCTCGCCGCCGGGCAGCGTCCACTCGATCGTCGTGTCGAAGCCGTCGGTCTCGTCGAACCGGTCGTGGGCGGTCGACCAGGCGCTGACCAGCGCGCGGCCGTCGGGAGCGAGGACCCGCGCGAGTTCGTCGAGGCTGGCGCGCCGGGCCGCTCGCGTCGGCAGGTGGTGGAGCGTCGCGACGTAGACCGCGGTGTCGACGCTGTCGGCGGCCAACGGGAGAGATGCGGCGTCGCCCTGGATCAGGTCGAGGACGGCGGCGAAATCGCGCTCGCGTGCGCGAGCACGGCCGGTCTCGAGTAGGCCGCGGCTGACGTCGAGACCGATGACTGAGGCGCACTCGTCGGCCAGGAGTTGGGCGTGGCGGCAGTTCCCGCAACCGAGATCGAGTCCGACGCCGCCCGCGCAGTCGTCCGCTCGGTCCGCGACGAAGGCCTCGACCTCGGGCCAGGGGTACTCCCGCGTGGACGCGAAGTGGTCGGCGATCCGGTCGTAGGTGTCGCGGACCGCGCCGCGGTCGGTCCCGACGGTCCGGTTGGCCCCCTCGCGATCCGGCGACGTCGTCGATCGATCCCGACCCCCGTCCTGCTGGTCTGCCATCGTCGGGGTTCGGCCGGGTACGCGCAAAAAACGTTCGACTGGCCATCGGTAATCCGACTCCTCGATCCCGTCGAAGTCGCGATCGTACCGGCGATCTGACAGCGCCGATCACAAATTAGGCAATTCGTCCGGTCGACGGACGTCGAATACTCGTTTCCCGAACTATCTTCCCGGCTGATTTGTCGTGCGTTACGTTCATACCGCGGGAGTCCGAAGGAACGAGTACGGAATGAGGCGCGAGCACTTCACGTTAGACGTTAACAATATCGACTGGGTCGAAACCGACGGCGAGCCTGAAAAGCCCTCGGTATCGATCGATTTCACCGGCCCGGCGACGATGCTTCGCGAGCGCCTGACCGGTCCCGACGGGGACGTACTCGACGCGAGCGAAACCGACACCGCCCTCCGACTGCAGGGGCCGCTCGAGGACGACACGCCAGGCGTGGTGAGCGTCACGAACCGCGTCACCGGCGAGTTCATCCTCGAACTCAACGAGGATGCCGACGACGTCCTCCAGTTCATTCGGGCGGCGCGTGGCTACGGCGAGACCGCCGACGACGACGGTCGGTACGAAGTCGAGATCACGCTCGACGGCGAACCGTTCGTCAGCTACGACAAACGCACGTTTCTCGTGTACGACGACGAGGGGAATCTGCTGCGCCAGCACAGCCTGATCCCCAGCGGCGTCGAACTCTGACGCCGCTCCGATTTCGCGTTCCCGTCGGTCCGAATCCGACCGGCAATTATAAGTGTTTTAGGCTTGCCTAAAGAGAATGTACGCCGGCCAACGCCGGGGGGTCGATACATGGCCAACGGACAACTGCTTACGACGGCGGGCGAGGAACCGGTCCGGGAATCGACGACGGGGGAGACGGTTCTCGAACTCGACGGCATCGCGAAACGCTACGGCGGCGAGGACGTCATCGGCGACCTCTCCCTGTCCGTCCGCGACGGCGAGATTATGACCCTACTCGGCCCCTCAGGCTGCGGCAAGACCACGACGCTCCGGCTGATCGCCGGCCTCGAAAAACCCGACGCCGGCCGGGTTCGCCTACAGGGCGAGACCGTCGCCGACGACGGCCGCTTCGTCCCGCCGGAGGAGCGCAACGTCGGCGTCGTCTTTCAGGACTTCGCGCTCTTTCCGCACTTGACCGCCCGGGAGAACGTCGCATTCGGCCTGCGGGACTGGGACGAGGCCGACCGGGACGCCCGCGTCGACGACCTCCTCGAACTGGTCGGCCTCGCCGAACACGGCGAGCACTACCCGGACGAACTCTCCGGCGGCCAGCAACAGCGGATCGCGCTCGCCCGCTCGCTGGCCCCCGAACCCGAGATGCTGTTGCTCGACGAGCCCTTCTCGAACCTCGACGTCGACCTCCGCGTCGAGATGCGCGAGGAGGTCCGCCGGATCATCAAGGAGACCGGCGTCACCGCCATCTCCGTCACACACGACCAGGAGGAGGCGCTGTCGATCTCCGACCGCGTCGCCGTGATGTGCGACGGCGACATCGAACAGGTCGACACGCCCCAGCAGGTCTTCCAGCAGCCCGAGTCTCGCTTCGTCGCCGGCTTCCTCGGCCACGCCAGCTTCCTCTCGGGCGATGTCCACGGCGACCACGTCGACACCGCGCTCGGCCGCGTGCTCCGCGACGACGTCCACGGCCTGGCCCACCAGTACGACGGCACCGCCGTCGACCTGCTCGTCCGGCCGGACGACGTGACCGCGTACCCGGCCGCGGAGGGCGAGGCCGACGGTCGCGTCGTCTACCGGCGCTACCTCGGCCCGACCGTCCTCTACCGCGTGGAACTCGACGACGGCGAAACCATCGAATGCATGCACAACCACTCCGACCGGATCGACCTGGACGAGCGCGTCGGCGTCCGCGTCACCGCCGATCACGAACTCGCCTGGTTCCCCGCGGATCACCGCGAGGACAGCGATGTCGATGGTGACACCGAGTCGGACGCGGACGCAACGCCTGCTGGCGCCGACTGACGAGTGACGCGATCGACTCCCCGATTCGAGTCGATTTCGGTCGCCCCACGATTCGTCTCTCGTACCTGATCGCTCTCGCCGCGCCGTTCGATTCCCGTCTCTCCTTTCCTCGAGCCGAACGGTTACGGTGATACGCCAGGCTATCCAAAGCAGTACCATGGTTGATACGAAACGGGCCGCGACGACCTGCGGATTCGCGGCCCCGATCGTCGCGCTGGGCGCGATCCTCCTCGCGACCGTCGTCGCGCCGCCCGAGACGTTCACCTGACGGAGCCGAGCCCTCTCGGACATGGGCCGGTACGGCGCGCCGACGTTCCCGCTGTTCAACGGCGGTCTCGTTCTGGGCGGCCTGGTCGGCCTGCCGTTCGCCTGGCGGGTCCTGATCGCGAGTCGCAACGCCGTCGAACGGGTCGGCGCGATTTTGCTCGCGATCGCGGTGGTCGGACTGATCGGCGTCGGGATCTTCTTCCTCGATCACACGGCGGTCTACCTCGGTCGAAGTCTGCACGGCGTTGCGGCCCTGACGGTGTTCGGTGTGGCTCCCGTCGCGGCGTGGGTCTACGGCACCGGGGTGGCACTATCCGGCGACGGCCGCCTTGCGGTCGCGTCGTTTTGGCTCGGGAACGTCCATCCGGTCGCCTGGCTGGCCTGGGTGCTGGCGCTCGGCGAGATCGATACGAGGACGTGGTTCGCAGTTCCGGAATTCGTCGCCGCCGTCGCGTTCGGCGGGTGGATCCTCCTGCTCGCGGTCACCCTTCGCCGTCGGACCGACGGAAACCCGGACGAATCCTCTCGTTGAGCGGTCGGGACCGGTTTTGCGACCGATCGCCACACAATATTTAAATCGAGACCCCACCTATACGCGGACATGCACAAAGACGAACTCCTCGAGCTCCACGAAGAACTCGTCGTTATCATGGAGTACTTTTCCGAGCGCGAGGAGGTCGACGAAACGCTTTTCGACCCGTACCGCCAGCTCGACGTCGACCCCTCGCACGTCCACAAGTCGAAGAGCGAGCACAAACACGCGGTCTTCGTCCTCGGTAACGCGCTCGCGAGCGCGATGAGCGAAGACGAGTTCTCCAGCGCCGGTCGGATCGGCAAGCGAATGAAGGAGCTCGCCGAGGACGCGGAATCAAAAATATAGGGAATATCTAGGCGAAACGTATTTGGTCCGGTTCTCTCTTGTTGAACTATGGACCCGCGCACGCAAGAGCGCGTCGAGGAGTGGGACTCCCGCCCCTTCAGTGGCGGTTTCGACGGTCTCTCCGATCTCGCTGACGCCGATTTCTCTGGTGCCGTCTCGGGAGCCGGCACGTGGCTCTTTATGCTCAACGGCCGCATCGTCGGCGTCTTCGACGGCGACGTCGAGGACTTCGAGACCGCATCGGGAACCCGCTACGAGGCGCCCCACCCGTCGCTGCCCTTGCTCTGTACGATGGAGGAACGCGGCGGCGAGACCAGGGCGAAGTACTACACCAACGAGACGCCGCTCCGGGAGGTCGATCAAACGCTCCAGAGCGGCTCGTTTACCGGCTACATCGAACTGAGCGAAAACGTACTCAGCGGCGACTACTACGCCGTCTACTACGGCGGCCGCCGGATGGCCGCCGCCTACATCGGCAACGCCGAGCGCCTGCACACCGGTGAAGAGGCCTTCGAGCGCGCGGCTGACGAGGTCGGCATCTACGAGGTGACCGACGTCGAAATCGACGTCACCGACGTTCCGGGAACCGGCGACGCCGAACCGAACTCCCAGTCCGCGTCGGGATCGAGTCCCGAACCGACGGGCTCCGGGGCCGGGGTCGACGCCGCCGGCGCGGCTGCCGGCACCGGTTCCGACGCCGATTCGACCGCTGATCCGACCGGCTCGCCGATCGAACCGATCGACGTCTCGAACACCGAACCGGCCGGCACCGAGGGCGCGTCCGGTGCCGGAGCAGCCGCGGGGACCGATCCGATCGAAGACGTCACGATCGACGACTCGTCGGCACTGACCTCGGACGTCGACCTCACGGGGGATCCGACGGAAACCGAGGCGGAGGCAGGAATGACGACCGACCAGGCCGACCCGGATCCCGACGCCGGCGCCGATGCAACTCCGCCCGCTACATCGTCGACCGACGAGCCGGCGGACGCGAGTGTGGGCGAGCCCGAGCCAGCCGCCGACCAGGCGAGCGCCGAATCGACCGATTCCGAGGGGACGGAGACGGCCGCCGGTGCTAAACCGGCCCACGGCGACACGACCGGAACTGACGCTGAGGCGGCTGCCGATGCCGATGCCGATACCGAGTCCCCCACCGATCCCGATCTCTCCGAGGTCGAAGCGGCGGCCGAGGAGTTAGATCAGCACATTTCTTGGGTCGAAGACGAGGAAGCTGAAGAGACCGAAGACGTGGTGGTCGAGGGCCCCGACGTCCCCGAATCGACCGCTGACGACTCCGACCCCGAGTCCGAGGACGCGGACGACGACCTCGAAGAACAGTTCGAACGCGAGGAACAGTGGCGCGAGACCCGTCGCATTCCGTCGATCGACCCGGACAAGAGCCAGCCGAAGCCGGAGTCCGACGCGCCAGGCCGCGGTGCGAGCGCGGGACAATCTTCGCCATCGGCGGACGCAGAGGCCGCTGAAGCCGCTGTGAACGCGGCGCAGACGGGCCGAGAAGCGACCGAAACGACGTCGACGCCGCGGTCGCCCGGAGGGCAAGGCAGTGACGGCCCGTCCGGAGAGCGTACCCGACAGCAGCCGTCTCGCGGCTCCCAGTCCGACGCGGGGGCCGAAACCGGTGCCGGCGGTGGCAGCGGTGGTGCCGGCGCCGACACGGGAGCCGACCGCGAACGGATCGCCGCGCTCACCGAGCAACTCGAGACGCTTCAGGAGCAACGCGACGCCCTCGCGACGAAAGCCGAGGAGCTCACAACCGACCGCGACCGGCTGCGGTCGGAGAACGAGGAGCTCTCGGCGACGGTCGAGCGGCTCCGGTCTCGAATCGACGAACTCGAGACGGAACTACGGCGGGCTCGCGAGCGCGATTCCGACACCGGCGGGGCAGCCGCCGCGGGGGGAACCCAACTCTCGCCTGCACAAGCCCTCTCCGGGACGAACCTCTTCGTCCGGTACGCTTCGAAGAGCAAATCCACCCTCGAGACGGCCCACAACGGCAACGCCGATCGCAGCGACGTCTCCTCGAACCTCCGGCTCGAACACCACACCCCATTCGACTCCGGCGACGCGGTCGTCGACGGCGATCCCTACGAGGAGTTCCTCACTTCGACCATGGAGTTTCGGTTCGTCGAGTGGCTCACCGAACGACTCCTTTACGAGATCCGGGACACCGGCCACGCGGACGGCCTGGCCGACCTCTACGATGCGATCCCCCGGATCGACCGAGCCGAACTCGGTGCGACCATCTCTCTGGAAGACGACGACACCGAAGACGTCCCCGACCAGGTGACCTTCGACGTTGTCGCGTTCGACAAGATGGGGAACCCGTTGGTCCTGGCGACGCTCAACGACTCGCGGGAACCGGCGTCGCAGGACCTCCTGGAGGAACTGGAAGCGGCCGCCTCCGCGGTGAAGGCGAACTATCCCGACCTGGCCGCGACGATGGCCGTCACGTCGAGTTACTTCGAACCGGGCGCGCTCGAGGTGGCCGAACAGGCGACCAGCGGCGGGCTCCTCAGCCGTGGCTCGAACCTGAGTTACGTCAACCTCTCGCGCAAGAGCGGGTATCACCTTTGCCTGGCCGAGTCGCGCTCCGAGGGGTTCCACATGAACGTGCCCGAGCTGTGACCGGTACCGCTGCTGTCTAACCACAAAACCGCGGATCACCCTCGAACCGGGTGCTTCGGTTTCGGTTTTGTTTTCGCCATTCGATTCACGTCTCGAGCTGTCGGCAGCAGCCGTCGGCGACCGCGGTAAATCGACGGTCCGACGGTCGGTTGCGGAGAGGCATCGCTCGCGCGGAAACGACGGCGCGATAAGCGAGCAGCCGGCTACAGAGTGGGAAACGGCGGCGAAAAGTTCAGATGAGCAGTGCATCGCACCGCATCGCTACCAGTTGCGGAGGCAGGCGGCAAGTCCGTGTTCGAACGGAATTCGGCGTCCGAGAGACTAGCTTTCGGCTTCGGCGACGTCCTCGATCTTCATCCCTTCGAGCTTGTCGACGATGTCGTCG
The DNA here is from genome assembly GCF_900110455.1 of Natrinema salifodinae. Lineage (NCBI taxonomy): Archaea > Methanobacteriati > Methanobacteriota > Halobacteria > Halobacteriales > Natrialbaceae > Natrinema > Natrinema salifodinae. Next base: position 375,421 of record NZ_FOIS01000002.1, on the reverse strand, counting down.
ATCTTGCCGTCGAGTTCGTCGACGAACTCGGACGTGCGCTCGGTCTTGATTGCGCCCTGGCTGGAGGGCTCGATGAGGTTCTCCTCTTCGAGAACGCGAAGCGAGTAGCGAACCTTGTGATGGGGGTAGCCCGTCTCGTTCGACATCTTGACGATCCCGATAGGCTCGTTCTCGATCACCATCTTCAGGACCTGCAGATGTCGTTCCAGCATATCGACTTCCTTCTCAAGTCTGTCTATCATGGCATTTGTTAACTTGTCTTTGGGACTTTTAAAAGTTACCCTCGCAGATTGCCACGGCCGGTCCCAACTAAATGCTGATGCCTGTCAGTAGTTAACGCTTCCGCTTCCGAGTGTCGCCAGGCGACGAGCGCGCTCGGAATCCAAATGTGGATCGGCTCGCGATTCAGTCCCGGCATCGGAAGCGACCCGAGTCTAGCTGAGGATTTAGAACGGTTGTAGTTAATTCTCGCGGTCCGCGGCCGACCGCAAGCAGCGGTAATTTGCGGGCGCGGCACGGTCGCTCGCTCGAGTCGTCCGGACGAAGCGCCCCGATTCCGCGAGAAGTGGCCGTACGAGCGGCCGCTGTCGCGTCCCACGGCACAGCCACCCGTATACCGTAATCTGTTTATCGGCCCGGCAAGAACCCGCCGCTGTTATGACCGTCACTATCGTCGGGTCGCAACTCGGCGACGAAGGCAAAGGTGGCGTCGTCGACCTCTACGGCGACGCCGCCGACGTCGTCGCCCGCTATCAGGGCGGCGACAACGCTGGCCATACCGTCGTCCACGACGGTGAGAAGTACAAACTGTCGCTCGTTCCGTCCGGCGCCGTCCGAGGCAAGATCGGCGTCCTCGGCAACGGCTGCGTCGTCAACCCCGAGACGCTGTTCGACGAGATCGATACGCTCCGCGAGCGCGGTCTCGATCCCGACGTCCGCGTGGCCGAGCGCGCCCACGTCATTCTCCCCTATCACCGCGCGCTCGACGGCATCGAGGAGGAAGAGAAGGACGATCTCGCCGCCGGGACGACCAAGCGCGGCATCGGCCCGACCTACGAGGACAAGGCCGGCCGCCGCGGCGTCCGCGTCGGCGACCTGCTCGATCCCGACGCGCTCCGCGAGCGCCTCGAGTACGTCGTCCCCCAGAAGCAGGCCCTCGCCGAGGAGGTCTTCGGCAAGGAGACCGGCGAGGAGTTCGACATCGATCACCTCTACGAGACCTACCGCGAGTACGGCGAGCGCCTGGCCGAGGAGGACATGACCGTCGACTGCGGCACCTTCCTCCAGGAGCGGATCGACGCCGGCGACAACGTCATGCTCGAGGGCGCACAGGGGACCTCGATCGACATCGACCACGGTATCTACCCCTACGTGACCTCCTCGAACCCGACCGCGGGCGGCGCGAGCGTCGGCACCGGCCTCGGCCCCACCGTCGTCGGACAGGGCGAGGTTATCGGCATCGTCAAGGCCTACCTCTCGCGGGTCGGCACCGGCCCGCTCCCGACAGAACTCGGCGGCGTCGAGGGTCAGACGCCCGACTACGACGCCGACGAGGGCGCAGGCGCGGACGAGGAGGACCTCGCGACCTACATCCGCGACGAAGGCGGGGAGTACGGCACCGTCACCGGTCGCCCGCGCCGCGTCGGCTGGCTCGACATGCCGATGCTCCGGCACGCGGCCCGCGCGAACGGCTTTACGGGCCTCGCGGTCAACCACATCGACGTGCTCGCCGGCCTCGACGAGGTGCAGATCGGCCACAGCTACGAGTTCGACGGCGAGGAGATCTTCACGATGCCCCCGACGACCGAGCAGTGGGGCCGCTGTGAGGCCACGTTCAAGTCGTTCGACGGCTGGCCCGAGGTCGACTGGGAAGCGGTCGCCGAGGACGGCTACGACGCGATCCCCGAGAACGCGCGGACCTACCTCGAGTACCTTAGCGACGAACTCGACGCCCCGATCTACGCGGTCGGCGTCGGTCCCGGCCGCGAGGAGACCGTCGTCGTCGAGAACCCCTACGAGTAACGCACCGCGTCGACTCGTCGGGCACGTTCCCGAAACCTTTTGCTGGAGGCGGCAAGCCTACGTAGTATGAAGGAGTCGTTGCTGGACATTCTCTGCTGTCCGCTCGATAAACACGATCTGGAACTGGAAGACGCCGAGTACGACGACGACGAGGTCGTCGGCGGCGATCTCGTTTGCACCGAGTGCGGCGAGGCCTTCCCCATCGAAGACGGCATTCCGAACCTGCTGCCGCCGGACATGCGCGAGGAAACGCCGGCCTAATCGGCCCGATCTACTGTGCTCGGAACCGAGGTCACCGTCCACGTCAACCGCGGGTCAGCCGACGCGCTCGAGGTAGCCACGGAATCCCTCGAGATCCGGGAGTCCGTCACGCTCCTGTTGCAGGGCCACACGTCGCCCGCGCACGTCCACTGTCGGCTCGCCGGTGACCTCGAGTACGTCGCGACGATCGACCAGGCGAACTACTACGTCGAACCCGACGGCGTCACCGCCGTTCCGATCGGCGTCGATGCCGACGCCATCGAGCAACCCGTCGAGGGACGACTCGAGATCTTGACCGGCTACGGTTCGGAGTCGGTATCGATCGACGTCACCGTCGTCCCGGGGACGCCGGACATCGACGTCGACGAGTCGCTTTCCGAACCCGCCCGATCGGAGCCCGACCCGACGGCGCTCGATAGTGCCGTCGACCGGCTCGCCGCCGTCGGGCTCGACCCCGCGACGCTCGCGGTACTCGCGCTCGGCCTGGTCGCCGTCGGCATCGCGGCGCTGACGGCGGCGACGGTCGGCGGCCCCATCGCGACGGTCGGCGTAGCGATCGTCGTCGTCGGGTTCGCGGTGGCGCTCTTCCTCTTGGTCCGGTAGCGCGGCGCGAGTCGTGTCATCGGGTGCCGCCCGCGGACGCGATACCGCTTCCGACGAGTCGTCGACGGCCGACCGATAGCGATGCCAGCGTCGCGGTCGACCCCGTGAGACGAGCCACTCGCGGCGGGACACGCCGCCCGCGGTCGGCGACCGGGTCGCCGAGGTCGTGGCCGCGACGGCGAGCGATAGGTGAGAAGGAAAGCGAACGGCGACTCAGTCGTCGACCCGCGTCGCCTCGAGGGACCCCTCGTCGTCGAACCGCTTGGCGCGGAGATAGCGCGCCCGGTAGCGGTTCGCGCCGTCGTTGACGTCGGCCTCGCGGATCTCGTCGGTGCGGCCCTCCGCGACCGCGTCGATCAGGGCTTCGAGCTGGTTGAGCTCGCTCGTCGTCAGCTCCAGTTCGTACGTGTGCTCTTCCTCGGACTCGAGGATGGCCCACTTGCGGGCCGCGGCGATTACGAGCGAACAGGGTTCGCGACAGGGGAAGGGGCCGTCGCCGCCGTCGACGTCGAGGTCGTCGTCCTCGTCGTACTCCCACTCGCGCCGGCGGAGACACTGCGAGTCGACGCAGCAGGCCTCGGCCATCCACTCGACGGCCTCCCTGGGGAGCTCGTCGATCACGTCGTAGATGCCGGTCTGGCGCTCGGCGGTCTCGGTCCAGTGGTCGACGTCCAGATTGCCCCGCAGCTCGCGGTGCCAGTTGGCGACCGTCGCGGGGTAGAAGAACCCGACCGTCTCGACGAGTTCGTCGCCCGAGAGGCCGGTGAAGGCCCACCCCGACGCGAGGGTGGGCGCGGTCTTCAGCGGCCGGTAGTGGCCGTCTTCGTCGTACGTCGCGATCTCGCGGGCGTCGCGGGGATCGTCGTAGACCTCGAGGTCCGCGATGTTGCTGTCGGCGTCGTCGACGTGCCACAGGTCGTAGACTCGCTCGCCGTTAGGGTCGTCCGCGTCGAGGAAGCGGGTGGTGATACATAGCTGCCCCCACTCCCTGTCGATCCCACCGCGGAGGGCGTCGTATCGGTCCGGGACCGCGAGCGGGGCCGACTCGCCCTCGCCGTGGTCGCTCCGGGGTCCGGTCGCGGGTATTTCACTCTCGCCCGCACCGTCACCCGCTCGTGCTCCCTCGGCGTCGGCGAGCGGTGCCCGCTCGCACCACCGGAGGAACGCGCGTCGGGCGGTGCCCTCGCCGCCGACGGTCTCTTGCCAGTAGCGCCAGTTCGTAACGTACTCCTCGCAGGCGTCGAGCGCCTGGCGGAGGTCGTCCTCGTCGAGCCCGGTCCGCTCGCTCTTCGGGGTCTTGAGGGTGTACCTGGCGTTGTCGTCGCCGTCATCGTCGCCGCTGGCACCGGTCGTCTCGAGTCGAAGGCCGTCGAAGTCGACGTCCTCGGACGCGCGCGCCACGAGCGTCTCGAGGTCGTTCGTCGCCACCGTCACGCGTCAGTCCCCCGCACCCGTTCCGCGCTCGGTTCGGCGTCGGAGCCGGCCAGTTCGCGGACCGTCTCGCGGGCGTCGCCGATGTCCGCGCCGGCGTCGGCCGCCCGCTCGAGGAGGACGTCGGCCATCAGGTCCTCGGTACCCACGGCGCCGGTGTACCAGATCCGGTGGCCGTCGACCTCGGCCGGGACGTCCCAGCCGAGCCGGTAGTCCTCGGTCAGCCCCATGTCCTCGGGAATGTCCTCCTGCGTGTGGTAGCCGTCGGCGATGAACAGCGGGACGACGACGACGTCCTCGGTCTCGAAGTAGTCGGTGACGTCGTCGACCTCCGGCTCCTCGTCCATGAACAGGGCCTTGACCTCGTCGAAGCGGCCCTGCTCGCGGATCCGTTCGGTGTGGTACTCGATGGCCTTCGCGGAGTTTTCGTTGCGCTCGGTGCCGTGACCGACGACCGCCAGGCCGAACCCACCGTCGGAGATACTCCGACGAGCCTCCGGGTCTTTCGACCCGGCGACCTCGCCGACGTCCGGGTCCGCCGTGGCGGTCTCGGCCCGCTGGACGATCACGTCCGTCATCGCGTCGTGGGTCCCGACGGGACCGCAGTAGTGGATCGTCTTCCCGACGTCTTCGGCCTCCAACGTGGCCTGCGAGGCACTGGTACCGTCCGAGTCCCACTTCTCGGGGCCCCAGTCCTCGAGGCGCAGTTCTCGCGGAATGACCTGTTCGGTGAAGTAACCCTCGCTGATGAACAGCGGGACGACGAACACTTCGTCGGACTCGAGGGTGCGGACCACCTCGCGGAAGTGCGGTTCCTCCTTCCAGAACGCCTCCCGGACCTCGTCGAACGCCCCCGTCTCGCGGACGGTGTCCGCGTGGGCGTACGTAGGGTCCGAGGCGTCCGGATTCAGGTGCGATCCGTGCGCCGCGACGACCAGCGCTTGCATGCGCGGCGCTTAGGAGGGAGACGGTTTATGGACTTCGCTGGCGGTCGGCGTCGCCGGGTCCGACGACGCCGTTCTCGCCCGGTACGGCTCCGCGAGCGATGGGTTCCGTATTACGACACCGAGACGTCGGTCCGGGCGTCGCAGGTCTCGTTTCGCGCTCGCAGTTCGGCGACCGCGGCGTACTCGCCCGGTTCGGGATCGGACCACTCCGCCTCGTAACTCGACGAGTCGCCTGGCTCGAGCGTCTCCGAACTGAGCACCTGCGCGAACATGCGTCCCTCGGTGAACCGCCAGACTTCTTCGCCTTCGCCGTCGCCCGTGTCATCGCCGTCCACGAGGACGAATTCCGCCTTACAGGCGTCCGAAAACTGGAGTTCGATCGGCTCGTCGCCCTCGTTGGTGACGGTGAGCACGAACAGCACGGCGTCTCGCTCGTCGTCGCCCGCGGTCTCGAGCGATCCCTCGAGGCTCATGGACCGTGGTTCGGGGTCGTCGCGGATATGTTTTCCCTCGCGCGGACCCGCCAACGGGATGCGACCGGCCTACTTCGAGAGGACGACGTTGTCGAGGTAGCTCGCGTCGTCGCCCGACCGGTACTCGCCGCGGATCCGAAGGACCTCCAGGTCGGCGAGGACCTCGCGGAACCGGTCTTCGGTCGCGAGCGGGTCCCGACTCGTCAGATCGATCCAGGTCGCGTCGGCGGTCAGCGGAACCTCGAACGTCGTCCACTCCTCGCCAGGCGCGCTGTTCGGGCCGCGGAACTCGTAGACGAGTTTCGCGTCGCCGCTCGCGAGCAGGACGTCGCCGCCCTCCACCGGATCGGCGTCGAACTGCCGGTCGGCCCGCGCCTGGCGGAGGTCGAAGGTCAACTGCCCGCCGTAGAACGACTCGCGGTCGCCGAGGTACTCGAACGGCGCCTGGTAGTACCAGGCGACGCCGCCCTGGTTTTCCTCGTCGCTGATGTGGCCGCCGGGGTTGCCGCCGCCGTCGCGGTAGACGGGGTGATTGCTCCCGCCGTTCTGGGAGATGAGCCAGCCGTCGGCGTCCTCGTCGAACGTGCTCTCGATGCGGTCGACGGGCTCGGTTTCGGGGGAGATGTCCGACGTGTGGATCGTCTTCGAGAACTGCTCGGTCCCGTACTCGTCGTAGATGCCGATCGTCAGCGTTTCGCCCGAGTCGGCGACGTCGACGGTGCCGAAGTTGGCGTACTCGCCCTTGGCGAAGAACTCGGTCGGGTTGAGCGCGGGGTAGAGGTCGTCGGCGGGGCCGGCGGGCGCGCCCAGCGGGCCGGCGACGGCCTCGACGAACTCGAACTCGCCGTCGTCGTTCGGATCGAACGCGCCGACGATCGACTTGTGGACGTCGCCGGCGACGACGACCAGGTTCGAGACCGGCGCCGTCTGTACGTGCTCGACGAGTTCGAGGAGTTCGGCCTCGTAGCCGGTCCGGTCGCCTGGCGTCGCCCAGGAGTCCGACGGGTAGCCGAGCGGGGCCGGCGAGGCCAGCAGTTTCCACGTCGCGTCGGAGTCAGCGAGCGCGTCCTTCAGCCACGCGAGTTGCTCGCGGCCGAGCAGCGTCTTCGAGTCGAGTTCGACGTTCGGATCGCGGTACTGGCGCGTGTCGATGACGAACAGTTCGACGTGTTTGCCCCAGCGGAAGGAATCGTAGAACCGGTTCGACTCGCCTGGCTCGGCGTCGTCGTCGCGGTCGAGCGGCCAGTACTCGCGGAAGGCCCGCCGGCCCTCGGGCATCAGCGGCTCGATCGGCCCCGCGAAGTTGTTGATGACCTCGTGATCGTCCCAGACGGTATACACCGACGTCGTCTCGAGTAGTTCTTGCAGGTTGGTTCGTTCGGCGACCTCCGCCGGCGGCTCGCGCATCTCCTTGTACTTGGCTCGGTAGGTCTCGAGGGCCTCGTCGACCGGGGTATCCTCGGTGATCTTCCCGGCCGGCGTCTGCGCGTCGGCGTAGATCGTGTCCCCGTGATAGAGGAAGAAGTCCGGTTCGCGCTCCGCGATCGTCCGCAGTCCCGGGAACGGCGGTTCGACGGGGTCGTCGCCGTACCCCCACGTGTCGCCGCTCCAGGCGAAGGAGACGCCGACTTCTTCGTCGGGCGCCGGTGCCGTCCGGAACGTGCCGCTCTCGACCGCGTCGGGAATCAGTTCCTCGGCCGGCCGATTGGCGCCTGACCCGCGACCGGGTTGGCTTTCGTCGGCCCTGCCTTGACGGTTCGGAGCGCCGCCGCGGTCGCGCAGCGGCCGGTACGCCGCCGCCGATTTCGTGGCCCAGACGTGATAGCGGTACCGCGTGTTGGAGTCGAGCCCCGCCAGGCGGACGTGGCCGGTGAAGTCGGTTTCGCCGTCGACCGTCGTCCGCTCGTATCCGACCCTGTCGAACGACTCGTCGGGACTGTACGCGACGTGGATCGTCGCCGCCGTTTCCGCACGGGCCCAGACGACTGCGGTCGTAGCAGTGACGTCTCCCACGGCGACGCCGTGTGTCAACGTCATGATGTCGTTCTCGACTCGCTCTCGCTCGCCGTCGTCCTCGCCCGTCGCGTCCTGCGCCCGCGCCTCCGCTGCGGTCCCGACCAGGCCGGTCGACGTCGCGGCCAGGCCGATCGTCTGAAGAAACGTGCGTCGGTTGTCCGTCGCCGGTTCGCCCCGTCGGTCCGCGTCGGAATCACTCATGACTGCAGTCAGTCACGCACTGGACACAGTCAACAGCCTGTATATGTTGGATATATTGGGACACGTTCCGAACTGACGGATACGTTTGCCGTCGTATCGGTACGGTCCCGAGAATAGCGCCTCGAACGGCTCTATCGATCGCCGTGGTGTGATTCACCGGCCCGGCGAGTCCGCGGGCCACACCCAGTCGGCTATGTGGCGGGAGCGCTACGCCTATTTGCGCCCGGTTCCAACGCGAATTCGTGCAACTGGTCGGGTACCGATCGAGCGGAAACGGCTCGGCACTGTTGATCAGCGACGCCGATGCCGATACCGACGGCGACGAGAACGGAGCCGGTGCCACCGTCGACCCGCGCCCGGTAGCGTCCGGCGACGACCTGGCCTACTCGCTCGGGGAGCGCCGCTGCGCCGGGGCGATCGACGAGGACGGCACGCACGTCACCTGTGACCGCTCGTCGGCCCCCTACTGCGAGTACCACACGAGCACGTGGGTCTGCGCCCGCTGTACGGGGACCTGTCTCAAAGACGAGATGGACTGCTACGAGGACCACGCCGTCTACATCGCCGCCTTCGCTCCGGACACGTTCAAGGTCGGCGTCACCCGTAGCTGGCGGCTCGAGACCCGCCTCCGCGAGCAGGGCGCCGACCGCGCGGCCCATATCCACACCGTCTCGAACGGCCGGGTCGCCCGCGAGATCGAGGCCGAGATCGCCGAGCGCCTGGTCGACCGCGTCCGGACGCCGACGAAAGTCGCCTCGCTCGCGGCCGCCGTCGACGAGACCGCCTGGCGAGACCTCCTCGCGGAGTTCGACGTGATCGAGGAGTTCGACTTCGACTACGGGATCGACCTCGACGCCCGCCCGGTGCGCGAGACGATCGCCTCGGGGACGGTCGTCGGCGTCAAAGGGCGGCTTCTGGTTCTAGACCACGGCGGCACGACCTACGCCGTGGACATGCGCGATCTCGTCGGACACGAACTCAAAGCGGGGCGAACGGATCGCGATCTCCAGTCGTCGCTGGGCTCGTTCGGCTAGCCCGTCTCGACGTACTCGAGTTTCGTCCCGCCGGTTTCCCCGGCATCCTCGTTTTTCGTCGCCGACGACGTCGAGTACGGCGTCGGCGAGTTCGCGCGGCCACTCGGTCGGGAGCGTTGCTCGCGGACCAGGCCCGCCGCGCGCATCCGAGACATGGCAACCCTTTTCCCCGCCGCTCCAGAATCGGTTCGTATGACGGACGAAAACGAAGCTCCCGACGGAGACGCGGGCAACGACGGCGAGAGCGAGGAAAAGTCCTTCCGCGAGCGAGTCGAGGAAATCCGCGAGAAGCGCGCCGAAGAGGGTGAAGGCGAGGGCGACGCCCCCGAGAGCCCGTTCGGCGGCGGTGGCGGTCCCGGCGGTATGGGCGGCGGCAACCCGTTCGCCCAGATGATGGGCGGCATGATGGGCGGCGGCCCGGGTGCCGGTCCCGGCGGCCCGGGTGCCGGTCCTGGCGGCAGTGACGAGAGCAACGAGGAACTCGTCCGCGAAGTTCGCCAACTCCGCGACGAGATGCGCGACCAGACCCGCGCGCTGAAGCGCATCGCCGACGCGCTCGAAGACCAGTAACGAGGAATCGTTCCGCAGCGATCCGTTTTCTCCGTACACCACCCTGATCAGCGGTGCACGGCTCTCACTCCCACGTCGTCGTTTCCCGTCGTAGCGATACGCCATCACTACTCACCCGTCCGCTCGATTTCGCGTCACGCCTGGCCCCGGCCGACGGCCGCACCTGCGGCCGTGACCGCGCCCGCGTTGGTGGCGCGCGAGGAGTTACTGTCTGACCCGGAGCCGACCCTGATCGTCGTACCGGAAGCCGGCGTCTTCGAACGCCGAGCGCGCCGCGCTCTCGTCGACCTCCCCGTCCGAGCCGAGAAACGGCGTTTCCGGATCCGAGCCGTCCCAGGTGAGGGGATCGGGAACCCACTGCTCGGGGACGGGAGCCGCGATGGGGCGTGCGCGCCCGTGAAACACCGTGTCGGTCAACCACTCCTTGTCGAGCAATTGTGCGATGATGCGCCGGAACCGGAAGTTGTTGAACGGCGCCTTGCGGACGTTGAACCCCAAGAAGTAGAACGTCCACGACGGGTCCTCGAGCAGCATCGTGTCCTCGGTCCCCTCGAATTCGTCGACGAGCCCCGTATCGATGGGCGAACTCGTGACGTCGGCGGTGTCGTCTTCGACGATCTGAACGGCCGCCTCCTCGCTCGGATCGATCCGGACGGACAGCTCGTCGACGGTCGGCTCCGGAAGGTCGACGGTCGGCCGGCGCGTGAAGTGGGTGTCGAACCGTTCGAAGGTGAGTAGATCGCCCTGTGTCCGATCTTCGAACTGGAACGGGCCGCTCCCGACCGGCGGTATGTTATCCGCGACGACCGCCTCCGTCGTTCCCTGGGCGATGCTGGCACCCGATCCGGGACCCATCACGTCGCCGCCTCTGTCGCGCCAGATGTGGGCCGGGAAGATCGGAACGAGGAGGGCGCGTTCGGCGACCGTTTCCGTCGTGTCGACGGTGAGTTCGAGGTGCTCGCGGCCGCGCGGATTGATCGTCTCGACGATCGCGGTCTGGCCCCGATATCGGGGTGCGGGCGACGGCGCCTCGGTCTCGTCGAGGGACATGTCCTGAAGGAATCGATAGGTGAAGGCGACGTCCTCGGCGGTCACCGGCTCTCCGTCGTGGAACGTACACCCCTCGCGGAGATGGACGTCGATCGTCCCGTCGTCCCATTTCCACTCGTCGGCGAGCCACGGCTCGATCTCGCCGTCGCGTTCGATCGCCAGCGAGTCGTAGAGCAGGTCGATGAACGCCCCGTGATCTCGGTAGTCGGCCGCAAGCGGGTTGAGGTTCTCGGTCGGCCTGGCGTCGATCTGCGTGGCCCGTAACTGGTCGACACCGTCGGACGGTTCGAGGCCGAGATACCCGCGGCGGGTCGCGAGGTGACCCTTGCCCCAATCGCCGAACCGATCGGTCCTGACGATCCGGTGTTCCTCGGGGACGCAGATCGGAACGAACGGCTGTTGGGTCGCGATTTCGTCGAGAATATTCGCGACTACCTCGTGGCGCTCGTCGCCGCCGACGCGCCGCTGCTCCTCGAGATAGTCGTCGACGGTCGGGTCGGTGTATCCGAAGGGGTTCTGCCAGCCCGACTCGTTGTCGTAGATCGAGTGCAGCGCCTCGTAGAGATAGTCGGGGTCGGTCCCGCCGGGATGGTGGCCGACACAGACGTCGAACTCGTGGTCGTACAGCACCGTCTGGTGGAAGTCGACCTGCGATCGGATGTCGATGGAGACGTCGATCCCGACCGTCTCGAGGACCTCGGCGAGTTCGCGCGCGAGTCGAGTACTTTCTCTGTCACTGTCCGCGGGGAGGGTAGTGATCGTCAGCGAGAGTTGGCTGATGTTGTCCGGGGCGAGGATGTCCCGGACCTGTTGCAGGCAGCCGGCGGTCGACGCCGTCAGCCCAGCCGTCGCCGCCAGCATCGCACGACGGCTAACGGTACTGCTCTCGTCGCCGCGGCTACACCGGTTGTGGGCGGCCCGTCGTCCCTTCATTTCGCTCGTCTATCATAGTAGAAGAGCCTCGATATAACAGTATTGTGCTCTGTGCGGATCGAAAGGGTGCGATTAACCGACGTATAAAACTGCGATACGGGTGATACGGCCGATCAGAACGCGCTCGACCCGCGTTGTCGCGACGGCGGATTCCGCTCAGACGGGTCAGTCACGCTTGCTCGCCGTCATCGTCCGTTAACCACTCCTGAAGCTGCGGGAACCGGTCGTCCAATAACTCCGACAGCGACCAGCGATCGACCAGGCGATCCGAGAGAGCGACGCAAACGGCGGCGAGTATCAGGCCGGCGGTGACGTCGATCCCCCAGTGGATGCCGAGGAACATCGTCGAAATCGCGACGCTAGCCGCCAGGACGACGGCGATGGGGAACCACTTCGGGAACTCCGACCGCGTCATCGAGGCGAAAGCCGCGACGGTTGCCGAGAGCGAGGTGTGCAACGACGGGAAGACGTTGGTGTTGGTGTTGACCTCGCGTGTGAGATACTTGTACTGCGGATTCGTATCGTACAGCATCGTCTCACCGAGTTCGGCGGGCATCAGGTTCCGTGGGCCGTACGCGATCACGAAGATATAGAAGAGTAGTCCGATCGCGTAGTTGAGCGCGTACGCTGCGAGCAGTCGCCGGAAGATCCGCGTATCCGAGAGCGTGAAGTAGGCGATAATCGGGAAGATCAGCAGAAACGTGTAGCCGTAGACGTAGATGGCCGAGAAGTACGCCGTCGTCTCTGCCGTCGCGATCGACTGGAAGAGCAGGATGAACTCCCCTTCGACGTTGTAGAACGTGGCGGTCAGGTGGACCCCGATCCGCCGCGAGAGTGCCGGGGCCGTCTGCCTGGCGACCCGATTGATCACTAAGACGACGGCCAGGATACCGATAATTGGGGCGGCGGTCCGGAGACGGCGCCGCCAATCAGTGCGCGTTCGTGCGAGGCGCTCGCGATCGATAAAGATGGCCACTGAGATCGGCAGCAGGGCCGCGATTACGATGACGAGCTGTGTCAGCACCTCGGCGAGCATCGCTGTTAGTAGCCTCCAAGCAACCGTCCATTATCATCGTATCGGAAGTAGGCTCGCTCGAACGTCGCTTTCGCCGCTTCGACGTTGAGTTCCCCGTCCGTGCCGAGAAACGGTGTTACCGGGTCCTCGCCGTTCCACTCGAGGTCCGGCGGTACCCACTCCTCGGTGACGGGCGTCGCGGTGGGCGTCGCGTAGTCGTCCCCATAGAACACCTCTTCGACGATGGCTTGCTTGTCCAGTAACCGGGTGACCGCTCGACGGAAGAGGGTGTTGGTGAACGGGGCCTCTCGGACGTTGAAGCCGAGGAAGTAGAAGGTACGCGAGTCCGAGTCGGGTTCCACCCGTGTGACGTCCGATGAGTCGGGAATGGCACCGATCGAGTACGCCTTGAGCATCGAGGCCGTCACGTCCGCACCGCCGTTGGCGATCCGTTCGACCGCGGATGCGCTGCTGGGATCGACGCTGAACCGGAGTTCTTCGACGGTCGGCTGGGGAAGCTCGACGTCCTCGCGGAGCGTGAAGTGATCTTCGAACCGACGGAGCGTGAGGTGCTCGTCTTCGGCGCGGTTCTCGAACTGATACGGGCCGCTGCCGACGGGCGGAATGTTGTCCGTCGTCACGACGGCCCACCGTCCCTGGGGCGCGGTAAGCTCGCCGTTGGCGGTGCGCCGGTCGACCCGCTCACGCCAGATGTGGGCGGGCAGGATCGGGACGGTGAGCGCTCGCTCGGCGATTGCTTCGCTCCCGGTCACCGGAATCATCAGTTCGTAGTCGTCCTCGATTGAGATTCCTTCGACCGCGACCGCGTCGACGTGGCCCCGGTATCGCGGTGCCGGCGACGGGACGTTGGCCCGTCCCAGCGCCGTATCCTGAAGGAACTGGTAGGTGAAGGCGACGTCGGCGGCGGTGACCGGCTCGCCGTCGTGGAAGGTACATCCCTCTCGAAGGGTTACGTTCGCCGTGAGCGTCACGTCCTGCCGTTCGTTCGGTTCCGACTCCGATTCGGCGTCGGTCGGAGACTCGGAATCGGACTCGGAGTCACCATCGGGATCGGATTCTAACTCCCTCGCCTCGTCCGGGTCGAGGAAGTCGACCGACTTGGCGAGCCAGAAGTCGATCTCTCCGTCCCGTTCCGTAACCAGGGAGTCGTACAGCAGGTCGATAGTCGTTCCACGTTCTCTGACCGTCGCCGAGAGCGGATTGAGGTTTGTCGAAACGCGGGCGTCGGTGACGAGAGCGTGGAGTTGTTCGACGTCGTCGGCCGACTCGAGCCCGAGGTAGCCGTGGCGGGTCGCGAGGTGTCCGTCCTCCCAGCCGGTAAATCGATCCGTTCTGGCGACGCGGTACTCGCGGGGGAAACAGATCGGGTCGAACGGCTTTTCCTCGGCCAGGGCTCGCAGGACCGGTGCGATCTCGCCGGTGGTACGCCACCGTTCGAGGTCGGTATCGAAGGAGAACACGCCGGTAACACCGAACGGGTTCTGCCAGCCGGCCTCGCCGGCGAACGTGGAGTGGAGGGATTCGTAGAGGAAGTCGGGATTGTAATCGGCGGGGTGGCGACCGACGTAGAGATCGAAGTCGTGTTCGATCAGGACAGCCTCTAATAGCTCCGACCGCGACCGCATGTCCAGCGAAACGTTGATTCCGACGGCTTCAAGGTTCGCTTCGAGCCGGCGGGCGATCTGGACGGCCTGTCTGTCCGCGTCCGCCGGAACCGTGGCGATGGACAGCGAGATCTGGTCGTCACCGTTCTGATCGACGACGCTCCGGACGCGATCGACGCAACCGCTCGTCACCGTTGCGGCGCCGGCCGCACCGGCGGCGAGGACCGAGCGTCTGCTGACGCCGTCGTCAGGCGGTGTTCGGTTCGAATTCATCCTGTTCTGTCACACCTCTTTACCTTTGATATATAACAATATTGCGTACTATGATCGAATACGGGGTAGGATTAAGAATCTTTTCACTCCGCCACACATTCGTCTCAATTGTACCACAGTATGATATTAGTTGACACTCTTCTCAGCGGGTGGTAAACGGCGCCGCCGCCGGAGCGCAACATCAATACGTCGACCGACCGAACCGTCGACCATGGACGTCGCCGCCGACCGAATCGAGCGCCTGCACGACCTCGCCCGAGCGGCGGCAACGGACGGGAACGAGGACCGCGCTCGCTACTACGTCCGCCTCGCACAGCGGGTTGCGGAGCGAAACCGACTGACGCTCCCGCGGATGTTTCGCCGCTTCACTTGCGACCGCTGCGACGCGTACCTCCGACCGGGAACCAACGCTCGCGTTAGGCTTCAGGACGACCACGTCGTCATCACCTGCAACTGCGGCGCACACGCGAGATACCCCTACGAGGACTGACGATCGAGGCCAGGCCGCGATGTCCGCTCACGGTCGGCCGACTCGCGACCGGTCCGCATCGGGAGATTGAAACCGCTTCCATCCTTTACACAGGGGTATGGACCAACAAGAACTCAAGCGCCGCGCGCACGACCTCGACGTGACCGTCTGGGTCGGCAAGAGCGGCATCGAATCCGTCGTCGACGAACTCGACGACCAGCTGACGAATCGTGACCTGGTGAAAGTGAAATTCCTGCGGGCGGCTCGCGCCGGGAGTTCGACCGACGAAAAGGCGGCGGACCTCGCGGACCGCGTCAACGCCGACCTCATCGACACGCGCGGACACACTGCGGTGCTCCACCGATGAGCGCCATCCCTGCCGTTCCGCTTCAGGGCGAGGCCGGGAACGGGGGCGGGGACTTGGATCTGGGACTGATCGGTCGAGCACTCGAAGACGCGGGACTCACCGCGGCCCAGGCCGGGGCCGCCGAAGGGGCGATTCGATTTCTCATCGCGCTCGTCGCGATCTGGATCGTCGGTCGCGTCCTGATTCTACCGCTGGTCAAACGGGCCTTAGACAGGCGCGACCTCGACGAACACGCCCAGAATCCGCTGTTGATGCTCGCGCGGTTCGGCGTCCTCTTCGTCGCGATCGCCGTCGCCTTCGGCTTCGGCGGCTTCGGGAACTTCTTCGTGTCGCTGGCCGGGATCGCGGCCGCCGGAACGCTCGCGGTCGGCCTGGCCATGCAGAACGTGCTCTCGAACTTCGTCGCGGGCGCATTCATCTACACCGACAAGCCGTTCCGGATCGGCGACTGGATCGAGTGGGACGACGGCACCTATTCAGGCGTCGTCGAGGACATCAGCTTCCGCGTCACGCGCGTCCGGACGTTCGATAACGAACTGCTCACGGTGCCGAACACGGAACTCACCGACAACGTGCTGAAGAACCCCGTCGACGCCGACAAGCTCCGGCTGAAGTTCGTCTTCGGCATCGGCTACGACGACGACATCGATCGGGCGTCCGAGATCATCGTCGAGGAAGCGGAGAAGCACCCCAACATCATGGACGATCCCGCCCCGTCGGTCCGCCTGACGGAACTGGGCGACTCCGACATGGGGCTCCAGTCGCGGTTCTGGATCGCGAACCCCGACCGCGCGGACTTCGTCCGCATCCGCGGCGAGTACGTCACGGCGGTCAAACGTCGCTTCGACGAGGAGGGGATCGACATCCCCTACCCCGTTCGCACGCTCGAGGGCGACCTGTCGTTCGGGAGCGACAGCGGACAGAGCGTCGTGCAACCGGCCGAGTAACACGATACTCGATTCCGGGTTTCTTCTCGTTCCGTTCACACCGGATCGAGAGAGCTTCGAGCCGTCACCTCGATAGCTGGGAGTGGGGTTCGCGACGACCGACGTGAGCGAAACGAACGGAAGGAGGAGTGCTTTCGATCGACAGTTCACCGCGTGCGCAGGGCGCGTAGCGCCGCCGCTCACGCGGCGTTAAATCAGGTATGAATGCGGACGGCCGCAGTTGCCCGGCGTTCCGACCGGGGGAATCTCGGTTGCCTTCTCCACCCCGCGACCCGTCGAGCGACAGGTGTCCGGCGGTCCACTGCTCGCTTCCGCGCCTGATGGGCTGTCGCCGACTAACCGCGATGGGACGTCCCTGCGGACGGCCATCGCGGACCGCTGTCCCCGACGGACGAGGCTTCTCTGTTGGCTCCCGAGGCCCCGGCCGGTCGGACCGGACGCCTACGGTGTTCGGTCCCCGCTAATGACCATAGCGCGGGTAGTGAGCAGGGCCAAACTGCCCGACCTAGTCCATCCCATCATAGTGGACGGGTACTTAAGGACCTTTCGCCTTCCCGGCTCGGACTCCAATCCCGGACCGGACTCGGGAGCCGATTTACCGGCAACGGGAACGAGAACCGAACCGGGACGAGAACGATGGAGGCAGCTCATTCGAGGAAGAGACGGCGGACCGCCGCCGCTTAGCCCTCGAGCGGGATCTCCTTGCCGCGGGCCGTCGTCTCGGCGGTCGGCAGCCGGACTTCGAGGACGCCGTTGGTGTACTCGGCGCTGATGGCCTCGTCGTCAGTCGAGTAGTCAGGAACGTATCGACACACACGACGGATGTTCTCGAACCCGGTCGGATTTTACGCTGATCTCCGACCCCATACCGATCGTCATCGGGCGACCGAATCTCGTCCGGGCGACGCACCGGTCTCGCCCGGTATGCTCCGAGGGAGGAAAAGGCCCATTAGCTCTGCGACAGATCGTTTGCATATGGGACTCGGCAGTACTGCAAAGAAGATTCAGGGCCTCTCGGATCGGGCCGAGGCGATGTACAAGCAGGTACAGAAACTCCAGCAGCGGATCACCAGCCTGGAAGAGGAAATGGACGAGACGCACGACACGGTCACGCGGATGGACCACCAGCTTACCGAGCAGCGCGAACTCCTGCTGGCGATCGCCGAGGAGCAGGGGATCGACGGCGAGCAGATCCTGGCCGAAGCGGCGATCGACGAGGCCGAATTCGCGAACGCGGAGGCGGACGCCGGCGACGCGACCGACTCCGACGCGGACGACTCGACGGCGAGCGACGCCTCCGACGCGACCGCCGAGTGACGGCGTAGCCGGCCGGTCGACGAACCGCACGGCCTGGTCGTCGCGTCCTGTGTCCCCTATCGGGGCGTGACCGGCCGTGGGCGCGCGGAATCTTCACATTCAGACCCACAGTTCTCTGTCTCGCGGCCGGAATTCGATCGGTCGCGGCGGTCAACTGTGATCGGTAGATATCGTCTGGTAGGGAGCGCTCTTTGATCAGCCCCGCTCCCCACTCACAATCCGACGTCCGCTCGGAAACGAGTCGTCGCCGCGATAGCGGCAGTGAGACGGTGTCTCCTCCCACTCGCGATTGTAAAGGTAAGATCTAACAACGGAGGCAACATTTGCCAGCGTAATGACGACCCACGAGGAGCCGGTGGATTCGGTGCTCGAGACGATCGGTCGAACACCGCTCGTTCGGCTCCAGAACGGTCCCGAGGGGGTCCCGATCTACGCGAAACTCGAGACGTTCAACCCCGGGGCCAGCGTCAAGGATCGCATCGGCCAGTACATGCTCGAACGAATGCTCGAGCGCGGCGACGTCCCGCCTAGCGGGACGATCATCGAACCGACCGCCGGGAACACGGGCATCGGCCTGGCGATCGCGGCCGAACAACTGGGTCTGGACGCAATCTTCGTCGTTCCGGAGCGATTCAGCGTGGAGAAACAGCAGCTGATGGCGGCGCTGGGCGCCGAGGTCATCAACACGCCCACGGAGGACGGCATGGACGGGGCGATCGCGCGCGCCCACGATCTGGCCGACGAACTCGACGACGCCGCCGTCCCCCAGCAGTTCTCGAACCCGTTGAACGCGGAGGCCCACTACGAGACGACCGCCCCCGAGATCTACGAGGCGCTCGACGGGGAGGTCGGCGCGGTCGTCGTCGGGTGTGGCACCGCCGGCACGCTCATGGGAATCGCCCGCTACGCGCTCGAACAGGATCCCGACACCCACGTCGTCGCCGTCGAACCCGAGGGCTCGGTGTACGGCGAACTCTTCGAGGAGGACCGCGAGGAAGCCGAGTACAAGATCGAGGGGATCGGCACCCACGACACCACAACCAACGAACTGTTCGACCCCGATCTGATCGACGACGTCCTCGCCATCGCGGATCGCGACGCCCACGCGGAACTCAAACGCCTGGCGCGCGAGGAGGGCCACCTGGTCGCCTCGAGCGCGGGGGCCGCAAGCGTCGCGTCGAAACGAGTTGCCCAACAGATCGCCGACGGCGACGTCGAGGCGCCCCACGAGACGGTCGTGACGATCTTCCCGGATTCGAGCGAGCGCTACCTCTCGAAGGGGATCTACCGGTCGTTCGAGGAGTGGACTTCGTAAGACGGGTTCCCGCGGCGGGAGACCCCGCAGGGACCGTCCCGGCGTCGCGTCCGGCAGTCGCCGACCAGTACACTCTTTAAACCGCCCCGACAGGAGTGGAGATATGAGTCGGCTGCCCGACGCCCTCCCGTCCGACGCGGCGGTCTCGCCCGCCCTCCGGACGAAACTCGAGCACTATGCTGATCAGGGCGGCCTGCTGGGGACGTTCACGTACTTCTTTGCGTCTCTCGAGACCGACGGCGAGGATCTCGCCGCGACGCTCGCGTCGATCCCGACCGATTGCTTCGCGGCGAGTGCGCTCCACGACGACGCGATTGATCAGGGTGGTGTCGATACCGATACCGCCGCCGACGAGTGGTCCGGCGACCGAAAGCGACGGCTGAACGAACACATCTCGGCGGGGGACCTCGTCTTCGCGAACGTTATCGACGCCGTCGGCGCGGCGCCGGCCGACGTCGACCTGACCCCGGTCCTCGAGACGATCCGCGAGATCGGCGCCGGGCAACTCGCGGAGGAGACGTTCGACGCAACGACGGCGTCCGTCGACGACGCAATCGCTCGCGTCGAAGCCCGCGGGAGCGTCTGGGGCGACCTCGCGGCCGACCTCGTCGGCGCGACCGGGTCCTACTCCGAAACGCAACTCGAGTCCGTCCGGACGATCGCGACGAACGGCCTGTTCGTACTGACCATCATCGACGACCTGGCGGACCTCCCGGCGGATATCGACAACGACGTCGCGACCCTGCCGCTCGTCTGTTTCGATGGCGATCCAGACGCGTATCGCTCGACCGAGGAACTGGTCGACGCGGTTCTCGCCTCCGACGTGCCCGACCGCCTCCGGGACCTCGTCGACCGGCGCCGGGCCGCGATCGACGCCGCCGCCGCGGACCTGTGGGCGTCGCTCGAGCACTCCGACCGAGCGCTGCTCGACGCCGCGTTCCGCGCGCTGACGTGGTATCGCGAGTCGGTCTGTTCGGTTCCGGTCGCCGAGACCGTCCCGTCAACGGCCCGGCCCGCGCTCCGCGAGCACCTGACCGGCGACGCGGCGACCAGGCGCGCCTTCGTCGCCGACCGGCTCGATGCGCTCCCGATCGCCGTCCCGGTCGACCCCGAGGACGCGAGCGCGACGTTGGCCGACCTGCCGGACGACCGCCTGGTACGGACGGCGGTCCTCTGTCGGCACGTCGGGACGCTGGCCGACTCGCTGATGCCGACGACGCTGGACGACGCCCTCGCGGAGTTGCGAGGCGCGTCGACGGCGACGCCGTGACTACCGCCCCCGACTCCCGACTGTCGACTGCCGAGTGTCGCGGACCGATTCAGGCGACGAGCCGTCGGTGCTGGACCTTCATGCACCGGTTCTGGACGACCCGTCGGCCCTCGGCCTCGGCGCGGGCCGCCGCCTGGTCGTCGCGGATGCCCTGCTGGGTCCAGATGACGTCGACGTCGTCGCGCGCGAGGGCTGCGTCGACGATGCCGGCGACCTCCTCGCTGGGCCGGAAGACACAGACCACGTCGATCTCGTCCTCGACCGCCGCGAGGGAGTCGGCGGCCTGGCGGCCGAATATTTCGTCCGCGTGGGGGTTGACCGGGATCACGTCGTAGCCGTGATCGAGCAGGTACTTCGGCACGTCGTGGGCGGCCTTGCCGGGCGTTCTGGAGCAGCCGACGACGGCGATCGTTTCGGACGCGAGAATCTCCTCGAGTTCGTCCGCGGATTCGACTGGCATGGCTCGATGTAGGAAGTCCACGAGTAAACGTCTCGGGATCGGGGTGACCGCGGAGCGCTACGTCGAGAGCCCGGCCGTTCGGATCTCGGGCTCCTCGCCGTCGGCCGTCTCCGTGACCTCGATGACCGCGTCGAACAGCTGTTTGAGCGTGTTCATCGTCTGCTCGTCGTGTGACGTCGAGTCGATGACGTACAGTCCCATCGCGTCGGCGCTCTGGATCCGACCGGTGAAGACGTGGAGGAACCGGAACACGGTCTGTAAGTCGGAGTACATCAACAGCGTCGAGACGGAGTGCAAGAGCACGCGGTTCTCCGTGAGTTCGCGAGTCTCGTAGAACTCCTGGAGGAACTCCGAGAGCTTGATTCCGATCCCGGTCATGTCGACGGGCGAGGAGGCGTACTTGATCCGCGGATCGTCGTCGATGGTCCCGATCCCGCGCTGTTTGGTCACGCAATCGACGACGCCGATATCGGGTACGACGCCCTCCTCGACGTACTCGTCAAAGCCCTCCAGGACCTTGTCGGCGCTGTCTTTCGTGGTGACGACGATCGACCCGTCATCGCGGTTCGCACCGCTGGCGAGGATTTCGAAGGCGATCCGTCGTTTCCCCGTCAGTGGCGGGCCCGCGACGAGTACGTTCGTCCCCGGGTCGAGTTCGGCGTCCGGCAGGACATCTGCAAGGTCATACATACCAGATACTCTCTCCCATGGATCGTCGTAGCGACGACCACTGCCGGACTCACTCCCCCTCAGGCGTCCGGCGTGTTGTATGAAAATACGAGAACCGGCATATAGTACTTTTGATCATACTACCTCCATTACACTCGGGCGTTTCGAACCCCCGTGGTCCAGCCGGCTTCGACGTGCAATCGGCTAACCGAGCATCGGGACCGAAATCGCAGCCCGTCCGACGATAAACGCCAGCGCGGCGAGAAACATCCCATACTTGAGATGCGACTGGCCGGCGGTCGGGTCCTCGAAGCTCTCGTAGGCCGCGACGAGCATGACGACGTCCGCGGGGACAACCACCGCCAGGTAAGCGACGCCGAAGTCCCCGCGGAGGAACGGGACCGGACTCGCGATCACGGCCGCGAGCAACAGGCCGGCGGCGACGGCGAGCGACCGCCACTCCCCGATCGCGATCGGGAGCGTGTGCAACCCCTCTTCGCGGTCGCCCTCGACGTCCTCGACGTCCTTGATGACCTCCCGCGTCAGCGTCGCAATCGCCGACAGGAGAAAGAGGACGACCGCCGACCCGATGTTACCGACCGCCGCGGCCCCGAAGAGAAACGTGCTCCCGACCAGGTACGCCACGAGCGCGTTTCCGAGCCCGGGCAGCCCCTTGAAGACCTCGGTGTAGGCCACCAGCGCGACGAGATTGACCGCCGCGATGAGGATCGCCAGGCGCGGCAGGAGTAACGCCGCCGACGCGACCGCACCGGCGAAGAGCAGTCCGCTGAACGCGAGTGCACCGCGCGGGCTCACCGCTCCCCGGGGAATCGGCCTGTCGGGCTGATTGATTCGATCGATCTCCCGGTCGAAGTAGTCGTTGATCGCGTTTCCAGCGCCGACCGCCAGGCCCGTCGCGGCGACCGCGGTGGCGACCGCCGTCGGTGCCGACGCCGCGCCGCCGGCGACGAACGCCCCGATGAACGTCAGCACGCTCGCCGCGATCACGTTCACCGGCCGCGTCAACTCGAGCAACCCGCGGACCGTCTCCCCCGCTGTCATGGGAGCAACTGGTCAGTCGCGGTGGTTAAACGGTACGATCCGCCGGTGGCACGAAGGCCTGCTGATAGCGGAGAAAGCAAATCCGAATCGACTCGATCGAGTCGGCGCTCGCGCCGGTTCGCTATCGGACCAGGCCAGCGCCGGCCTGGCGGGTCGGTATCGGACTCGGTCTCGGGCTCACCGCCAGGTATCGAGATCGCAGACCGCGTCGGCGTCGATCTCGAGCCACTTACTCACCCGTTCGTCACCGGTCGCGTTGGCGGGCACGGCGGTCCAGACGCCGTCGTCGCCCTTGTCGGCGAGCAACTCGAGCGGCGCCGCACCGGACTGCACCTCGTCGGAAGGGGAGGCCTCGTTGACCGTCATGACACGGGTACTCGTTGGGACTCCATCCCAAAGACCCCGTGCGGCGATTGTCAGTCACTGAGAATTCTTCGCAAGTCCCGCGAGTGGTGCGAGTGAGGGACGTGGTCGCGCCTGGCGGACCTCAAACAAATCGAGTGACTTATACGGTCCCGCCAGGAACGAAACGGTGAGGGCGCTTAGCTCAGTCTGGACAGAGTACTTGGCTTCGGACCAAGCTGTCGCGGGTTCAAATCCTGCAGCGCCCATCCACATACGTATTGAAGCCCAGCAAGCCAATTTAGCTTTTCTGGGGTTGCTACCTTCTGAATCATCGTGAGTGGTGGGAGTGCATTATTTGCGTTAATGACGTGGCGTGTCGCTTGAGCCTATGCCTCTATCCTGTCGTGCGATTCTTCAGTGCAAAAGACGGGGGCTGAATGTTTGTAGATTACGGTTTGTGAATAGATAACAAGGCTGGATTTAACCTCAATACGAATGCTCACGACAATGAAGATTGGTTGAATTTTACATACGTTAGTAGATATTGTGAATATATGAGAAAACGCTATATCAGGCACCGTCTAGTTAGCGCGGTTTGAGAAACGAGCAGGTCGTAGAGCTAGTTTGGCTATGACGCTCGCAGACCTGCTCAGCGAGTGCTACGCGGCGGAATTTGATGAAGCTTGGGAGCGTGAGCGGACGGCGACGCCCGTCAGGGTGTTCGCCGTCCGCCTCCACGCGACCGGGTGCTCGCTTCGAGAGACACAAGCGATTCTTCGCTTGATAGACGTCAAACGATCTCATCAAGCAATCTGGCACTGGGTACATCGGCTGGCTGACAGCGTTTCAGACCCGTCGACGGCGAAGCCGTCGCGGATCGCCATTGATGAGACCGCTGTCAGGATTAACGGTGACTGGTCTTGGGTATACGCTGCAATAGACATAGACTCTCGGCTCATTCTCGATGTTGCAGTGTTCGGACGACGAGGCACCGATCCAGCCGCTGCGTTCCTGCATCGATTAACCGAGAAACACGATCTCACCGTGACGGTGTTTCTCGTCGATGACTACGGCTACCTGACTGCCCTCTCCCGATTAGGGTTGAGCGGTCAGCTCGACTATGTTGATCGAAACCTGATCGAAAAGTGGTTTCACACTCTTAAGATGCGAGTTGACCGCTTCCAAATTCATGGGTGGGCAGTCGGGCGAGCGTCAGAGAATGGCTTGAACAGTTCGTACACTACTATAACACACAATGACTGCACCAATCACTTAGCGGACAGACACCAGCGGAGGTGCTAAACTAGACAGTGCCCATCAATCCTATCTACGGGTATAGATACGTATGTCGACGAAGAAAAAACCAATTTGCGACGATTGCGGGGATACGACAGCCGAATACCCAATTAGTATCGACGGTGAATCCGTTGATCTGTGCCACCAGTGTACGCTCTCAATCTTATACGAAGAGACCGATGGGGAGGTGGTTATGTGATGGCCTACATGGATGATGTTCCCCACGGTATTCTCGTAGAGAAGTCCCTCGGGAAGCAACTTGCTGCATCATCAATTCTTGAAGCGATACTGTGGCCTGTGTCCGGTCCTGAAGATGATTCAGTGATCCAAGATAGACTAACAATAGATGACCGTGATCGCATTCATGTCCTTCGGATCGGTGATGCTGCGATGCTACGATATATGACGGATAATACAGCAGTAGAGTTCGTGCTGGTGGATTTCCATGACCTAACGGATGCATTAATCAAGATCGTAGATGAAACAGTTGTAGAGACTCCATTCAGGAACTCAGAGAGCGGATGGATGTTTGCAAAGCGACCAAATTGCGGACGTTGGCAGTCAGAAATTCCGAGAGAAGCCTCTGTTTATGACTAGTTGAGAATACGGTTTCTTTCTGAAGGATACTATAGCATCCAGAGTTACTGCTCAGTACAGAGAACGGATTTATCGGTCTGTCTCTTTCCAGTCGTCCGTGTCCCCTTCACGAAATTCACCCTTGGCATGGCGCTCGCGGGGCCAGAAGGTGATGCCCAGCAGTACGACGTAGAACACACCCACAACGGCAACCACAGCAATCCCGGGGATACGGGCGATTTCAGCGGTTGTCAGCCAGTCTTGGCGCGGCGCGAACGCTGTAATCCTGAAGACCCATGCGACCAAGAGGACACTGAGCAGAGCAAGGTACACACGCTGGAGTCGGTTTGCGAGTGCTTCGTATAACGAGACTTTCAGCGTCGGCCTACGATAGTCACTGCTCAGTTCCGCTCGCCAGTCGTGACTTTCGGTGCCTTGGGACGGATCGAGGGCGTTTGCGAACAGGTTCTCTTGGATGACTCGGGCACGAGAGCGAAAGACATCGTAGTCCCGGTACCGCCGTGCTTCGATGCCCAGAAAGATGGTGACGATAACGATCCCGATCAGCAAGATATAGTGTGGATTATCGGTACTCGAAAACGCCCACGTCAAGATTGCTGCCATCAGCGTCACCGCCCACGTCGTCGACTCGTCGAGGCGCTGCCGCCATGTCCCCACTCGGTCTATCTCTCCGCGATAGGCGTGGGCCATCACCGAACCGAGTCCCGTACTGTCGTCAACCATTTCGCGGCCAATCTCCCGTTGGTCTGGTGCTGTTGGGTCGAACTCGTCGTTACCCGAATCGGTCATAGAGGAGAGACATCTCCTCGCTCCATAAGCAGTTATGGTGACGGCGTAATCTGAGTGTCATGTACTGGAGAACATTGAACAGTACGCATCTCTACTGAACATCAATTTCGCCATCAATCCTAAATAAAGAAATCATAGTACTATCTGCTTTTACGATCAGGTGTCTGTGAACCAGTCGCGTCTTTGCTCGGCTCGTTCCTCCTCTGTCATTTGGTCGTAGTGTAGGTCCATTACTCGCTTACTCACATTGGCTCTGTCTCCTACGACCTCTGGTGGAACTTCTTCTCGGAGCCAGCGCGTGATCGCACCACGGCGCACAGCATGTGGTGCGACGCTCTCAGAACATTTATACGACTGCTGATTATCTATTGCTTCGCAGGTTTCTGGATCACGGTTCACAGGGCACTCATCTCCGATAATGCATGGCCGAGTCCATTGGTAGACGAATGACCTAGATTGGTTGTATGTCATCGTCCTTGTTTTGATGTGAATAGTGGATTTCTGCCGTGATCGTCGGCTACCTCATGGCGATTGTGTTCGATGTAATCGTCAAGGATACGGCACATTTCTGAATCGAGAGAGACGTATCGCTCACCGTCTTCCTTGTTTTTCAGAGGGGTTTCTGTGTCCGGTCGATGGACGAAGTGGATGAATTGTTTCTTTGGATCGTAATCGTCGAGATCGAGAGCGTGGAGAGCGCCGACACGGGCGCATGTCGTCCACATCAATGCGATGACGGTGTGTTGGACTGATGCGTAGTGGTAACGGCTGAGATATTCGAGGATTGGTTCTGATCGCTCTTCTGGAAGGGTTTCGCTTCGTTGATTGTCTCCGTCATCAAGATCAGGTGATCGGACGGAGAGATGGAGATCGTGGCGAACTGCATCTGAACTCTCGCACCATCGGATAAACCGGCGGAGAGTATCCATCTGGGTTTTGACACTGACTCGGTTCAGATCACCATCGTCACGTCGCCATTTCCGGTACTTCTGGATGTCCGGTACTTCTGGATGTCGCGTCCGGTTAGGTTGTTGAGGTTATTGATATTGGAGACTTCGTTGCACCATCTGACGAAATGGCCGAGCCGTGATTTGTGACTGTAGATGGTGGCTTGTGCTGCTCCATCGACTTCGAGGTCGTCGATGTATAGTTGGAGTGCTTCGCTTGGTTCGGTGGGAATCAGTTCCCTATTGTTGGGGGTTCGTGTCATGCCTATTGTTGATGTTTTAACGAATCTGCATGCACGGGTCGCAAAGGCGACTGTTATCGATTCGCAGATTGACGGCTGTTTTTGATTCGGAAGCGAGCGACTCGCATAGCTCAATAATTGCCTATAGTTATGCTTCGGCCACATCAGGATGCCCGGCGCGGCGGTTTCGCGCCTGGAACTGAGGTCGCGGGTTGTGAGCAGGCCCTTGTGGTCTGCGAACGAAGCGAGTCGCAGCGCGGAATTTATTCCGGGACCGTCTCGCAGAACTAAATCCTGCAGCGCCCATACATTTGACGTCCGATAATCGCCAATCAGCGCGGTGATTATCGGTCGAATGGGCACGATTCTGCTTTCGTTCGATCATCGAACGACAGGTAGTTTCCACCGGGGTCCACGTACGTCCAAACTGGCCCACACTGAGAAAATCAATCGCCGATTGACGGCCAGTTCTCTGCTTGCGCCGGATAAGAGAACTCAGGCTGAAATCACATCAGATTCTGTCAGGAATACCGTGTTGAATACAGAGGATGGCTTCAGAACTCAAACACCGGTAATTCCACTGGTGTTCAGTGAACTAGTCGACCTGTCGAGCGATGACCGATACACTCGATTTTAATGACTGGTGTAAACGTTTAGGAGTACCTGTTACCGACCACAGAGCTATCTGGCTGGAGAGCCAAAATTCTAGGATGGCAGACGATAAGCGCGGTCGAGACAAGCAAGCACACGACGCTGAAAGACGCCAGCAAGAGCGTGAAATTGCCACAGAACTGGAGCGCGGGGACGAAATAGAGCCATCGGTGGAAGCGGAGGAACTCGCCGATTTTGAGGCGGAACTTGAAGAGCTGACATTCCCGGCGACGGGGATCGAGGTCGCCGCGGCGATCGGCGATCGTAAGATCGAATCGGTCGAGGGGAGCTACAGTATCGAGGAACTAGTACCGGAGACAGACGAGGAGACGTTCGACTCTCCAGCTGCCGTCCGGGTGCAGGTACAGCGGCCGACAGTTGCCGCGGCCATGAAACGGGTCGTGGAAGCCAGCAAGACGCTTCGGAATACGGATTTCAGTTGGACACAGCGCAAGGCTTACGAGAAGACCTTCCAAGAACTCAAAGCGATCGACGCCGATGACGACGATGAAGGGATCCAAGCCATCAGCGACTGGATCGTCGAGCAAATCCGCGACAAAGAAACGCTCCCGACGTCCCGGGCGGTACGCCGAGAAGCGGCGAAGTTCTGTCGGGCGAACGGATATCAGGTCCGAAACGACGAGTGGCTCGGGATATAGACCGACGATCACGGGCGATCGTTACAATGACTGCTGTCAAGTTCCAAGCGTGACCGATACGCGCCCTCTATCCAGTAACGGGATATTCTCTTGCGAGAGGCGTCTCGTTCCGTCTCGTTTGGAACTGCTATGCCTTTATTGTGTTACCAGTGAAACCACTGTTATGGCGCTCGATATAGAGGTGCCGGAACCACCAGACCTCTCGAACCGAGGAATGCCTCGCGAGTTCGAGTGGCAAGAAGAGACGCTCGGGTCAGAGGACTTCTACCGCGAGGACATCGAAGACCTGCTTCAGGAGGGTGCGTGGAAGGAGGGATTCAACGAGTGGACCGAGTACACGAATCTCGATGAAGAACACGTTCGAATTGTCAGCGACCTCGGCCTGTTCCAAGCGTTCGACTTCTACTGGGACCCAACCGAAGACCGCCTTCGCTTCGACGCCCCAATGATTTCGGACGACTGGCGGGAGCGAAATGCGACTGAGTCGCTCGATTCGAGCACGGTTTCAATGATTGACGGTGAGTTAGAGGATCTCGGCCGAGCGGTACAGGAGGTACTGGAGGACTACCTCGAACGGAACGACGAAGCGTCCGACTATGGTTGGGGTGAGGAAACGTACGGTAAACGCGAGGAGTGATTCCAGTCACTACAGCCTGTTCGACGGCGTCCGAGATATAGATTTTCTCTGTAATAAGCAATCGCCCCTGCTCCTCGATTGCGGTCGGAACATGCTGACTATGCGCTATGTATCTCGCATGGAGATGCAAGAGTATCAAATGGTTGTTATCAGTCCTATTCTCAGTTGCTCGAGTTCGACCGCCTCATGCCTCAAAGGTCGATTCGTTCGATGGTCGAACTAGAGCCTGCAGCGCCCATCACACTTCGTCACGGTTCGAATCCATTAGCTGGCGGCATGGTGTATATAAATTCTCTGCCGCCACCCTGGCTGGAGTTCGTCATGATTTGTGAACCGGTCACTCCCGTCATGCGATTCGGTAGAGCCAAGAACAGCCCGGAGGCAAATAATCATATGGTGAATAATAGGCAAGACAGTGTCAACAGACACGTGCGCTCGAGTGCCCGTCAGTGGCTCCGATAACCGAACCATCTTGCGGGGAAGATCATCGACCGCTACTTCGTGACTGCCTGTGAACTATCGCCAGGCCCAGGAACTCAGTCGCGCTTAGTAGTGCCAAAGAGACAGCTAGTGCAGCATATTGCTGGTGAGCTATGTTCCGACTGGACTACGACTAGATGGGGATTAGATATATTCTACTTTTTGTGACCATCACTAATATAATTTTATATTTACTAAACATCGTCCTTTAATCGAAATTATTAATTGGGGTTGTGAGTAGATATAGTCATGGATAAAACGCATATTAGCATTATTGGGATGCATATATCGTTAGTAGGTGGGATATTAATGATTTACACACAATTAAGCGCTGTAGAAGAAAATGATATTCCTTTTTTAATGGTGATTGGTGGACTATTTTTCTCCCTTCTAACTCTGCTAAGGTACTTCATTTCAAGTGCAGATACGAGGACTTGATAAATGCACCCATAATAAAACTAATGAAATCATAATAGTTATTTAGATGTTGGGGGGGGGAGGTATTATATGTCTTCTTGACGAATAACTAGAACGTCTCCATCTGGTTTTTCAGCTATCTCTGTTTGGTCAACACTGTTATAGCCTTCGATTGAAACGCTTGGTGGTATCCCAAGTGAAAGTGAGGGACTAATTGCAAAGGAGTCATGAGCATGGGTATATCTCATATAAACAGCTCTTTGTGTTTCGGAGTAGTCCCCAAGTGGTTTAAGCATTACAGCGGACGTACCTCCAAATTTTTGATTAATGTATCGTCCCTCATCTACACAAGGATAATCACTAAAGCTAGATAACCAGGACTTATACAGTTCTTTATCGTCGGCTCTAAACCCGATTTTTCCATCAGTATAAGATGACGCATCTGAAGAAAACTCAGTATTTCCTATTGTGATAATGTCATCCTGAACATTATCAGTAGCAAGTTTCCAATATGATTCTGGGTTTTTATAAAAAAGACCAACTCCATCTTTTGGATCAACACCATAACTGATGTCCTCAATAGTACAACCGCCGTTTGGATCAGCGTGACGATAGAACTCAAAATGATAATCATATTGGAGTTGGAATGTATATATATCAGACGAATCTCTAGTTGTTCCTCTCATAATTAATCCAATACCCCCATCATCCGGATCCTCAATTGACTCGATACCTATTCCATCTTCCTGATCTTCTTCCTCGATGTCTAGGTCTTCCCCGTTAGTACCTTGGCCTAATTTTATATTTTTAACTTTATAATTTTTCCTAGAGGTACGATAACCATTATCTTCTAAGACGTCGTCTGCTGCTTTCTCTCCCTCATCTCTTTGAGTCTTTGTTGCTTCTATCATATCCTCTTTAATACTTTTAGGATCATCTCTTTGTGTTGATCCTAATGATTGACCAACAAAGGTACCAGTTGTTACAAGACCAATCCCAGTAGTTTTTAGCAATTTCCTACGTTGCATATTAGTTAAACACGTGCAATAACTAATAAATCTTTGGATATGTCTATTGGTTATCTATAGGTACTGCTCCCATGGGTATACTGAATTAATACCATTACAATAATTAATTAGATATATTCACTTAATTGTTTTATTAGTGCTTGTATCGTTCGCAATGTCGGATCGATCTGAACCATAGATTGAATCCTTGGGTAGCGGTACATCGCCGCCAGTCCCGGCCGCCATACTCTCCTCTATCGGCTTCCGCGGGAGGTCCAGAGTTTCAATCTGCTTAGTCGTCACAACTATCCGTTCGATCACGACCCGTTGCTTGAGGTCGCCGCGTTGCTTGAGCCACGCGAGTTTACCGGCCATGTTCGTGAGCATATCGTACCCTTTCGTCAGCTAAATCGTGTCTTCCGGTCTCGAAAAGAAGGATCGTTCCTTGTTCGGAGAGTAGTGAATTGATAGTAGCTATGTCGTCATCGGGTCCGATAAGTTCGAGAGTGCTATTTATTTCACCCGCGTTGAGCGAGGGGCCTGAGAGCACACCAGTGTCGGTTTCAGACCATTCCGCTAAGGAACTGTCGCCACCACTGGCCGCTGCATCGATTCGGACGCCGTCCTCGCCAGTCTGTTCGACCGAAAGGTTATCGCCGAAATCGAGTTTAGTGACTTCCTCATCGACTGGCGTTTCGGCGTTAAGGATGCGGAGGATGTCATACTCGCTTCCGATTCCTCGCCGAACAGTTCGAACCGATCCCAAAATGACATCGGAGCCGCTGCGCCTGCCATTATCGTGTCGCGCCGGCTCATACTTATTTCGTCGATTTCGCTGTCGTTTGTCGGATCGTTGGGGTTGGAACTCATGGTTGTATTATATCGGGAGTTGTCGCGTGCCGCCGGTCGGTTGTCGTGCTATTCATCTCACAACTCGTCGCGCGAATCGCCGAGTGTCGTACTCATCGGGACGTAGACGTTTCGCGCGAACCAGGCGTCCCGTGTATCCGAGCGCCACCAGTGCTGGCGGCCGTCGTTCGAATAGAATTCGAACGGGTCCATTACGGCCACGTCGGACGAAGCGCCGTCGTAGTCGGCCGCTGAACACTCCTCCATTTCGCGCCCGTGCGGGCACTCTCTCGTCGGGACACACGGGAGAGCGTACCGGTAGCAGTCGCCGCGAAGGGTGTTGTGTGAGCACACCCTTCCGGCGTTGTCACGAGTAGTTCACGGCCATGTTCATCAGTGACTGCTGGTCGTTGCTGTTCGATCCAGTCGTCGAGCACCTCACAGACGTCTTCCGAGAGCGCGACGAACCGTTCTCCCGTTTCACCGTTCTTCAGTGGTGTTCGAGTCTCTGGACGATGGATTACTTCGAGAGCCTGGTTTACAGGATCGTAGTCGGCACAATCCAGTGCGTGGACTGCACCGACCCGCAGCATTGTGTGCCACATTAGTTCCAACGCCACGTGCGGCCGCGACATGTACTCATATTTCCGTAGTATTCCAAGATCTGTTCAGCTCGCTCTGAGTCCAGTATCACGCTTCGGATGTTGTCGTTACCAGTCAGCGCCGGAGAACAGCACCTTCGTGTGCAAATCCTGTTCAACGCCATTAATGGATTCCAGCCACTTGATGAAGACTAGTAACGTGTCCATCTGGGTCTTCTCGGTAGCCGGTGCCAGGTCGCATTCGACACGCCGCCAGATCCGGAACTCGTGGAGCTGGCGGGCTGATAGCTCGTTCAAGTTCCCGATTCCTTCCTCATTGCACCACCGGATGAAGTGGCCCAGTCGTGAACGATGTGAATAGATCGTCGCTTGGGTGACACTGTTTTCACGGTCGGCTAAGTACAGTTCGAGTGCGTGTTCGGGGTCGATTGGTTCGAGACTCATTGGTCATCTCCACGCGATTCCCCAGAATTACCGTTTTGAGACGTCCGATTTCGGACGCCTCACACCTCAAATGTCGATTCGTTCGACACTCGAACTAGTGCCTGCAGCACCCATTCGTTTTTGAACGAATCACATTCGGAAGACGGCAGTACATAATTTATAAACAATCCGCCGATCGCGCGTTTGATTTCATTCGATTATCGAACGGGGATCCCTGTCGTCCTGCGATTCGCCAGGATTCACTGCCTATTTCGAAAAGCGTTCAGTAACTGATGGACTATATCCTCTACTTACAAAACTTGTAATACGAATATACACAGGAAATCTGCTCACTTGTTTAATTTATACACAAGAAATTGAAAAGAACTCTTGGTGAGTTCTTGATGCTACTATTTTAGCTGTTGCTGAATTACTGGTAGTTGGAATAATACGATTTACACGAATATCTCTGACTAGTTTGACATGCCTGATGAGATAGCGGACATCGGCAATCTCAGCCGGCGGAATATCCTTAAAACGGTGGGCGCAGCAGGTCTCACGTTGGGCGGGATCGCAGGTGCGACCAGTATCCAAGCACAAGATACTGGAATGGAGGAGCAACTGAGCACGCTCGACGGCCAAGACAGATTCAACGTTGAATATGCCGACGAGAGGGGAGCTGAGAGAGCAAAAGCCGTGGCAGAAGAGGTCATTTATGATATCGATCCACTCAATACGGTCACCATTGAGGCGTCTCCCGAGGGGTTGCAGGAACTCTCCGAGGCTGACCCCATCGAGTTTATAGAAGCCGATCCGCGGTATCGAACCGGTCTGCCGCCACAGGAGATTCGGGTCCACGATCCAGACGGCCAAATAGTCCCCTGGGGCGTTGATCGGATCGGTGCGCCGGTTGCACACGAGAAGGGAATCCGAGGCGAAACGTCTCATGTCGCGGTGATCAATACGGGAATCGATTCCACGCACGAGGACCTGTCCGCAAGCGTGGGTGAGGGGGTTGCGTTCACGCCGTGTCAAGGAGACTGCGATGCACCGTGGGATGATGATCACGGTCACGGAACGCACGTCGCCGGAACGATCGGTGCGCTTGACAACCAGCTCGGTGTTCTCGGCGTGGCGCCGGAAACCACACTGCATGCCGCGAAGGTGCTGAATCAGAACGGGATCGGATTCGCTTCGGATGTCGCACTTGGCATCCTCTGGACCGCTGTACAGGGGTACGATGTGGCGAACATGAGTTTAGGCGGGCCGTTCTCGCCACTTGTCCAGGCTGCCGTCGAGTTTGCGTCTGAGCAAGGAGTCTTACTGATCTCCTCAGCAGGAAACGAGGCCGGTCCGGTGAGCTATCCCGCATCTGCGGACGAAGTTCTCGCGGTGAGCGCGACGACCTCCGACGACGAACTCGCGTGGTTCTCAAACTTCGGTCCCGAAATCGAGCTCGCGGCACCCGGTGTGGACGTCCTTTCGACCTTCCCGAACGATAACTACGGCGTACTCAGCGGGACATCGATGGCGTCACCACATGTGAGTGGGACAGGTGCATTACTGATGGCACTCGGGTTTACTGCTGGCGAAGCGCGAACCTTCATGATGGAGACGGCAGAGGACATCGGTCTCCCGCCCGAAGAACAAGGCGCTGGTCTAGTCAACGCCGCAGCCGTTGCGACCCACCTGAAGAACAAACAGGAGAAAAGCAAGACGACCCACTGATTTCGAGGGCCGCACCGAAAGTACCTCGGTGACACTCTCAGCAGAAGGGGGAAGAAAGTAGAATTCCCGATATCTGGTTAGCGGAAGTTTATCCGTCCTTGAGCGCGTCGTATGTTCGATCGGCTTCAGACTCATGGTTCGTGGTGCCGATGTAAAACCTAACAGGAGCCACACATATGTCGTGTCATACATCGTGGGAACCGCGAGAGGGCGATGCTTTCGTCGGTCGAAAACAGCCTTCAGCTCCCATACTTTCGAGGAGCATGATCACTTAACAATGGCGGAGTGATTCTCCAATCGA
Organism: Natrinema salifodinae; assembly: GCF_900110455.1. Taxonomy (NCBI): domain Archaea; kingdom Methanobacteriati; phylum Methanobacteriota; class Halobacteria; order Halobacteriales; family Natrialbaceae; genus Natrinema; species Natrinema salifodinae. The sequence goes on along the minus strand of NZ_FOIS01000002.1, from coordinate 341,121 downwards.
ACGCAGCGCCGTTGCCTTCGTTCGATAGCTTGAACTGGAAGTGGGACTCTGAAAAAGAGTTTCGGCCATTTTGAACGGTCGTAGATCTCTATGATCTAGATTCGAGGATACCGCGATCGATCGGTTCAACTTCCGCTATTGAGGGGTACGAGCCGTATAACCACTTAGCGCCGCATTTGTACCTTCTATTTAATAACAGCTGAGCGTTTTGGTCGGGTTCTGTCAATTGCGGTGGGTGAGTATGGAGCGTCCACGACCCACTACTCACCTAGTCTGCTGGTTTCACGTTTTGATTCAACCGGAAGCGGTTCTCCGGGTCGTACTCGTGTTTCGACTCGACGAGTCGGTCGTAGTTCTCGCCGTACGCGTTCCGCTCACGGCCTTCGCGGTCGCCCTCGAAGTTGACGTACGTCCCGCCCGTCGCGGTTTCAGCGAGCGCGTCGTGACACTCTCGCACCCACGCGATGCACTCGTCGTCTTTCGTCCGGTCCTCCCAGCGCGCGGCGACGGTTACGATGAACTCCGTGTCCCGGTGGGGGTATGCGGTCGCATCCGACGCGACATCGTTGACGGCCCCGCCGACCTGATGGATGAGTATCTCGGATTGCGGGGTCGGGGACCGTTCGGCGTACTCGAGGATGGTGTCGATCGTCTCCTCGCCGAGCGCCGTGAAATTGGGCGCCTTCCAGTAGTTTCGAGCCCCCTCGGCGTACAGGTCGTCCAGAAGGCTCTGGGCCTCCGTGTAGCGCATCGGTTCGACGGCGTCGGCGATGGGCTCACCGAACTCGCGGAGCGGTTCGAGCACCGCCTTGCCCTCGTCGAGATCGCCGGCGTAGAATCCCATCAGTATGAGAACCGTGGTTCCGTGGACCGCTTCGGGAAGGAACGGGAGCGGCGGCGCCGCGACGCTGTTCGCCCAGACGGTGCACTCCCGCGGCGCGTCACGGGTAAACTCCTCGTAGCGGGCAAACACGTCGGGTGCGTCCTCGTACGGGTAGACGATCGGTCCGAAGAGCACCTCCGGGCCGACCTCGTGGAGGTCGAACTCGAACGACGTGACGATCCCGAAGTTGCCGCTCCCGCCGCGAATCGCCCAGAAGAGATCCGGGTTCTCGTCTTCGTTTGCGGTTACGACCTCCCCGTCCGCGGTGACGACATCGACCGACCGAAGGTTGTCGATCGAGAGGCCGTATTTACGGCTGAGCCAGCCGATCCCGCCGCCGAGCGTGACTCCGGCGACGCCGGTCGTCGAGATGACGCCGCCAGGCGTAGCGAGACCGAACGCCTGCGTCTCGTGGTCGAGGTCGGCCATCGTCGCACCGGGCCCGACGCGAGCGGTTTGGGCCGCGGGATCGACCCGCACCGACGACATCGAGGACAGGTCGATCGTGAGACCGTCGTCACAGATGGCGTTACCGGCGACGTTATGGCCGCCGCCTTTGACGGAGAGCGGGAGGTCGCGCTCGCGGGCAAACGTCACCGCGGTCATCACGTCGGCTGCCCCGGTGGGGCAGACGATGACGGACGGTTCCCGGTCGATCATCGCGTTCCAGATCGATCGAGCCTCGTCGTAGCCGTCGTCTCCGGGTTGGAGCGCCTCGCCGTGGAGTCGTTGCTCGAGCGTGTCGTATTCGCGCTCGTCGATCGGAGCGTTGATGGTCATTAGTCACGCCTCAAGCGAGGTACGATCACGAGGAATAGATAGGCATCGAGTGGGAATTCCGCAGCCGCTGCTGGTCGTGCAACCGCTGCAAAGACACACTGCGGTGCACGACGAGGGCGGGCTTCTTCGGATCGATGGATTCCTAGGTAACTTCTCAGCACCAGCCCGACGAGACGGTCGGACGCCGCACACCGCAAAGGACGATTCGATCGATGGTCGAAATCTCAAAGGTCGATTCGTTCGATGGACGAGCGAGTGGCTGCCACCGGGATTTGCGTGCAGCCAAACTGGTTGCCTTCGAGAAAATCGATCGCCGAGTGACGTACAACTCCTGCGGGGACGGATCGGATAATTATAGCCGGGATTCACTCAGATTCCGTCAGGGCCTGGCTTCGAGTACGAGGTTGAACGGCGTCTCAGTCGCTCGACGGAACCGAGTGAACCCGCCCTCGGTGATCACCTCACGGAGACGCGCTTCGCCAACCTGTGCTCCCAGTACGGGATCACCGCCTTGGTCGAGCGAGTTCGGAACACAGGCCATCGTCGAGGCGCAGTAGAACGCCCTGCCCACCGGATTCAGGTTGTCCTCGACCCGATCGTTGGCGAACGGCTCGACCAACAGCCACGCCCCGTCGTCGGCGAGCGTCTCCCGGACGTGTGACGCCACGCCGACCGGATCGCCCATGTCGTGGTACGCGTCGAACATCATCACGAGGTCGTAGTCGGCTCCGTCGTACTCCTTCGCGGTCGTTACCTCGAAACTGATCCGGTCTGCGACACCGGCTTCTTCGGCTCGCTTACGGGCCGCCTCGATCGAGTGATCGTGGTAATCGATGGCGACGAACTCCGAATCGGGGTAGGCTTCGGCCATGATGATCGTCGATGCACCGTGACCACAACCAACATCAGCCACACGCGCACCCGCCCTGAGCCTCGCGTCCATTCCATCGAGCGCGGGGATCCACTCGGTGACGAGATGAGTCTCGTAGCCTGGCCGGTAGAAACGCTCGGTGCCGTGACACACGTCCTCGTCCTGCTCGTGCCAACCCACGCCCTCACCGGTTCGGAAATCGGCTTCGATCTCCGAGAGGCTCTGCTGATAGCCCAGCAAACCCTGGTACCCGCCGGCGAGGAACGCGGGGCTGTCTTCGTCGGCCAGCAACGCCGCCTGCTCGGCCGTGAGGCTGTAGCGCCCCGTTTCGGGATCGTAGGTGACGTATCCGCCAGCCGCTCCCGCGGCGAGCCACTCGGTGACGTACGGTTCCACGGTGTCGGTCCGCTCGGCCAACTCGACGGGAAGGAGCGGGCCGCCGTCGGCCAACGCCTCGTAGAGACCGAGCCTGTCGCCGATGACGATCAGGGGCGCGTAATAGGCCGCTCCGAGTTCGTTGACGGCCATCCCGACGAGTTCGTCTAATTTTTCTTCGTCGATCGGTTCGTCGGCGAGAGTCGGCGGCGTCATACTTGGACCGTTGACGGCAGACGTATTAGCCTCATTTACGGAGACGACGTTCGACGGCGTGGACGCCGTTTCAGGACGTGAGAGGGATTTCGCGTCGCGTGCGGGATAGAATTACTACCCATGCCAGCCTACGCTGAGCTAGTAAATGACATGGGATCCCCCGAAGACGATCGATCGGCAGACCACGTGTTCAAGCCACCTGCGTCGCCGATCCTAGAGGCCGTCCTGCAGAACGCACGGAACCAGCAATATCTCGGTACGCGTCTCGACGCGGCCGGTAACCGAATCGATCCGGACCGGCTTAGCGACATCGTGCGCCACGGCCCGGTCCTCGAAGCGCTCCGCGAGGAGCCACGAGACCGTCGAGAGATCGAAGCGCAACTCGACGTCTCGCGGGCGACGAGTCACCGACTGATGAAGTGGCTCGGCGAACAGGGATTCGTCGAGAAGGTCGATGGCCGGTTCCAGTTGACGGGACGTGGCGAGGCGGTCACTGACGAGGTACTTCGATTCGAGGCGAACGTGAGCACCGCCCACCGGATGGGGCCGCTGTTGGACGCGATCTGCCCGCATCACGCGGAGTTCGCCATCGAACCGATGGTCGATGCGACCGTGACCGTCGCGGAACCGTCTGATCCGTATCGGCCAGTCGAGCGGTTCATCTCCCTCGTGAACGAGTCGGAGACGTTCCGTGGGTTCAATACGACGCACATGGCCCCGTTGAGCATCGGCGAATTCTACCAACAGCTATTCGACGCCACCGAGAGCGAGATCGTTTACACGCCGCAGGTCGTCGAGAAACTAGTGGACACGTACCCGAACCGGACGAACGAGGCGATCGATCGCGGGCAGTTAACCCTTCGAACCCGCGAAAAATTACCCTACGGACTCGCGATCTTCGATGACCGCGTCGGGATCGGTGGATACGACGATGAGACGGGGCTGATGCAGGCGTTCGTCGACACGGACTCGTCCCTCGCCCGTGAGTGGGCCGACCGGGTCTACGCATCAGTCAAGGCGGATTCGACCCCACTCGACGGCCGGGTGGATCAGTGAGCGCTGCGGACTGCCGCTACCACCCATCGTGAACCGGAAAAGAGGGTTCCCTTGGCTGCGAGTGCATCCTTCGTAATTCGGGTGGCGTATCGCGTCGAGCGTGCGTACGTCCAAACCGTCGTGGCCGCCGGTTCCCAGTCCGGTTAGCGACGCTGTTTCTCGGCCGAGCCGGTCGACGGCTCCGTAACTGCTCTCGGTTACTATTCCTCCCAGAACGGGACGTGAAGCACGGCTCGTAACCGAACGAGGCTATCCAGAGCGGTACGTTTATGAGAGTCTATTCCAACGTTATTCCGTATATGGAATATCGACGTCGAACGGTACTTCGGGCGGGTGCGGCCGGAGTCGCCACCGCGGTTGCAGGCTGTCTCGGTCGGGGGGAAAACGACGGTGAAGCCTCGGTCGTCGGCGAGGAACTCGCGCTCGCGACGACGACGAGCACGTACGATACGGGGCTGCTCGACGAAATCAACGCGGCCTTTCAGGAGCGCTTCGGCACGCCTGTCGCGCCCAACGCACAGGGGACGGGCCAGGCGATCGAGTCCGCGCGCAACGGGAACGCCGACGTCATTCTGGTCCACGCCCGATCGCAGGAAGACGAGTTCATGCGAGACGGCTACGGCGTCAACCGGCGGGGCCTGATGTTCAACGACTTCGTCGTCGTCGGTCCGAGCGACGACCCGGCTGGCGTAAGCGACGCCGACCAGGCGACCGCCGCCTTCGACACCGTCGCGAACGCGGAAGCGACGTTCGTCTCCCGGGGCGACGACTCCGGGACGCACTCGAAGGAGGAGGCGATCTGGGCAGAGGCCGGCGCCGAACCCGGTGACGAGTGGTACCAGGAGCTCGGTCAGGGAATGGGCGACACGTTGAACCACGCCAGCGAGGCAGGGGCGTATACGCTCGCCGATCGGGGGACATTCCTCTCGATGCGGGACAACGTCGACCTCGAGATCCACCTACAGGGGCCGATCGAGGGCGGACCGGAGCTGCTCGCCAACCCCTACGGGATCATGGCGGTTAATCCGGAGGTCCACTCGAACGTCAACTATCAGCTCGCGATGGCCTACATCGGCTTCTTCACGAGTCCCGAAGGGCAGGAACTCATCGAAGGGTATACCTCGGAAGGCGAGCAGTTGTTCTACCCCGAAGCGCTGTCGGAGGATCCGCAGTTCCAGCAGTACGTTCCGGAGGGGTGGCAGTCGGAATCGTCGGACGAGTAACCACCCGCGATCGCTCGCGACACGTCACCTATAGATGGTATTCGAAACGATTTCCGATCCGGTCTATCTCCGGAGCATCGTCCGGATCTCGCTGACGGTCAGCCTGATCGCCGTCCTGCTGAGCACCGTCCTGAGCCTGCCGGTCGCCTTCGCCGTCGGGTTCGCGGACTTCCGCGGCAAGCGCCTGGTCACGGCCGCGATCAACACCGGGATGGGCTTTCCCAGCGTCGTCGTCGGGCTGCTGGTCTGGTACGTCCTCTCGAATCAGGGACCGCTGGGGACGCTGAACCTCATCTACACGCCCGAGGCGATGATCGTCTCGCAGTGTATCCTCGCCGCGCCGGTGATCACCGGCGTCGCGCTGTCGGCCGTCGAGAGCGTCGACGACACCGTTCGGGACGCGGCCTACGGCGTCGGCGGCACCCGAGCGGACGTGGCACTGATCACCCTCAAGGAGGCGCGTTACGGCGTTATCACCGGCATCCTCGCCGGCTTCGGCCGGGCGATCAGCGAGGTCGGTTCCGTCCTAATCGTCGGCGGCAACATCGCCTACGCCGACGGCACCTCGAAGACCCGTACGATCACGACGGCGATCCAGTTCGAGGTGCGAAAGGGCGAGTTCGAGATCGCGCTCGTGTTGGGCGCCGTGTTGCTCGTCCTCGTCTTGCTCGTCAACGGGATCGTGCTGCGACTCGGGGGGCGCTAACGATGTCCGTGAACGCAACGACTTCCGCAACGGTGACGGTGATTCGATGGCGGTGATCGAACCGTGAACCTCGAACTTGCAAGCGTCTCGTACGGCGTCGACGAGACCCAAATCTTGGACGACGTCTCGCTGACGGTCGACGCCGGCGACGTCGTGACGGTGATCGGCCCCTCCGGCGCCGGCAAGACGACGCTGTTGCGCCTGGCCGCCCTGTTCGAGCGCCCGACCGAGGGGACCGTCCGCTGCGACAGGACGGACCCGTGGGCGCTGTCGAGAGACGAGCGCCTCGCCCTCCGGCGGCGGATCGGCATGGTCTTCCAGCAGGCGAGCCTGTTCGACGCGCCGGTCGCGCGCAACGTCGACATCGGCCGGCGGGTTCGCCGGCCGTGGTCCCGGCGGGTCCGGGACTTCGTCGACCGCCTCGCGGCCCGCTGGCTCCGGAACTCGCGGTCGGTCGACGAGCGGACGCTCGAGGCGCTCGAACTCGTCGGCCTCCGGGACGCGTGGGACCGCGACGCCGGCTCACTGTCGGGCGGCGAGGCCCAACGAGTGTCGTTCGCCCGCGCGCTCGCCGCGGAGCCGGACCTGCTCGTGCTTGACGAACCCACCTCCGATCTCGACCCGCGGAACATGGCCATCCTCGAGCGTGCGATCGACCGGGTGCGCGAGCGCGACCACGGTGTCTTGCTCGCGACCCACGACATGCACCAGGCCGAGCGGATCTCGGACCGCGTGGCCTTCATGCTCGAGGGGGAACTGGTCGAGGTCGGCCCGCCCGAGCGGATCTTCGAGAACTCGCGCGACGAGCGGACCGCGCGGTTCGTCCGCGGCGATCTCCTGTACGATGAAAACGAACTTCCCGCCTGACCGCGAACCAGGAGTCAGTAAGGTCTCCGGTCGCGTCGAAACCGGACGCCTGGCCGATCGAAGTCATGACCATCGAGAAGGATTTCGACCCGTTCCTACAGATCGAGGACGTCGCCGTCGACCGCAGCGACGTCGAGATGCTTCGCGCGATCGAGGAGCAGGGCTCGCTGTCGGGCGCGGCCGAGGCCCTCGACCGTTCCTATTCCCGCCTCCAGCAGCGGGTAGTCGCCCTGGAGGAGGCGATCGGCCCGCTGGTCGAGCGCACCCGCGGCGGGGCCGACGGCGGCGGCAGTTCCCTGACCGACGCCGCCAGGGACCTGCTGGCGCGGTTCGATCGCCTGGTCGCCGCCTACGAGGGGGTCGCCCGCGTCGACGAGACGGTGTTCTCCGGGCCGGTGGTCGATCGCGACGGCGAACTCGGGACCGTCGCGACCGAGGCGGGCAAGATTCTGGCGGTCGTCCCGGACGACGCGGAGGCCGCTTCGGTAACGATCCGCTCCGACGCGGTCAGCCTGCACGCGCCAAGCGACACGCCCCGCGCCGAGGCGACGAGCGTCCGGAACCGCTTTCCGGGGACCGTCTCGTGGCTCGAGGCCGGTGACGCCGTCGTCCGCGTCGGAGTCGCACTCGAGGCCGCGAACCGTGAGGGCGGCGAGGACGGAGACGATGGCGAGGACGAGACCACCGAACTCATGGCACTCGTCACCCGCCGCAGCGTCGAGGCGCTCGACCTCGATCCGGGCCGATCGATCGTCGCGTCGGTGAAGGCGACGGCGGCCCGCGGTGTCGTGACGGAATCAAACGGCGGGTAATCGGCCCGGGCCGAACCGCCCGGTGCGAACCACGAACAACGCTTTCTCGCGGCGGGTCGTACCGGGTCGCATGTACGACTCGATTCTGGTCGCGACCGACGGGAGCGAGGCCGCGACGACTGCGGTCGAGCACGCGACTGCGCTCGCGGGCCGATTCGACGCGCAACTGTACGGAATCGCCGTCGTCGACGAGCGGACCGCCTACGACTCCGGAATCGTCGATCCCGAAGAGGCCGAGCGCCACCGACGGGAGCGCGCGACGGCCTGGCTCGAGGAGTTGGAGGCGACAGCGGCGGCAACGGATCCGGCCGTTTCCGTCGAGACGACGGTCCGATCGGGCGTTCCCCACGAGGAGATCATCGACTACGCAGCAGAGTGCGACGCCGGTGCGATCGTCGTCGGCGCTCGCGGCCGTTCGTCGTTCAAGGGGGCGCTGCTTGGCAGCACCGTCGAGCGAGTCGTCAGGGCCGCGGATCGACCGGTGTTGGTCGTCGGCGGGACAGGCGAGTCCGCCGAGGAGACGGCGGGCCGGTCGTCGGGCGACGCCAGCAGCGGCCAGTAACCCGGGTCTGGGAGGGAGAACATTTACCACGGTTGTCGTGTGACGTAGCGCTATGACACTGCTCGTTCCGTTCGACGGCTCGGAGTTGGCAATGCAGGCGCTCGAGCGCGCGTCGGCGTTCGGCGACCTGCTGGACGAAGAAGTCGTCGTCCTGACGGTGGTTCCCGACGACGCCGAGTACGCGCGCGAGCGCGGCTGGATCACACACGGTGAGCCGTTCAACACGGAGGCGATCGCCGCGGGAATGCAGACCCGCGCCCAAGAAGTCGCGCCGGAGGCCACGTTTCGGACCGAACGAGTCAGCTCCGACGAACCGACCGCGACGTCGACGACGAACGTCGTCCGCGAAATCCGGCGCGTCGCCGCCGAGATCGAGGCGTCGGTCGTCTTCATCGGGTCGGAGAACGCCGGCTCCGTCATCGCGCCCCAATCGAGCGTCGGCAGCCCGGTCGCGAGCGACCACCGCTACGACGTCTACGTCGTTCGCGCGCCCGATCACGAGATCGATCCCGAGGAGATCGCCGACATCGACTCGACCCAGGACGGCCTCTGAGTCGCCCGCTGACCGCCTTTCGGAGGAACGTTTATTCCCCTGACCGACCACGTTTCGGACATATGGTCGATCGGAACGGGTGGGGCCGCGACGCGTCGGCATCGACCGGCACCACCGACAGCCCTCCCGAGTCGTTCGTCGACCAGGCGAACGTCGCGGAGCCGGCGATCCACGAGACCTTCGAAGAGCACTGGCCCGAGTGCTGGGAGCGGGCGGCCGACCTCCTCGCGTGGGACGAGTCCTACGAGACCGTCCTCGACGACGCGAACGCGCCCTTCTACCGGTGGTTCCCGGACGGGAAGCTGAACGCCGCCGCCAACTGCTTGGACCGGCACCTCGAGTCGGGGCGGAAGAACCACGCCGCGATCCGCTGGGAGGGCAAACAGGGCGAGCGCCGGACTTACACCTACCGGGACCTGTACGTCGAGGTCAACGAGTTCGCGGCGGCCCTGCGCGATCTCGGCGTCGAGGAGGACGACGTCGTGACGATCTATCTCCCGATGATCCCCGAGTTGCCGATCGCGATGCTGGCCTGCGCTCGCATCGGCGCGCCACACAGCGTCGTCTTCGCCGGGCTCTCCGCGGACGCGCTCGCCACGCGGATGGACGCCGCCGACAGCGAGTACCTGGTCACCTGCGACGGCTACTACCGGCGCGGCGACGCTTTCAACCAGAAGAGTAAGGCCGACAACGCCCGCATCGGCCTCGAGCAGGCCGTCCGGACGGTCGTCGTCGATCGCCTGGGCGAGGACCTGCCCCACGTCCTCGGCGACGACGAGTGGGACTACCACGACCTTCGCGACGAGTTCGCCGGGGAAACCGTCGAGCCGGTCTCCCGGGACCCCGAGGACATGCTATTTCTCATGTACACCTCGGGCACGACCGGCGAGCCGAAGGGCGTCGTCCACTCGACGGGCGGCTACCTCGCTCACGTCGCCTGGACGAGCCACGCCGTACTGGACGTCAAGCCCGCGGACACCTACTGGTGTGCGGCCGACATCGGCTGGATCACCGGCCACTCCTACATCGTCTATGGCCCACTCGCGCTCGGAACGACGACGGTCATGTACGAGGGCACCCCCGACTATCCCGACCGGGACCGGCTCTGGGAGATCGTCGACCGCAACGCCGTCGACATCTTCTACACCGCACCGACGGCGATTCGGGCGTTCATGAAGTGGGGCCACGAGTACCCGGCCCAACACGACCTCTCGAGCCTGCGCCTGCTCGGCACCGTTGGCGAGCCGATCAGCCCCCGTCCCTGGAACTGGTATCGCGAACACGTCGGCGGCGGCGACTGCCCGATCGTCGACACCTGGTGGCAGACCGAGACCGGCGCGGTGACGATCTCGACGCTGCCGGGCGTCGACGAGATGAAACCGGGGTCGGCCGGCCCGGCGCTGCCGGGAATCGACGCACAGATCGTCGACCAGGCCGGCGACGAGGTCGAGTCTGGCCAGGCCGGCTATCTCACGATCGGCCGGCCGTGGCCGGGGATGGCCAGGACGCTGTACGACGGCGACGAGCGGTTCGTCTCGGAGTACTGGCGGCGATTTTCGGATCCCGAGGCCGACGAGTGGCGGTACTTCAGCGGCGACACGGCCCGAATCGACGAGGACGGCTACATCACGGTCCTCGGCCGGGTCGACGACGTGATCAACGTCTCCGGCCACCGGCTGGGCACCATGGAGATCGAAAGCGCGATCGCCGACGTCGACGGCGTCGCCGAGGCCGCGGTCGTCGGCCGCACGAACGGGACCGGCGACACCGAGATTTACGCGTACGTCAGCACCGAGCGCAACCGCGAATCGGACGCGACCGTCCGGCGAGCGATCGTCGCCAGCATCGAGTCCGCGATCGGGCCGATCGCCAGGCCCGCGGAGGTGATCTTCACCCCGGAGCTGCCGAAGACCAGATCGGGCAAGATCATGCGCCGGCTACTCGAGGACGTCGCCAACGGCGAGGAACTCGGCGACACGAGCGCGCTCCGCAACCCGGAGATCGTCGGCGAGATCCAGGCCGAGATCGGCGACGAGGGCGAAGCGAGCGAGCGGAACCGATAGCGTTTCGGGAATTCTAATATCGAGAAACGAATCGGGCGGAATTCTTCTCGGCAGAATCGCGTAGCCGTCGAAATCGATGCCGATGGGCGGTACAATTATGTTCGCGTCGCCGGAATGGGCGAACCATGAGTCTCCAGGGGAGTTCGGGGGTGGTACTCACGCGGCGGGAGTACGAAACGTTGCTCGACGCCGCGGAGACCTACCGCGAGGCGCTGGTGATCCGGCTCTGTGGCGACGTGGGACTCAGACCGGCGGAGCTGACGCGGCTCACGATCGCCGACGTCGAGCAGGTTCGAATCGACCCGCCGCGATACCTGGTGCGGGTCCCCGGCGACGACGGCCGGCGGGATCGAACCACCTACCTGCCGACCCGCGTCGAGCGCGAACTCCGGCGGTACGCCCGCAGCAACGATCTCTCGCCCGAAGACCGGATCTTCTCGGTCACGCCGCGGCGCCTCCAGATGCTGGTCTCGGACGTCGCCGACCGAGCGAGCGAACTGTTCGACGAGCCCGGCCTGACCGACGTCTCCACGAGCGACCTCCGGCGGTATTTCGCCCAGACGGCCCTGATCGACCACGACGTCAACCCCCGCGTCGTCAAGACCGCCGGCGGCTGGCGGAGCTTCGAGGCCCTCGAGTCGTACCTGCCGGAGCCGACCGACGCCGAGATCGTCGACGCTTTCGACGCCGTCGAACGGGCCTCGGGTCCCGGCCGCACGCGGTCGGGGGCGAAGTCCGGTCCGGTGGTCGGCGACGACAGCGTCATTCGCCTGCTGTTGGCTGCGAGCGAGCGGTACGCGCTGCTCCGACTCGACGCGGACGGCTACGTCGAGCGCTGGAACCGCAGCGCGGCCGCGATGTTTGGCTACCGAGCGGGCGAGATCGCCGGCACGCACGTCTCGACGTTCTATCCAGACGAGGCGGTCGAGGACGGCGTCCCCGAACGGACACTCTCGACGGCTCTTGAGGAGTCGGGTCACGAAACCGACGGCTGGCGCGTCCACAAGGACGGCTCGCAGTTCCGCGCGACCGAGGTCGTCTCCCCGTTACGGGACGATCAGGGCCGTCATCGCGGATTTGCCATCTTCGTCCGCGACGTCACGGCCACCCACGAGAAGCTCGAGGCCGCCCGCGAGCAGCGGGACGAATTCGACCGGCTGTACGCGGTCGCACGCCGCCACCGAGCGGTGACCGACGCGCTGCTCGAGTCGACCGACCACGAGGAGGCCGAGACGGCGACCTGTACCGCTCTCACCGACGGCCGCGCCTACGACGCCGCCTGGATCGACCGGGAGACGTTCTCGGATCGCCGCCGGGAGTGGCGCGCGTCCAGCGGGATCGACCCTGACGCGGTCGACCGGCTGGATCCCGACGAGTGGCGCGCGGACGGCGGGGACGGGACAGCGGGCACGGACGAGCCGGAACCCGACCTCGAGTTCTCCGATTCGGGAACCGATACCGACGCCGGCTCCGGTCCCAGTACCGAACCCGGACCCGATTCCGGCTCGCGGGGCGAGACGGTCGTCGCGGACGACGTCACGGCGACACTCGACGGCGACGCGTTCGAGGGCGCCGTCGCACGAGTCCCCCTGGCCTACGGCGACACCGTCTACGGGATGCTCTCCGTCGCGACCGAGCGCCCGGACGCCTTCGGCGACGATGAGCGCGCCTGGCTCGCCACGCTCGGCCGCCAGGTCGGCTACGCCATCGCCGCCATCCGCCGGCGGAACCTCCTGCTGTCCGACCGCGTGATCGAACTCGAGGTCGCCTGTCGGGACGCCCGGTCGTTCTTCGTCGACGCCTCGCGGCGGCTGGACTGCCGGTTCGAACTCGACTCGCTGGTCCCGATCGGGGAGTCGACTCAGCTCTACTACGTCCGGCTCGAGGGGGCCTCGCCGGCCGACGTCTTCGAGCTAGCCGAGGCCGACGACGGGATCGACGACTGTCGCCTGGTCGAGACCGGCGAGGAGGGGTGGCGCGTCGAGTTCGTCATCGAGGCCTCCTGTCCGATCGTCACGCTGACCGAGTACGGCGTCACCGTCCACGAGGCGGTCTTCGAGGGCGGCTCGGCGACGATCACCGGCGAGTGCGCGGCCGACGCCGACCTACGGACGGTCCTCGACGGACTTCGATCGGCGTTCCCCGAGTCGGAACTGGTTGGAAAGCGCGAGGCCGAGCGGACCGTCCAGACCGCCCGCGAGTTCCGGGAGGGGATCGAGGATCGGCTGACGGACCGTCAGGAGGCCGCGCTCCGGGCGGCCTATTTCGGCGGCTACTACGACTGGCCTCGGGAGAGCACGGCCGAGGAGGTCGCCGACGCGATGGGAGTCTCCTCGCCGACGTTGCACAACCACTTGCGGAAGGGCCAACAGGAGCTGCTCCGGACGTTCTTCGACGAACCGGAGGGGTGATCGCGGTGAGTCGGCGCGAGCGGTTACGTATCCTAGACTTGCGGTCCGACCGCTGCGCTCGACACTAGGTCTCTAGAGCCGCCGTGCGTTCCGACGGTGATCGAGAGCGCAAGACCCGTGATCCGCGGCCAGTCGGTCGTCCCACCGCTCGATTCTCCCGCGTTCGACCCGCGACGAACAGTTATCATGCATTAATATCATCAATATATGCTAGGTGTCACGGGAAGAATCGGGTCGATTTTGCACAACTAGAGGCCGCCTTTACTATGACGGTAGTCGATTGAGTGTCTGTACCATGTCACAGGAGGACGCCAGTCTCGAGGCGCGACTCGAGGAGCAAGCGGAGTTCGAGCCTCCCGAGTCGTTCGTCGACCAGGCGAACGTCACCGATCCGGGGATCTACGAGGAATTCGAGGAGAATTGGCCGGAATGTTGGGAGCGTGCGGCCGATCTCCTCTCGTGGGACGAGGAGTACGACGCCGTCTTAGAGGACGGTGACGCCCCGTTCTACGAGTGGTTCACCGGCGGGAAGCTCAACGCATCGTATAACTGTCTCGACCGCCATGTAGCGGAGGGCCGCGCGGATAACACGGCCATCGAGTGGGAGGGCGAACTCGGCGAGACGCGCAGCTACACCTACGAGGAACTCTTGGACGAAGTCGAGGCCTTCGCCGCGACGCTCCGGGACCTCGGCGTCGAGGAGGACGACATCGTCACCCTCTACATGCCGATGGTTCCGGAGCTGCCGATCGCGATGCTCGCCTGCGCCCGCATCGGCGCGCCCCACAGCGTCGTCTTCGCCGGCTTCTCGGCCGACGCTCTGGCGACCCGGATGAACTCGGCCGACAGCGAGTATCTCGTCACCGCCGACGGGTACTACCGCCGCGGCGACGCGCTCGATCACATTTCGAAGACCAACGAGGGCCTCGAAGGCGTCGAGCACGAGGTCTCCGACGTCGTGGTCGTCGACCGTCTGGGCGACGACCTCGAACACGACCTCGCGGACAACCAACACGACTACGACGAACTGGTGGCCGAGCACGAAGGCGCCTCCGTCGAACCGGTCTCGCGGGACGCCGAGGACATGCTGTTCCTGATGTACACCTCGGGGACCACCGGCAAGCCGAAGGGCGTCAAGCACACCACCGGCGGCTACCTCGCGTACACCGCCTGGACGAGCCACACCGTCCTCGACATCGAAGCCGACGACACCTACTGGTGTTCGGCCGACATCGGCTGGATCACCGGCCACTCCTACATCGTCTACGGGCCGATGGCGCTCGGGACGACGACGGTCATGTACGAGGGGACGCCGGACTACCCCGACAAGGACCGGATGTGGGAGATCGTCGAGCAGAACGAGGTCGACATCTTCTACACCGCGCCGACGGCGATCCGCGCGTTCATGAAGTGGGGCTCCCAGTACCCCGAACAGCACGACCTCTCCTCGCTGCGCCTGCTCGGGACGGTCGGGGAACCGATCAACCCGCGCGCGTGGAAGTGGTACTACAAGCACATCGGCGGCGAGGAGTGCCCCATCGTCGACACCTGGTGGCAAACCGAGACCGGCGGTATGATGATCACGACGCTGCCCGGGATCAACACCATGAAACCCGGCTCCGCCGGGCCGCCGCTGCCGGGCATCGACGCCCGGGTCGTCGACGCCCAGGGCGAGGAGGTCGACGCCGGCCAGGCGGGCTACGTCACGGTCAACAACCCGTGGCCGGGGATGCTCCGTACGCTGTACGACAACGACGAGCGGTTCATCGAGGAGTACTGGGAGGAGTACTCCGACGCCGACGTGGACGAGTGGGTCTACTTCCCCGAGGACGGCGCGAAGATCGACGACGACGACTACATCACCATCCTCGGCCGGGTCGACGACGTGATCAACGTCTCCGGCCACCGGCTGGGCACCATGGAGATCGAGTCGGCCGTCGTCGGTGTCGAGGGAGTTGCCGAGGCCGCCGTCGTCGGCGGCGACCACGACGTCAAGGGCGAGGCCGTCTACGTCTACGCCATCCCCGAGGACGGCTACGAGGATCAGGAAGAAGAACTGATTGAGAAGTCCGAAGAGGCGATCCTCGACTCCATCGGTCCGATCGCTCGGCCCGAGGAGATCATCTTCACGCCCGAACTGCCGAAGACCCGGTCGGGCAAGATTATGCGCCGCCTGCTCGAGGACATCGCGAGCGGCAACGAGCTCGGGAACACCTCGACGCTACGTAACCCCGAGATCGTCGACGAGATCGCCGACCAGGTGTCGAGCGACTAGCCGACCGCCATTCGATTTTCGAGAGCAAACGATAGCAGCAATCATACTTCGAAAGAATATGCCAGATAATACCAGTCACGATTCGTCCGACAGACGAGCCGAAACGGACGGGGGGATGGCCGGACAACCCGGCCAGGCCCACCGAAACACCGACTACCTCAACGCGGAGGTAAACCTCCTCAATCCGAGTACGCCGTTCATGCGCGACCACCTCCGTGTGGTCTGGACCGGGTTCATCTCCTGGGCGATCATCGTGTTCGGTCCCGTGCTCTTGACGGCTGCGGCACCGGGCGTGATGACCACCCAGATTCCGGTCATCGGATTCCCGCTCCACTACTTCCTGGTCGCCATCGTGGCGCCGGGCGGCGCACTGGTCCTCTCGGCGTGGTACGCTCGCAAACGCGACCAGCTGGACGCGAAGTACGGCATCGATCACACGGCCGGCGCGGGATCGGCCGGGGGCGGCGAGGACGCCACGGCGGCTGACGGAGGTGTCTCAGAATGATGCTGCCGGAGTCGGGGATCGTTCTCCAGTCCGAGCTCCTGCCACGGGGGCTCGACGTGTCGTTCAAGGTCGTCCCGGCCATCCTCGTGTTAGCGATGCTCACCGTGTTCCTCGCGATCGGATACGTGTTCCGCGTGGCCGACACCGAGGACATGTGGGTCGCCGGCCGGTCGATCGGGAACATCGAGAACGGGATGGCGATCGGCGCCAACTGGATGTCGGCCGCGTCCTATCTCGGGATGGCGGCGCTGATCGCGCTGTCGGGGTTTTACGGCCTGGCCTTCGTCGTCGGCTGGACGACGGGGTACTTCATCCTGCTCATCTTCATGGCCGCGCAGATGCGCCGGTTCGGGAAGTACACCGCCCCGGACTTCGTCGGCGACCGCTTCAACTCCGACGCCGCTCGCGCGATCGCGGCAATCACGACGTTCCTGATCGGATTCGTCTACGCGATCGGCCAGGCCCGAGGGATGGGCCTCGTCGGGCTGTACATCTTCGGTAACCTCGGCATCCCGGGACTGAGCGGCTACCAGGCGATGGTCATGGTCATGATGGCCATCACGGTCGGCTACCTGACGCTTTCGGGAATGCTGGGCGCGACGAAGAACATGGCCGTGCAGTACATCATCCTCATCGTCGCGTTCCTGGCCGGGATGTACGTCGTCGGCTTCACGCAGGGGTACTCGACCCTGCTCCCGCAACTCGAGTACGGGACGCTCCTCAGCGAACTCGGCAACGAGTTCACCGAGCCCTTCGCGACCGCCGGGCCGTACCTGTGGATCGCGACGTGTTTCTCGCTGGTCGTCGGGACCTGCGGGCTTCCCCACGTGCTGGTGCGGTTCTACACGGTCGAGAACGAGCGGACCGCTCGCTGGTCGACCGTGTGGGGCCTGTTCTTCATCTGCCTGCTCTACCTCGGCGCGCCGGCGTACACGGCGTTCGGGACGCGCCTCTACGATACGAACATCGGCGCGACGTACGGCGACCCCGGGATGTCCGAGGCGACCGCCGACGTGCTGGTCGTGCTGGCGGCCCAGCTCGCGAACCTACCGCAGTGGTTCGTCGGCCTGGTCGCCGCGGGCGGGATCGCCGCCGCGATCGCGACGACCGCCGGCCTGTTCATCGCCGGCTCCTCGGCGATTTCCCACGACATCTACACGAACCTCATCAATCCGGCCGCGACCCAGCGACAGCAGGTGCTCGTCGGCCGGCTAAGTATCGTCGCGCTCGGCGTGCTGACGACGCTGGCCGCGCTCGACCCGGCCGCACCGATCGCCGCGCTGGTGTCCTACGCGTTCTCGCTCGCCGGTGCGGTGCTGTTCCCGATGTTCTTCCTCGGGCTCTGGTGGGAGAACACGAACCGCGAAGGCGCGCTCGCCGGCATGCTCACCGGCCTGACGATCTGGACGATCCCGATGATCAACGAGGTGCTCCCGA
Organism: Natrinema salifodinae; assembly: GCF_900110455.1. Classification (NCBI taxonomy): domain Archaea; kingdom Methanobacteriati; phylum Methanobacteriota; class Halobacteria; order Halobacteriales; family Natrialbaceae; genus Natrinema; species Natrinema salifodinae. Next base: position 323,526 of record NZ_FOIS01000002.1, on the reverse strand, counting down.
CGTACGTGAGTTCCATCGAGGGGACCCTTTCGCCCGCGCTGGCGCAGTGGGTGCCGGCCATCGGATCGGCACTGGTCGCCGTCCCGATCGTGTTCGCCGTCACGATCGTCGTCTCGGTCGCGACCGACGAGCCGCCGGTGGAGACGAAGCGGGTCGTTCGGCAGTGTCACAGCCCCGAACCGATGGGGCAGCAACAGACCGCGGAGGACGTCGTGACCGACGGGGGCGAGACCCCCGCGGACGACTGATCCATGTACGAACGAATACTCGTTCCCACGGACGGTAGCGAAACAGCCGAGCTAGCAGTCGAACACGCGATCGATCTCGCCGAGCAATACGGGGCCGACGTCCACACCCTGTACGTGGTCGATACCGACTCGATGAGCCTCAGCCTCGGTGCCGAACAGGTCGACCGTATCGAACAGGGCCACTACGACGAGATGGACGAGGTGCGGGACCGTGCCGATCGCGCGACCAGCTACGTGGCCGATCGCGCGGCCGAACGGGGACTCGAGGTGGTCGAATACGTCTCGGCCGGGAAACCCCACTCCCAGATCGCCACCTACGTCGAGGACAACGGGATCGATCTCGTCGTCATGGGATCCCACGGCCGCTCGGGCGTCAAACGGGCGCTGCTCGGCAGCGTCACCGAACGGACGCTCCGGTCGACCCACGTGCCGGTCCTCGTCGTCGAGGCGGACGAGTCCGACTAACGGACGCCGATTCGTGCCCGCGATACGATCCGCTCTGCTCCGTTCTTCTCCGCCGTTCGCCGACCGATCGACCGCGCGATCAGCCAGGCGCTTCACTTTGACGACCGCCCGTCGGCGTCGGCCGCACAAGCGCTCTCGCGCCTGCCCCTACCGCTGTGACTCCGCCAGCTTCAGGCTCGCGAAGAACCCGAAGTAGGCGGCGATCCCGGCGAGCATGAACATGTAGTACGCCCAGGTCGGTCCGCCGAACAGGCCGAAGATGAGTTCGACGAGCGTCACCCAGACGACCGCGAACGCCAGGTCGGTTAGGATCCCCCACCGCTCCTCGCGAGCGGTCTCGAGCCACTCGCAAACCCCCGTCATCGCGCGATCACCCGCCCGTGCTCGGCGTCTGCCTCGATCATCGTGCGAATCTTTCGCAGGACCGGGAAAAAGCCTATCGGCGCTCGCCCGTCCCCTCACTCGTTCCAGTAACCGGTCTCGTCGTCGATTCGGTAGTAGCCGTGGAACGATCGCTCGTCGCGCCCGCCTGGCGGCGCGCCGACGAAGACGCCGAACGTGCCCATCTCCGGGTAGATCGTGACGTCTGGGTCGTTCATCGTCGAGATCGCGAGGTACCGGAGCGGGTCCTCGCCGTCGTTGACGACCCGGTGGCCGCCGCTGGCGTCGGCCGGCAGGGAGACGTAGTCGCCTGCCGTCAGCGGCTCGGGGCCGTCCTCGGTCCGGAGTTGGCCGTCGCCGGCCAGCACGTACAGCGCCTCCTCGTTGGCGGTGTGGTAGTGATAGGGCCACGATCGCATGCCTGGCGGCAGTTCGTAGAGGCTACAGCCCAGGTCGGCGGCGCCGACGGCGTTCGAGAGTTCCTTGCGGCGGAACGCCGTTTCCCCGCGATCGTACTCCCGCCAGTCGACGGCGGTTTCGTTGACTTTCTCCATGCGACCTAGTACCACCCACCCCGATAAATAGCGTCGGACGACCCGATCGGGGCCGGTCGCCGCCGGCGCTCGCCCGAAAACGAAACCCCCTAACCTCGTCCGGGAGTGGCGTTCCGTATGCACGACGAACCCGAGGTCGCCGTTCTCCGGCTCGGCCACCGACCCGGGCGGGACGACCGGATGACGACCCACGTCGGCCTGACGGCGCGGGCTCTGGGTGCCGACCGCGTCCTCTTTCCCGACAACGCCGCTCAGTCCCTCGAGACCGTTTCGGACATCACCGACCGATTCGGCGGCCCCTTCGAAGCCGAACTCACCGACTCCCCCCACGCGGTCATCCGGAACTGGGAGGGGCGAGTCGTCCACTTGACCATGTACGGCGAACGCGTTCAGGACGTAGAAGGCGAGATCCGAGCCGCCCGCTCGACGGACGGAGATGGGGACGAAGATGGTGAGCCGCTCCTGCTCGTCGTCGGCTCCGAGAAGGTCTCCTTCGACGTCTACGAGGAAGCCGACTGGAACGTCGGCGTCACCAACCAGCCCCACTCCGAGGTCGCCGGGCTCGCGGTCTTTCTGGATCGACTCTTCGAGGGCCGCGAACTCGAGCGGGAGTGGGACGACGCCGATCGGACGGTGATCCCCATGGAGACCGGCAAGCGCGTCGAATCGGCCGAGTCAGCCGACGCGGCCGACGCGGACGCCGATGCCGATTCGGACGCGAAGTAAACGTCGTCACCCGTCGGCCGACGAACAAACGTTTTCGAGACGATTTACGGGCGAGGTAATCGCGCGGAAACACTTTAAGAGAGTTTGTTGTTATCGTGACTCATGGACTTGGAAGCGATCGATCCGTCCGCACGGACCGGGAACGTCGCGAAACTGTTCGACCAGGCGGCAGCTGAGCACGGGGACGCCCGAGCGATGGAGCACTACGGAACCGGCTGGACCCACGCGGAGGTACGCGACTGGACGGCGGCCGTCGCCGGTGGTCTCCACGATCTCGGGCTCGAACCGGGCGATCGCATGCTGCTCTTTCTGCCGAACTGTCCGCAGTTCCTGATCGCCTCGATCGGCGCGTTCAAGGCCGGCGTCGTGATCTCGCCGGTGAATCCCCAGTACAAGCGCCGCGAGGTGGCCTACCAGCTCGAAGACACGGACGCGAGCGCGGTCGTCACCCACCCGGCGCTCCGCGAGGTCGTCGACCAGGCGTGCGAAGACGCCGACATGGATCCCGCGGTGATCACCGTCGGAAGCGAGGACCGGGATCGGGACGAGTTGGCGTTCGAGGACCTGCGGGGCGCGCCGACGCTGGTCGACCGCGCGGACGACGACGTGGCGCTATTGCCCTACACCTCGGGGACGACCGGCGATCCGAAGGGGGTCCGGCTCACCCACCGCAATACGCGGGCGCAACTGCTGTGGGCGCTGACCGCGTCGAACGTCGACGTCGAACCCGAGGAGATCCGCAGCCTCATCTGGCTCCCGCTGTACCACATCACCGGCTTCACTCACACCGCTCTCCAGCCGCTGGTCGGCGGCGGCCGACTCTACTTCCGCAGCGCGCTCGAGTGGGACGCCGGGGAGTGTCTGCGACTCGTCGAGGAGGAGGAAATCACCCACTTCGTCGGCGTGACGACGATGTACGCGGACATGGTCGACGCCGACGACTTCGGCGAGTACGACCTCACCAGCCTCGAGTCGGCCACCGAGGGCGGCGCGAAGCTCTCACGGGCCGTCCAAGAGCGGTTCGAGGAGACCGCCGGCGTCGACATCTCGGAGGGGTACGGCCTCACCGAAACCCACGGCGCGACCCACACCCAGAGCGGCTCCACCTTCGGGCTGCGACACGGCACGATCGGCCAGCCGCTCCGGATGACCGACTGCAAGATCGTCGACGACTCCGGCGAGGAGGTCCCGCCTGGCGAGACGGGCGAACTGCTCGTCCGGGGTCCCCAGGTGATGGCGGGCTACCACGGGATGCCGGACGCCACCGACGCGGTGTTCACCGAAAACGGCTACTTCCGGACCGGTGATATCGCCCGTCGTGACGAGCGCAACTACTACGAGATCGTCGATCGGAAGAAACACGTCATCGTGAGCGCCGGGTACAACGTCTATCCCAGCGAACTCGAGGAACTGCTGCGCGACCACGAGGCCGTCGCGGACGCCGCCGTCGTCGGGATTCCGGACGAGCGGCGCAACGAGGTGCCGAAAGCCTACGCGGTTCCGGCCGCGGACGTCGAACCCGGGAGCGACGTTACGACGACGGAGCTCACGGAGTTCTGCCTGGCCGAGGTCGCCGAGTACAAACACCCCCGGGAGATCGAGTTCGTCGACGAACTCCCGCGGACGACCTCGGGGAAGGTCCAGAAGTACAAACTCGAAGGAGACGACGCGTGATCGTCGTCACGTCGTTTCGTAGTATCGGACTCCGGACCCAGTCTCGGTCTCGATGGCGACCATCCCCCGGTTTTCGAGCGTCCCGAGCGCACCCAGCGTGTCGAGCACCGGCGCGTGATACCGGACCTCCCCGACCCGCTGTTCGGCGATTTGGAGGGGCGTCGCGGGTTCGATCGCTTCCAGCGCCGTCCACGTCTCCGCGAGCAGCGCGTCCAGACGGTCCCGCGTCGTCTCCACGACCCCGCGGGGATCTTCGAATTCGGGGCCGTGTCCGGGACAGACGTACGTCGCTGTCGTTTCCGCCAGGCGGTCCATAGCTCGATAGTACTCGTCGACGGCCCGGTAGGCGCCGGGCTCGAATCCGACCTGGAAGGCCCCGGCCCGAAACGGCTCGATGAGCGCGTCGCCCGCGAAGAGCACCGTCGTCCCCTCGATCGTCGTCTCGAAACACAGGTGATCGATCTCGTGGCCGGGCGTCTCGACGGCTCGGAACTCCCGACCGCCGACGGTGAACGGCGCTGCGGGATCGATGGGCCGGACGCTCTCGGGATCGACCAGGCGACGGTCTCGCGCCAGTGAGTCGAGTTCGGCGGCGACGACCGCCTCGAGATCGTCGCCGCGGTAGCCCGCCGACTTCGCCGTCTTCCTGACTTCGGGTTCGACCGCGTCGGGATCGCGTTCGAGGCGCGGCAGCGCCGCGCTCGAAACGTGGACCGTCGCACCGGCCTCCCGGAGAGTCGGCAGTTGGCCGACGTGGTCGCTGTGGACGTGCGTGATGATCACGTGAGCGATATCGGCCGGCTCGTAGCCGACCGCCGCGAGTCCCTCGCGGAGTTCCGTCCGGCCCGCGTCGGCCGGCGCGCCCGCGTCGACCAGGATCGGCTCCGGCCCTTCGATGAGGTAGGCGGCGGCGTGTTTCGGCGGCCAGGAGACGTCGAACTCGAGGCGGTGGATCCGCGAGCGAGCGCGGTCGTCTGGAACGGTTCCGCAAGCGGGGTCGGTCGTCATCGTCCCGATACGTGCTATCGACCGACATAAACGTCGCGTCTGCGGACCGGCGCGACCGCTTTGTACTGCCGCCGTCGGCGGTCGAGCACTGCCGCGTTCGGCGTCTCAAAAGACTTAATGGCGGCATGCCGTTACACGTAGGTAATGGCTTTTGAGGACCTGCTCGAGGACCCGGTGATCCAGAAATATTTGCACGAGCTGGTCGGTCCCAAGGGGATGCCCGTCGCGGCGGCGCCGCCGGACGGGGAAGTGACCGACGAGGAACTCGCGGAGGAGCTCGACCTCGAGTTGAACGACGTCCGGCGGGCGCTGTTCATTCTCTACGAGAACGACCTCGCCAGCTACCGCCGGCTGCGCGACGAGGACTCAGGGTGGCTGACCTACCTCTGGACCTTCGAGTACGACAACATCCCGGAGAACCTAGAAGAGGAGATGTACCGCCTCTACGACGCCCTCGAGGACCGCCAGGAGTACGAACGAAACCACGAGTTCTACCTCTGTGAGATCTGCTCCATCCGATTCGAGTTCGGCGAAGCCATGGACTTCGGCTTCGAGTGTCCCGAGTGCGGCTCGCCGCTGGAATCGATGGACAACGACCGCCTGGTCAACGCGATGGACGACCGCCTCGACGCACTCGAGGACGAACTCAACATCGACGCGGACGCCTAATGGTCGTACTCGCAACCAAGCTTTACGTCGACGGTGACGCCCGCGAGCGGGCGCTCGATTCGCTGCGCTCGCTGGTCGACAACGAGATCGGCGACCTGGACGTCGCGTTCGAACTCGGCGTCCGCCACGACGACTTCCCGTCAGTGACGATCGAGGGCGACGACGCCACCGTCGCGCGCAACGTCCTCCGCGAGGAGTTCGGCGAGATCGTCCCCGACCTCGAACCGGGCGAAACCTACGTCGGCACGCTCGAGTCGTGGGACGCCGAGGGGGTCGTCCTCGACGCCGGCCAGCAAGTCCGAATTCCGGCCGACGAACTCGGTCTCGGACCCGGATCGCCAACGCAGATCCGCGAGCGGTACGGCCTGGTCCAGCACGTGCCGTTGCGGTTCGTGTACGGCGGCGACGGTGACGGCGAGGAGCCGTCCCGACTCGCCGACGACGAGCGCGACCGCCTCTACGAGTGGACCCGCGGTGCCGGCCGGCTCAACGTCAACAGCGCAACCCGGGCGGAGGTCCGGGCGACGCTCAACCGCGCGGGCCACGCCCAGGACTACGTCACCGTCGAGCGACTCGGCCTGCTCGAACAGAGCGTCATCTGTACCGAGGGCACCGATCCGCCGGGACTGCTCGCCAGCGTCGGCGAGTACCTCCCGGCCGAACTCCGCTGTGTCGTTCCCTAACATGAACCGGCGGCTCGTTCTCGCGACGATCGCGATTGCGCTACTCGCGACGGTAGCGGGTTGTACGGCGTTTTTCGGCGGTATCTCCGACGAGCAACTCGACCGCGAGCAGGAGTACGACGACCTGCGCGACAGCGAGGCCGACGTCGCCATCGACGTCGAGGACGGCAGCCTGATCGACGGCGGCGAGTACCGAGCAGTCTACGACCTCGACGGCACGCAGGAACTCTCGCTGTATCGATCGACGATCTATCGCGACGAACCCTTAGAGATCTACAGCGTCCGCTACTGGTATCCCAACGGGACCGAGATGACGGGGTCGGAACTCGACATCGAACAGGGCCGCTCCGAGACAACCGTGCACGTTCCCGACGAGAACGGCACGCTCGCGTTTTCGGGCGAAACCGGCCGCAAGACGTTCCGTCTGCCGGTCTACGTTCAGGGATCCCACGAGGTGACGATCCCCGAAGGCCATCGGACATCGAACTTCCTGTTCGGAGACGTCTCGCCGAACGGGTACGAGCGCGAGGTCGTCGACGGGCAGGAGCGACTCCGCTGGGACGACCTCGACACCGACGACACGATCTCGCTGCGGTACTACCTCACGCGGGACATCCCGCTGTTCCTCGGGCTCGTCGGGACAGTCTTCCTGCTCGGCGGGGTCGGAGTCGCCTACTACTATCGGCAGGTCAAGCGACTCCGAGAGCAACGCGAGGAGTTCGGCGTCGACGTCGACGTGGACGACGATTCGGACGGCGGTCCCCCGCCAGGCCTCCGGTAGCCGACCGCCCGGACCGGACTCCGCGACGGAGTCGTCGCTCCCGATTTTTCGAACGTGAGACGCGAGGGTGACGACGACGATTACGGGCGTTACGACTCGTGGATCGTCCGTTCGTCGAGCCAGACGACCGCCGCCCCGTCGAGTTCGAGTTCTCCCTTGACGTACGTCGTCCGGACGGTCGGCGGTTCGAGGACGGCCGTCCTGACGGTTCTGGTCACGTCGACGTCGTCGACCAGCCAGGCGTAGTAGCGGCCGTCGTCGTCGGTGGCGTCGAAGACGAGGAGTTTCGGTTCGTCGACGCGGGCCGCCGTCCGGAGCGTCGAGCCGAACGCCCGTGGGAGATCGACGATCCGGACCCGTTCGCCGGCGACGGCGGTCGTGCCCGCGTCCCACGGATCGCTGGCATCGGCAAGCGGGGCGTCGTCCGTGAGCGAGAGGACGGAGGCGACCGACTCGGCCCTGACGCAGTACCGCTGCTCCTCGAGGTCGAACGTGAGCACGGTGACGCGCTCGTCGGTACCGGAGTCGTTCGAGGCCGGTCCCATTCCGTCTGACGGACGACCAGTCGGAAAATAAACGTTCCGGATCGGCGAATAGTAGTCGCTGGACGGACACCGAATGCGGTATCTATTGGATTTCGAACCTGTTCGACACGCTGATAGACACGGTGGAGTCAACGTTTTATTGGAGGAACCAGATACACGAACGAGACCATGGCCCCGGACCTCTCGGAGAAGCTCCTCGGAATCGATACCGACGACCCCGACCGAAATCGCAATTCGGGCGGCGAGGAAGGAAAACAGGAAGACCTCGTTCGGTTCGTCTTCGCCGCAGTTGGCGAACACCGGCTCGCCCTCCCGGTCGACGCGGTCAGGACGATCACCGAACCGGCGGACGAACTAACACGCGTGCCGCGTGCGCCGTCCGCCATCGAGGGGCTGATGGACCTCCGAGGGGAGATCACCGCAGTCATCGATCCCAGCGTCCACTTTCCGGTGTCGGAATCGCGATCGAAACGCGAGCGACTCCTCGTCCTCGATCGGCCGAACGATCAGCAGTCGGCCGCGATCCGAGTCGACACCGTGCTCAGCGTCGAGACAGTTCCGGAACGGAACGTCATCGACGACGCGTCCGACCACGACGACCTCTCCGGGGACGCCCTCGACCACCCGCTCGTCGCCGCGCTCGTCACGCAAGAGCGGAAACGGAAGCAGGGACGGGATCCCCGTGCAGACGCCGACAGCGTTGTGACGGACGAGCCGGAGTCGAATTCGGTGACCGGAGGCGAGTTCGGTGCCGGGACGCGCGGCTCCGCAGGGCTGTCGTCGACGCGCGGCGCGGGCGGTGCGGCCGGCTCCAGCGGCGATTCGATTGGCGAAGCGTTCGAGATCGAACCGATCGAGGACGACGATGCCCAACCGGACGAGACGGAGACCGACGACTCGCCGACGGAACTCGTCGTCGATGCGACCGCGGTGGTCGACGTCGACCGGCTCCTGCTGGCCGTCGGCCAGGCCTGACGATCGCTGCGACCGGTCACAGATTATTCGGGGTTCGGCGCGGCTGCAACGGTTATCACGTCTGATAACCGGGAGACAGCATTTATGGTAGTTGTATCGCTACGGGAATTTGGTGTACTAGTGAATGTCGACAGGGGTGCTCATCGTGGACGACTCTCATTTTATGCGGAATCTCCTACGTCAAATTCTGGAACAAGATTACCGCATCCTCGGAGAGGCGTCCAACGGCGCTGAAGCCGTGAAACTGTACAAAGAATTCGAACCCGATATCGTTATGATGGACATCGTGATGCCGAAATGCAACGGCATCAAGGCGACCGCAGCGATCAAAAAGATCGATCCGGACGCCAGCGTCATCATGTGTACGAGCGTCGGGCAGCGTGAGAAAATGAAACTCGCCGTGAAGGCTGGTGCGGACGGCTACGTTACCAAACCGTTCGAAGAACCCAGCGTCAGAAAGGCCCTCTCAGACGTCGTCGCGGCATGACGCGGGTACTCGTTGTCGACGACTCGCAGTTTATGCGGACAGTCCTCGGCAACGCGCTCACTGACGCCGGCTACGACGTCGAAACCGCCGCGAACGGCACGAAGGGCGTTGAACTCGCCGGCACGTTCGAGCCGGACGTCGTGACGATGGACGTCGAGATGCCCGAACTGGGCGGAATCGACGCCGTCGAGCGAATCATGACGACGAATCCGACCGCGATTCTTATGCTCAGCGTTCATACCGAGCGCGGCGCGGAGGCGACGCTCGACGCCATCGAGCGAGGGGCAGTGGACTTCATCCACAAGCCCGACGGCTCCGACTCGCGGAACATCGCTCACCTCACCGACGAGGTGGTCGCGAAGGTCGACGAACTCGCCGAGGCCGAGGTGTCATCGGTGGCGCTTGCACGTGCCGCTGCGACGGCCTACGCGACGCGATCGTCCGCTGTCTCCGCCGCTGCTTCTGCCTCCAACCCGGAACGCGGAACCGCCGCCGGGAACGCCGTCGCCGGCGGCTCCGACGTTCGGACCCAAGTATCCGTCGACCGCGGAACGACCGGGCCGAACACGCCGGAGATCGGCGCCGGTGCCGACGTCGAATTCGACGAGAAGGCGTCTCCGCCAACCGTCGACGGCGAGCGCGCCGACGCGCCGACGATCGTCCTCGGCGCGTCGACCGGCGGACCGAAGATCGTCGAGCGCCTGTTCGAACGGCTTCCGCTCGCCCTCGGTGCGAAGGTGCTGGTCGTCCAGCACATGCCGTCGGGCTTTACGGCGCGGTTCGCCGATCGACTCGACGCGCGCAGCGCGTACGACGTCAGCGAGGCCGCGGACCGCGATCGCCTCGTGCCCGGCCAGGCCGCGGTCGCGCCAGGCGACGCTCACCTCGAGGTGGTGAGCAACGTCAACGGCCGACTCCGGCTGGAACTCGACGACGGCGAACGGGTTCACGGCGTGCGACCGGCGATCGACGTGACGATGCAAAGCGCCGCCGACCGGGTCTCCGACGCGCTCTGTGGCGTCGTCTTGACCGGTATGGGCCGCGACGGAGCGGCCGGAATCGAGGCGATCAAGGACGCGGGCGGTCACACGATCGCCCAGGACGAAGCGACGAGTCCGGTCTTTGGCATCCCCTGTCAGGCGATCCAGACGGGCCGCGTCGATACGATCGCGTCGGCGACCGGCATCGCCGACGCGATCGTCGACGCGTTCACGACGGACGGTGAGACCGATGACTGATTATCTGACAGACTTCGTTCAGGAGAGCGAAGAACGGATTACGGAACTGAACAACGCCTTGCTCACGCTCGAGCGCGATCCGGACGACGAGGACGCGATGGAGAACATCTTCCGGATCGCGCACACCCTCAAGGGCAACTGCGGGGCGATGGGGCTGGACTCCGCCAGCGACCTCGCCCACGCGATCGAGGGACTCCTCGACGCCGTCCGTTCGGGCGACATCGACGTGACCCCGGAGTTGATGGACATCGTCTTCGACGCCGTCGACGAACTCGAGACGATGGTCGACGAGGTCGCCGCGACCGGTGACATCGAGACCGATCCGTCGGCGACTATCGACGCGCTCCAAAACTATCTGGACCGCGCCGAGACCGCGTCGGCCGGTATCGACGCGCCCACGGCGGACGAGATCGACGCGATCTGTTCGCAGTTCGACCCGCCGGCCGACGAGGGCCACGACGCCTATCTCACGCGGCTCGCGATCGCCGACGAAGCGGGCGTCAACAACGGGACGCTGGTCGTCGACGCGTTGATCGACGCGTTCGATCTGATCGGCACCGTCCCGTCCCAAGACCGTATCGACGCCGCTGACTACGACGGGCAGTTCGACGCCGTCTTCGCCACCGCGGTCGGCGAAGCCGCGATCGCCTCCGGCCTCGAACCGGTCGAAGAGGTGGCCGACTTCGAGATCGTCAACGTCTCCGATCGGTTCGAGACCGACGAGACGCACGCGGCCCCGGCGGCCGCGGCCGAACCCGCCGACGACATCTCGTCCGAAGAGGCACAGGACCTCGAGGTCGACGAACTGCTCGACGAGTTCGACGAGTTCGACGACTTAGACGAGATGGTCGAGGACGTCGAGGACGACGAACTCGGCGCCTTCGAGGACATGGGCGAGGCCGGCTCGTTCGACGACCTGTTGGACGAGGACGACGTCGCCGAACTTCAGGACGATCCCGGCGAACCGCCGCTCGATTCCGACGCCCTCGACGACGACCAGGCGGCCGCGAGCGAGCCGACGGACGCCGATACGGACGGCCCTCAGTCGAGCGACGAGGACGAGGTCGACGACGCCAGTGCGGTCTTCAACGAGCTCAAAGACGAGGTCGAAATGGTCGGCTTCGACGAGCTCCAGGACGAACTGGCGGAACTCGAGTTCGACGAGTTCGACGACGAGGAGGAAGTCGGAATGGACGAACTCCTCGGCGACGACGCCGAGGAGTTCGCGGACGAGTCGTTCCTCGAAAGCGAGGACCCGTCCGACGACGAGATCGACGACATGCTGGTCGACGCGGACTCAGACTCGGAGTCCGATACGGATGCGGACCGTGCCCAGGAACAGGATCGGGACCAGGCGACCGGAGACGCAGCCGCCGCCGATCACTCGAACGGGGACGATACCGCTTCGATCGACGAGGACGGGGACGACACTATCTCGACCGACGAGGACGGACCGGAACCCGACGCGACCCCGGTCGACGCGTCGTCTACAGCGCCGAATGACGATTCCGTCGGTACGACTCCCGCCGGAGACGAGGCGTCCACTGACGGAGCAGTCGCCGACGCCGCTGACGCGGACGCAATCGACGACACGTCCGCGAGCGCAGCGAGCGATACTGCATCCGATGACGCCGAGACTGGGATCGATACCGCTGACGATGCGGAGACGGCCCGCGAAGCTGACCAGCCTGGTGACGCCGACGAACCGGACGAGTCCGGCGAACCGGATAACCGCGTTGAAGCCGACGAACCCGTCGAGACCGACCAACTGGACGAATCTGATGAATCAGACGGCCGCGTTGAAGCCGACGAACCGGCCGAGCCCGACGAACCAGGCGACGACGTTGAGACAGACGAACCGTCCGAATCCGACGAACCGGACGACCGCGTTGAAGCCGACGAACCGGACGAGTCTGATGACCCGGACAACCGCGATGAAACCGACGAGCTAACCGAGTCCGAGTCACCGGACCAGGCCGACGACGTCGACGACGACTCGTTCGGCGAGGACGTCGCGGCCGACTTCGATTCGACGGCGTCGTTCGACGACGACCTCGGATCGGCCGACGACGAGGACCCGTTCGACGAGCAGTTCGACGAGACGTCGTTCGATGACGTCACGACGGATCTCGACGCAGATGTGACCGACGAGGACGAGTTCAACGACTCGGACTACGGCCTCGACGACGAGGCGTTCGCCGATACGGCCGAGTTCGATACCGCCGATGCCGGCTTCGATACGTCTGCCGAGACGGACGCGGTCGCCGACGCGACCGATCCAGACTCGGAGATGTCGTCTGCAGCGTCGTTCGACGACGAGTCAGCCGGGTCGGCGTCGGAGACGGACGCCGACGTCGTCCGGATCGTCGACGAACCCGACTTCGAGATTCCCGACGCCACCATCCCAGCAACGCCCGATCAGCCGGACGCCGACGCCGAGACCGATGAGATCCAGTCGGTCCGTGTCGACGTCGAACAGATCGACTCGCTGCTGACCCTCGTTGAGGGCCTGGTGACGAGCCGCGTTCGGCTCCGCCACGCGGCCGACGACGACGGAACCGGGTCGGCCCTCGACGAGGAGATCGACGCGCTGTCGGACCTGACGACCGACCTCCAGGAGACGGTCATGGACATCCGCCTGGTGCCGCTCCAGACGGTGACCAACCGCCTACCGCGGGTCGTCCGCGACATCGCCCGCGATCAGGACAAGGAGGTCGCCTTCGAGATGACCGGCGAGGACGTCGAACTCGACCGGAGTATCCTCGATCGGATCGGCGATCCGCTGATTCACTTGGTCCGGAACGCGGTCGACCACGGGATCGAATCGCCGGACGCGCGCGAGGCGGCCGGCAAGCCCCGCGAGGGGGCCGTCGAGGTCCGCGCCGACCGCTCGCGCGACCGCGTGACGATCACGGTCGAAGACGACGGGAACGGACTCGACGCCGATCAGCTCCGGTCCGAGGCGGTCGCGGCCGACGTCCTCGACGAGGACGAGGCGGCCGCGCTGGCCGACGAGGAGGCGTACGAACTCATCTTCCACCCCGGGTTCTCGACGGCCGAGGAGGTGACCGACGTCAGCGGTCGCGGCGTCGGGATGGACGTCGTCAAGCGGACGATCGAGGACTTAGACGGAACGGTCGCGATCGACAGCGACCCGGACGAGGGAACGACCGTCACGATGGAACTCCCCGTGACGGTCGCGATCGACGAGATCCTGTTCGTCGAGTGCGGCGGCGAGGAGTTCGGCCTACCGACGAAAGCCATCCTCGACGTCGAGTCCGCGGACGCGATCGAGACGGTCGACGGCGAGTCCGTCCTCCCGAGCGAGGACGGCGACTACCCCGTAATCTCGCTGGCCGACGTCCTCGAGACGCCGGCCCCCGCCGCCGACGACAACGGAATGGTCGTCCGCATCCGTGACGAGGTTCGCGAGGTCGCCCTCCGCTGCGATCACGTCCGCGGGCAGCAGGAAGTCGTTGTCAAGCCCTTCGAGGGCTTCATGAGCGGTATTCCGGGACTCAGCGGTGCGACGGTTCGAGGACGGGGAGAGGTAGTCAACATTCTGGACGTGACGACACTATGAACGAACGCGAACACCCAATCCTACGGAGAAACCTATGACGATGATGGTTGATATTCGGAAGCTGAGTTTCATAAACGAGATGGCGAAGGTCGGGACGAACGGCGTCGCCGACAACATGGGCAAACTGACCGGCGAGGACGCCCAGATGGAGGTGACCAAGACCAACTTCATCGACGTCGACGACATCGAGTCGCAGGTCGACGGCGGGAAGCGGGTCGGCGTCCGCGTCCGACTGCTGGACGAACCCCACGGGCACATCCTCATCCTCTTCCCCGAGGCGAGCGCGAAGAAAATCACGGCGATCATGCTCCGCGACGTCGTCGACGACATGGGCGACGTCTCGGGCAAGATGGCCCGTAGCGCCGTCGAAGAGATGGGCAACATGATGGCCAGCGGCTTCATCGACGGCTGGGCCGACGTGCTCGGACGCGCGATCGACATCGCCGCGCCCCAACTCGTCTACGCGCCGACCGGAGACATCGTCACCCGGACGGCCAACCTCGGCGGTGACGACCTCGCGTTGTTCTTCGATTCGGATCTGGCCGTGCCGAGCTACCAGATCGAGGCCGAGATCTACGCCTTCCCAGACTTAGCGGAGTTCGTGGAAATGGTCAACGGTATCGAAGTCCAGACTGCATGAAACTCGACGTCAACGCACTCGGTACGTTCTACGAGATGGCTCGCGAAGGCGCCGGGCTCGCGGCGGGCCGGCTGACCCACATGATGGGCGTCGAGACCCAGGTGGGCGTGACGAAACTCAACTTCATGCGCGGCCGCGAGATCCAGCGCGACTTCGAGAACTCGACGGAGAAGGTCGGCGTTCGCGTCAAGCTGACCGGCGCGATCGAGGGCTACTCGGTCGTCGTCTTCGAGCGCGAGAACGCCTTCCAGATCGTCGAAACACTGCTCGCGGAGGCCGGTCCTGACGCGGATATCGACACCGACGTGAGCGATCCCGACGAGTTCGATGCGATGACCGAGAGTGCCGCGACCGAGGTCGGCCACATCATGAACAGCGGCTTCATCGACGGCTGGGCCGACGTCCTCGAGGCGGTCATCGACGTCTCGACACCCGAGCTCGTCGAGGGCCAGTCCGCCGATCCGTTCTTCGGTGAGATCGACGAAGCGCCGGCCGACGACGACCTCGCCTTGCTCTTTCAGAGTCGGATCGAGACCGTCGGTACCGAGGTCGGATTCAGCCACTATCTCTTCCCGAAACGGGAGTCGATGGCGAAGCTCCTCGAACGGTTGCGCGCCAGCGAGGGAATCGCGTACGACAAGTTAGACGGGTTCGACCGGATGGCCGAACGCGGCGCGGAGGAAGTCGCCGAGACCGCAACCACACTGACCGGAATCGACACCAGCGTCGAGATCCGCCGACTAAACTTCGTCTCGCTCGAGGCGATCCCTGAACAGGTGGCCAACGAGAAGCTCGTCGGCGTCGCATTCGAGTTCGACGGCATGCCCAGTGGCTACCTCCTTTTCCTGTTCGACGAGGAGTCGGCCCACGAGGTCGTCGACGCGATGGTCCCTATGGAGGTCGAAGAAGACGGCTTCGGCGAGATGGGCACGAGCGCTATCAAGGAACTGGGCAACATCATGGCCAGCGGATTTCTGGACGGCTGGGCTAACGTCCTCGACACGACGATCGACCACTCGACGCCGGAGTTCATCCACGACATCGGCGCCGCGGCCGTCGATCCCGTCATCATCCAGCTCGGAGAGAACCAAGACTTCGCGTTCGTCTTCGACACGGTCGTCGTCGCCGACGGCCGCGAATTCGACTGCGAGGTGTACACCATCCCCGACGAATCGGACCTCGAACGGGCGCTGAACAACCTCGACGTCGATCGGATCGAGGAGGCACCGACGACGGCGGAGTTCCAGGAAGTCGATAACGCATGAAGACCTACGGGACCGAACCAGGCGCACCGACGCCGGTCCAGGTCGGCATCTCCGAACTGATCGTCAGCGACGGTGACGACACGCTCAAATCCTACGGGCTTGGATCGTGTTTGGCCATCGCGCTGTACGATTCCCAGACGGAGATCGGCGGATTGGCACACGTCATGTTACCCGACGGCGACACCGCGGACAACAGCGACCGCAAACCCGGGAAGTACGCCGACACGGCGATCCGCGCGCTGTTGCGCCGGATGGTCGAGCAGGGAGCCAGCTACACGGACGTCGAAGCGAAGATCGCCGGCGGCAGCGACATGTTCGAGTTCGAGAGCTTCGGCGATGGCGTCGGTCAGCGAAACATCGCCGCCGCGAAGGAGGAACTCGAGAAACTCGGCGTGCCGCTCGAGGCCGAGGACGTCGGCGGCGAGCACGGACGGACCGTCGAGTTCACGCCCGGTTCCGGAACGCTCGTCGTGAAGACCTCGAACGGAGACAACGAAGTGAAAGAACTGTGATCGGAAACGACAGGACGAGCGACAGCGGCTCGAACAACGACGGCAGGAACGGTGACGATAACGCCGACGGGGACGAGGCGTTCGCCGACCTCCTTGCGTTCGTCGAGGACGAACTGGCTTTCGCGACGAGCCACTACAACGATAGCTACCTCGACCGGCGCGTCTCCTCGCGGATGCGCCGGACCCAAAACGAGACGTATGGCGCGTACTTCGAGAAGCTGCGCGCCGATCCGGACGAGCAGAAGGCGCTGCTCGAAGCGTTGAGTATCAACGTCACGGGTTTCTTCCGCAACCCCGATGTCTGGTCGGGGATCCGGACGGTTCTCCGGCGACTCTCCGCGAACACCGACACCGTTCGCATCTGGAGCACCGCCTGTGCCGACGGCCGGGAGCCGTACTCGCTGGCGATGCTTGCTCACGACGATCCCCAGATCGACGAGTCGACAATCCACGTCCTCGGGACCGACATCAGTACCCCGGCGCTCGAGACGGCCCGAAAAGGGGTCTACGAGGAATCCCGAACCGTCGACTTAGACGACCAGCTGTCCTTTCTCGACGACTACCGCCGCTACGTCGACGTGGACGGCCGGACCTACCGAATCCGAAACGAGATTCAGCGGGCCGTTACGTTTCAGCGCCACGACCTGATCAACGACGAGCCGAAGGCCGGCTTCGATCTCGTCGTCTGTCGCAATCTCTTTATCTACATCGACAACGCGCACAAACAGTCGATGCTGGGGACGATCGCCCAGTCGATGCGTCCGGACGGTTACCTCGTCATCGGCAAGGCCGAGACGATCCCGCCCACCCTTCAGTCGGCCTTCGCCGTCCGCGAGGCTCGTCTGCGCATCTACCAGCGGGAAGCGGGCGACACGAACGTCGGGCAGCCCGACCGCCGCGCGAACTCGGGTTCCGAAATCTGACGACCGCTGCGTGTTCTAGCGACTTCTTCGCGGGCTGGAAGGCGACCGGACGTTACATGACGGTCTACCGAATATCCTCGACAGATGCCTTCGCTCGACCTCCGCTCGTTCGTCGCCCGCACCGCGGCGCTGGTCGACGCCTCGCCGCCGACGACTCTCCGGGAAACTCGTCGCTGGCTCGTCGAACCCTTCCTCGAGACCCTCGGCTGGGACCTCCGAGACGCCTCGTGCGTGACGGACCGTGCCGTCGACGAGACACGCCTCGAGTACGTCCCGACGATCGACTCGGTTCCGGCCCTGTTCGTCGCCGTCGAACCCTCCGACGAGTCGCTCGACGAATCGCGGGCGAACGACCTCCGCCAGGCGATGGCCTGGACGGGCGTCGACCGCGCGATCTACACGAACGGTCGTGCCTACCTCTTCCTGGCCGGCCGAACGGACATTGAATACCGCGCGTTCGAACTCTCCGACCTGCCGAACGAGGAGGCGGCGATCGCGACCTACTCGCGCGACGCCGTCGGTCGCCGCCTCGAACAACACTCGCGGCCCCACATCGCCCGCCAACTCGCCGTCGAGCGGTCGCGCCTGGTCGACGACATCGTCGATCGGCTCACTGAGGCCACGGTCCAGGGCGAAGTCTACGCCGACGAGTTCGCGTCCGCGACCGACCGGTTCCTCGATCGGCTGCTCGTCGCCTTCGCCGACGGCGACTCCGTTCGGCCAGGTGCCGATACCGACATCGCGGAGGACGTCTCGGTCCGATTCAGCGAATCGGCGATCACGGACGACGGACGCGATCGGTTATCGTCCACTGATCCCTCCGCTTCAGCGTCCTCGGCTGCTGGATCCGAGTCGAGCAGTATCGGGCGAGAGGACGAGACCACCGAAACCGAAACCGAGACCGGGTCTGAGAACGGGACCGGGACCAGCACGAATCCAACGGCGAGCGCGGCGGACCAGGCGACCGACGGGGACGCGCGCGACGACTCCGGCGGCGCCGAAACGGATCCGACCGGAAGTGGCGAATACGTCGTCCGGTTCTTCAACGAGCGGGGATCGATCGGGGCGATCGGCCACTCGACGCCCGAGGGGGCGCTGGTCGGGACCGCCGAATACCTGCTCGGACGCGGGCTCGCCGGCGTCTCCGTCCCCTGGAGTCCGGATGACGCCGACCGAACGGTCCTGAACGACGAGCCGACCCGCGCGGACGGCTCACCGATGGACGCGCCGAAACGGCTCTCGAACGGGCTGGCTCTCGAAACTGCCGGTGACGTGGACGACCAGGCCGCTCGCGTCGAGGCCCTGGCTGATCGGGCCGGGCTGCGAGCAATGCTTACTGGGGACTGGAAAACGATATAGGGGAAGCGAGTTGCCGATCAGTACTCGAGATCGGCGTCGACGAGGGTCACGACGACTCGTCCAGAGTCGTGCTCGAATTCACACGTTCCCGGAGTGTCGCTCCCCCAGGTGCCGCTTTCGAGCGTCGCGTTCCAGGCATCCTCGTACGTGGAGTTCTCGACCGTTATCGAAACGTCATCAGCGCCGGTGTACACCTTGCTACTGCGATTTTCGACGGTCATCGTAACCCCGAGTCCGCCGCTGCTCTGTATCGAGCGGTCATCCGCGGAGATCGTTACGAGCGAGATGACCGCTACGTCGTCACCACAGCGAATTTGTGGCCGTTTGAGGGCGGTACTCCAGGATTCCGACTCGTCTCCCCGCGCGAGGCCACCGCCTTCGTACGCGATTCGATTTCCGTTCGTCGTGTACGTGAATTCGCCGAGATCGGCCGTCGTTTCGTCACCGTAGCCAGTGAACCGATCGTCGGTGATACCGATGGTCTCTGACGTCCCACTATCGGTGATCGTAATATTTAGCTCCGTTCCGGTATCGCCGGTCGAGACCGTTCCGTCCCGAAGTGAGAGCTCACCGTAGCGCTGTTCGACGCCGTTGTACCGAATGACGTCGTTGAAGTTTACAGCGAGAGCCTCCATCGCTCGCTCGGCGTTTCGAAGCTGTTCCCCCTCCTGATAGTCGTTCATCGCCTGAAAGCCGGTCGTCGATAACAGTGCGACCGACCCGAGGATGATCGCGAACACGAGGATGAACGCGAGCACGTCGGAGACTGCGCGGTCGTCGCTCCGCGCTCGCGTCGTCTTCCAGGGTCGTGATCGTCTCATCGGCGTCCCTCCGTGATCGAAATTTCGTCCACAGCTCCATCGTAGCTGATCTCGATCGTCCCGCCGCTCGCCGAACTCTCGTCGATCCCCGCATCGGTCTTGACCGGAACGTACGCGATCGCATCGGCGTCGTGTGCCGTCAATTTCAGACACGCAGTCGAATCGGCGATCAGCGGCCCACAATCCTCGGTCAACTCGACCGTGTACCGCGTACTCGCGACCGTCTGCGGATGCTCGGCCACGACGGTAACGTCGTCGGTCGTCCCGGTTGCGATTTGATCGACGTTTCCGATCTCATCGGCCAGGCGCTCGCCGACCGTCTCGAGGGACGATTCCGCGCTGCGATCGGTCTCCGTGTCCACCATGGTTCCGGCGCTCGTCAACACCATCGCGATGAGGATCGTCGTGATCCCGATGGTCAGGACGTGCGTGATCGAAATCGACACCGCGCGATCCCGTTGATCATGTCGTCCGATCGGCGACACTGTCAGGGACACCCCGGTTCGGGTTCGATGGTTCGGGTTTGCTCGTAGCTGAGCTCGGTCGAGTCGTACGTGATCGTGACGTTAGAGTGCGTTATGTTCGACTCCTCGTTCACTTCTGTATCGGTTTCAGTGATGGTTACGACGACAGGCGCCGACTGTGCCGTCGTATTTCGATACGCATCGTCGAACACCGAGATATTGTCCGCGGCGTACCCCGCGGCGTTACTGTCGTCGGTTTCACGATTGATCTGTTCGAGCAAACAGCCGATGCTCTGCTCGACCTCGTTTTCCACGACATCCGCTGAACTCGCGCTCTGGCTCGTGCTACCGGACGCCAGCGTCTCGGTATACAGGGCTCCGTTGAAGACGACGACGACGCCGAGGATGAGGAACGCGAGTGCAATCGCACCGATGAGGATCACCTGGCCGCGCTCGCTGCGATCAGCTACCATACGATCACCCGAACCTCAACGACGTTGTACAGTGGTGTCTCTGTTTCATCCTCATATCCGCGGGGAATAGCCTGGTTTTCCTCACTCACGTTCTGGATCTGCTCATCTGACCACTCCGATGTCACCGTCTGATTGTCGTACAGCGTAACGGTATAACTCGCCGTCAACGCGCTCGACGGCGGGCTACCCTGATAGACGAGCGTTCGGTTCTCACCCTTTTCCGGGTGGAGTTCGACGTTGTAGCTCCATCCGTTTTCAGCGAACCGCTCCTTCAGGACGTATCCGAGTTTGGATTCGTTCGCAAACCGGTCCACGGAGTAGGTTTGATTCTCCTCGTCGTTCCCCTCATCGGGTGCCGGCGGTTGGTCCGCGCCCTCGAATCCGGTGCTCTCGTTCCAGTTCCGGAGCGTTTTGGAGAGGTTTCCGTTCGCTTGGTTCGAAACGATCAGCGCGTCCTGTGCTTCCTGTTGGATCTGCGTCTGCACTGTTCGGTCGGCCAGGCCACCCGTCGTCGGCGTGATCACGACCGACTGCAACGCGAACAGGACGGCCATCAGAACGACCATCGCCCCGATGAAACCCTCGAGCGTGTAGGCCTGGCCGCGGTCTTTATTTCCTTTCATGGTCTCACCAGGCCCTCACTACGAGCCGATATGCGGGCCGGTCATCGGGCTCGAGATCGCTTTTATCGTCGAGCGTGACGATACGAGCCGCGCTCGCTGCCGATTGATTGTCGTACTCGGATCCCGCAGCCAATTTTTGACCGTCGGTCTTCGCGACAGTATCCGAGCCGTTGATCGACTCGATCCGAACGTTGACACGGTCGTATGTGAGTTCCTCGTCGATATCGCCGCGAATACCGAGCCGTTCGATCAGGTCCGAGTCCGAAGCGTTGACGTAGTTGTCTTCAAATCGGCTGACGCTGACCTCGTTTTGCGTCTCGGTCTCGAGATCGTGAACGACCCGGTCTGCGATCCGATCCGCCTGGGCCGTCTCGGCTCCGCCGACCGAGGAATCGAACGGTGTGATGAGCGACGGGAGAAACGAGAAGACGAAGGCGATCGCCAGCAGGAAGACGCCGATGCCAACGGCGAAGTCCTGAGTGGTCTGTCCCCGGTCGCGCAGCGAGACGGAGATCGTCCGCGGTCGCTGAGCGCGCGTTCCGGTTCCGACTCGCCTTCCGTCGTCGGTGCGTTGTCGGGTCATGTCAGGCCACCAGCGTCCAGCCGATAAGCGCGACCGAGGCCAGTCCGACCGCGTACTTCAACCCGCTCAACAGGTCGGCGTCGCGGATGTAGCCGCAGATGAATCCGGAGATGATCCCCTGCAGCGTCACCGCGTGGAAGAACAACACCGACAGCATGTCGACGTCGATGTTCTCGCTGAGGTTGGCACCGTCGAGACCGCCTGCGCCACCGCCGCCGGCGCCGCCACCGCCGGCCTTGGAGCCACCGCTGGTCTCGAGGCCGGCCATCGTATCGATGAACTGCGTCTTGAGGATCGCAATCACCGCCAGGACCGTCATGAAGGTCATGATGATGATCACGATCTGCATTCGGGTTCGGGACTTGCGTTCGCGCTCGATGTCGTCGTGATTCTCGCTGGCGTGAGCGGCCGTCCGCAGCACGCTCGAGATCTGGTTCGAGGCCTCCTGGGCCTCCGTGATCAGGCGCGTCGTCCGGGCGAGTCGCGGAATATGGTACTTGTTATTAAACTCGATGAGCGCCTCCTTCAGGCTCATCCCGTAGTTGACCTTCGTGTACATCATCTCGAATTCGCGCGGTAACGTCCCGTTCGTAGTATCGGACACCGCTTTAAGCGATTCGAGCAGCGTCAGCCCAGTATCGTTCGAACTCGAAAGTTTGCGCAGGTTCTCCGAGAGGTTGTTGAGCACGGCGTTCCTGTGGCGGACGTTCCACTCGCGGAAGATGGACAGGGGGATCCCCGTGACGTACAGCGGGAGGTAGACGTAGACGAACGTCCCCCAGATCGGCCGGTCGAGGAGTTGGTCCCACGACGTTGGGGCCGCGCCGTTGACCATGGCCGTTACGACGATGACCAGTGCCAGGGGGACCGTCACCGCGAACGTGATCAGCGGGTGATCACGGAAGAAGATGTGCGGCTTCGTTAGTACCTGTACCGTCTCGTAGGTCCCCTCGCGCTTTTTGATTCGGTCGAAGACGCTTCGATCGCCGGTGAACTGCTCGACGAGACCGAGACTCAGTAGTCCCTGTTTCTGGCTGTTTCCGCTCTGGCGCTCGTCACCGTCGCCATCGCCCATCGAAAGATAGCCGTCGCCCGGTTCGTCGTGCTTGACCGTCGAGACCATCACGATGAAGCCCACGCCGATCATCGGGATCAGCGCGTAGACGGTCATGTAGAGCATCTGGTCATCGACGCCGGCGTTCGGAATCATCTGCATGATGACCATGATGATGATCAAAAGCAGGGGGAACAGCGACAGCGTCATGTACATCTCGCCGAACAACTCGAGCGTCTCGAGGGTGAGTTCCTGTTCCTGCTTCGCAGTCCGCATGTGCTTTTCCTTCTTATCCTCGAGGAAACTCTCCATGTCACCGCCGCTGTTAACGATCGAGAGCATGTCGGTCAGAAACTGCGAGAGGTCGTCGCTGGGCGTCTCGAGAGCTTGTTTTCGGATAGCCGTCCGGTAGTCGATGTCGAAGTACTCGGTCTCCTTGACGATGCTCTGGAACTCCTTGGCCACCTCGCCGTAGGTATCGTCGGCCTGGGCCATCGCCTCGATGATCTCGAGTTGGTTCAGGCCGCCGACCGACAGGGCGTACATGAACGAGACCGAGTCGGTCAACAGCATGTTGATCTCACGCTTGCGGGTGGACGCGCGCGAGTAGGGAATCGCGACCAGCGAGCCGAAGCCGATCGCGAAGCCGATCGAACCGAATATGAGTCCGGTGAAGAGAACGATCGCCGGAACGCGCAGCAGTTCGACGATCTCGAGAAGCAACCCGTGGCCGACCGGGATGCCGATCAACGTGTCGTTCTCGAGGATGCCGAGCGCGAAGAGCCCGTACCCGAGCATCAATCCGAGCAGCCAGAGACACAGCCCGCTGATGAAGCCGACACCGATCGCCCGGGAGAGGTAGAGTTCGACCGTGTCGGTCATCCGACCCTGGGCGAGCTTGGTCTCGACGTCGGCGACGAACTCGCTGTCCTCACTGAACAGCCGATCGTATAGGGGATAGAATCGGTCGCCCAGCGCATCGGAGCTGGCCGACATTCCCGAACCGCCGTCGTCAGTTTGCAGGCTCATGCGTCGTCGCCCTCGTCGTCCCCGTCGGTGTCGAAGATGCCGGTGTTGCCGTCCGTTCGTTCGGCGTCACCGTCGTCTCTGAAGATCGATTCCTCGTCGTCCGCGTCACGCTCGTCGAACAGCGACCCATCATCGTCGGCCGCATCGTCTTCGTCATCGTCGCTGAAGACCGTCCCCGATTCGTCGCCGAATATCGAATCGTCGGTCTCGAGTTCGGTCTCGTCCTCGTCGGCCGTCGACGACGCTTCGGGTGTTGGTTCGTTACCGCTCGGAGACTCGCTCCCAGCCGCTGATCCGCCGTCGGAAGCGTCCGGCGGATCCGTCGAACCGGCACCGTTGTCGAGTTCGATCGTGGGGGATTCAGGGTCGTCGTCGGTGTTCTCCGTCGGTTCCGTCGTCGTCTCGCCCGTCGCCTGGTCGCCGTCCACGTCCGCGTCCTCGCTCTCGTTTTCGACGTCCGGGACGTCGATACTGATCGTCTTCTCCGACCGACCGGCTCCGGTTTCCGCAGTCGCGTCCGTCTCGGACTCGTCCACGTCAGCGCTCGACTCCGGCTCGTCCGCACCCGATTCCGGCTCGTCGGCGTCCGCGGTCGACTCCGCGGCTGCAGCCGTCGACTCCGACACCGACTCGTCGTCGAGTTCGATCGTCGGCGCCTGGTCCCGCTCGCTTACGGTCGTCGACTCGCCGTCGTCGACTTCGTCACCGGAATCGGCCGCGGACTCGGACCCGTCGGAATCCGGGTCGAAGATCGAATCGAGATCGTCCTGCGCGAACACCGCGTCGGGATCGGAATCGGTCGCCGCCCCGTCGCCGTCCGCCTGGTCGGGCTGGGTCGGCTCCTCGAGCTCGTCGATCGTCTCGCCCATATCGTCGAACAGGCCACCCAGATCCTCGTCCTCGGTGTCGTCGCCGGGGAAGACCGTCGATCCGGTTGGTTCGGATTCGGACCCGGCTGCGGTCGCGGTCGAATCCGCGGACCGTGTAGACTGTGCGGACCGTTCAGGGCTCTCACTCTCGTCCTCTGCGTCGACGGACCGGCTCTCGCTCGACTCCGTACTCGTGGTCGACGACACACCACTCCCGCCGTCAGCGGAATTGGAGTTCGCGGCGTTCGCGGCGTCCGCGGCGTCAGCATCCGAGTCGACGGCTACCGGAAGCTCCGAATCCGCGTCCGGGGACGCGGCCGTCTCGGCGCTCGCTCCGGAGCCGGCCTCCGCGGTCGCCGCGTCGGCGGTGTCCGCGTTATCGCCATCGATATCGAACCCGGTGTCGTCGTTGAGCCACGCCGGTTCCGCGTCGTCACCGGCGGCTCCGGACCCGTCGTCGGCCGCGAACTCGGTCGCGCCGTCGCCGAGTTCCCACTCCGTCTCCTCGACCGCCTGGTCGAGATCGCCGGCGAAGTCGAACTCCTCGGCGTCCGTGCCGTCGACTTCGATTTTGTTCGTCGCTTCTTCGACGCCGCTGAGCACGCTCGCCAGGCCGCTGGGAACCTTGCCGCGGTACTCCTCGAACAGCGACTCCTCGGCCCGCTCCAAGAGGTCCATCGAGAGGTTGTACGTCTCGTCGGTCGCCTCGGGGCGGGGGACGAGTTCCTCTTTCTCCTGATCGACATCGATCAGGACGCTCTCCATCTCGCGGAGGTCCTCGAGGCTGTCCTCGAGCTGTCCGTTCGCGATGAGCGTAAGGATGGTGTCGGGGTCGTTGATGAAGGCCTGGATCGTCGCGGCGACCTGGGTGTACGTGTTCAGCCCGTTCTTAATGAGGTAGGCGAGGATGACCTCGCGCTTGA
The DNA here is from genome assembly GCF_900110455.1 of Natrinema salifodinae. Taxonomy (NCBI): domain Archaea; kingdom Methanobacteriati; phylum Methanobacteriota; class Halobacteria; order Halobacteriales; family Natrialbaceae; genus Natrinema; species Natrinema salifodinae. The sequence goes on along the minus strand of NZ_FOIS01000002.1, from coordinate 297,971 downwards.
ACAGCTCCTCTTCGAGCTTCTCCTTGCTCCACCCGCGGTCGAACTGGATCTCCTCTAAGGTGTTCGAGTCCCCCATCTTGAGGTACTCGTCGGTCTCGGCCTGCCACTGGTAGACGTCCTGAACGTTGATCTCGTCGTGTTCGGCCTCGTAGTGGTTGATTTCGGTCAGGGACTTGTTCCGGCGGACCTTCCGGCCCTGAACCCGCGTCTGGGTCTGGATCGAGACCAGGTCCAGCGCCGTGAACATCGTCTTCGAGACATTGATCGGGTCCGTGGTGAACCGTTTGAGAACCTCGTCGACGGAGTCGGCGTGGAAGGTCGTGTAGGTAGTGTGACCGGTCGACATGACCTGGAACAGCGTCCGACCTTCCTCGCCGCGGATCTCGCCCATCACGATGTAGTCGGGTCGCTGGCGGAGCGCGGCCTCGAGCAGGTCGAACTCGTCGACGTCGCCCTGTTCGTCGTCGGAGAACGAGGGGCGCGTAACGCTGGCGATCCAGTTGCGCTGGGGGAGTTCGACCTCGCGGGTGTCCTCGATCGAGACGATCTTCGCGCTCGAGGGGATGAACAGCGAGACGGCGTTCAGCGAGGTCGTCTTCCCGGACGCGGTACCCCCGGCGAAGATCAGGCTCTTGTGGTTCTCGATGGCGAGCCAGAGGAACGCCATCTCGTCCAGGCTGAAGGTGTTCCAGTTGATGAGGTCGATCGGGGTGAAGGGGACGTCCTTGAACTGGCGGATCGTGTAGTTGGTCCCGTGGTCGGAGACTTCCTCGCCGAGGGTGAGCTGTGCGCGCGAGCCGTCGGGCAGCGTCGCGTCGACCTGCGGGAGCCGTTTACTGATCCCTTTCCCGGAGCGCTGGGCGAGTTTGACGACGAAGTCGTCGAGTTCGTCCTCGCCGTGGTAGACGTTCGAGATGATCTGTTCGTACTCGGAGTGGTAGACGAAGACCGGCGAGTTGTACCCGTCACAGGAGATGTCCTCGACGTTGATGTCGTGTTTGATGCCGTCGATACGCTCGTAGCCGATGAAGTTGCGTTTGAGCGCATAGAGGAGCTTCTCGACCTGATACTCGCTCAGCGTGTCCGGATCGTCTTCGAGGATAGCCGGTTCCGGACGGACCTCGATCCCCTCGAGTTGACTCGGGCCGGCGTCCTCGAGGTCGACGTCCTCGTCGTCGAGGAGTCCCCGGAGGCGTTCGACGATGCTCTCGGATTCGTCGGCGGCGGTCGCCTCGAAGAGATCGTACCGTCGGAGTAGCTTGCGGGTCTCGTCTTCGATGACCGACCGTCGGCCGTCCTCGGTCGCTTTCTCCTTGATGCCGTCCTCGGAGTACTTGATCGCGGTCCTGAGTTTCCCCGAGAGGAACTCCTGAAGTTCCGTCTCGATCTCGTTCTGGTAGGGCTCGATCAGGTAGTACTTCTTCTCGTTTTCCTTCTCGGAGTGGAAGATGACGACGTAGGCGTAGGGCTTGTTGACCCAGTAGCGCTCGACCTCGCGGAAGTGGGTCTTCTTCTCGAGGGGCACTGCTTTCTCGAGGTCGTAGCGGTTGGAGACGGTGGTGTTTCCGGCGGCCGTCGAGAAGAACTCGTCCTCGTCGATGTCGTCCTGGACATTGACGGTTCGTTCCTCGACGATCTCGTCGAGTTCGAGGGCCGCGTCGTTGCCCGCCGCGAGCCGCTGTTCGAGCGTGTCGGGATCGAACCCCAGCGCCTCCTCCTCGTCGTGGCGGACGATCTCGCCGTCAGAATCGCGCGGGCGGCTGCCGTCGTCCTCGTAGTAGTATTCCCACTTGTAGTGCTCCCAGGTCCAGGTGTCCTTGACGACCGGGGTCGTCTCGGGGTCGACGTACTCGAGGAAGGTGTCCCAGAGCGTCTCGGCGTTGTCGCCGGCGGTCGGCAGCACGTCCTCCGTGAGATCGTCCGGGTGGTGGCCGAGATACGCTTCCGGATCGAACTCGACCCGGTCCCAGTCGTCGCCGCTCGGGACCGTCGGACCGACATCTTCGTCGGTGTCGAGTCCGAGCTGGTCGTCCGCGTCGGTGCGTTCCTCGTCGGGGTAGAGGACGGACACTTCGTCCCCGTGCCCGTACTCGTCCATGAACTCCTCCCACGTGTACTCGCCGACGCGGGCGCCGGCGTTCAATACCGGACCCGGGTCCGCGCCCGACTCGTGGGACCGCTCGTCCTCCGACGCAGCGTCGGATGCCTCCCCCTCAGAGAAGTCCCCGGCATCCGACTGGTCGGCCTCGTCAATAGCCATTGCACTCACCCTGACTCTCACCCCTCAAAAAATTCATCCGCCGATTACCATTTCTGATAATTCATAGACCGTCCGAAACCGGTCGGTTCCGACGCTATCTCTCCCGGATTCCGATTGGTTATCTGACAGCCTTCGTCGCCGTTTCTACCGGGCTACCCCATCGGACCGCGATCGAAACGTCGGAACGGCTCTCGCCGTCCGCGCGGAAATTCCGAGCTAGAACGGGACTTTGGGCAGGCGTATCCGCAATAGCTACGTTCCGTGACTTCAGGTCGGTATCAGGACGACACCGAGTTAGTCAGCCAGATATATATCGGAATTTATACATCATGTTTATAAATTCGCATTACACAGTACTGCCCGTGGTTGACTGTGGTTGACAATAACGCAGAGGGAAGGTCGAGCGGTATCAACGCGGACCGCGGACGCGACTACGATCGACGAACGTTCCTGAAGACGGCGACCGCCGGCGCCGGCCTGGCGTCGATCGCCGGCTGTCTCGGCGGTGGGGGCGGCGATGGCGTCACTCTGGGCGCGATGTACATTCGGTCCGGATTCGCCTCGCTGTACGGCGAGGAGGCCGAACGAGGATTCGAACTCGCCGTCGACGAGATCAACGACAACGGCGGGATCGACGGCGACGACGTCGAGATCATCGTCCGCGACACGGAGGCCGACTCCAACACGGCGATGCAGCAGATGACGAGCCTGGTCGAGGAGGAAAACGTGGACGGTCTGTTCGGACTCGACAGCAGCGGGATCGCGAAGAACGTCGCGCCCCGGGTCGCCCAGTACCAGTTGCCGCTGATGATCACGCACGCGGCGACGCCGTTCGTCACGTCGCCGGAGGGCGAACACGAGGAGTCGGTCGGGAACGATTACGTCTTCCGCTGTTCGAACACCGTCGCCCACGACATGTACGGCGCCGCGCGGGTGGCGTCGGAACTCGACGCGACCGAGTGGGCGACGATCGGTCCAGACTACGCGTTCGGCTATGAGACCTGGGACTACTTCCAGGCGTTCGCCGAGGGGTTGGGCGTCGACGCCGAGTTCACGGCCGAGCAGTTCCCCGCCCTCGAGACGAACGACTACGCGCCGTACATCAGTTCGATCCTCGACGCCGAGCCCGACGCCGTGGTCACGCCGCTGTGGGGCTCCGACCTGACGACGTTCCTCGGTCAGGCGGAGAACGCCGGCTGGTTCGACCAGATCGATCACACGCTGATCAGCGTCGGGATGGGGACCGACCTGCCGGCCGACGGCGATCCGATTCCGGAGGGCGCGCGGGCCTCCACCCGCTACGATCCGTTCGTTCCCGACAGCGAGGAGAACACCACCTTCCGTGAGACCTACGTCGAGGAGTACGACACGTTGCCGACGTACAACGCCGAGGGCGCTTACCGCGCGGTCTACCTCTACAAGGAGGCCATCGAGTCGACCGGCGGCACCGACGCCGATGACCTCGTCGACGAGTTCACCGGGATGGACCACTCGGGCCCGGTCGGCGAGTACGCGTTCAACGAGGAGACCAACCAGGCGACGGTCGCGTCCATCTGGGGCGAGGTCAGTTACTCCGACGAGTGGGAGAGCAACGTACTCGAACCGGTCGACCGGTTCGACGCCGCGCCCGAGGATGTCCGGGGCGCGCTGGAGGGATCCGACCTCCCTGCCGGGATCTGAGCCTGACCGTCACTATCACCATCATGAATCTGATAAACGTGTTTCAATTCGTCGGGTTCGGGGACGTCGTCATCGGACTGAGCCTCGGGAGCCGGCTGTTCCTGATCGCGGTCGGGCTGAGCCTGATCTTCGGCGTGCTCGGCGTACTCAACTTCGCCCACGGCGCGTTCTACATGCTCGGCGCGTACTTCGCCCTGACCCTCTCGACGAACCTGGTCGGTAATTTCTGGCTCTCCGTCGTTGTCGGCGCGCTCGCGGTCGGAGTCGTGGGTGCGGCGATCGAGATGGCGACGATCCGCCCGCTGTACGAGCGGCCGGAGAGCGAACTCGATCAGCTGATCGTCACGTTCGGGTTCGTCCTCGTAATTCACGAGGCCGTTCGGTCCGTCTGGGGCTCCCAGCCCTATCCGACGCCCGTCCCGGAGCTCCTCAATTTCTCCGTGTCGATCGCGGGCAGTCGGTTCACCGCCTATCGGCTGTTCGTCATCGTCGCGGCGGTCGTCGTCATGATCAGTCTGTGGCTGTTCATCAGGAAGACCTACTTCGGTTCGCTCGTCCGGGGGACCTCGTCCGATCGGGAGATGGCGTCGATGCTCGGCGTCGACGTCCCGCGGCTGTACACCGCGGTGTTCTTCGCGGGGAGCGTCCTTGCCGGGCTGGGCGGCGCCCTCGCGGCCCCGATGCAGTCGATCGGTCCCAGCTTGGGCGAGTCGGTCATCATCGACGCGTTCATCATCGTCGTCATCGGCGGGCTCGGCTCGCTGTCCGGCGCGTTCGTCGGAGCGATGTTCGTCGGACTGATGCAGAGCGTCGCCACCCAGTTCGTCGAGGCCGGCAGCATCGCCGTGCCGTTCCTCGCGATGGTCGTCGTGTTACTGGTCAAACCGGAGGGGCTGTTCGGGGGGATCGGCGAATGAGCACGCAGCGCGACGGACTCGTCGATCGGATCGGCGCGTTCGGCCGTCAGGCGGCCGACGGCTGGACCAGAGAGCGGTTCGTCCTGGTGAGTCTGGTGGTGCTGGTGCTGGTCTCGTTTGCACCGCGGTTCCAGGTGTACCTGTTCACTGAGTTCCTGATCATCGCGCTGTTCGCCGTCGCGTTCAACCTGCTGTACGGCTACACCGGGTTGCTATCGTTCGGTCACGCGATGTTCTTCGGCGCGGGCGCGTACGGGCTCGCGATCGTGATGCGGGACTACCAGGCGGCGATCGGCGACGCCGTCGGCAGCGGCCTGGCACCGCTGGCCACGTTCGTCGTCGGCGGGCTCGCCGGCCTCCTCCTGGCGCTCGTCCTCGCCGTTCCCGTCGGCTACCTCAGCGTCCGACTCGAGGAGATCTACTTCGCGCTGATCACTCTCGCGTTCGGGATGCTGTTCTACTCGCTGCTGATCCAGGACCCGTACGGGCTCACCGACGGGACCGACGGGATCTTCATCCTGCTCGGAACCGTCGAGCTCGGCGGGGCGGAGTTCAGGCTGGGCGAGCGGCGGACGTACTACTACCTGACGGCGGCGGTCGTCGTGGCGTCTATCTACGCCATCTGGCGGATCGTCAACTCGCCGTTCGGCACCGTCTGCAAGGCGATCCGCGAAAGCCCGGACCGCGCGACGGCGCTGGGCGTCAACGTCACCGTCCACCGTTGGATGACCTTCGTCGTCTCGGCGCTGTTCGTCGGCGTCGCCGGCGTGTTGATCGCCGGCTTCGCGAGCGTCGCCACCCCGAACGAAGCCCACTGGACGATGAGCGCGACGCCGGTCGTCGCGACCGTCATCGGCGGCGCGACTTACTTCGGCGGGCCGATCGTCGGCGCGTTCGTCTACCACTACGTCCGCTGGCTGATCAGCCGCTTCCCGGCGCTCGAGGCGTACTGGGAGCTGTTCTTCGGGATCATGCTCATCGTCGTTGTTCTCTACTTCAAACGGGGGGCCGCCGGCGGCCTGGTCATGCTGGGCGCGTGGCTGCGAGACGTGCGGGCGGCCTACGACCGCGGCGGGGCGAGCGCCGCCGCGGCGTTCGTCCGCGAGTCGATCGGTGAGAAAGTCACCGCCGCCGCGAACGGGCTCGCCCCGACCGGCGGGTCCGACGACGGGGGTGTCGACCGATGACGACCGTCCTCCGCACCGAGGACCTGCGCAAGCAGTTCGGAGACCTGGTCGCCGTCGGCGGCGTCTCGCTCGCGTTCGACGACGAGCAGATCACCAGCATCATCGGTCCCAACGGGGCCGGCAAGACCACGTTCTACAACCTGCTGACGGGCGTGCTGGAGCCGACCGGCGGCGAGATCTGGCTCCGCAGGGACGATGAACTGCGAGAGATCACCGACGCGCCGCCCCACAAGGTCGCGCGCAGCGGCCTCTCGCGATCCTACCAGATAACGAATATATTCGAGAGGTTGACCGTCCGCGAAAACCTGCAGGTCGCCCGGATTATCCACGAGGGACGAACGTTCGACATGCGGTCGCGCCCGGAAGCGGACGAGGAACTCAACGCGGCCATCGACGAACTACTCGAACTCACCAACCTGACGGCCATCGCCGAGACGCCCTGCGACGAGCTGAGCCACGGCGAGAAGCGCAACGTCGAGATCGCGCTCGCGCTGGCGATCGAACCGACGGTGTTCTTGCTGGACGAGCCGACCGCGGGGATGAACCCGACCGAGACGGAAGAGATCGTCTCGCTCATCCGGCAGCTGAACGAGGACATCGACGCGACGTTCGTCGTCACGGAGCACGACATGGACGTCGTCACCGGAATCTCCGATCGGATCGTTGTGCTCGCGGAGGGCGCGGTGCTGGCCGACGGCGACCCCCAGACGGTACTGCGCGACGAACGAGTCACCGAAGCCTACCTCGGAAGTGAGACCGTATGACCGTACTCGACATCGACGGCATCGACACCTACTACGGGAACAGCCACGTCCTCCACGACGTCTCGCTGACGCTCGCGGAGGGAGAGGTCGTCGCCCTGCTGGGCCGCAACGGCGCCGGCAAGACGACGACCATGCGCTCGATTATGGGCGTGACACCCCCGAGACGGGGCGAGATCACTTACCGCGGCGAGGACATCGTCGGGAAGGCCCCGAACGAGATCAACGAGCGCGGGATCAACCTGGTTCCGGAGGATCGCCGGGTATTCCCGACGCTGACCGTCCACGAAAACATCGTCCTCGCGCACAAACTCGCGGCCGATCCGCGACCGGTCGAGGAGATGTACGAGCTGTTTCCCGTACTCGACGGCTTGCGGCGGAGCAACGCGCAGAACCTCAGCGGCGGCGAGCAACAGATGCTCGCCGTCGCCCGCGCGCTCGTCCAGCGACCGTCGCTGCTGTTGCTGGACGAACCGACCGAAGGGCTGGCACCCGTCATCGTCGACGACCTCCGGACCATGCTCCAGGACGTCGTCGAGCAGGACGTGACCGTCCTGCTCTCCGAGCAGAACGTCACCTTCGCGTTCGACCTGGCGACGCGGGGCTACGTCATCGACACGGGATCGATCGTGTTCGAGGGATCGATCGAGGAAATCCGAGAGCGGGAGGACTTGCTCGAACAGTACCTCGCCGTCTCTCCCGAGGAGGTGGCCTGAGATGACGGGCCTGACGATCCGGCCGTTCTTCTGGCGGCCGACGAACCTTTTCCCGGAGACGCGCCTGGTCTCGCGGACGCACGACGGGATCGTCGATTCCTCGTACGCCGAGTTCGGTGAGCGAGTTCGGTCGCTGATCGCCGCACTGGCCGACCGCGGCTTCGGGCCTGGCGATCGGATCGGGACCTTCGGCTGGAACCACCATCGGCACCTTGAGACGTACTACGCCGCGCCGCTGTCGGGCGCGCAGTTGCACACGATCAACGTCCAACTGGGCGATAACGACGTGGTCTACATCGTTGAGGATGCCGACGACGACGTGCTGTTCGTCGACCCCGGCGCGCCGTTCGAGACGATCGAGCGGCTATGGGCGGATCTGCCCGTCGAGGAGGTCGTCGTGATGGACGAGACGGTCCCCGAGACCGAGGTCGACGCGGTGGCGTACGAGGCCCTCGTCGCCGAGTACGATCCGATAGCGGAGGACGACCTACCCGAACTCGAGGAGGACTACCCCGCCGGGATGTGCTACACGTCGGGGACCACCGGCCGGCCGAAGGGCGTCGAGTACACCCACAAGATGATCTACGCTCACGCGATGATGGTGATGACCCCTGCCGGCCTCGATATCAGCGAACGCGACGTGGTCATGCCGGTCGTACCGATGTTCCACGTCAACTCCTGGGAGTTCCCCTACGCGGCGACGATGGCCGGCGCGACCCAGGTCTATCCCGGTCCCGCGCCGGACGCGGCCGATCTGCTCGAACTGATCGAGCGGGAGGACGTCACCCTCACCGCCGGCGTCCCAACGGTCTGGATCGACCTGCTCGAACACGTCGACGAGCACGGCGGCGACCTCTCGAGCCTCGAGCGTATCGTCGTCGGTGGCAGCGCCGCGCCCGAAAAGATGATGCGCCGCTACGAGGACGAGTTCGACGTCACCGTCGAGCATGCCTGGGGGATGACCGAGACGATGAGTATCGGTTCGGTCTCCCGACCGAAGGCCCGGATGACCGACCGAGACCGGAGCCGCAGGTACGAGAAGCGCCGGAAACAGGGGCTGCTCTCGCCGGGACTCGAGATGCGCGTCGTCGACGATTCCGGTGAAGAAGTGCCCTGGGACGGCGACGCCGCCGGCGAGCTATGGGTCCGCGGCCCCTCGGTCGCCACGGAGTACTACAATCGGCCGGAGGCCAACGAGGAGGACTTCAAGGGGGAGTGGCTCAAGACCGGCGACATCGTCACCGTCGACGAGGACGGCTACGTCGAGATCGTCGACCGCGCGAAGGACGTCATTAAGAGCGGCGGCGAGTGGATCTCCTCGATCGCGCTCGAGAACGCCCTGATGGCCCACGACGAGGTCGTCGAGGCAGCCGTGATCGCCGTTCCCCACGAGAAGTGGCAGGAGCGTCCCCTCGCGACCGTCGTCACCGCCGAGGACGGCGATCCCGGCGAGGCGGAGTTGCGGGATCACCTGCAGAAGACGCTCGACCAGCCCGATTGGTGGCTCCCCGACGAGATTAGAGTCGTCGAGCGGATTCCGAAGACGGCGACCGGAAAGTTCGACAAGCAGGGACTGCGCGAAAAGCTTGACGTGATCGACGTCGAAACGGGGGACCGATGAGCGACCTGTTCGACCTTGACGGCCGAGTCGCAGTGGTCACCGGCGGCGGCCGCGGGATCGGCCGCGCGATCGCCGTCGAACTGGCGGCCGCCGGCGCCGCGGTCGTCCCGAGCGCCCGCTCGACGGACGAAATCGACGCCGTCGCCGAAACAGTCGAAGACGCGGGCGGCGATGCCCTCGCCGTCCCCGCGGACGTGACGAACGCCGACGCCGTCAGCGACGTCATCGACCGCGCCGCCGACGAGTTCGGCGGCGTCGACGTCGTCGTCAACAACGCCGGATTCAACCCCGACGACGCGCTCGGCCGGCCGGAAGATGTTGACACCGAGAGCCTCGACCGCGTGCTCGACGTCAACCTGAACGGCGCGTACGAGGTCACACGGACCGCGGCGGGCCACCTCCGCGAGAGCGACGGCGGCGCCGTCGTCAACGTCGCGAGCGTCGGCGGCCTGGTCGGCTTGCCGCGCCAACACCCCTACGTCGCCTCGAAGCACGGCCTGGTCGGACTCACCAAGAGCATGTCTCTGGACTGGGCGCCCGAGGTCCGGGTCAACGCCGTCGCGCCCGGCTACGTCTCGACGGAGCTGACCGAAGACCTCGAGACCAACGACCGGCTCCGTCAGTCGATCATCGACCGCACGCCGTTAGAACGGTTCGCCGATCCCGAGGAAATCGCCGGTCCCGTCGTCTTCCTGGCGAGCGAGGCTGCCAGCTACGTGACCGGGTCGGTGCTCGCGGCGGACGGCGGCTGGACGGCTCGATAACGCGATACCGCGGTTCGCGAGCCGGGTCGATCCGGGTCGATCCGGGTCGGCCCTCGCTCGTTTTGCCTGCACACGTAGGTTCGGTCCCCGATATGGATGATGCAACTACCGTATGAGATAGAGCGATCGGTTTACCGCTGCCAAGTCGACACGTTCCAAGCGGTGGGCCGTACGTCACCTGGTCAGTCGGGACCGCTGACGAACGACTTGATGAGCCGTGCTTCACCTCGACGAAGGATGGTGCTCGCTGTCGATTTGTCGATCTCGAGCGAGTCGGCCAGTTCCGAGAGTGTACATTCCCGAGGAATCTCGAAATATCCCGCTCGAACCGCCGTTTCGAGGACTTCCCGCTGGCGGTCGGTCAATAGGTTGTCCGCTTCCTGCGACCGAACGAGTGAGAGGAGTTCGTAGGATAGCGGTGAGGCGTCCAGCAACTCTTGGAGTCGATCAAGTTCTTCACGTGTACCCGTCAGGTCAAATTCGTACCAGCCGTCACGCACGATAATCGGGAACTCGATGGTTACCGATAACGTCTCAACGAAGTCGTACAGGGCAGTATCCGTCGTCTCGTATTTCACGAGCGCGCGCCGCTCGTCCGATTCCAGCAGTTCGTAGGTTTCTATCGAGGGGTGATCGTATATCTCCGTGACAACGTCTTTCGGCTGATCGGTGATCGTTTCACCGAGCTCCAGCGCCGTGTCCTCAACCCGGTACCCTGACAGGAGTCTGAACGTCGCCCGAGGGAACGTTCTGGAAATCTGGGAGACCCAGAGGCCTTCTGGGAGTTGTATCCGCAACTTCGCGCTAATCATTCGGAGGCCTCGCTATCACGATCCCTTCTTGAACGCCTCGGGACACAATAACTACCGCACTCTCGGCGGAGTTATCCCCACAGTACGGTTCTACCGCTGAATACGAGTGCCCTGCAATAGCAACGTCACACCGACGGTATCTGCCATCAGTCCGCTGGATTTATTCTCGGAACCGACTATTGGTGCTGAATCAGGGGGTGTCCCGCTATCACGCGACCAATGGCGCAATTGCGAGGAAGAACGCCACGAACAAGGTCCCTCCATAGATGCACCCGACGAGCCGAACGAGCCGTTTCGGATCGGTGATTTGGCCCCGCTGCTCGGCGATCGCCGCCAGGTAGCCAGCCAACGGAAGCACCTGCAACGCGTGAAGACCGACGAAGTGTGCCACCCGGAAGTCGCCGACAAGCGTCCAGCCCACCACCGGTAGCGTGTATCCGGTGCCGACGGTATTCGTATTCAGCGCGATCATCACCCCGCCTTCGAATGCGCCGGTGACGAATAATCCACCACCGAGCGTGATTCCGAGTGCGAACGCCGGGTGCACGTCGAACCCGTTTCGGGCCGCGCGAATGAACAGCCACGCAACTAATAGCGTCATCGTAATGATCACCAGGCCCATCGTCAGATAGACGGCCGTGTCGAAGGTTGTCGAGTAGTTGAAATGCGATCTAGTGCCACGAGCGGCTTGCCCGGCGATCGCCGTGATCTCGATGACAGCAGCGATCGCAATCCCCCACGAAATCAGCCGACGGAACTTCCTCGAAACCGATAAGTGAGGCGTAAGCCACGCGAGTACTCCGGTAAACAGTCCGATCGAGGCGGCGAACTTCGCTGGCTTAAGCCACACAGGATCCCCACTAACGATTCTCGGATCCGCTGCGAGACCGACGAGAAAACCCAGTAACAGGACGGCATGTCCTGTCGCAGTCCAGAACAGAATCGGATTTCTGCGCTGGAGTTCCCGCGGTAGCACCGTCAGTTCGTGAACGAACGATTCACGTCCAGTGTCAACTGGGAGACCGTCTCTACCGTTCATGGTTCAGCCGACGTGTCTCACTATCGTACGTATTTCCCCAACATGTTGGTGCGGCGTGTCGACGGTCAAGTAGGGGGTTGATGTCGCACGTCGGTTAGGATCTCCCACATGGGCGTGGCGGGATTCGAACCACGCGAAGACGTGCTCGCTCCGCTGTGCGCGTCTTCTCTACTTCGAATCTCCGGGCCCGCTCGCTCCTCACGTCCGTTCGTCGCGAGCGGGCGTGGCGGGATTCGAACCCGCGATCAGAAGGTTAGGAACCTCCTGCCCTATCCGCTAGGCCACACGCCCCGGCGTAAAAGAATGTCAGTTGGTTTCCGTCTCGGTTTCGGCGCCGGCTTCGGCGGTCGTGTCCTCCTCATTGGTGACGGGTTCCGTGTCGACGAAGTCCTCGTCCTCACTGAACTCCTCTTCGCCCTCGTAGTCGCCGGATTCGCGCATCTCTTCGAGTTCCGATTCGACCTTTTCGCGCCCCTTCTGGAATTCACCCATCGCCTCGCCGGTCGAGCGAGCCAGCTTCGGGATCTTATTGGCTCCGAAGAGCAAAATCGCGATGATGAGGATAATCGCGAGCTCCGGTGGCCCCATGCCGCCGGGGATGAACAGCGGTGCGGTTTCGATTGCCATCTCTATGCGTGGCTTACCCGCTGGCAATTATAACCTTTTTGGACCACTTAGGTAACCAAGCGGCCGCGACAGTCCGTTTGAGAACGAAATTCGTCACGAAATTCCGGGGTATTTCACCGTCCGGTCGACGTAATTCGTCCGAGAACTCGGGGAATACTCGGGGACGCAGTGCTCGCGAGGAGTCGCACGCCAATTCCGTCCGCGAACGAAACTGTCTTTCCGGCTTGCACGTAAGGCTTCGACGATGGCAGCTACCGGAGACGCCGCACCCGACTTCACCGCACCGCTCGCAAACGGCGACATCGAGGAGTTCACCCTCTCGGAACGCCTCGACGACGAGGCGCCGGTCGTCCTCGCCTTCTTCCCGGGCGCGTTCACCAGCGTCTGTACGGAAGAGATGTGCACGTTCCAGGATCGCCTGGCCGCCTTCGACGACCTCGACGCCACGGTCTACGGCGTCAGCCGCGACTCGCCGTTCACGCTCAACGAGTTCCGCGCGCAGAACGACCTCGAGTTCGGTCTCATCAGCGACCTCAACAAGGAACTCATCGAGGACTACGACATCGAGATGGACTTCGACGATCTGGGCGTCTACGGCGTCGCCAAGCGGTCGGTGTTCGTCGTCGACGGCGACGGCGAGATCGCCTACTCGTGGGTCAGCGACGACCCGGGCGTCGAACCCGAGTACGACGAGGTCGAGGCCGCCGTCGAAGAACTCGCTTGAATCGCGATCGGACGCGCAATCGCAGTCGGCGTCGACCACCGCTCGGATCGTCGTCCGACTGACCAACCCCGTCGCCACAGGGCTTTTTTAGTCCGCCATCGACGTTCCAGTATGAGCGATTCTGCCGCCGAAGAGGAGACCCGCCGCGTCTACTCTCCCGACGAGGAACATAGCTTTCCCGACGAGAAACTGAACCGCGTTCTTGCCTTTATCGATGAGGACGAGGAGATCACCACCTATCTCGAGGCCCAGAACATCAACGCGGTCGATCGGATGCGGTACAACGATCACGGCTCGAAACACATCGAAATCGTCCGCAACCGGGCGCTGTGTCTCTACGACCTGCTGAAGGCCGGCAACGTCGACTTCAACGGCGCGCGCCAACAGGGCTTGGACGAGGCGGACGAATCGGTTATCATCGCGCTCGCCGCGACCCTGCACGACGTCGGCCACGTCGTCCACCGCGATCAACACGCCTACTACTCGATCCCGCTGGCCGCCGACATCCTCGATCGGATCCTCCCCGAGTTCTACGACGTCGCCGAATCCGTCCGGATGAAAGGCGAGATTCTCCACGCGATCCTCTGTCACCACCGGTCCGAGACGCCGCTGACGACCGAAGCCGGCGTCATCCGCGTCGCCGACGCCCTCGACATGGAGAGCGGGCGCTCGCGGATCCCCTACGAGCACGGCGGTCGCGGCATCAACACGCTCTCGAGCCAGGCGATCAGTCGCGTCTCGCTCCAGCAGGGCGACAGCAGCCCCGTCTTGGTCGAAATCGCTATGACGAACGCCGCCGGCGTCTACCAGGTCGATAACTTACTGAAAGCGAAGCTCGAGGGCTCCGGGCTCGAAGACGAGATCCGAATCGTCGCGGTCAACACCAACGAAACCCGCGAACAGCTGGTCGAGCGGATCGAACTCTGATCGATCGCCGGCTCGTGTGTGGACTGTCGTGCCGGTGACTTCGCCGCGGAACGCCGCGGCCGTCGACGGACGCGAGACTCGGACCGAAAATACGCTCGTTGACGGGTAAGAGCCCGCAGTTTCGCACACTGCAAGCGTTACGCGAGTTCGTACCGCCCGTCACGGCGCTTCAGGAGGCCGCGATCACGGAGCGTGCCGGTAATCGAGAGGACCGTTCCCTTCTTGATCGCCAGGTCGGCGCAGAGATCGTCGGCGGTCGCACCGCCGCCGGCGGCGAGATAGAGGTAGACCAACTTCGCTCGCGCGGAGTCGAGATCGGTCGGCATCGACACGTCGAGATCCGTCGTCGCAGATGCGGTCATACTCGATCTACAATATTTCGACGATAATAAATCTCAGCTACAACAATCGTCGAAAACCACGGGACGAAGCGGGCGTTTCAGGTGTCGAAGGCGACCGCGTCGATCGTCGAAATCAAAACGTGGTCGCCACTCGCGCCGGTGAGCAACCGATTTTCCGATATAGTCGATCGTCGTGACTGTCTCAAGGGCTGTTGGGGAGCGGATCGACGAGGCGGCGCTACCCCATGCGTGTCGCTTTTGTGACCCCGCTCGAGAATGCTACCGGACGAATGTCGACGCCAATCACCGTTCTCGCGTTGTTGACCGGGTTGCTGACTGGCGCTCTGTTCCGGTTTCTCAATATTCCGATTCCCGCGCCGCCCGAACTCCCCGGTATCATGGGGATTATCGGGATCTACATCGGCTACAAGGTAATCGGGTACGCCGGCGTCAGCATCGATCTCTTCGACGCGCTCGGGCTGTAGTATCGCGATCGCTGACTGCTTGTCCGGGCTCCGCTTGAAAGATACCGGGGACAAAAATCATCGCTGCGACGTGGACGGCGATTGGTGGCCCGTGTTCATAGCTCAGAAGGCCGATGATTGGCAACTCCGAATAGATGTGCTATACGAAACCGTCGCCACTCGTTCGGTGGTGAACGGTATCGATACTGCCGAAAAAACCGACGAACGGCGTTAGTAACTGCGCTCTTTCGGCTCGTAGGTCTTGTTCTCGCCCTCGAGGATGACCGGACGGTAGAAGATATCCGGATCACCGTTGTTCCAGGAGATCAGCGTGTGCTTGAGCCACTCCTCGTCCTTGCGTTCCTGATGTTCCTGACGCCAGTGGGCGCCGCGGAACTCGTCGCGGACGAGCGCGCCGAGCGCGATCGACTCGGCGACGTCGATCAGGTTACGCGTCTCGATGGTTTGTTGGAGGTCGGTGTTGAACGTCCGCGACGGATCGTCGACGTAGACGTTCTGGTACTCCTCGCGACACTCGCGGATGATCTCCAGGGCCTTCTTGACGCCGTCTTCCGTCCGGAAGACGTTCACGTAGTCGGTCATCGCGTTCTGGAGCTTCTGGCGGATCTCGGCGTGCTGGACGCCGCTGTCCCGGTCCATCAGCGTGTCGACGCGCTCGCGTTGCTGTTCGACGGCGCGCTCGAGGAGGCCCTCGGCGTCGGCGGTGACGCCGCCGTCCGCCGCGACCCCGCCGGTCGTGTCCAGTCCGGCTTCGCCAGGCTGGACCGGAAGCTCGGTTTCGGTCTCGTCCTCGACGTCGTCGCCGTAGCCGGTCCGGATCTCGGGCTCGCCGAGGTCCTCGCCGGCGGCGTGGCGACCGGCGCGCTTGCCGAAGACGATCAGTTCGGGCAGCGCGTTCCCGCCGAGACGGTTGCCGCCGTGGACGGAGACGCAAGCGCACTCACCAGCCGCGTAGAGGCCGCTGACGCAGGTCTGTCCGTCCTCGTCGACCTCGATGCCGCCCATGGCGTAGTGCTGACCGGGCTTGACCGGCATCGGTTCGACCAGGCCGTCGACGCCCTCGAAGTCCTCGGCGAGGTGGAGGATGTTCTCGAGGCGGTCCATGATGCGCTCCTCGCCTAAGTGGCGCATGTCGAGGTGGACGTACTCGTCGTCGACGCCGCGTCCTTCCTGAACCTCGGTCAGTTCGGCACGGGCGACGACGTCGCGGGAGGCGAGCTCGCCGGAGTTGTTCGCGTAGCCGTGCTCGAACATGAACCGCTCGCCCTCGCTGTTGTAGAGGATGCCGCCCTCGCCGCGGACGCCCTCAGAGATGAGGACGCCGGTCGAGGGGAGGGAGGTCGGATGGAACTGGATAAACTCCATGTCCTCCAGCGGCGCGCCTGCACGATATGCCATCGCGTGCCCGTCGCCGGTACAGGAGACGGCGTTGGTCGTGTGGTCGAAGGCCTGGCCGGGGCCGCCGGTCGCGAGGACGACGCCGTTGTTCGCCTTGAAGCCTTCAACCTTGCCGGACTGGACGTCGTAGGCGACGATTCCATGGCACTCGCGGTCCTTGGGGTCGGATTCGTCGGTCGTCGCCAGGTCCATGACGTACCACTCGTCGTAGACCTGGATGCCGCGCTTGACGACCTGCTCGTACATCGTGTGCAGCAGGTGGTGGCCCGTCTCGGCGCCCGCGTAGGTGGTCCGCGGGTACGAGAGGCCGCCGAACGGCCGCTGGGAGACGCGGCCGTCCTCCTCGCGAGAGAACGGCATCCCCCAGTGTTCGAGGTTCATCGTCTCCTCGGGGGCGTTCTTGGCGAGGGTCTCGACCGCCGGCGCGTCGCCGAGGTAGTCCGACCCCTTCATGGTGTCGTAGGCGTGGAGCTCCCAGTCGTCGCCTTCCTGGAGGGCGGCGTTGATGCCGCCCTCGGCCGCGCCGGTGTGGCTGCGGACTGGGTGGAGCTTCGAGACGATCGCCGTGTCGGCGCCCGCCTCGTGCGCTGCGATTGCGGCCCGGAGGCCGGCGCCGCCGGCGCCGACCACGATGACGTCGTGTTCGTACATGGATACTTACCAGAACTTCAGGTTCTTCTTGACTGCTTCCCGCTTGAGCTCCTGAATGTGCTCGGTCAGCGGAATGTCCTTCGGGCACACCTCGGTACAAGAGAACTGGGTCTGGCACCGCCAGACGCCGTGTTCCTGCTCCAAGATGCGGAGTCGGTGCTCCTTGATCTCCTCGCCCTCGCGGTCGTCCATCGCGAACTTGTAGGCCTTGTTGATGGCCGCCGGGCCGAGGTACTCGTTGTCCCCGGCCGCGATGTTACACGAGGACATGCAGGCGCCACACCAGATACACCGCGAGGACATCTTGATCTTCTCGCGGTTCTCGGGGCTCTGGCGCTGCTCTTCTAGGTCGTCCGCGGCGGGCGTGTCCTCGTCCTGGAAGTACGGCTCGACCGTGTGCATCTGGTCGTAGAAGTGGTCCATATCGACGACCAGGTCCTTGACGACCTCCTGGTGGGGCAGCGGCTCGATGCGGACCGGCTGCTCTAAGTCGGCGATCTGGGTCTTACAGCCCAGTCGCTGCTTGCCGTTGACGAAGAAGGCGTCGGAGCCACAGACGGCCTGACGACAGGAGTGACGGAAGGTCAGCGAGGAGTCGTACTCGTCGCGGGCGTACATGACCGCGTCGAGGACGGTCATCCCCTTCTCGAAGGGGACGTGGAAGTCGTCGAAGCGGGGTTCCTGCTTGCCCTCGACTTCGGGGTCGTAGCGGAACACTTTGATGTGAACCGTCTCCCCCTCGAGTTCCGACTCGTCGGCGGCCGTCTGGTCGATCATGCCGCCTTCTTTTTCCTTTTCGTCGACCGGCGACTCCGCGCCTCGCATCTCCGGGTCTTTCGGTGCTTCCTGGCTCTCGGGTTCGGCTTGTTGCGTGCTCATATCAGATCATCCCGTTCATGGTGAGTGCGACGTAGGTTCCCTGTGCGATGAGTGCGAGGCCGGCGATGACCAGCACCGCCAGCACGACCTTCTTCTGGGTGCCCTCGAGTCCCTGGTTGAGCAGGGCGTTGTAGACGCCGTTGACACCGTGGAAGGTGCCGGTGACCAGGAACAACACCATCGTCAGGAAGTAGCCGACGTTCGCCATGCGCTCTTGGGTGGCCAAGAAGGTAACGTCGGCGGCGTGGTTGACGAAGTGGAGGAGGAAGAAGTGGAAGGCGAGAACGACGACCAGAAACGCCGCCGTGATCCGCTGGAGGAACCAGCCGGTACCGCCTGGCGTGAACGAGGAGTAGCGCTCTGCCATCAGATGCCCACCCCCGTCAGGAAGGTCGGCACGCTGGCGACGGTGATCGCGCCCGTCAGCACCAGCGAGGCGTAGAAGCTCTTGTCCTGTGCCTCCAGGCCGACGCCGAGGTCGACCATCAGCAGGCGGAGCCCGTTCAGGATGTGGAAGACGGCCACCGCGAGCAGGCCGACTTCGAGCACCCGAATGATGAACAGCTCCTCGAGCCCCTGAATCGTCGTCGTGTAGACGTCCATTTCCTGCTGGATCAGCGCCGGATCGCCGCTGGCGGCGCCGATAGAGCTACTCAGCACGGCGATGTGGGTAAACAGGTAGCCGATCAGCATCCACCCGGTGAACTTGTGGAAGATCCACGCCCACATCCCGGCCGAGAACTCCTTCCAGCGACCGAAGTCCTCGATGAGACCGCGATTGTAAGACTGACTCATACGCTCATGTGGACGGTTAGACCGCGGGGGTATAGAAGTTACTTTTATCGCTCTTCTCGCCCCGACGCTTTATTTTTACTCGGTCAAAAAAGAATCCGTTTCGTTCGCGAATCCCCGAATCGGTTCTGGGTTCTCCTCTCGGACGTTCGACTCCGCCGGCGCTGCCGGCGACTCAGTTGGTTCCGCGGAGTTCCGCCCGCGAACTCTTCGGCGTGCGCTCGCGCTCGAGCGCCGTGAGCGTGTCCGGCGCCAGGCCGACCAGGTGACAGAGCGGATTCCCCGGATACACGACTGGATTCTCGAGGACGCCGACGATGAGTCCGGTAAAGGGGGCCTCGACGGTGACGATGTCGTCTTCCTCCTTGAACGGGTTCGTGATGGTGCAGATGACCTCCCCCTCCTCGACGAGCGCGCCGCGGCCGCGTTTCATGTCGACGATGCCGCCGGCGTCCGCGCGCAGCCAGGTCTTCTCGTCGTCGTCGTCGATGACGGTCCGCCAGCCCGGCCAGTGGACCGACGACTCCCGGTGGAGACCGAACTCGGCGAGGACGCTCGCGACGCCGGTGAGCGCGCGGTCGATCAAGCGACGCTGAAACCGATGGGCCTCGCCCATCTCGACGGTGATCGTTGGGATGCCGGCCTCGGTCGCCTCCCGGCGGAGCGTCCCCGACGGCCCTTCGCCCGCGATGATGACGTTGGAGCTGAACGCCTTGGCGAGCCTGGCGACGTCCGACCGCTCCGTGTTCGCCCGGACGTGGAGCATGTTCGTCCGGCCGCGGGTCGACGTGTGGAAGTCGATGCCGACGTCGCAGGGCTCGATGAAGTTCGTGAAGATCCGGTGGGCCATCCGCCTGGCGCTGGTCGAACCCTCGCGGCCGGGGAACGACCGGTTCAGGTCTCGGTCGTAGATCGGTAGGTACCGCTCCTGAGCGAGGAAACCGGGGACGTTCATCACGGGCAGGCAGACGAGGGTACCGTGGAGCACGGAGTGGTCCCAGTCGTGGGCCACCTCGCGGACGACCTCGATCCCGTTGAGTTCGTCGCCGTGGGCCGCCGCCGAGAGGAACACCGTCGGACCGGGGTGTTCGCCGTTGATCACCGTAACGGGGATTCGGACGGGGTCGCCGAGATACGTTTCGCTGATGCCGTAGCGGATGTTCGCCGATTCGCCGGGGTCGACGCGACCGCCGTTGTACGTAAACGCCTGGTCCATCGGCTCGGATTCGGGCGGCTCGTCGGGCGGTTCGGGTTCCGCGGCGTTGTCGCTCATGGCAGTCTCTTATTTCACGTTCTCCGGGAGCAGCGACGTGAATCTTCCCCCTTCACGCGCTTTGCGCCCGTTCCGTGCCGCTTTGTACGACAAAAGGCGACGTTCGACTCCACACTGATCGGCAGAATCTGCGGCCGTGGGCATACGTTTTGTATCTGGGAATGGTGTTAACATGCATGGAGATTCGAGAGGCGACCGATGCAGATACCGACGCGATTCGCTCGATCGCTCGCGACTCGCTGAACTCTACGTACACGGACTTCTTAGACGAGGACACTATCGACGACGCGATCGAGCAGTGGTACGGCGATTCGTTCTCCGACGAACTCGACGACGACCGAGCGCTCTTCCTCGTCGTCGAACGCGACGGCGAGGTCGTCGCCTTCTCCGAGAGCGAACTGGTCGGGCAGCGGGCCGACACCGGGCAACTCCTCTGGCTGCACGTCCACTCGGACCACCGCGGCGGGGGGACGGGCGTGCGCCTGCTGGTCCACACTCGCGAGCGTCTGCTCGACGAGGGCGCAGAGCAGATCCAGTGTTTCGTCTTGGAGGACAACGAAGGGGGCAACCAGTTCTACCGGGATCACGGCTTCGAGCACGCCGGTCAGCGCGAGGTCGAGATCGGGTCGGAGACCTTCACTGAGAACGTCTACGTCGAGAGCGACCTCGAAGACGACGGCGAGTGGGGCGCGATCGACGAAGTCTCGGTCGACGGCGAGACGGTCTACGTGAGCTACGGCGAGGCTGCCCGCGGTTCGAAGTCGCTGTTTTACACCGCCTACAAGAGCGCGGACCGCGACGATCGCTACGCTTGGTTCTGCGGCAACTGCGATTCGATCGACAACGCGATGGACGCGATGGGTCGGATCGAGTGTAACAGCTGCGGCAACCGGCGGAAGGCGACGCGGTGGGACGCCTCGTACCTCTAGCCGAGATCGGCGACGTTCCCGTTCGGCGATCGCCGAACGGGAGCGCGATTCGAATCGATCGGTCGATCGTAACGCTCCGTCCGGTCGTCGTTACGGACGTCCTTCGATCGTTTACGACTCGTTATAATCGGCTCTCGCCGGTCGCTTCGGGGGCTAGCCGGATCAGTGCCGTCTCGCGGGTCGTCGGCGTCGCCGCTCCTGTTGCGACCGGTTTCCGTCTGTTGTCTCCGCATTACAATTGACCGATCCGTGGTCGTCACGCGTAGTCGGTCGCTCTCGGCGTTCAGTCGGCCACGAGCGTCTCGCACGTCCATCTACGTATGAACAGGGAGGATCACATCGTCAGCGGCTTCAAGGCAACGCTCGTCGCGCGCGCCATCTACATGGCGTCGAGCGCGCTGTTAATGTTCGTGTTAGCGCGGTACCTCAATCCGGACGGGTACGGCGCGCTGTACTGGGCAATCGGGGTGTTGACCGTCGTCCAGCTGTTCGCGGATCTCGGCCTCAGCAAGTCCGTCGCCCGCTACATCTCCGAATATCGCGAGACGGATGCGGGTCAGATTCCCCACCTCATCAAGACGACGATCACGGCGAAACTCGTCTTGCTCGCGTTCGTCGCCTACGTTCTGGTGCTCTTCCACGAGTGGATCGCGATCGCGCTCGGTGATCCGGGAGCGGCCCCGTTCCTCGCCGCCGGCGCGCTCTACCTCGTCGTCTACTCCGCGAGCACGTTCTCGCAGGTGTCGTTTCAGGGGTTCAACCACCTCGGCTACAGCGCCATCGTCCAGGCGATCAGCGGCGCAGGTCGCCTGGTCTTTTCCGTCGCGTTCGTGCTCCTGGGAATGGGCGCGCTCGGCGCGTTCTTCGGATACATCATCGGCTACGCCATCGCCGGCGCCATCGGACTCGGAATCCTCTACACGGGATTCTACAAGCGCTACGATGCGGCCGAGGAGTACGAGGAGGGACTTTCTCGCCGGCTGCTGGAGTACAGTCTCCCGCTGACCGCGACCCGGAGCGCGAACGTCATCGACAAGCAGATCGACACGGTCCTCATCGGCGTCTTCCTCAACCCGGCCGCGGTCGGGTTCTACACCCTCGGGAAGCAGGTCACGGACTTCGTACTCGCGCCCGCCGAATCGCTCGGGTTCACCATCTCGCCGAACTTCGGCGAGCAGAAGGCCGCCGGCCAACTCGACGAGGCCAGGCGGATCTACGAGACGTCGCTGACGAACGTCCTGTTGCTCTACATCCCGGCGGCGGTCGGACTCGCGATCGTCGCGGGCCCGTTCCTGACGATGGTGTTCGGGGCCGACTACGCGGGCGCCGTTCCGGTCCTGCAGGTGCTCGCGGGCTTCGTCGTGTTGCAGGCGATCACGAACCTGACCAGCGACAGTCTCGATTACCTCGGTCGCGCCCGCGAGCGGGCCATCGCGAAAGGCGGGACGGCCGTCGCCAACCTCGTGCTGAACATCATCCTGATCCCGACGGTCGGGGTCATCGGCGCGGCCGCCGCGACGGTGGCGACCCACTCGGTGTACGTGGCGGTGAACCTCTACATCGTCCACACCGAGTTGCGGCTGAACGTCAGGCGACTCGCCCGCACGACCGGACTCGTCTGCGGGATCACGGGTGTGATGGCGATCGCCGTGTTGCTCGTGACGCCGCTGGTCTCGAACCTGCTCATGCTGTTTGGGGCGATCGCCGTCGGGGCCGTCACCTGGGGGGTCCTCGCGGTGCTCAGCGGCCTGGTCGATCCCAATCAGGTGCGGTCGGTCATCGGCTAATCCGGCTCCCGTGAGGGGCGCGATCGCGACCACAACCGCGTTCCCGGTCGTAAGCCCCTCGGACCCCCTTCGGCCGGTGAATCGCCGGCCAATACTTATCAGACGGCTCGATGTCTAGTCCGTATGGCCGCCGATCCCGTTACCGTCGGGGTGCTGAGCCTTCACACGAGCAAGGAAACGAAAGCGATCCTCAACGCCGTCGAAGACCTCGGCCACGACACCGAGTGGCTCCGGACCGAGAACACGTCGATCAGCGTCAACGACGGCAGCGCCGTCCTCGAGCCGTCGGTCGACGTGCTCGCGAACCGAATGCTGTTGTCGAACACCGAACAGCCGGCCGAGGAGCTCGGGCTCGTAAACGCGTTCTCGCGGCTCGTGCCGACGCTCAACGAACCGAGCGCGGTGATGACGGCCATCCACAAGCTCTCGACGGCGACGGCGCTCGCGTCGAACGACGTCCGGGTCCCCGACGTCACGCTCGCGCTCAGCGGCGACCAGTTAAACGCCGTCCGGGAGCGATACGGCGACGAGGCCGTCTACAAGACCGCGATCGGGACCCACGGCGGCGGGACTTGGAAGGTCGGCCCCGACGACCCCGTCAACGCGAAGGTGGGCAACCGGTACGCCTTCCTCCAGGAACTCGTCAGCCAGGAGAACGTCCGCAACCGCGATCTGCGCGTCTACGTCGTCGGCGACGAGATCGTCGGCGCGATGTACCGCTACGCGCCGGACAACGACTGGCGGACCAACGTCGCGCTTGGCGGCTCCGTCGAGAACGCGACCGACGACCTCCCCGAGGAGGCCGCCGACATGGCCCGCCGGGCAACCGACGTCATCGGCCTCGACTACGCCGGCGTCGACCTCGTCGAGGGCGACGAGGGCTGGTTCGTCCTCGAAGTCAACCCGACAGCAGGGTTCAAGGGTCTCTACCAGGCGACCCAGGTCAGCCCCGCGCCCTACATCGCCCGCCTGGCGATCGACCGCGCCGGCGGCGAGGTCGACGACGAGCGCGTCGAGGACCTCGCGAACGTCCTCGACGACTCTCGGCCGACGGCCCAGCCCCACGAGGCGGTGGCACAGGACGTGGAGCCGGCGGTGATCGGCTACACCGAGGAGATCGTTCTTTCGGGGACCAGCGGTTCGACGTCGGTGGTCGCCAAGTCCGACACGGGCGCGACCCGGACCAGCATCGACACGAGCCTGGCCGCTGACATCGGTGCCGGCCCGATCAAGTCGATCACCCGCATTCGGTCGGGAAGCAGCAAGCAGTCCAGGAGCCGGCCCGTTGTGGACGTCGTGGTCGGCGTCGGCGGCAACCAACACACCGTCACGGCGAGCGTCGAGGACCGCAGCCACATGGATTACCCCGTCTTACTCGGGCGCGATATTCTCGGGAACTACCAGGTCGACGTCAGCCGTCGGGTCGACAGCGACACCTCGGACACGCCGGAAGAGGAAGAGGAGTCCGAAGAAGCGACGGACGAATGAGTAGTTGCTCGAGCGGTCCGCGGTTGCGGTTTTTCTCGTCCTGCCGGCATCGATGGGGGCGGAACGGTCGATGACTGCGCGGGAAAGGGTTCGCTCGAGCGGCGGTCGATAGCGGTATCAGTGGGACCGGTTTTCAGTATCGGAAACAATATGGGCAAATCGTTAACTGGAAGTTGCGATCGGTACACCTATTATTCTCGAATCCAATCTTACATTCGTAGAGAGAATCCATGTTAGACGAGGATCCGAAACGCGATGCGAACGACGAGCTCCCGGAGGGGGCCCGACAATGAAAGAAAACAATCACGACTGGTGGCCGAATCGGTTGAACTTGAAGGTTCTCGACCAAAACGCCCGCGAAGCCGGACCGATGGACGAGGACTTCGAGTACGCCGAGGAATTCCAGAAACTCGACCTCGAAGAGGTGAAGGCGGACATCAAAGACCTGATGACGACGTCGCAGGACTGGTGGCCCGCCGACTACGGCCACTACGGGCCGCTGTTCATTCGGATGGCGTGGCACAGCGCCGGCACGTACCGCACCACCGACGGCCGCGGCGGCGCGTCCGGCGGTACGCAGCGCTTTGCGCCCCTCAACAGTTGGCCCGACAACGCGAACCTCGACAAGGCGCGCCGGCTGCTCTCGCCGGTCAAGCAGAAGTACGGCCGCAAACTCTCGTGGGCCGACCTGATAGTTCTGGCCGGGAACTGCGCCCTCGAGTCGATGGGATTCGAGACGTACGGCTTCGCCGGCGGGCGCGAGGACGAGTTCGAGCCCGACGAGGCCGTCGACTGGGGGCCCGAAACCGAGTGGGAAGCGTCCGATCGCTTCGGCGACGACGGGGAACTCGAGAACCCCCTCGCCGCCACCGTGATGGGGCTCATCTACGTGAACCCGGAGGGGCCGGACGGTGAGCCGGATCCGGAGGGGTCCGCGGAAAACATTCGAGAGTCGTTCGGTCGGATGGCGATGAACGACGAGGAAACGGCCGCGCTCATCGCCGGCGGACACACGTTCGGGAAGGTCCACGGCGCCGACGACCCCGACGAGCACGCCGGTCCCGAGCCCGAAGCGGCCCCCATCGACCAACAGGGCCTCGGCTGGGAGAGCAGCCACGGCTCCGGCAAAGGGAGCGACGCAATCACCAGTGGGATAGAAGGCCCATGGAATTCCACGCCGACCCAGTGGGACATGGGGTATATCAACAACCTGCTCGACTGCGAGTGGGAGCCGGAGAAGGGCCCCGGCGGCGCGTGGCAGTGGACGCCGAAGGACGAGGACCTTCGGAACACCGTGCCGGGCGCTCACGATCCGTCGGAGAAGGAAACCCCCATGATGCTGACGACGGACGTCGCCCTGAAGCGCGATCCGGACTATCGGGAGATCATCGAGCGCTTCCAGGAGAACCCGGACGAGTTCCAGGAGGCCTTCGCGAAGGCGTGGTACAAGCTGATCCACCGTGACATGGGCCCGCCGTCCCGGTTCCTCGGCCCGGAGGTTCCGGACGAGGAGATGCTGTGGCAGGACCCTATCCCCGACGTCGACTACGAACTCATCGGGGACGACGCAATTGACCAGCTCAAAGCGGAGATCCTCGAGTCGGAACTGTCCATCTCTCAGCTGGTCAAGACCGCCTGGGCGTCGGCATCGACGTACCGCGACAGTGACAAGCGCGGTGGAGCTAACGGGGCCCGCATCCGCCTCGAACCGCAGAAGAACTGGGAGGTCAACGAGCCCGAGCAGCTGGAGGCGGTTCTTTCGACTCTCGAAGAGATTCAGGAGGAGTTCAACAGCTCGCGATCCGACGGAACGAGGGTCTCGCTGGCCGACCTGATCGTTCTGGGCGGCTCCGCAGCCGTCGAGAAGGCTGCGGCGGACGCCGGGTACGACGTGGAAGTTCCGTTCGAACCGGGCCGCACCGACGCCTCGCAGGAACAAACCGACGTCGAGTCCTTCGAGGCGCTCGAACCGGAAGCCGACGGGTTCCGTAACTACCTCGGAGACAACCACGACCGGTCGGCGGAGGAGCTGCTGGTGGACAAGGCCGACCTGCTGGATCTGACGGCCGACGAGATGACGGTTCTGGTCGGCGGCATGCGCGCGTTGAACGCGAACTATCAGGGGTCCGAGCTCGGCGTCTTCACCGACCAGCCGGAGACGCTGACCAACGATTTCTTCGTGAACCTGCTCGACATGGACTACGAGTGGGAAGCGTCCTCGGAGTCCCAGGACATCATGGAGTGGGAAGCGCCCTCCGATGCCCAGGACATTTACGAGTTGCGCGACCGCGAAACGGGCGAAGTCGAGTGGGCGGGGACCCGCGTGGATCTCGTCTTCGGTTCGAACGCCCGGCTTCGAGCCATCGCGGACGTCTACGGATCCGACGACGCGGAGGAGAAATTCGTGCAGGACTTCGTGGAAACGTGGAGTAAAGTGATGAAGCTCGATCGCTTCGACCTCGAGTAATCGAGCGGTCGCCCTCGCCGGCACCGGCGTCGGTATCGGTCGGATAGTCCGTCCCCGAACGCCGATCGCTTTCGCTGGGACCGTTTTATCGCCCGGTCGGCTACTCGCCCGACCGGACACCCGTTTGCGACGTCCGTTCGAGCATGGACTCCGCTCGGATTCGACTCCGATCCGCGCTCGCGTTACTCGCTGCGGACGACGACCTCGTCGTCCGTGATCTCTTTGATCTGTGAGGCGTCGACCGGATAGTCGTCGTCGCCGTGGCCGCCCCAATCGAGGCGCGCTTTGAGCCGATCCGTCAGCCCCGGCTCCGGATCGATGTAGGCCGTCTGCCCCTCGATCTCGGCGACCATACCGATCTGCTGGCCCGATTCGTCGAGGACGGCCTTCCCCTGATCGTCCCGCGAGAGTTCGATCGCCGACGCGCCCGCCTCGCCGGTCGCTTCGGTGCCGGTCTCGGCCCCGGCACCGGCGCCGGGTTCGGTTCCGACGTCGGCGTCCGCCATCGCGTCGTCGCCGGCACCGGTCGCTTCGGCACCCATCTCGCTGCTCTCGGCGGCTCCGTACTCGTCGGCGTCGATGATCTCGCCCTCGATCACGTCGCTGCCGATGAGCTCGGATTCGATCAGTTCGGACTCCTCGAGGAGGTAGGTCATCCGCAACCGATCGCTCAGTTCTTCCTCGACGATCCGCCGCTCGATGAGTTCGCTCCGAACGGCGTCGCCTTCGGTGCGCTGGCTCTGGATGACCTCCCGGTCGAGCACCTCGTCGGTCGTCACCTCCGAGCGGACGACGTCGCTCTCGAGGATCGAGCGCTGGACGCTCTCGAGTTCGATGTCCGTCTCGATCTCGTCGCTCTCGATCGCCTCGTCCTGTTCGATGTCGACGTCGACGACGCGGCTCTCGACGATGTAGCGTTCGATCTCCTCGATCGTGTCTAGGCGCGTCTCGTCGACGGTCACCTCGAGCCGGTCGTCGGCGACGAACTCCGTCTCGACGACGTCGCGGCTCAGCAGTTCGGAATCGACAACCTCGCGTTCAGCTAACTCCGTGTCGATTACCTCGCTCTCGATCGTGTCCCGCTCGACGATTTCGGTCTCGACCACCTGCGTCTCGACGACTTCCGTCGTCACCGTCTCGCCGCGCCGGAGCGCGTCCTCGAGTTCGTCGCGGCCGAGATCGGCCCGGTCGAAGGCCTGGTCGCGCTCGACCATCTCGAAGAAGCCCAGGTCCTCGCCGCTCGGTTCGTCCTCCTCGTGGTAGACAAAGACCAGATCCTCGTCACGGAACCGGTCGACGAACTCGTCCCAGGTGTACTCCTCGTGATCCTCGCTGATCTCGTCGCGGCGTGCGAACGAGTGGGTCGGCCCCTCGCCGCTGCCGCCGCCGCGGATCGAGACCGGCACGGCGTCGCGGGCCTCGGCCCACTCTCTAATGCGTTCGGGATCGGTCGTCATCCGTCGCTGATCGGGCGCGTCGGGGTCGGTGGGAGGTGTCTCGTTCGCCATTGTCACTAGGCCTCGAGACCGGTTCGCACTTGAGTCGGCGGGGCCGTCTCGCGGGACAGTTTTCCGTTTCTCGCCCCCTTGCTCGCGGCCTGCATTTTCGGGGGCGTAACTCCCTGTTATCTCCTCGGTGACGGACAGTTTCGCTCGCACGAGTCGCGACAGTACGCGATTACTCGTGCTGCGCGACGGTCGGTGAACCGCCACGGGACCGGTACGCGCCGCTCATTGACGAGCAGTAGGTGTTGCCCGCTCGACCCCACCCATCATCGACGATAGCTGACCCCGAATCCGCCGTCGTGACGACAGAAAGCCGCCTCTGAGAGGATCTACGCGGGTCGACCGATCGAGAGAGTACCCCTACTCGGACTCGTACTCGGCCCAGAGATACCGAGTGGCAACGCTCCGGTACGGACGCCACGGCTCGGCGACCTCCCGCATCTCGGCGCGAGTCATCTCTTCACCGTCGCCGTAGAGTGCCTCGATTGCCCGGCGGATCGCGAGGTCTCCGAGCGGTAACACGTCCGGTCTTTCGAGCACGAATAAGAGGAACATACGTGCCGTCCACGGTCCGATGCCCTTGATGTCGGTGAGGGCATCGGTCACCTCCTCGTTGGAGTGGTCGGCCAGGCCGTCTCGCGTGAAATCGTTCTTCCGGAACGAACGGGCGGCGTTACGCATATACTCGACCTTACTCCGGGACAGTCCGGCCGCGAGGAGCGCTTCGTCTTCCGCTTCTAACACGGCCTCGGGAGTGACCTCGTCACGGAACAGTTCGAACACTCGCTCTCGGACGGCCATCGCCGATGCGGTCGAGAGTTGCTGATTGATAATCGAGATGCAGAGCCGTTCGAATTCGTCCCAGTCTCGTTCGACGTACGGGTCGTGTCGGTCGATTAACTCCGCCATCACGGCGTCTTCTCGCAGTACGGAGTGCGCGTCGTCCAGCATTCGGGTGCTATCATCAGGGTCCAGGCGCGGATATGTATCTCGGTCGGCGACGACTCTGCGCTCGCGCGGGTGCGTTCGGCCAGGCGTCGGCGACGGACGGCGAACGACACGGGACTCCCGCTGCAAGCGTCGGTCTTCGTCACCTGAGACAGGCCGCGGATTAGCGACCGCGGTCGGGACGACTATTTTCGCCCGCCGTACCGTACGACCGACCGGATCCGGAATGCAGCCGATCGTCCACCTCGCCGTCGGCTACCTCTGTTACGCGGCGTCCGTCCGGCTACGCCGTCGCGGCCGTCCCGCCGATACCCCGACCGCCGCGGCGCTCGTCGGCGCGCTCCTGCCCGATCTGATCGACAAACCGATCTGGCTCGCCGGCCTGGCCGACGTCGGCCGGACGGTCGGTCACACCCTGCTGGTCGCGGGCCCGCTGCTCGCCGTCGCCTGGTGGTACGCGGCCGCTCGCGACCGGCGATCGCTGGGCGTCGCGTTCGCGATCGGGCTCGGCTCGCACCTCGCGGCCGACGTTCCCTGGCACGTCCTCGCGGGCGACTACCGCGAACTCGGCTTCATCCTGTGGCCGCTGACGCCAATGGCGCCGTACGCCGGGACGAAATCGCTGGCCGCCGTCAGCGGCGTCGAGATCACGACGCTGTGGCTCGAAGCGATCGTTTTCGCCGCCGGCGTCGCGCTCTGGTGGGTCGACGGCCGGCCCGGTATCGAGTCGGGATGAACGCGAGCGCGGACGCACCCGTAGCCGCGGTCGTCAGTGCTCGGCGCTCGCGCGCTCGCCGTTGTCCTCGCCGGGCGTTTCGGGCTCGACGCTCGCGAGTCGCATCGCGTTGCCGGTGACGCCGAGGCTCATCCCCATGTCGCCGATGACGACCGCGTGGATCACCGTCACGATGCCAAACGGCGCGCCGGCGGCCAGAATCGCCTTCACGGTCAGGCTCGCCCAGATGTTCTGCCGGATGACGCCGTTGGCCGCGCTCGAGAGCCGGTAGAGGTAGGGGAGGCGGGAGAGGTCGTCGCCCATGAGCGCGACGTCGGCCGTCTCGAGGGCCGTATCGGTCCCCGCCGCGCCCATGGCGATTCCGACGTCGGCCGTCGCGAGCGCGGGCGCATCGTTGATGCCGTCGCCGACCATGGCGACGCGGGCGCCCTTGCCCTCGTTCTCGTCGGCGTCCGCTCCCCCGAGTCGCTCTATCCAGTCGAGTTTCTCGTCGGGCAGCAGTTCGGCGTGGTACTCGTCGATGCCGACCGCCTCGGCGATCGCGCGGGCGGTGCCCTCGTTGTCGCCGGTCAGCATTACCGGCCGGACGCCCGCGTCTTGCAGTCGCGAGACGGCCCACTCGGCCTCGGGCCGGACGTGGTCGGCGACGCCGACGACGCCCAGCGGCCCGTCCTCGGTCCCGACGATCACGACGGTCTTACCCTCGGCCTCGAGCCGCGGAACGATCTCGCGCAGGTCGAGACAGTCCCCGCGCTCGCAACCCGGTCGGTCGTCGCCGTCGACCGACTCGAGGACCGTCCCGCCGTCGGTCGTGGCGTGAACGTGTTCGAGGTTCGCCAGGCCCGCGAAGAGATCGGGCTTGCCGACGTAGTGGGTCGTCCCGTCGATTTTGGCGCGGACGCCCTTCCCCGTCAGGGTCTCGAAGTCCGAGACGTCCGGATCGTCGGGCTCGACCCCGCGCTCGGCGGCGTAGTCGACGACGGCCCGACCGATCGGGTGTTCGCTCCGGCGTTCGGCCGCGCTCGCGCGGCGCAGTACGTCGGCTTCGTCGGCGCCCTCGAGCGGGATGACGTCGGTGACGGACAGGTCGCCCGCGGTGAGCGTGCCGGTCTTGTCTATCGCGAGGACGTCGCTCTCGGCGACCGCCTCGAGGTGGCGCCCGCCCTTGATCAACACGCCGTTGCGCGCCGCGCTGGTGATCCCCGAGACGACGCTGACCGGCGTCGAGATGACGAACGCGCAGGGACAGGCGATCACCAGCAGTGTCAGCCCGCGCAGGAACCAGGTGCTCCACGACGCGCCGACCAGCAGCGGCGGCCCCGCGGCGACCGCGATCGCCAGCGTGACGACGATCGGCGTGTAGACGCTCGCGAACCGGTCGACGAACTGCTCGCGGTTCGTCCGCTCGCGCTCGGCGTCCTCGACCAGGCGAACGATTCGGGCGAGCGTCGAGTCGCCCGCGGCGCGTTCGACCTCGACCTCCAGATAGCCGGATTCGGCGATGGTACCGGCGAAGACATCGTCGCCAGCGGTCTTGTCCTCGGGGACGCTCTCGCCCGTGATCGGCGACTGGTCGACCGCGCTCTCGCCTTCGATAACGATCCCGTCGGCCGGGATCTTCTCGCCCGGTCGGACGGCGACGACGTCGCCGACGTCGAGGTCGTCGGCGGGGACGGTCTCCTCGGTGCCGTCGTCGCGCTTGACAGTGGCCGTGTCCGGCGAGAGCTCCATCAGCTCTCGCAGGGAGTCCCGCGCGCGATCCATCGAGAACTGTTCGAGCAACTCGGCGATGCTGAAGAGGACCGCCAGGGTCGCCCCCTCGAAGGGGTGGTGGGCCGCGACCGCGGCGACGATCCCGACGCTCATCAGGAAGTCGATGTCGAGGCTCCGGTTGCGCGCGGAGTAGTAGCCGTTCCGGAAGATCGGCACCCCGGCGACGACCGCGGTCGCGACGAACAGCACCGTCGAGACCTCGTAACTCCGGCCGGCGATCTCGAACAGCGTCGGGTTCGCCCCCGAGGCGACGAACTCGAGGACCAGGCCGACCGCCACGACGACGGCGCCGATCCCCGTGATCCCCGCGCGTCGGCTCTTCCAGATGGGATCGCCGTCACCGATCGGCTCGCCGCTCCCGCCGATCGGCGTCGCGTCGTAGCCCGCGGCCCCGATCGCGTCGGTGACCATCTCGGGGTCGGTCCCCGCTTCGACCGTCACCGTCACGCGTCCCGACGTCGGCCTGGTCTCGATCTCACGAACCCCCTCGGTGCCCGAAAGCGCGTTCTCGACCTTGGTGGCACACGAGGCGCAGTCCATGTCGGGGACCGACAGCGTGAGCTCCGCGTCGCCGGAATCGATCCCGTAGCCGGCCGCGCGGACTCGCTCGCGGATCGCCTGGTCGCTCGTCTGCGTCGGGTCGTACTCGACGACGAGCCGACCGCTGGTCGCGCGCGCGTCGAGGGCGTCGATTCCCGCGAGACGCTCGACGCTGTTGGTCACCTTTCCGGCGCAGGAGGGACAGTCCATCTCCGGGACGCGGAGCTCGAGGGTTCGAGTCTCAGTCGTAGGTACGTCCGAATCCGCGTCGGGCGGCGTCGGCGGCGTCGATTCACTCATTATCGGTCAGTACTCGCCCGCGGCCGATAGGGGTTATTCGGCGTACGCCAACTCGCTCGTCGGATGGGGCCGAACGGCGCTCATCGAATCGAAAGTGGACCGGTGAGCCGCTTCTCGCGGGGATCAGCGGCCGGCCGCGAGCGTCTCGAGCGACTCCTCGTCGACGTAGGCGGTCGCGAGCGCGGCCTCCGCGCGCCGGAGCCGATAGGAGAGGGTCGAGCGCGGCACGTCCAGTTCGTCGGCGAGTTCGGAGAGATCGGTCCGACGCGGCGTCTCGTAGTAGCCGCGTTCGACGGCCGCCCGAAGCGCCTCCTGCTGTTCCGACGGAAGCGACTCGCTCGAGTCGGCGCGACCGCGGTCGGGGTTCAGATCGGTCAGACGCAGCATCTCCATCCCGGCACACTCGCCGACCTCGTCGCCCAGCGCGTCGAAGAAGTCGTGGATTGGCGCGTCGCTCCCGAGGACGATCCGCCAGCGGTAGCGCCGCCCCTCCCGGTAGGTCTCGAACAGCAGCCCCTCGCCGAGGTACTCGAGCGCCAGGTGGGGGACCGACGTGCAGACGTCCGTCCGGTTCCAGTAGGTGTAGACGACGAGCTCGGCGGCGGAGCGATCGAGAAGCTGGGTCTCGCAGTCGGCCCCGCAGTCGTCGCGGACGAGACAGTCCGCACAGAAGGCCGGTTCGCGGTACGCCGCTTCGAGGGCTTCGAGCCCCGCTTCGGAGCCGGTCGCGTGATCGACCCGCCAGAGGCTCTCCGGCGTGACGTGACACGACAGCGACCGCACTGTCGTGTCCGCGTGGGCCTCGAGGGCGTCCGCGACCGGGTTTGTCCCGGGGTCGTACTCGAGGGCGAAAACGAACTCTCGCATACCTACTGTGAGGTGCCGGCGCGACAAATGGTTTCTCGCTGCCCCGCGTACGAGCCACCATGGCGGGGCCAGTGCCAGCGGCGGACCGGCTCAGGGGACTCTGGGCGTTCTACCTCGAGTACACGCACACGCCGCTCCACGCGGCCGCGACAGCGGCGCTTGCCATCTTCGGCATCCTCGTGTTCGTCGACCCTCTGTTCGCGGTGCTTGCGATCGGGTCGTACGTCGCGCCGCCGGTCGCACTGTACACGTTCGCACCCGGCCGCGTGCTCGAGACCGAGACCGAAACCGAAGTCGACGCCGACGCCGGACGTCGCGGAGCCGCGGGTCGAGACGAGGCTCGAACGGAACGGAGTCGGCAGCGCGACAGGGGTCGATCTCGCGATCGCCAGGCCGTTCGATCGGCGTCGAACGGTACTGCCGACCGAATCGCTGACGGCGATACGGATACGGATACAGATAGCGACGACGGCGATACAGACACTGACTCCGACGACGGCGATACCGACTCGGATAGCGATGATGGTGACACCGATTCGGACAGCGACGACGGCGATACCGATTCGGATTCCGACGATGGAGACACCGATAGTGACAGCGACGGATAACCGCCGAGCGTCACCGTCGCAAGCCGGCAGTCCGCTCCCGTCGTCCGACGGTTCCTATTCGAGTAGTTCGCGCGCGATGACGTTCTTCTGAATCTCCGTGGTACCCTCGTAGATCTGGGTGATCTTCGAGTCGCGGTAGAACCGCTCGACGGGGAAGTCGTTGACGTAGCCGGCCCCGCCGTGGATCTGGACGGCCTCGTTGGAGACCTCGACGGCCACGCGGGAGGCGTACTCCTTGGCCATCGAGGCGAGCTTCGTGATGTCGTTGCCCTGATCGACGTTCCAGGCGGCCTTGTAGGTCAGGTTGCGCGCGGCCTCGGTCTGGGTCGCCATGTCGGCGAGCTTGTGCTGAATGGCCTGGAACTCCGAGATGGACTTGCCGAACTGCTCGCGGTCCTGGGCGTACTCGAGGGCGGCCTCGAGCGCGCCCTTCGCGATGCCGAGTCCCTGCGCGGCGACGCCGGTTCGGGTGGCGTCGAAGAACTGCATCTGCTGGAGGAAGGCGGCGTCCCGATCGCCGACGAGGTTCTCCTCGGGGACGCGGACGTCGTCGAAGATGAGTTCGGCGGTGTCGGAGGCCCGAATTCCCAGTTTCCCGGTGATCTTCTCCGACGAGAAGCCGTCGCGGTCGGATTCGACGATGATCTGGCTGAAGCCGTCGTAGCGGCTCTCGGCGTCGGGATCGGTCTTACAGAGGACGACGAAGAAGTCGCCGACGGTGCCGTTGGTGATCCACATCTTGTTGCCGTTGATCACCCACTCGTCGCCGTCCTTCTCCGCGCGGGTCGAGACCGAGGAGACGTCCGAGCCGGTGTCCGGCTCCGAAATCGCGGCACCGGAGATCTTCTCGCCCATCGCGACGGGCTCTAGGAACCGCTCTTTCTGGTCGTCGGTCCCGAACTCGCGGATGGCCTCGGTCCCGAACGAACAGGCCATGATCGAGAGCGCGATGCCCGGATCGTGTGAGAACAGTTCCTCGGCGATGATCGCCGACTCGAGCGTCGAGTAGCCGGCCCCGCCGTACTCGATCGGAATCGAGGAGCCGACCAGGCCCATCTCGGCGGCTTCGTCGACGATCTCGTGAGGGAACTTCTCCTCGGTGTCGTACTCCTCGGCGTTGGGAACGATCTCGTTCTCGGCGAACCGGCAGACTTCGTCGCGGATCTGCTGCTGTTCTTCGGAGAGCCCGAATTCCATGGACGATCGTTACTTTCCGACCGATAAAGTCCTTTGTAACCGGGAGTAAACGGAAATACAGTTTCTAATTCGGGAGAGGGAAACGTTGAAACGGGTTCACATTGGATTCTCGACCATGGAACTGGAGGATATCAACACCGTTGCAGTTCTGGGCGCGGGTAACATGGGTCACGGCATCGCGGAGGTCGCCGCGATGGCCGGCTACGACGTGAACATGCGGGACATCAAAGAGGAGTTCGTCCAGAACGGCTACGAGGGAATCGAGTGGTCGCTGAACAAGCTCGCGGAGAACGACCGGCTCACCGAAGACGAGGCCGAGGCCGCCCTCGAACGGGTGACGCCGCTGGTCGACATGGAGGAGGCCGTCGCCGACGCTGACTTCGTCATCGAGGCCGTCCCCGAGCAGATGGAGATCAAGAAGGACGTCTACGCCGAACTCGAGGCGTCTGCGCCCGACCACGCGGTCTTCGCGACGAACACCTCGAGCCTCTCGATCACCGAACTCGCCGAGGTTACGGAACGGCCCGAGCGCTTCTGCGGGATGCACTTCTTCAACCCGCCGGTCCGGATGCAGCTGGTCGAGGTCATCTCCGGCGCCGAGACCGCCGAGGAGACCCTCGAACTCACCGAGGCCCTCGCCGAGGACTTCGGGAAGTCGCCGGTCCGGGTCCACAAGGACTCCCCCGGCTTCATCGTCAACCGCATCCTCGTCCCCCTGATGAACGAGGCCTGCTGGCTGGTCAGCGAGGACCAGGCGACCGTCGCCGAGGTCGACTCGACGACCAAGTACGACATGGGCCTGCCGATGGGCAGCTTCGAACTCGGCGACCAGGTCGGCAACGACGTCAGCTACCACGTCCTCGACTACATGTACGAGGTGCTGGGCGAGGCCTACGAGCCGGCGCCGCTGCTCGAGGAGAAAGTCGAGAACGAGGAGCTCGGCAAGAAGACCGGGAAGGGCTTCTACGACTACGAGGACGGCGAGGGCGTCCAGATCCCGACCGACGAACAGTCCGAGTTCGTCAAGGAGCGGCTGCTCGCGACGATAGCCAACGAAGCAGCCAAGCTGATCGGCGGCGACGTCGCGCCGCCGGAGTCGATCGACGAGGCCGTCCAGCTCGGCGCCGGCTTCCCCGACGGCCCGGTCAAACTCGTCGACGAGTACGGCCTGGCGGCCCTCCACGAGACCCTCGAAGACGCGTACGAGGAGACCGGCCACGAGCGGTACGCGCCCGCGGATTACCTCGCCGAGCGCGCCGACGAGGGCGGGTTCTACGAGCGCGACGAAGGCGGCGAGGCCGTCGACTTCGAGACGATCCGAATCGAGTACCCCGGCGACATGGTTGGGCACGTCGTCCTCGACCGACCGCACCGGATGAACACCATCAGCGACGACCTGCTCGAGGAACTGTCCGCGGCCATCGAGCAGCTCGAAGCCGACGACGAGGTCCGCGCGATCTGTCTCACCGGCGAGGGCGAGAAGGCCTTCTCCGCAGGTGCGGACGTCCAGAGCATGGCCGGCAGCGGCGCCGACCCCATCGAGGGCCAAGAGCTCTCGCGGCAGGGCCAGGCCGTCTTCGGTAAATTGGAGGCCTGCGACCTGCCCGTCGTCGCCGGAATCGACGGCTTCTGTCTCGGCGGCGGGATGGAGCTGGCGACCTGCGCCGACCTGCGCGTCGCCAGCGAACGCTCCGAGTTCGGCCAGCCCGAACTGAACCTCGGGCTCATCCCCGGCTGGGGCGGCACCCAGCGGCTCAAGCACATCGTCGGCGAGGGCCGTGCGAAGGAGATCATCCTCACCGCCGACCGCTTCGACGCCGAAACGATGGCGGAGTACGGCTTCGTCAACGACGTCGTCGACAACGACGAACTCGAGGACCGCGCGCTCGAGTTGGCGACCGACCTGGCCGGCGGACCGCCGATCGCCCAGAAGTTCACCAAGCGCGCGATGCTCGCCGGCCGCGACGACACCGAGTCCGGCCTCGAGTACGAGGCCTCCGCGTTCGGACATCTGATGGCCACTGACGACCTGATGGAGGGCATTACGGCCTTCATGGGCGACGAGGAGCCGGACTTCGAAGGCAAGTGAGACCGGACTGACGGACGATCGGCCGGGGCCCGGGAGCGCGAAGGTCGCCCACTTTCCCGCTCCGCGAACAGTACTCGTCCAACTGTTATTTTTCGAGAGTGCGTCACTGGGTCAGCGGAAAACGAGGAGACGAGGCGTGTATAGACACTATGAATAACCGAACGAACCGGCGCGTTCGAGCGACCCTATATGAGAAACACGTGATATATGGTCGCGAGATTTATCATGGAGAGGTACTATTGGGGAGCCGTGGCTGTAATCGATGACGCGAACGGAGAGGTTCCAAATGAGTGACGGGGGCGAGGCGCCCGAGATCCTCGTCATCGACGACGAGGCGCGCCTGGCGGATCTGTTCGCCACCTGGTTGCGAGACGACTGGGTAGTCGAGACGGCCTACGACGGAGAAGCGGCGCTCGAAGCGATGGCCGAGTCCGTCGAGGTCGTCCTGCTGGATCGGCGAATGCCCGGCCTGTCCGGTGACGAAGTCCTCGAGCGAATCCGCGATGCGGGGTGTGAGTCCCGCGTCATCATGGTGACTGCGGTCGATCCGGATTTCGATATCATCGAGATGGGCTTCGACGACTACCTCGTCAAGCCGGTCTCGAAGGACGAACTCGTCGAGACGGTCGACGACGTCGCCGGCCGGTCGGACTACGAGTCCGACCTCCGGGAGTACTACGCGCTCGTCTCGAAGAAGGCGCTCCTCGAGTCCGAGAAGGCCGACCACGAACTCGCCGACAACGAGGAGTATCGGACGCTGTGCGAGCGCGTCGACGACCTCGAGCAGCGGACCGACGAGACCGTCTCCGGCATGACGACCCACGACGACTTCGTCGGCGCCTTCCAAGACCTCCAGTCCGAGAACTGACCGGCGAACCGAATCCGTCCCTCGACCTCGTCACCGCCCTCACGTTCGCTCGCGACGACCAGGCGTATTCGGCAGCGACCTCTCTACTGCCTCACCGCCGGCCTCGGTTCGATCCGATTCCCGTCCCGATTCTACTTCGCCGTCGCGTGAACCTACGTCGAACGCGTGGCCGAGACCGAGACGTCGAGACCGCACCCGTCGGAGAACCGACCGCAACGCCCTCGCGATGACGGGTAACGAGTGACGGCAGCGGCGCTCGAGCGACGCGGCGTCGGCCGTCGGCTCAGGGCGCCTGGCCGTAGATCAGGTTGCGCTGGATCTCGTTCGCTCCCTCGTAGATGACCGGGATCCGCGCGTCGCGGAAGACGCGGGCGATCCGGCGCTCGTCTAGGATCGAGCGACCGCCGTGGAACTGCATGGCCTGCTCCGAGACGTCGACGGCCGCCTCGGTCGCCTTCGTCTTCGCCATGGCCGCCCAGTAGCCCGCGTCGTCGTCGGACTGGACGTTCTCTTGTGCGCGCCAGGTGAGCGTCCGGGCGCTCTCAAACTCGAGGAGCATGTCGGCCAGGCCGTGTTGCACCGCCTGGAAGTCGCTGATCGTCCGGCCGAACTCCTCGCGATCGTGGGTGAATTCCCAGGCCTCCTCGATGGCGGCCGCGGCGATGCCGAGCCCGTGGCCGGCGACGGCCACGCGACCGTGGTTGAAGAAGTCCGCGAGCATCCAGAAGCCGGCACCCTCCTGACCGATCAGGTTCTCCTCGGGAATCCGGCAGTCGTCGAACTCGATGTGGGCCTGCTTCGAGGCGCGCATCGCCATCTTCTCGGGGATGTGTTCGGCCTCGTACCCCTCGGTATCGGTCGGCACGATGAACATCGAGTGGTTGCCGTAGCGGTTGTCCTCGTCGTCATCAGAATCGGTTTCAGATTCTGATTGGCTCGAAAGACCAGAGGTCTTTCGAACGTCGCCGGTCCGCGCGTAGAGGGTGATCCAGTCGGCCTCGACGCCGTTGCCGATCCAGTACTTCTCGCCGTTGATCACCCACTCGTCGCCGTCCTTCTCCGCGCGGGTCTGCATCCCCGCCAGGTCGCTGCCCGTCTCCGGCTCCGAGACCGCCAAGCCGGATCGTTGCTCGCCCTCGGCGACCGGGCGGATGTACTCCTCGCACTGCTCGTCGGAGCCGTACTCGTACGTGATTTCGCAGCCGAAACTCGCCAGTTGCAGGGTGAGGGCGATTCCCGCGTCGGCGCGGTAGAACTCCTCCGTGAGCGCCAGCAACTGCGCCAGGTCCAGCCCTCGCCCGCCCCACTCCTCGGGGATGTCCTGAGCCACCAGATTCGCGTCCTGGCCCGCCGCGAGAATCTCCTCGGGGTACTCGCCCGACTGGAAGTACTCCTGAGCGTTCGGTTCGATGTGTTCGCGAGCGAACTCGCGGGCCTCGTGTTTGACGTCGCGTGCGTGCTCCGGGACGATGCTGTCGTCGAGCAGTTCCATGGTCTCTCACACGGCTGCGCGGTGGAAATAACCGAGGGAGGGAGGTGCGCCAGGGACCGGGAACCGGGCAGCCGCTCCCTACCGAAGCGTCTGTACGAGGTCGTCGATCGAGACCGCCGCATTCGCGTGGTCCTCGAGCAGGTAAATGTCCCAGACGAGGTCGGCCAGCAGGTGGGCGTAGAGCACGGCCCCAGTCACGATCGCGAGCGGGATGCTGACCAGCGTGAGCGCCGGAACCACGATCCCGGCGATCACGACGTGGCTCAACAGTCGCGAGAGGACGCCGACGTCGCCAGGCTCGAAGATTTCTCCTTGATCGGCGACTGTCGCGCGCGGGTTGGCCAGGCAGAACCGGGCGGCGTCCCAGGTCCCGGTCTTGAAGCGGGCGATGAGGAAGTGATCGAGGTCGATGAAGACGCCGACCGCGGTGCCGGAGGCGACGACGGCCGCGTCGGGGATCGGATCGCCGCCGAGCGTGACCGGCGGAAGGAGATACGCGAGCGCGGCGGCGACGACGAGCGACGCGGCTGCGTGGTGTTTCGAGTAAATCGCGACTCACCTATCGAGGACGACGACGCGGGGTCACTAAATCGTCCCGCCGATTTTCGGGCCGAGTTCCGCGGTCCGCGTCGACGACGGGGCGCTCCGAGCCGCGACTATCCTGCGAAGCCCGAGAGCAACCACTCGCCGTCGTCGCCGTCCTCGTCGCCGATACTGGGGGCGCTGACGAGGACGAACGCGCTCTCGCGGTCGCCGTTACGGATCTGACGCGTCGATTCGGGCGGGAGCCACAGCGCGTCGCCGGTCTCCATCGCGACCGGTTCGTCGTCGACGATGACCGTCGCCTCGCCCTCGATGAGGACGTAGACCTCCTCGTGGTCGTTGTCGGTGTGGTCGTGGGGCTTGCTCTTCCACCCCGGGTCGCAGCGGGCGACCGTCACCCCGACCTGCTCCGTTTCGAGCGGGTCGCTGAGAAAGTGCATCGCGCTCGAGACCTGATCGACGGCTTCGTAGTTGACCTTCCGGTAAGACATGCGTCCACATTGGTCGGGCTACCAGTAAAACTACGCGTTCCGTTTCCGTCTCCGAGTGCGATTCTAGTACGAAACCTGTCACCTCAACCCTGAGCGAGCGGATCGAAGCTATCGACCGGGATGACGGAGTAGTCGACGGTCAGCGCGTCCTTGGTCGCCCGGATCTTCCCGACAAACGTCGAGATATCCTCGAGTTCGCCCTCAAGCACGAACAGTTCCATGCAATAGTGGTCACCGACGTGACTGTGGAAGTTCGAGGCGACCAGGTCCTCGTGTTCGTGGCGCAGGTGCATCATCCGCTCCTCGACGCTCGTGGTCTCGTAGTCGAACAGCACCGTGACGATTCCCATCAGGTCCCGGTCCTCGAGCCTGGTGTCCTCGAATTCCCCGAGAAGGTTGCGCGAGGCTTCCCTGACGACTTCGCTCCGACCGGTGTACCCGTGCTCCTCGGCGAACTGATCGAGCCGTTCGAGGAGTTCGTCGGGCATCGAGACGCTGACGACTGCCATATAATAACTCGGCCGGCACAATCTATTAAGGTTTATCATCGAAACCGTCCGTCGATATCTCGAGCCCGGCCGCTTCGGCTCGAAACGCGGCCGTCGGCGGTCGACGGAACTCAGACGTGCTCCTTCGGGAGCAAGGCCTCGAACGGCTGGTCGGCGAGCCACTCGCACAGGTAGACGAGCTGGTCGCTCGCCGCCTCGAACAGCTGTCGCCCCTTCTCGGCCGTCGCGTCCGTCTGGTCGCCCAATACGCCGTTGTCCGTGTTGTCCGCCGCGTCGTAGAACGTCCGCGAGCCGTGTCTGACCGTTCCGGCCGCGTCGACGCTCGGGACGCCGCCCTCCTTGGCCTCCCGAAGCCGGTCATCGTGGACCAGATCCGACTCGAGGTACTGAATCATCGACGTTTCCTTCGGCCCCCCGTGGGGCCCATTCTGTTCGAAGAGGTCGTCGACCAGCTCCGGGATCGACTCGTCCCACATCCACTCGATTGCGTAGGCAACCTCGGCCTGGCGGAGCCGCGCGCCGACCTCCCGCAGATGGGGTACGTTCCCGCCGTGGGCGTTGACGTAGATCACGCGGTCGATGCCGTGGGACGTGAGGTTGCGCGTCATCGATTCCACGTACTGCCGGAATTCCGGCGGATCAACCCACATCGTCCCGTGGAACTGGCGGTGGTGACCGCTGACGCCGATGTTGATCGTCGGCGTGCAGAGGTAGCCGGTCCGGTCGGCGGCCGCCCGCGCGAACGCCTCCGCGATCAGGTGGTCGGTCGCCTCCGGCAGGTGCGGCCCGTGCTGTTCCGTCGACCCCAGCGGGACGAGCGCGATCGATTCCGACTCGAAGTACGACTCGAGATCCGGCCAGGCTTCGTCGCCGAGATACATGGCCCACAGTCGTGGCCGGACGACCAATAGCGTATCGTAGAACGACGGTGTACGACCGACGAACGACCGACGACGGGGCCGCGCTCGCGGCGGACCGGGCCGAAAAATCGTCCTCGATATCGAGCGGACGACTGAGCGACGCTGCCGTCGACGCGACTGCAGCGGCAGTGGTAAATAGTTATTACCGAATACGGGATCTCACGGCCGATTTCGACGGTGAGAGTCGCGTTCTGAACCGTTGATTCGGACACGATCACGGCGTCCCGATCGGTAAATTCGATTTCTATCCCCGAAAATCGGCGCTTCGACGACTATTCCGCCCAATCTGGCCTGAAATTGGAACCGGGGCGGTCGGCGGATCGCTAAGTTCCGTCACGACGAAACAATCAGCGGTTCGCACTCGTTCGACGCGGTCTCGATCACCGCGACGCCGGTCCCGTGCTATGCATGAAACTGGACACGTTCGATCGGGCAGTGGCGGATGCGAGTTACGGTCGCGAGATGGGCGAAACCGATCCCGATCTGGGGTCAGCCGCAATATCCGTTTATCGCTCGACGGCGCACAGATTCGGCCCGCGATCGATCGCGATTCGGCGCTCGAACCGTGCGTGACCCGTATCGATCCGCCACGGTACAGTCGCCGCGCAATTCGCCGTAACAGACACTTCAATCGCGACGCCCGTCGCAGTCGCGAACAGTTGGTTTCACGGATAATTGATAGCCACTCAATTACGAAGGGCGCACGCGGACGAGTATCGGCGCACATGGTGCGATTATACCCCGCTCAACAAGCACAGGTCCCGGACTGGCTGCAAGACCCGGTCGCGGAACTCATCACGTTCCTCCCGCGGCTGATCGGCGCGCTGGTGATCCTGTTCATCGGCTGGATCATCGGCCGCGCCGCGGCCGGCGTCGTGCGCCGACTCGCCGACGGCGTCGAACTCGACCGGATGGTCCTCGAGACGCCGCTGGGGCGCATACTCGGCGGAACTGAACGAGCCGTCTCGAACGCCTTCGGCAAGCTCGCGAAGTGGTTCGTCTACGGCCTGGCGGTCCTCGCCGCGGCGAACGCGCTGGCGATCGCCACGCTGTCACAGTGGATCTCGACCGCGGTCTCGTACCTGCCGGCGTTCGTCGCCGGCCTGTTGGTCATCGTCTTCGGGTTCGTCATCGCCGACTTCATCGGCGACGCCATCGAACGAACCAGGGCGGCGACCGAGACCGCCTACACCAGTTGGTTCGCCAACGGCGCGCGGATCTTCCTCTACTTTACGGCGATCGTCATCGGTCTCGACACGATGGGAATCGACGTCGGCATCCTCTACGTGTTCGCGCGAGCGCTCGCGTGGGGGCTCGGTGCGGCCATCGCCATCGGCGCCGGCGTCGCCTTCGGCTGGGGCGGCAAGGACTACGTCGCCGAGAACATCGACCGCTGGATGAGCCGGACGAGCGAGGTCGCGCCAAGCGAGGGCGAGACCAGCGGCCGCTCTCGAAGCGGCGATCGCACGGGGAGCGGCCAATCCCCGGGCGCCGGTGCCGATCGCGAACCGGGCTCGGAACCGGGCCCTGGGCCAGGCGACGACGACTGAAGCGACTCGCAAGTGGCCCCGTTCCGTTCGACTCGGAACGGACGATCTGCCGCTTCAGTCGGCCTCGATCCCGCTTGCCGAGCGATCCTGCGCCGCGTCGTCGTCCGCCGCGGCGTGCGGAAAGAGCGGCTTGACGGGGACGATTACGTGCGCTCTGACGAGCCGCCCGTCGATCCGCCGCCATTTTTCGATGTGCGAGATCGCGTGCGTCCCGGCGTAGCCGTCTTCGATTCGCTCGCAGACCGCCTCGAACGCGTCCGCGTCGAATCGTGCGTCGGAAACGGGATCCGTAACGACCGCGACGCTCCCGCGCCTGGCGTAGACGTCGAGGTGGCCCTCGAACGCGCGCTCGAGGTCACCGATCCAGTCGTGGATCTCGGCGACCGTCGGGCGGTCCGGCGCCGTCGGAAAGGTGATCGACGCCTGGTACCGGTCGGGCTGCTCCCGAACCCGTCGCTGCCAGTAGCGGCGGCCGGCCGCCGCGAGTCTGCGGCCGGGCAGTCGCGAGGCGATGCGCGCCGCGCGGTCGGCGACGAACGCCGCCGATTCCGAGATGCGCCCCCTAACGTCCGCGGTCGTCCCCCGTTCCGCTCGATCGCGTGTCCCCATTCGTTCTCACGGTCGACTCGGTGGCCCCGGTAATCCATCTTTTGTTGTCC
The DNA here is from genome assembly GCF_900110455.1 of Natrinema salifodinae. NCBI lineage: Archaea > Methanobacteriati > Methanobacteriota > Halobacteria > Halobacteriales > Natrialbaceae > Natrinema > Natrinema salifodinae. Next base: position 253,851 of record NZ_FOIS01000002.1, on the reverse strand, counting down.
GCCGAAGCGCGCGTCCGGCGCGAGCCGTCGACCGCCGGCGCCGGCGGTCCGCGGGAGTTTTGTACAATCCGCCGCTACCGACGGCAGCATGTCTCGATCAGGGTCGCTCCGCTCGATTCTCCCGCTGGTCAGCGGCGTCGCGCTCGTCGCCGCCGGCGTCGCAAGTAATATCGTATTTGACTCTCCATTCCGCTTGGTCCCCGCGCTCGTCTTCGTGACGGTCGGCGTCGCCGGGGTCACGAGCACCGCACGCGAGTACGGGGTCGCGCGACTGCGACGCACCGCGAAGCGCTGGTGGCTGCTCGCGGTCGCGGCCTTCCTCCCGCACGCGCTGGTGGCGGCCCCCGAGAGCGAGGCCGCCGCGGCCGTCGGCGATGCGCTCGCCGGGCCGCTCGCCGCCGTCGCGCTCGAGGCCGTCGCCGGCGCGACCGTCTTCTGTGCCGCGTCGATGAGCGTCCTCTACGGGTTCGCCTGGTACGGTATCCATCCCGGCCGACCGACGCCGGAAGAGCGGGTTCTGACGGACGGAACGGACGACTGATCGGCTGCAACTCGCCGACGGTCGGTCCGGCGACGGCGGGTGTCGCGACCGTTAAGAGCCGCCACGCCGACGAGGACGGTCAACGCTGGACTTATGGGTTCGAGCACCCTTTTTCGCCCAATGACTGAACGGCCGGAGTCGACCGGGCCGACGCCCTGGCGCGTGGGCGACGAGCGAGCCGCGCGCCGGTGGTTCCGAACCCTCGTCGACACCGTTCCGGGCGGCGTCTTCCAGTTGGATGCCGACGACCGCGTCGTCGCGATCGACGAGACGCTCCTCGAGGCGACGGGGTACGACCGCGAGACGCTCCGCGGCGAACACGTTTCGGCGCTCGTCGGAGACGGCGCACTCGAGGCGCTCGCGCCCGACACGTCGGCCGGCCGCGGCCTCGCAGCGTCGGATGCGGAAACGGAGACGCACCCGGACCGCGTCGGCGCGCTCTCGATCGAGAGCACGGTTCGGACGGCGAACGGAACCGATCGATCCTGCGAACTGCGACTCGAACGCGTCCCCGGCCCGACCGCGGACGGCCGACGGGGGTCGATCGGAATCGTTCGAAATCTCGACGTCCGAGAATCGGGGCCGACGACCGAATCGGAATCGGAGAGAGCGGGAGGAGCGGAGGCGGAGCCAGAAGCGGTGCCGACGCCCTCCTTCGAATCCATCGCCGCAGTGCTCGAGGAGGCCGACGTGGGCGTCTTCGTACTCGACGACGCGTTCGACGTCGCGTGGATCAACGACGCCGCGGAGCGGTACTTCGGACTCGATCGGACGGCTGTCGTCGGCCGCGACAATCGACAGGTGATAGAGGAAACGATCGGCGAACGGATCGCCGAGCCGGACCGGTTCGCCGATATCGTCACGGCGACCTACGAGGACAACAGCGGCGCCGAACGCTTCGAGTGTCGCGTCACGTCGGGCGACGGCCGCGCGGAGCGGCGGCTCGAACACCGGAGCAAGCCGATCGAATCCGGCCCCTACGCGGGCGGCCGCGTCGAACTCTACTACGACGTTACCGACCAGCACCACCGGGCCTACCAGCTTCGCCGCCTGAACGAGGCCGTCCGCGAGTGGCTCACCACCGGCAGCCGCGAGGCGGTCGCCGACCAGGCCTGCCGACACCTCACGGACATCTTGGACCTCGAGATCAACGGCGTCTTCCTCCACGACCCCGAGACGGACGCGCTCGAGCCGGTCGCCTGGTCCGAGCCGGCCGCGGCCCTGTTCGACGACATCCCGACGTTCGGCTCCGACGAGGGAGTCGCCTGGCGCGTCTTCGACTCCGGGGAGCCGGTGATCTACGACGACGTGACGACCGCCGCGGACGTGTACAACCCCGACACGCCGGTCCGCAGCGAGATCTGCCTCCCGATTGGCGACCACGGCGTCGTCCTCATCGGTTCCGAGGAGCGGAACGCGTTCGACGACGGGGATCGCTCGCTGGCCCGAATCGTCGCCTCGAGCCTCGAAGCCACGTTCGACCGCCTCCACCACGAGCGGACCCTCGAACGCGAGCGCACACAGACCGAGGCGCTCCTCCAGACCGCGCCGGTCGCGATTTCGGTCGAGAACGCCGACGGCGAGCCCGTCTCGGCGAACCGGCACGCCCAGTCGTCGCTCGGCCTCGGCGACCGCGAGCCCCTCGGCGAGACCGAACTGCTCGCCGAACTGGACGTCGTCGACGCCGACGGCGACTCCCTCGACCCCGAGGACGGTCCCTCGGCGCGCGTCAGGGCGACCGGCGAGCCCGTGTACGGCGAGGAACTCGCGATCGAGGGCTTGGACGGAGAGCGGACCTGGTTCTCAATCACCGCTGTCCCGGTGTTCGGTCCCGACGGCGGCCTCGAACGGGTCATCTCCGCCGGCGAGGACGTCACGGCGCTCAAGGAGCACGAACGCCGCCTCGAGCGGCGCAAGCACGAACTCGAGACCGAACTGAGCGAGATCCTCGGGCGCGTCTCGGACGCGTTCTACGCGCTCGACGACGAGTGGCGGTTCACCCACGTCAACGACCGCGCCGCCGAGATCATGCAGCGGTCCGAAACGGAGCTGCTCGGCCGCTCCTTCTGGGACGTCTACGAGGACGATTCGGACGGCCGGGTCAGAGCGGCGTTCCACGAAGCGATGGAGACTCAGGAGGGGGTCACCGTCGAGACGGACGCCGCCTCGCTCGACGCCTGGCTCGAGTTCACCGCGTACCCCTCCGAGACCGGCCTGTCGGTGTACTTCCGCGACGTCACCGAGCGCAAGGAGCGCGAGCGGGCGCTCGCGAAGTACGAGGCGCTCGTCGAGACCATCGAGGACGGGATCTACGCGCTCGACGCGGACGGTCGGTTCACGACGGTCAACCGGGCGTACGCGGATCTGACCGGCTACGACCGCGAGGAGCTGCTCGGCGCGCACGCCTCCCTGGTCGTCGACGAGGAGGCGATGGAACTCGCACGGGAGCTCGCGACCGACCAGACCGACGTGTCGACGGTCGAAACGGAGCTCCGGACGAACGGCGGCGACCGCGTCCCCGTCGAGACGACCGTCACGACCCTGTCGACGCCCGGCGGGGAACGCGAGCGGATCGGCGTCGTCCGGGACGTTACCGAGCGTCGGGAGCGCCAGCGCCGGCTCGAGGAAAGCGAGCAGCGCTACCGGACGCTCGCCGAGAACTTCCCGGACGGAATCGTCGCCCTGTTCGACGACGAGTTGCGGTACACCGCGGCCGGCGGCCAGTTGCTCGACGACCTCGACGTCGAACGAGATGCGGTGCTCGGGCAGACGATTCACGAGCGGTACTCCGACGACCTGCTCTCGGAGATCGAACCCCACTTCCGGGCCGCGATCGACGGCGAGGAGCGCACCTTCGAGGTGACCCACTGCGATCGGGAGCTGCGCGCCCACACCCTCCCCATCCGCACGGGGGAGGCGGTTAGCGCGGGGATGCTCGTCGTTCAGGATATCACCGAACGAACGGAGTACCAGCGGCGACTCGAGGAATCGAACGAGCGCTTAGAGCAGTTCGCGTACGCGGCCTCTCACGACCTCCAGGAACCCTTGCGAATGATCTCGAGCTACCTCTCCCTGATCGAGAGCCGCTACGCCGACGACCTCGACGACGACGGCGAGGAGTTCATCGAGTACGCCGTCGACGGCGCCGACCGGATGCGCGAGATGATCGACGGCCTGCTCGCGTACTCCCGCATCGAAACGCAGGGCGAGCCGTTCGAACCGGTCGACCTCGACGACATCGTTGCCGACGTCCGCGAGGACCTCCAGTTCCGGATCGAGGAGACCGACGCCGAACTGACGATCGACGACCTGCCGCGCGTCGAAGGCGACCCGAGCCAATTTCGCCAGGTGTTCCAGAACCTGCTGTCGAACGCGATCGAGTACTGCGGCGACGACCCGCCGCACGTACGCGTCACCGCCGAACGACAGGGACGGACCTGGAAGCTCTCGGTCGCGGACGAGGGCATCGGCATCGATCCGGATCAGCAGGACCGCATCTTCGAGGTGTTCCAGCGCCTGCACGGCCGCGAGGAGTACGACGGGACCGGCATCGGACTCGCGCTCTGTCGCCGCATCGTCGAGCGCCACGACGGCGAGATCCGGGTCGATTCCGAACCGGGCGAGGGCGCGACGTTCTCGTTCACCCTGCCGGCGGCCGACTAGCCAGGCCCCGAGACAGTTCGCGCTGCGAGAGCCAGCCAACAACTATATATCCGATCACCTACTCAACCCGGCAAAGCGGTGCACGACGTGATTCCGGAAACACGCGGTTCGGATCGATACCTGCTCGCCGCCTCGCTCGCCTGTTTCGCCGTCGCCGGCGTCGCGAACGCCGCCGGTACGGTCGGTTTCACTATCGGAGCGACGGCGTTGGCCGTCGGCGGGAGCTACTGTCTCGCTCGCTACGCGCAGTCGATCTCCCGACGATCGCTCGCTCGCACGGCGCTCGGGCTCTGGCTGGCCTTCCTCGGAATCGCCGGGACCCACGCCGTCGGCCTCGAAACGGTCAGCTCGGTCGCGCCCGGTCCGACCGCGGCGACGGTCGTCGCGCTCACCGCGGTGACGTGGGCGGCGCTGCTGTCCGCCGCGGCGACGACGATCTTCCTCGGGTTCCGGGAGTACGGCTCGCCAGCACCGGCCGAAAGCCCCGACGAGCAGATGCTCGAGGGCGAGGCCTCCGATTACTCGACGCGGTAGCTCACCGCGATCCCCTCGCCAAGCGGGACGGCGACCGTCTCGAAGGCCGGATCGGCGCGGACCGTCTCGAGATAGTCGATGACGCCCCGCGTGTGCTCGTTGGGATCGGCCGGCGAGCCGCCTTGTGCCCACTCGAGTAAGTCCTCGAAATCGACGACGCTGGCCGTGATCGCGTTGTCGGCGACGACGACGCCGCCGACCGGCACGTCGTCGCGAACCGCCTCGAACGCGTCCGCGTAGCGCTCCTTCTGATGATCGATCAGGACCACGTCGAACAGCCCGTCGTAGCGGTCGATCGTCGCCATCGCGTCGCCGAGTTCGTACCGCGCGATTCCGTCGTAGCCGCCCGCCGCCATGTACTCGCGGGCGAGGTCGAGTTCGTCCTCGTCGACCTCCGTGAGGACGATCTCGCCGGCTTCGGGGAGCGCCTCGGCGAACCAGTAGGCCGAGTAGCCGTACCCCGAGCCGAACTCGAAGACCCGCTCGGCGTCGGCCAGCCTGGCGACGACGCGGAGGAACGAGCCCACTTCGGGGCCGACGTGGGGGAACCCCTCCGCGGCGGCGTACTCGTCCATCTCGATCAGGGTCTCGTCCGGGTCCGGACCGACCGCGCGGACGAAGCGCGCGATCTCGTCGGTGAGGACGTCGGTCATAGGGGAAAATACGCGCGCCAGCCTATAGGACTAGGGCCAGTTCCGATTCCGGGCCGGGCTCAAATCCGAGTCCAAGTTCGGAACTGCGAGTCCGAGAGACGAGACTCGCCCTGTCCGCCCGAGCGCCGGCGACAGTATCTTTTTTGCGCTCGGAACCATCGTATCACCCGACATGTCCGCCGACCATCCGCTCGCCGACTGCGTCGATAACCTCGTGTACGAACCGGTTCAAGTCCACGAGCACGGCATCGATCTGACGGTCGGCGCCGTCTACGAGGTGGCCGCCCCCGGCCGAATCGACTTCGGCGGTGACGAGCTCGAAGACGCCGACCTCGAGCCGGTGCCGACGGAACTCGAGGATTCCAACGACGAGTACGGCTGGTGGCACCTGGAGGGCGGCCAGTACGTGCTCCAGCACAACGAGTTCCTCACCGACCTCGACGGGGCGGTACAGCTCCAGCCGCGCAACGAGCTGCTGGCCCGCGGCGGTTCACACCCGTCGGTGCAGGTGCGCGAGCACCTGCCGCTGCTCCCGCTCTCGGTCGCCGACGGCGGCCTCCGGCTCAAGGAGAACGCACGGGTGTCGACGCTGGTGTCGCTCGGCTCGCAGTAACCCGAACGAACCGGATCCATCGCCGACGGACGACGCCATCGCTTTCGCCCGAGTGTTGGCGGTCCCAGAGACTCGTCGCCTGGTCCGCCTCGACGCGAGCGACCGTCCGCCCCTACGAGTCGTAGGCGATGTGTTCGATCGCCACGACGAGCCGATAGAGCAAGTGCAGGAAAAACAGGACGGCGAGGAGAGAGACGACGCTGACCGAGATGCGGAGAATTTGTCCAGTGAGGATCCCGTAACCGATCGCCGCGAGCAGGACGAGCGCGACGATTCCGTGCGGCATGGGGAGCCGGTCTTCGACTCTGGCGGGCGGCATACATACGCGTTCAGACACCGTTCGCAAAGTGATTTCGATCACGGGGGGGGGAAAAGAGAACTCGTAGCCCCGACATTCAGGGCTCGCGTCGTCCCGGCGGACGGAATCGATCTCGATCGGTGGTCACGGGCCACGGGTCGCGGGGCGCGGGAACCGATCGAGGTCGGCGTCCGGCCGCTACCGCCCTTCGTACTCGGGCTTACGATCTTCGAGGAAGGCCGCGACGCCCTCCTCGTGGTCCGCGGTCTCGAAGACGATCCCCTGGGCGACCGCCTCGTCGGTCAGGGCCTGGTCCAGGGACTTCGCCAGGCCCTCGCCGACGAGCCGGTTGGCGTGGCGCAGCGCGATCGGCGGCCCGGAGGCGATCTTTTCGGCGAACTCGGCGACCCGCTCGTCGAATTCGTCGCCGTCGTAGACGTGATTGACGAGGCCGAGTTCGTCGGCGCGGTCGGCGTCGACGATGTCGCCGGTCAGTACGAGTTCCTTCGCGACGTTCTCGCCGACGACGCGGGGCAGCAGGTAGGAGGTGCCCGCGTCGACGCTCAGGCCGACCTGGCGGAAGACGAATCCGAAGACGGCGTCCTCGCTGGCCAGTTGCATGTCGCAGGCCAGCGCGAGGTTCGCGCCGGCCCCGACGGCGGGGCCGTCGACGACGGCGATCGTCGGGACTGGAAATTCGACCAGGCGGCGGATGAGTTCGTTCGTCGAGCGCTCGAGCGAGCGGACCCGCTCGTCGGCGGGAATGTCGTTCTCGATGCCCTCGCGCATCGACTCGATGTCGCCGCCGGCAGAGAACGCGCCACCCGCGCCTTCGAGACGCACGCAGCGGACGTCGCTATCCTCGATCTCGTCCAAGGCCGCCGAGAGGCCGTCGCTGATCGCCGGCGAGAGCGCGTTGCGCCGGTCGGGGCGGTCGAGCGTGATCGTCGCGATCCCCTCGTCGTCGACGTCGAGGCGGACTGCGTCGCCGAGAGCCATTATTCGGCTTCGGCCTCCTCTTCGTCCGTTTCCTCTTGCTCGCGTTCGCGGAGCTTGAACTTCTGGACCTTGCCGGTGGTCGTCCGGGGGAGTTCCTCGACGAACTCGACTTCGCGGGGGTATTTGTACTCCGCTAAGTTGGTCAGGCAGTACTCCTTGATCTCCTCCTCGGTGACGTCGGCGTCGGGCGTGCGAACGACGAAGGCCTTGACGGTCTCCCCGCGGCGCTCGTCGGGGATGCCGGCCACGGCGGCGTCGGCGACGTCCGGGTGTTCGAAGAGCAACTCTTCGACCTCCCGCGGGTAGACGTTGTAGCCGCCGGTGACGATCATGTGCTTCTCGCGGTCGACAACGTAGAAGAACCCGTCCTCGTCGCGGTAGCCGACGTCGCCGGTGTGGAACCAGCGTCGGCCACCCTCCTCGGTGAAGGCCTCCTCGTTGGCCTCGGGGAGGCCGTAGTACCCTTTCATCACGTTTGGCCCGGCGACGACGATCTCGCCGGTGATCTCGTGGAGGTCGGCCTCGTCTTCGTCGATCGGTCCTTCCTCGACCGGACCGACCTCCTCGAAGTCGTCGGTGACGACTTTCGAGTCGACGCCGGGGACGGTCTTGCCGATGCTGCCGACGCGGCGCCCCTCGATCGGGCTGTTGAAGTGCGTGATCGGGCTCGTCTCGGTCAGCCCGTACCCCTCGTAGATCTTCGGCTCGTACAGCTCCTCGAACTGCCGGAGTACCTCGACCGGAATGCCGGAGCCGCCGACGCCGCAGAGCCGCAGCGACGACATGTCGAACTCCTCGGCGTTCGGCTGGTTGATAAGGTCGTTGTACATCGCCGGAACCCCGTGCATGACCGTCAGCTGCTCGTCCTCGATCAGAGAGACGGCGTCTTGGGCGTCCCACGAAGCCATCGGATAGTACGCGCCGCCATTGAACAACGCCGCGTTCATCGTGACAGTCATCCCGTAGATGTGGAACAGCGGCAGGACCCCGAGCTGCTTGTCGTCCGGCCGGATTCCGTCCGGGATGAGCTTCGCCGCCGCGTTCGCGTTCGACGCGAGGTTCTCGTGGGTGAGCTGGACGCCCTTCGGCTGGCCGGTCGTCCCCGACGTGTACGGCTGGACAGCGACGTCGTCGTCCGCCCGGTCGGCAATCTCGGGATCGCCTGGTTCGAGGAACTCCTCGAACGCCGTGGCGCCCTCGGCCTCGCCCCCGATGCTGACGATGTGGTCGACGCTGGTCTCGTCCTGTACCTCCCGGACGAACGGGACCAGGTCGGCCAGCGCGACGACGACCTTGGCCTCGCTGTCCCCGAGCAGGTGGCCGATCTCGCGGGACTTGTACTGGGGATTCATCGGAACGACGACCCCGCCGGCCCGGAGCGTCCCGTGGAAGGCGATCAGGAACGGCGGGACGTTCGGGAGATAGAGCGCGACGCGGTCGTCGTCGCCGAGCCCCCGCTCCTCGAGCGCGGCCGCGAAAGCACCCGTCTGTCCCCAGAACTCCTCGTAACTCGTTTCGGACCCCTGAAATCCGATCGCAGTGCCGTCACCGTGTTCCTCGACGGCACCCGCGACGTTAGTGACAAGATTTGTCATTCTCCATGTGATCCGTTTCCGTGTATCGTAAAAAATGTTTACATCGTTCGGGAAAAACCGCGAGCACGCTTTCCAACAGTAATCCATCTGTCTTTTCTCGTGAGCTGGTATGATGCGAACAGGGCCAGCATCGACGCGCGAGAGACGGGTCGAGGGTATTTAGGCCCGCGTTCCGTACCCTCGCGGTATCGATGTACCAGGACATTCTCGTTCCGACGGACGGGAGCGACGGGACCCGTCGGTCGATCACTCACGGGCTGACGATCGCGGAGCGCTTCGACGCGACGATCCACGCGCTGTCGATCGTCCCCGAGGGGCCGCTGGGAACGCTCCAGACTGACGAGGCGATCCCAGCCGCGGAACGGGCCGTCGAGCGCGTCGAGAGCGAAGCGAACCGAGAGGGTGTCGACGTCGTCACGGCGGTCGAACGGGGCGTCCCCCACGAGGAGATTCTCGCCTACGCCGACCACCACGGCGTGGACATGATCGTCATGGGAACTCAGGGACGGACCGGCCTCGATCGGGTGCTGGTCGGAAGCGTCACTGAGCGGATCGTCCGGATGGCCGACGTCCCGGTCGTCACCGTCCGCCTGAACGACGAGATTCGGATCGAGGACCCCGACGAGGCGGCCCGGATCGCCCGGAAAACCGCCGAAGGGGAAGGGTACGAGGACGTCACCGTTACTGACGATCCCCACCGAACCAGCGCCTCCTGGATCGTCCCGCTCGAGACCGACTCGGGTGACGTCCACGTCCACGTCGACGCCGTGACGAGCGAGGCACGGGTCGCCCAGGGGTCGGAAACGACGTAGGCCGGCAGCGCAGTTCAGCGCACGACCGTCGTCCGGGGAGCGGAGTCAGGAGGGAATATCGGCGGCGGAGCGAAGCCGAAAAACGGCCCGAAACGGAACGGAGCGGGCGGACCAGTCCCAGCAAAGCCAGGACCGCAGGAATCGGACGCCGAACCGGGGCGACGCTACTGGATGAACTCGCCGCCACACTCGTACTCCTGTAGTTTGACGTCAGTGACCGGTTCGGTCTCGTTGTACGGCTCCGAGGGCTGGGCCATGTAGTAGATCGTCAGGTTCTCGAGTTGGGCGTCGTGCTCGCGGTTCCACCGCTCGCAGAGGTAGTTCCCCAGGTACGACCGGTGGTTCGTATTGTCGGCCGACCAGACGTTCGAGAGGTACTTCCGCCAGCGGGCAGTTTCGTAGACGGCCTCGTGGCTCGGCGGTGGATCGCGGTCGACCTCGGAACGGGACAGGGCGTCGATCTCCGATCCGTTCTCGAGTTCGCCGGGCACGACGTACCACCCGTCCGTCTGGAGCGGGTCGGGAGCGAACATCCGCCAGTGTTGGTCGGTCTTGGTCGATTCGAGTACCTCTTTCCCGGGATCGGGCACCTCGGTTACGCCGACCGCCTGGGCGTTCGAGAGGACCACGAGGACGAGAAAGAGCCACGGCAGCACCGTCCCGAACAGCGCGCGCCCGCGGGCCAGGCCGGTCGAGCGGACCCGCCGCGGCGCCGGCACGGCGTCGACCAGGCGACCCGGGTCGGGGCCGGCGGGAAGGACGGACGCAAGCCACACCACCGACCGTTCGAGCGGGGCCGCCAGGCCGAGCCGGGACGCCAACGCGGTCGCGCGGTCCCAGACGGCCGGCGGGTAGAACGGCAGCAACCCCGCGACGACGATCAGCGGGAACAGGTCGATCCGCATCGTCACGAGCATCCCGAGGTGCATGCCGGCGAACGCCGACGCGATCGCGGCCCGCCGGAGTCCGGTGAGCAGGAGCAACAGCGGCGAGAGGGCGACGAGCACGAGCCACGCGTAGGTCAGCACGCGCAACAGGGCGTGCTGCTCGGCGAGAACGTCGCCGAGCAGAAAGGTAAACTGGTAGTCCAGGCTGAAGACGTAGCTGATCGCCTCGCCGTTCAACCACAGCTCGCCGCCCGCTTTGTAGGCGGCGTTCGAGACGTACATACCGACGATCTGGAGCAACAGCGCCGCCGTGGCCACGTTCGAGACGGTCGACCGGCTGCGGTCCCGGTCTCGGCCCCGGCCCCGATCCCGATCGGTGCGGACGGCGTCGACCGCCCACCGCTCGCCCAGCGGTAGGACGATCGCCCAGAACAACAGCAGCCGGAGCAACACGTCGCCGCTGTTGAGGACCATCGGGTTGCGGACGTGCAGTGAGACGAGCAACAGCCACGAACAGGCCGTCGCCAGGCGCGTTCGATACCCGACGAGCATCGCGAGGGCGAAGCCGCCGGCGACGACGAACAGAAGGGCGACGGTCCACGCGTCGCCGGCGACCGCGTGCAGCGAGTAGCCGTTCGAGTAGTCCGAGTACAGGGCGGCCCGCGGGAGGACGCCGGCGTCCGTGTAGAACGCCTCGAGGTTCCGCGATCGGCGCGCCAGATCGGCGAGCACCAAGAGCCCGAGCGCGATTCGAAACGCCGCGAGCGCGCGCAGATCGACCGCGAACCGTCGCTCGATCGCGCGTGCGAACCGATCGCGGCCGTCCGTGATCCGCCGTCGGCCGTCAGTAGAGAGCGGTAGTTTCATTCGGCGTCCTATATGGTATTACACCAGTCACGACTGTACCGTATAAGCGTAGTGGAGGCTAAAACGCGCGTTTGACCGAACGGGAGTAACACGGGCCAGGCGTCCCGCGCGAACCGCGGCCGCGGGTCACCGCTGGCCCGACTGTCGAGCCGTCGCCTCCCGAGTCGGGTCGATGATCGGAATGCTGAACTATCGCCGCGCCTAAGGGACGGGTATCTGATGTGTACCGACAGTCAGGTGCCGGACGAGGACCCGATCATCCTATTCGACGGCGTCTGTAACCTCTGTAACGGGTTCGTCCAGTTCGTCGTGCCGCGGGACTCCGAAGGGAAATTTCACTTCGCGTCCCTCCAATCGGAGGTCGGCCAGGCGCTGCTCGCGGAGCACGGGCTCCCGACGGACTCCCTGGAGTCGATCGTCCTCGTCGAGGGCGACGACTGCTACGTCAAGTCCGCGGCCGTCATCCGGATCGCCGAACTGCTGGGCGGCGCGTACGCGTTGCTGTCGCCGTTCCGGTTCCTCCCCCGAGCGATCCGTGACCGGATGTACGACTTCGTCGCGGCCCGTCGGTACCAGTGGTTCGGCGAGAAAGACCGCTGTATGATGCCGACCGGCGACGTCCAGACGCGGTTCCTCGAGTGAGCGCGACGACGTCTCCGTCGTTCAGGACCGCAGATCACTGCTTTCTAGGATGACTCCACCGACGGCCTTTGGCCGGCTTTCCGGACACTCGGCTGCTGAGAAGCGGCTCTCAGCGGCGACCCGGTTCGCGTTACTCGCCTGGCGAATCAGGCGTGTCCTCGTACTGGGCCGTCGCCTCCTCGTCGGGCGGCGAGAGATCGATCAGAAACGAGAAGAGCGTGCCGAGCACCAGGCCGTAGCACAGATGGCCGACGGCGTTCACGAGGGGATGGACGGGGAAGCCGAGCGCCCCGATCCGCTGGACGGGCCCCAGGGGGAGCGAACGGCCCACCCAGACGACGGCCCAGATCGTCAGCCCGTACCCGATCCCGGCGAGTGCAAAGCGGGCGGTGGGACCGAACGAAGCGATGCGGTCGGCGTCGCGACTCGTCTCGAGACGGCGCCGGAGCGGATCGTGAGTGACGAGGTACCCGAAGACGATGCCGAGGACGAGTCCGTGGATCAAGTGAAACAGCCAGCCGGTGGGGCCGCTCGGACGGACGCCGTATATCCCGGGGATGCCGGTGGTGACGACTTCCGGGTCGATCATCCACAGGACGCCGCCGAAAATCAGCGAGCCGGTGACGCCGCCGAGTGCGCCGCTAATCAACCAATTGAGACTCCCGGCGAAGCCGTATCCGGTCGGACTGTCCGACTGCCCGCTTGCCATGGATCCCCTACGACGTCGATGGGAAAAGGGTCTGTGGACGACGGTTCGGTGACCGAGTTAGGTCCCCGTGGGGGCGATAGGTGGTGGATGAGTTCCGAACGGTACCCGCCACGGGTAGTTGCAGGGGAGGAATCCGCACTCATAAACGTACCTAAACCGACACCGGATCTCCCAAGTCCGGTCGGTTTTCGAATACGAAACAGCCAGCCGCCTGGCCCGCCCTCTCCTCCGCTATCCTTGCGGCGATTTGCTATTTCGCGTGCGTTTTTAGTAACGGCGGCCGAATGTTGGGACGTGGCAAACGAAGGGAAGGGGCGATGGACCGCCGTTCGGAAATACGCATACGTGGACCGGATTGCGGGCGTATTCAGCCCGTTCAAGTCTCCCGAAGTCGTGGCGTTGCTGCTGTTGGGACTGTTGCTGTTTACGACGGTCGTTCTCGGGAACGCCATCGGTCTGTGGTGAACGCGTCGATGGCAACCCGCCGGCGACGTAAATTCGAAACGACTGGTAAGCCAACCGGAGACTTCGGAACTCGTCACTCTCGTTAGCGCTTTAAAAAATACTTATTTCGAAATCCGACGTTACGTTGGACTGTCGCACTCGTCGACGGGTGCGGCCGTTTGATCGATCTCGTGATGGTCGTGGCGGCTGGTCACCGCCACTTTTAGCGAGGTACTCGAAACCGGCGAGACTGCCGTCGCCGATTACTTCGCGCCGCCGAGCGGTGATTCGCTCTCGAGTGGTGTTCTGTCCTGCTGGATGCTGAGTGCATCCGCGTCGCTCACCTCGATATTCGCCCCGCTATTTCTGACCGGTGGAAACGACGCCCCACCTCGCCGGACCGCATCCGAACGCCAGCTGCCGACGCATCGCTGACGATCTTTCCTCATGAAGAAGCCATACGATTGGAGCACCGCTCGTTCGTCTCACTCGATACCGCTCCTGATGGGTCGTCCCAGTAGAGGGCCCGAGAGAGGTCTCGTTACTGGTTCGGTGGACTCGAATTTCCCGGCCGTCGTACCGGTACTGTGAACGAGAACGTTGCTCCTTCGCCAGGCTCGGAGTCCACCCAGATTCGTCCGCCGTGACGCTCGATGATCCGCTTACAAAGCGCGAGACCGATACCGGTGCCGGCGTGCTCGTCGTGGCTGTGGAGCCGTTGAAACGGTTCAAAGATGCGTTCTTGCTGGTCGGGTTGCATGCCGATTCCTTCGTCTCGGACCGATATCGTCCACATCGCGTCGTTTCGCTCGGCAGTGACGAAAATGGTCGGTGTCTCATCGCCACTGTATTCGATAGCGTTGCTCAGTAGATTCTGGAAAACCTGACGCAATTGGCTTCGATCACCCGTGACGCGGGGGAGGTCGTCGATAGTGATGTCGGCATTGCTTTCGGTAATTCGGAGTTCGAGGTTTTTCTGTACGTCTGCGAGTTCCTCGTTCAGATCGACCGGTTCGAACGGCTCACCTTGCGTCTCGACGCGGGAATAGGCGAGTAATCCGTCGATCATCTCGCTCATCCGCTCGGCGCCGTCGACGGCAAACTCGATAAATTCCTCGCCCTCCTCGTCGAGATCGTCCGCATACCGGCGTTCGAGGAGATGGAGATAACTCGTAATCATCCGGAGCGGTTCTTGGAGGTCGTGAGACGCCGCGTATGCGAACTGCTCGAGTCGTTCGTTCGACTCCTTGAGCTGTTCTTGTATTTCCTGTAGTTTTTGGTTGCGTTGTGCGGCTTCACGCGCTTGCGTTTCGGCCTTTGCATCGTACATACCGACGCCGAAACCGGCAACGCTACTCAGCGCCGTGAGGACGAGAACGCTCCGATACGGTTCGCTCAGGTTGTCGGCGGGCTGTAAATGGTAGAGCAGGAGGACGGCGAGCATGCCCCCGATTCCGCCGAGACACCAACATCCGATTCGGAGATAGAAGTCGGAATGGATGGTCGTGCGCGGCAATTGCAGCCCGCCGTAGAGGAGGAAGAGGCCGGGAACGCCGATTAAAATAGAGATGAATAGTATATTTAGAAACGGTTTATTTTCGGTGGGCCACAGGAACAGCCACCCGACGGCAAGCACGACGTACATCGCCCCGAGGGCGATGACGGCTTGCCTTCCCCTGGTCGCAGAGACGACGCGGTTCACGGTGGCCATCACTGCTATTCAGGATGGAAGTTATGTAAACATTTTGTGTATGTGTTCCGCGAAGAATGGATACGAATGTAGAGGGATTAATATCCGATCGACGTTCTCAGAGATCGTTTCAGGTTCGACATCGCAGTCCCTCGATCGGTCCGTGCGGGTCACTCCGTTGATCGCACAGGCGATATAGTCCTCCGGAAGGCCGGGGAGAAGCGCGGGTTACACCGTCGGACCGAATTGTCGACGCCCTTCGAAAATCAGAAATGTCGGGCAGCAGTCAAGGGGAGTCTTGAACGAAGGGGTTTAAGCCAGGGGTGGGATTTGAACCCACGAAGTCTCGATTACAAGTCGAGTGCATGAACCGCCCATGCTCCCCTGGCGCTGGCCGGTGGTTAGCCGTCCTCCTTTGAGTGTGTATCGTTTTCGCTGCGATCGCCGCGATCGTCGCGTTCCTCCAGCGGCCGCCCCATCGTCACTCGGAACGAATCGTACCCCTGGCGGCGATAGAATCGCCTGGCGGCCTCGTTGTCGGCCATCACTTCGAGTAGCATGACGTCGGCGCCCCGCTCGGCGAGGGCGTCCTCGGCGGCCTCGAGCAGCGCGGCGCCGATGCCGCGGTCGCGGTAGGCGGGATCGACGTAGATGTTCGAGAGCAGGCCGCGGGTGGTGTCGAGGTCGAGGGAGCCCCGTTCGATCGAGAACGAGACGAAGCCGACGATGGAATCGGTTTCAGTCCCCGTTGCTGT
Organism: Natrinema salifodinae; assembly: GCF_900110455.1. Lineage (NCBI taxonomy): Archaea > Methanobacteriati > Methanobacteriota > Halobacteria > Halobacteriales > Natrialbaceae > Natrinema > Natrinema salifodinae. The sequence goes on along the minus strand of NZ_FOIS01000002.1, from coordinate 238,149 downwards.
TGCCGTTGCCGTTCCCGCTCTCGCTCCTCGACCCCCGAGACGGGCCACGAGCAGGCCGTCGTTGACCTGGTGGGCCGCGAGCGTCTCGCGCATCGTCTCGCGGTTGGCGTCGGCGCGGATGGCCGACCCGTACGTGCGTTGGTCGCGAGCGAGCCGAACCCACATGTCCGCGAGGGCGTCGAGGTCGCCCCGCGCAGCGGGTTCGATGTCAATCGTCGGCCGCGGGTTGCTCGGGGGCATTCTCGAGTGCGCTTACGGCGGGCAGTGATTCGGCGGTGAGCATCCGCAGGGCGGCCCCGCCACCGGTGCTGACGTGGGAGAAGCCCTCGACGCCGAGTCGACGCAAGGCCGAGGCGGTGTCGCCGCCGCCGACGATGCTCGTCGAGACGTCCGTGGCGGCACCGTACAGCCGTCGGGTCCCCGTCTGGAAGCGGTCGTCCTCGAAGACGCCAGCGGGTCCGTTGAGGATGACCGTCTCTGCGTCGTCGAGGATCCGCTGGTAGTACTCGAGCGTCGACTCGCCGACGTCCATCGCGGACTCGCCCTCTTCCGGCGGGAGGGCGTTGACGCCGAGTTCGTAGCGCTCGTCGTCGCGGGCGACGGCCACGTCCCGCGGGAGCGCGATCCGGTCGCCGTAGGCGTCCAGCAGGTCGGCGGCCCGGTCGATCTCGTCCCAGTAGCCCTGATCGTAGATGAAATCGGAGCTGGCGTCGCCCAGGTCGACACCGTCCGCGATGAGGAAGACGTTGCCGACGACGCCCGCGGTGAGGACGTGGTCGGCCAGGTCGTTCTCCAGGACGGACCAGGCGACGTCGATCGAGTCGGGCACCTTCGCGCCGCCGAGGACGTAGACCCGCGGTTCGGGGGTCGCTTCGATCGATCCCAGCACGTCGAGTTCGGTCTCCATCACGCGGCCGGCGTAGCTGGGCAGGGCGGTCGGGAGCCCGACCAGCGAAGGTTGCGAGCGGTGGGCCGCGGCGAAGGCGTCGTTGACGTAGGCGTCGAGGACGGGTTCGAGGCCCTCGACGAGGTGGGTTCGGGCGGCCCGCTCGGGGTCGAACTCCATGTACTCCTCGCTGTAGAAGCGGGTGTTCTCGAGGACGAGGCAGTCGCCGTTCTCGAGGTCGCTGACGGCCTCGCGAGCGGCCGCGGAGAAGGTTGCGTCGACGTAGTCGACGGGGCGGCCGAGCAGTTCCGAGAGGCGATCCGCGTGGGGGTCGAGGGAGACGAAGTCGTCGCCGCCGGGCCGGCCCTGATGGGCCAGGACGGCGACGCGGCCCCCGCGATCGAGCAGTTCCGAGAGGGTGTCGACGTGGGCGCGTAGACGGGCGTCGTCCGCGAGCGTGCCGTCGTCGTCGATCGGACTATTGACGTCGACGCGGACACCGACGGTAGTCCCTTCGACGTCCAGGTCGTCGAGGGTCGCGATCATTATCGACCCCTGCATCGCGGCACCCGAAAGGTCTTTCTATCGGTGAAATCCGCGTAGGGGGCCGATGACGCCCCGTCGCTACCGTTAGGTGACAGCTACGGTCGGCGTTCGCTACACCGTCCGGCAGTCCGAGCAGACCAGTTGCCCGTTGGCGTCCCAGAGCTCGTCCGCGAGCGAGCCACAGGTCTCGCAGACGCCCTGCGTCGTGTACTCGTCGCCGCCGTTGGGTAGCACGCCGGCGTCGGCGTTCTCCGCGGGAGCGCGGGGCGCCGCCGAGTCGGCGATCGCGCGCTCGCGGTCGACCGGCGGCTCGCCCGAGCGGGACGGCGTCATCGTCGCCTGGAACGAGCTCGCGGCGGCGATGACGTCGCGTTGGGTGACCAGGCCGCGGATGCCGGCCTCGTCCTCGACGACGATGTTGCGGATGTTCTCGCGGGCCATCGTGGTCGCGACGTCGGTGAGCGACCGATCGGGGTCGACCGCGATGACCGGCGTTGTCATCACCTCGTCGACGGTCGTCTCGGCCGGCTCGCGCTCGGCGGCGACCAGGCCGAGTACGTCCCACTCGGTCACGATTCCGACGGGTTCCGTGCCGCGGAGGACGAGCGCGCAACTCGTCCGTTCCTCGCGCATGAGCCGGACGACGCTCAGGGCGGTATCAGATTCGCTGACGCCGACGTATTCGCTCGCCAGGACGTCCCTGACGGACAGTTCCGATTCCATGTGTGAATGAATCCCACGAACGGGCTAAAAGCTACCCCCGCTACACTTAAGAAAATAGCCAGTGAAGTTCTCTGGCTCCGGGATACGGCGCTCCTTCAGTCGAAGTCGAGTTCGACCCTGGTCCCGTCGGCCCGGCACGTTTCGAGGGCGTGTTTCGCGGCGTAGCCAGCCTCGTGGGCGCTCTCGCCGCGGCCGACGCCGACCTGCAGTTCGACGTCGACGGCCTCCTCGACGTGGTAGATGGCGTCCTCGTAGTCGCCCGCCGCGAGATCCGGGCAGACGACGATGACGTTGTCGCCGCCGACGAAAAAGGAGAGGCTGTCGTGGGCGTAGCGCATGTGGCGCATGAGTTCGGCGTACCCCTGCTCGATCTCGATGAAGGTGTCGAAGGCGTTGAGTTCGTCCGTGTACTGGCCGGTCGCGTTGATCACGTCGAAGTGGGCGATCTGGACGTCGTCGTCGGTCCGGTGGGGGTCTTCGATGGTTCGGCCCTCGAGACACTCCCGTCGGCTCTTGTCCTGTGCGCTGCCGGCCTCCTGAACCCGTGCGGTCGCGTCGGACAGCGCCTGGACGGGCGTCCGCCCGGTCGCGACGCCGAGGCTGAGCGTTACGGGATAGCGGTTGCCGATCGTCTCCTGGAGGAGCGCGTGATCCTCCATCGAGAGCCCGTTCGTGACGGCGATCATGTTGTCGAAGCGAGTGAAGAAGGTGTAGCCGCCGCGGTTACCCACGAACTGGGAGACGTCCGCGTACAGCCGAGACTGCATGGTCTGGAGGTCGGCCTCTCTACGGGGTTCGGGTGTTACCGTCCACGGCCCGTAGTTGTCGATCTGAACGAGCGTCACCTGCGTGTTAGTCACTGTGGACGACTCTTTCGAACGCCGTCGTATAAGTGATACGCAATCCAGATTCGTGATGGGCGGGAGAACGAGTCCGTTGCGTCGCCGACGCGTGCGTTACGCGCGGATCTTCTCTGGATCCTTGCCCTGTGGGTGGTACTTCCAGAAGTTCCCCTCGCGCATGGCGTTCCCGACGGCCTTGTGCATGTCGAGGATCGTCTCGAACTCCTCCTCGTCGACGTACTCGAAGATTTCACGCATCGCGACGATCTTTTCGTGGTTGATCCGAATCGGATACTCGCCGTACTCCGCGACGAACTCGTCGCGGTTGAGCGGGAAGTCCTCCTCCTCGTCGACCTTGTCCGCGATGATCCGCATGTCGTACTTGCGCATGCCCTCGCTGCCCTCCTCGCCGTCGGGATCGACTGGCCAGTCGCTGCTCATACTCCGACGTGTGCAGGGGACCCGCAAAAGGATTACTTTCCGCCGTTGACAGTCCGGGTATGGAACTCGAGTCGACACCGGAATCGCTCACCTGTACCGAATGCGGCGAAGAACTCAGCGATCAGGGCTACCTCCCGGCCGTCGAGCGGGACGACGACTACGAGCCGCTGCCCGACGGCGCGATCTGTGGCGCCTGCGGCTTCAACGAGGTCGGCTTCGCGGGCTGTGCGCCGGAACTCGACGACGTCGTCGGCTCCGATTCCGACCTCGCGTCGGACGCGGACCAGGCGGACGCGCTCCTCCACGTTCGGATCACGGAGGACGGACTCGACGTACTGAGCGCGAAGGAGTAGGCGGCGACGTCAGTCGTCGGCCGTCGTCTCGGAGTCGGGATCGACGTCCGCGTCTTCGGCGTCGGACTTGGTCTCGACCGCCGCCTCGTCCAGAATTTCCTCGCGGTGTTCGTCCAGCAGCGGCGCGCGACCGCGGGGGCGGGGCGGCGTCTCGGTCATCTTGATCGGCGTGCCCGCGATCTCGACGTCCGCGTCGGCACCCGGCTGTTCGACCGGCACAAGCATGTCCCGGGCGTGGACGTGCGGGTCGTCGAAGATCTCCTCGGTGTTCTGGACCGGCGCGGCCGGGACGCGGCCCTCGAGCGTCCCGACGAGTTCCTCGTTCGTGCGGTCGGCCGCCCAGGCGGCCAGTTCCTCGCGGAGCGCCTCGCGGTTCGCCAGGCGGTCCGCGGCCGTCGGGTACGCCTCGGCGAGGTCCGGGCGGTCCATCGCCTCGCAGAGGGCGGCCCAGTGGTTGTCGTTGAACGCGGCGACGACGGCGTAGCCGTCGGCCGTCTCGAAGGCGTTGTAGGGGAACAGCGTCGGGTGGGAGTTGCCCTGGCGCGTCGGCGGCTCGTCGGTGTAGGACTGCTGGTAGACGGCGCGCTCGGTGAAGCTGAGCATCGAGTCGTACATCCCGGTGTCGACGTACTGGCCCTCGCCGGTCTGTGCGCGGTGGTTGACCGCCGCGAGGATACCGATGCAGTTCAGCGTCGCGGTGAAGAGGTCGCCGATCCCGGGGCCGACCTTCGTCGGCGGGCCGTCCGCCTGGCCGGTGATCTCCATGACGCCGCCCAGCGCCTGCGCGATGAGGTCGAAGGAGGGCTGGCCCTGGCGGTCGGTCTCGCCCGTGCGCGGGTCGCCGAAGCCGCGGATCGAGGAATAGATCAGCTGCGGGTTGCGCTCGCGGAGCGTCTCGTAGCCGAGATCGTACTTCTCCATCGTGCCCGCGCGGTAGTTCTCGACGACGACGTCGGCCTCCTCGACGAGCGAGAGGAAGTCCGCGCGGTCGTCCTCGTCGCCGAAGTCGAGTTCGATGCTCTTCTTCCCGCGGTTGACGCTCTGGAAGTAGCCCCCGTAGGCCTCCGCCTCGGGGTCGTCGACGAACGGCGGGTTCGACCGGATGAGGTCGCCGCCGGGCCGTTCGATCTTGACGACGTCCGCGCCGAGATCCGCGAGTAGCATCGTACAGTACGGCCCCGCGAGGACCTGGGTTAGGTCCAGCACGCGAAGATTCGAAAGCGCTCCCATGTAGGGCCACGTACCGAAACCATCGCCAAAACCTTTACCATTGATCATGTAGTTTGTGTTGTGATGCCACCCTGTTGTGAGATGCTGTCATAGGGAGGCTGTTAGGACGTTTAAGGAGTATTATCATGGAAGATCATTAAGTTTATACCGCAGTTCATCATGGTTCTGGATACGATGTCCCGAACGGTCGTCCTCGGCGTGATCGGCTCCGACGCCCACGTCGTCGGCATTACGATCCTCGAGCAAGCCCTCAGTGCAGCCGGTTTCACCGTCGTCAACCTCGGCGTTCAGACCTCCCAAGCGGAGTTCGCCGAGGCGGCGGTAGCGCACGACGCCGAGGCCGTACTGGTCTCGTCGCTCTACGGGCACGCCGAGCAGGACTGTCAGGGATTCCACCGCGTCCTCGAGGACGCGGGCGTCGACGCGGTCACCTACATCGGCGGCAACCTCGCCGTCGGGCAAGACGACTTCGAGCACACCCGGCGGCAGTTCCGGGAGCTCGGATTCGACCGCGTCTTCGACTCCGAGACGGACCCCGAGGAGGCGATCGCCGCACTCCGCGAGGACCTTCGGATCAGCCCACCCGAGTCGGAGCGAGCGACCATCAGTTCGTAGATGCCCTCGATGATACGAGACGAACGCATTCCGTCCGACGAGCTACGGCGTATCGACGACGAAATCCGATCGAACTGGTCCACGGGGGTGGACGTCGACTTCGAGGATGCCGTCGCCTACCACGAATCGCTGCCCACACACAAGCGGTTCGCCGACGTCCTCGAATCCGCCGACAAACCCCTGCTCCAACCCCGAGCCGGCGTCCCCCGGCTCGACGATCAGGTAGAACTCCTGGAGTACCTCCACCGGGAGGGCCAGGCGGACCTCTTGCCGACGACCATCGACTCGTACACGCGCGACAACGAGTACGAGAAGGCCCAACAAGGGCTCGAAAAGGCCCGCGAGACGGGCGACGACACCCTCAACGGCTTTCCGGCCGTCAACCACGGGGTCGACGGCTGTCGCGAGCTGATCGAGTCGATCGACGCCCCGATCGAGGTGCGCCACGGCACGCCCGACGCCAGGCTGCTCGCGGCGATCACCTTCGCTGGCGGCTTTCAGAGCTTCGAGGGCGGGCCGATCTCCTACAACATCCCCTACACGAAGCGCCACGGCTTAGCGGAGACTATCGAGAAGTGGCAGTTCGTCGACCGCCTGGCGGGCGCGTACACGGAGCGGGGCGTGCGGATCAACCGCGAGCCGTTCGGCCCGCTGACGGGGACGCTGGTCCCGCCGTCGATCGCCATCGCGATCATGCTGGTCGAGGGGAAACTCGCCGCCACGCAGGGCGTGCGCTCGATCACGCTCGGCTACGGTCAGGTCGGCAACGTCGTGCAGGACGTGGCCGCCCTGAACGCCTTACAGAAGCTGGGCGACGAGTACCTCCCCGACGAGGTCGTCGTCACGACGGTCTTCCACGAGTGGATGGGCGGGTTCCCGCCGGACGAGGCCCGCGCCAACGGCGTGATCGGCCTCGGCGGGATGACCGCCGCCATCGCCAGGCCGGACAAGGTCATCACTAAGTCGCCCCAGGAGTTCCAGGGCGTCCCGACCAAGGAGGCCAACGCCGCCGGCCTGCGCACCACGCGCCAGGTCATCGACATGGCGATCGAACAGGAGATCGACATCGACGGCATCACGGAGGAACAGGATCTCATCGAACGCGAGACACGGTGTCTGATGGACACGATCTTCGAGCACGGCGACGGCGACGTCGTTCAGGGGACGCTGAAGGCGTTCGATTCCGGCGCGCTCGACGTCCCCTTCGCCCCCAGCGACAGCGCGAAGGGCGCGGTCCTACCGGCCCGCGACGACGACGGTCGCGTCCGAATCTTCGAGTGGGGCGATCTCGCGATGGACGACGACATCAAGGAAATTCACAAGGCCAGGCTCTCGCGGCGCGCCGACACCGAGGGCCGCGACCAGTCGTTCCGGATGGTCGCGGACGACGTCGACGCGATCAGCGACGGCAAGCTCATCGGCCGCCCGCGGACACAGGGTGACGTCTAACACGACTATGACAACGGAAATCACAGGCATTCACGCGACGCCCGGCTACGCCGGGTTCTTCTTCGACGACCAGCGCGCGATCAAGCGGGGCGCACAGCAGGACGGCTTCACCTACGACGGCGAGCCCATCACCGACGGCTTCGACGAGATTCGCCAGGCCGGCGAGACGCTCATCGTCGAGGTCGAACTCGGAGACGGCACCGTAGCGCGAGGCGACTGCGCCGCGGTCCAGTACTCCGGCGCCGGCGGGCGCGACCCGCTGTTTCGGGCCGAGGAGTACGCACCCGTGATCGAGGGGCCCGTCGCCGACGAACTCGTCGGTCGCGACGCGACCGACCTCCTCGATAACGCCGAGACGCTCGAGGAACTGCGAGTAGACGACGATCGGCTCCACACGGCGATCCGGTACGGCGTCTCCCAGGCGCTGCTTTCCGCGGCCGCGGAAGCCGCAACGACCACGCGCACGGACGTGCTGGCCGACGCGCTCGGAACGGACCCGGCGACGGAGCCGGTGCCGGTCTTCGGCCAGTCCGGCGACGACCGCTACATCAACACCGAGAAGATGTTCGTCAAGGGCGTGCCGGTCCTGCCCCACGCGCTGATCAACAGCGTCGAGAAGATCGGCGCAGACGGCAAGACCTTACTGGAGTACGTCGAGTGGCTGGTCGAGCGCTCGCGGGTGCTCGGCCCCGACGGCTACGAGCCGCGGTTCCACATCGACGTGTACGGGATGATCGGCGAGACCTTCGGCGCGCCCTACGACCGCGACGAGGTGGTCGACTACTTCGCCGCGCTCGAGGACGCCGCCGATCCGTTCCCGATCCAGATCGAGGGGCCGATGGACGCCGGCGGCCGCGCCGAACAGATCGAGGCGATGGTCGAACTCCGCGAGGGCCTGGCCGACGCCGGCGTCGGCGTCGATATCGTCGCCGACGAGTGGTGTAACACCTTCGCGGACGTGCAGGCGTTCGTCGACGCCGAGGCCGCCGACCTGGTGCAGGTTAAGACGCCCGACCTGGGCGGAATCCATCGGAGCGGCCAGGCGGTCCGTTACTGCGAAGGGACCGAGACCCGCGCGTACTTGGGCGGGACCTGCAACGAGACGGCGACCTCGGCGCGGGCCTGCGCCCACGTCGCGCTCGCGACCGACGCCGCGCAGATGCTCGCCAAGCCGGGGATGGGCTTCGACGAGGGGTACATGATCGTCGAGAACGAGATGCGACGGACGATCGCGCGACGGGAACGAGAACAGTTACCAGCCACCAGTGACGAGGTGACCGCAGATGACTGACTGGACCGATCCCGACGCGTTCGCACAGGCGCTCGACCGGGCCGACACTAAGGAGAAGGGCAACTACTTCGAGCGCTTCGAGGAAGGGGACGTCATCGAACACGATCCCGGCCTCACGCTCACGCGGTGGGGCAACGAGCAGTGGATGGGCCAGACGCTCAACCACGATCCGGCCTACTGGCGCAGCGACGCCGCCGAGGCGCGTGGCTTCGATGAGCCGCCGATCCACCCGGACTACCTCACCGCCGCGACGCTGGGGATCACCGTCGAGGACCTCAGCGAGAAGGGCGGCTACTTCCTCGGCCGCACCGACGTGCGGTTCCCGGGCGCGCCCGTCTACGCGGGCACCGAACTCCGCGTCGAGAGCGAGGTCGTGAACACGGCGACCTCGAGTTCCCGGCCCCAGTACGGCATCGTCTCCTGGCGCACCCGCGGGACGGACGCCGAGACTGGCGAGGTGCTGTGCTCCTACGAGCGCACGAATATGATCCCGCGGCGCGACCCTGTCGAGACCGACGGCGGCAGCGCTGCGGCCGCCGAGGAGGAAGAGGGAGAGAACGGCCCCGACCTCCCCGCGGAGTTCGTCACGCCGGCGGGCGGCCACTTCGAGGACTTCGTCGCCGCCCTCGAGGAGGCCGAAGACCGCGACGCCGCGGTCGCCTACCGCCACGAGCGCGGCCGCACGCAGGACGCCGTCACCGTCGCCTCGCTGCCGCTCTCGACGCTCAATACGGCCAAACAGCACCACAACGTCGACGTGATGGCCGACTCGCCGTCGGGCGATATCGTCACCTACGGCGACGTCACCCGCTCGACCGCGCTGGGCCACGCCCGCTCCGACGAGGCGACCTGGCGTGAGGTCGGGTTCGACGACGAGTCGTTCCACACGTTCGTCGCGGCGGGCGACACCGTCTACGCGTTCACGCGCGTGCTCGAGGCCGCGGACAGCGTCGAGAAACTCTCGACCAGCTCTCAGACATCGTCCGAGAACGCCGCCGCGACCGACCGGGCGGGCGCCGTCCGGTTCGAGCACATCGCGTTCAACCAGGACGACGAACCCGTCTACTCGGGGACGCGGACCGCCGAGATACGGAAACGATCGCCGTAGCAGACGCCGCGCAGCAGCCGCAGTATCCACCATCCAAACCCACAACTACACGCACTACACGACACATGAGCGACGACATCCGACTCTGCCGCACGTTCCAGACCGCACCGGCCGCCGTTCCGAAAGACGACTCGGCGAAGTACCTCGTCTCGGCCCTCACGGCCGAGGGATTTCAGGCGCCCGACTGGCTCGTCCCCGACATGGAGGACGGGACGGCCCCCGACATGAAAGCCGAGGGGCTTGAGAACACGATCGAGAAAGTCCCCCAGCACGACTTCCCCGGCGAGATCTGGCCCCGCGTCGAGTGGAGCTACGAGGACGAGACCTATCGCGAGAAGGGCCGCGACCAGATCGACCGGCTCGTCGCCGAAATCGGCGACGAGATCGACGGCGTCGTCGTCCCGAAGGTCGGCCGCCTCGAGGACGTCCGCCGCGCCGCCGAGGTCGTCGCCGAAACCGAGGCCGAACACGGCTACGCCGACGGCTCGATCGGCCTCTCGATCATCGTCGAGACTGGCCGCGCCCGCTCGGATCTCCGCAAGATCGCGATGTTCGGCGAGGACTCCCGGCTAACCGGACTCGTCTTCGGCCCGGTCGACTACACCGCCGAACTCGGCGGCCGCGACCTCGGCGACGGTCGCCCGCGCTGGGACGGCCTCCTCGAGGCCATGTCCAACGAGGCCAGCGCGGCCGGCCTGGTCTCCATCGGCGGCCCCTTCGACGACCTGTTCAAGGAGCGGGCCGGGCTGACGTTCTACAACGCCGACGACTACGCCGACCAGGTCGAACACGAGGCCCGCCTGGGACTGGACGGCTCGTGGTCGCTCCACCCCAAGCAGACGACCCAGGCCAATACGGTCCACATGCCGACGCCCGAGGAACTCGAGCGCGACGTCCGCAAGATCGAGCGGTTCAACGAGGCCAAGCGGGAGGGGACCGGCGCGGTCACCATCGACGGCCAGATGGTCGACGAGGCGACGTTCAAGAACTTCGTGAACACGGTCCGGACGGTTCGGGCGATCGACGAGATGCGGTCCGGCCAGACCGAAGCGTACTACGACGGGGACCTGCTCGAGCGCGCGCTCGATCTGGACCTGTCGTATCGGTAGCCGCTCCCGCGGGTCGGAAAGCGGGCGGCGGGCTCTCGGCGCTTCCCGACGATCGACGGCCAGGCGCAGGCCTCGCCGAGAGCGCGGCGCAGCGATGCGTGGGAATTAGGAGGGGGTCGGCCGAAGTCCGGGTATGGCCGATTCGGAGCCGGAAGCGATGGTACGGAAGTACTACGAACTCGTCGACGCGGGCCGGTACGACGATCTGGTCGAACTGTTCACGGAAGACGTTCGCTACGAGCGTCCCGGCCAGGGAGCGATCGAAGGCCGGGAGGCACTCCGGGCGTTTTACGAGGACGAGCGGCCGCTCGAGGAGGGCAGTCACGAAGTCCGCGATCTCGTCGTCGACGGCGACGCGATCGCCGTCCACGGCTCGTTCGCCGGTCGCCAGGCCGGCGAAGACGTCACGTTCGGGTTCGCCGATTTCCACGAATTGAACGACGATGGCGACGCCATCGCCCGCCGCTATACGTTCACGGATCGCGACGAGGTGTGAGCGCGAGGGTACGAACTGCGACGCGCCGGTCGCGGCCGGCGCCGCTACCACCGACCAAGCGTCGCTGACGTCTCACTGTTTTGCATCCGTCACGACGGTGTCGAGTCACCGACTCGGCGGGAACCGACTCCGTGGACTCGTTCGAAAACGGCCGATAACGACCGCTCAGAGAACGATAGCGGTTAAATCAGCTGGACGGCGCTCGACACGACCAGCGTTGTAACCAGGCCGGTGACGGAGATGATCGTCGTCAGGACGGTCCAGGTCTTGAGCGTCTCGGCCTGGGTCAGACCGCCGATCTCCTTGACCAGCCAGAAGCCGCTGTCGTTGTACCACGAGCAGATGTTCCCGCCCGCGCCGATCACCATCACGAGAAACGCCGGGTGCACGGAGAGTTCGGGCACCTGCGGCGCCATGATCCCGGCGGCCGTCAGCATCGCGGCGGTCGCCGACCCCTGCGCGACCCGGACGATCGCGGCGATCAGCCAGGCGCTGACAAGCAGCGGAATTCCGACGCTCGACAGCGCACCCGTAATGTAGTCGCCGACGCCCGAGGCGGCGAGCAACGCACCGTAGGCGCCGCCGGCGGCGGTGATCGCCGCGATGTTTCCGCCGCTTTTCAGCGCCTCGGTCATCTCCTCGGTCCAGGCGTCAGTGGACATGTCGCTGTGGCGGTAGAACGTCCAGGCGGCCGCCATCGCGGCGATCGTCAGCGCGACGTTCTTGTCGCCGAGGAAGACGACGTACGGTTCCAGCGCCGCCAGTTGCGGGATGACGCCTGCGAAGCTATCGACGAACGTGTAGGAACCGACCAGCGCGACGGCGAGGAGGACGGGAGCCGCGGATTCGAGCACGCCCGGGAGGTTGCCCGTCTTGCGGTTGGCCAGTTCCTCGAGCTCGTCGGTCGAGGTCGCCATCGCGTCGCGGAGCGGGATGTCCAGCCGCTTGTTGAGCCACCGACCGTAGACGATGCCGGCCATGAGCGCCGCGGGCACCGCCGTGACGACGCCGACGGCGATCGTCATCCCGAGGTCGGCACCGATCTCCTCGGCGACCGCGAGCGGACCGGGCGTCGGCGGGACGAACACGTGGGCCGTCGCCGCGCCGGCGCCGACGACGACGATGAACAGCGTGTAGTCGCGGCCCACCCTAGCGCGCATCGATCGCGCGAGCGGCGCCATCAGGTAGAAGACGCTGTCGAAGAACACCGGAATGGCGAGGACAGTACTGCTCCCCCACAGCGCGATATCGGAGTTACCGCTGCCGAGGACCCCCTGAAAGCCTCTGACGATGCGCTGTGCGGCACCGCTCTCGAGCATCGCCTTTCCGATGATCGCAGCCATCAGGATGGGAATACCGATACCCGCCATTCCGTCGCCGAACTCCGTCGCGACCCGTCCCGCCGCTTCCGACGGGCCGAAATCCGGGACGAAGACGGTGTTGATGAGTCCGACGACAAACGCCGAGATGATCAGACCGACGAACGCCGGAAGATCCAACACGACCAGCATCAGTACGACTGCCGCGAGCCCGAGAATAAACGTCACCAACGGGCTATGTGCGAACTCGATTACCATAGGGGAAATGCCACCGGTTCACAGATGATCGGTCTATATTATAAATAACTACGGATATTGTTAATTTCCATTATAGTTAATGTAACAAGCGACTAGTCATAGGATATTACTCTGATAGAGCGCCTCCTTCTATATTTTTCACTCGTTGTCCCCACTATAGATAGTCAACAATCACGCCGAAATGTAATATATTCTACCGAATTTATTGTAATGAACATTAAATTGACAATCCGGGTCGGCCATAAGTAACAATTACCTGACACTGGCCCGTCCCGGTTGCTCCGTGGATAATCGAGCCCTGATGAAGCGACCGTTCGAATCGCCTGGCCGCCGAGCGCTTCAGTCTCGGTGCGCTCTCAGAACGCGTTACTCCGATTCGAATCCTACCGTTTCCGCGTCGCTCCTCACGTCCGTTCGCCACAGAAGCGGTGGGGATGGGATTTGAACCACGACCAGACGTGCTCGCTTCGCTGCACGCGACTGGTCTCGTTCAAATCCATCGTCTCCGATTTGCCGCTCACGGTATTGCTCGCGGCAAAATACGGTGGGGATGGGATTTGAACCCATGAGGCTTGACAGCCACCTGCTCTCAAGGCAGGCGCGTTAGGCCGCTCTGCCACCCCACCTCACGTACGGGTTCTGCACACGTTCAAAAAGGGTTGTCGGTCTACTCGCGATGGAGGATCCCGTCCGCGCCAACCGCCAGGCCCAACTCGTCGACGAATGCTGCCGTCGTCTCGCCCCGCGGTTGTCCCGCGGCCTGGCGAGCCTCGACGCCGGCGATCGTCGCCCGCAGGCCGGCCGGCGTCGCGACGGTGGGGAGCATCGGCGCGAAGCCAACGCTGAGGCTGTCGTCGGCCGCGCGACGGGCCAGCGTCGAGAGTTCGGGGGTCGCGTACGCGTCGGTGAAGTCGATCGGCTCGGCGAACCCCGCGAAGTAGGTTTGACCCTCCGACGACGGGCCGAGCACGACCTCGTGGCGGCGAAGCGACATCGCCGCGCCGTCGATCTCCGTCCGATTGACTAGCGGCGTCGTCGGTTCGAGGACACCGACGCTCTGTGCACCCTCGCGTTCGAGCAGGTGGGTGACGGTGTTGCCGACGCGGGCCGACGTGCTTGACCCGACCTGGCGCTCGAACCGGACGTCGGCGTCCTCGCCGAGCGCGTCGAGGACGAGCGCCCGGACCTCGGCTTCGGGGTCGGCGTCGCCGGTCGCGTACTCGTCCGGGAGCGTCTCCGCGTCGCGGTAGTTCACCAAAAGGTCGCCCCCGCTCGAGGCGACGGCCCACAGGACGTCGGCAACGGCCGCCTCGTAGAGGGTGACGGCCTCCGATTCGCTCAGCGGCGTCCGGTCGACCAGCGAGGACAGGACGAGCCCCTCCCGCGGCGGGTCGACGGGCACGACGACGATCATGTCTCATACTCCGAGGGGACGGCCCTTGAACGCGGCGCTTCCGAAGATCGGCGCGGATCGGTGGACCGGGCGATCGTAGAAATAGCGTCGAATTATAACGGTCGAAGTATAGCTAGCCGATATGGACGACCGATCGATCGCCGGCCTGCTCGCGACGCTCGCGATCGTCGCGGTGGCGGCCTTCGGAGCGTACGGATTCGGAACCGGTTCCCTGGCGAACCCGTCGGGGGCGTACTTCGCGCCGACAATCGCTTCGCTCGCTATCGCGGTCGTCGTGGTCGGGGCGCTGACCGTCGTCGGCGCGCGTTCGAAGCGCTGGCTCGAAAACCCGTACTGGTAGCCGGACTCGACCGCGCTCGCGGTCCGCCACTCCGCACCTTCTCCTCGAGAGCTTACCGCTCCCGCCGCCCCTTCGTCTGGCGATAGTCCGACGCCATCAGCGTCGCGAAGGCCTCGAGCCAGGCCTGGCTCTGGTCGGCCGATTGCTCGTGGGGATCGATCATCGGGACGAGTTCGAACCCGCGGCCGCGGATCCGTGTCGCGTGGTCGTCGGGCAGGGACAACTCGTCGGCCGGCGTCGTGGTGTACTCGACGCCGAGCTCCGCCAGCGCGCGCTCGCCGACGGGAACGAGGATTTCGGGATTGATCATCCGGATCTCGGCGTTGAGGTAGGGCTCGCAGTTGCCGACCTCCTCGTCGGTCGGCCGCCGCTCGGGGTCGCGACAGCGAGTGAGGTTCGTCAGGTAGACGTTCTCGAGCGCGGGTTCGTCGGCCGGCGACGTGACGTCACAGAGGCCGAGGCGCTCGAGCATCCGCCGGAGCCCCCCGTCGCCGTCGCTACCGCCCGCGCCGGCGAACGGGACGCCGGCCTCGTCGGCCCGCGCGGTCGGCCGCTCGCCGACGAACAGGAAGTCGGCGCCGACGTCGCCGTAGCCGTGAACCACCTGCGTGCGCGTCTCACAGAGCGCCGGACAGTTCTGACACTCCTCGTCCATGCCGAACGGGTTCGCTCGCGACTGTTGGTTCGCGTCCACACCCGAGCCTCGCGGTAGAAGGGCAAAAGCGCCGCGACTGTGTCGGACGGAACGGCCGGCACCGCGGCCGAGTTGGACGGAAAAACGAGAGTACGACGATACCGGCGCGAACCAACTCGAGTCTGTCGATTACTTCTGGGCCTGTGCGGCCTCGATCCACTCCTCGGCGTTGTCCTCCGAGATCTCCGCGGCGCTGGCGACGGTGTGGGCCTGCGCCTCCGCGAGGTCGCCGATCGTCTCGATGCCGACCTCGGCGAGGCGGTCGGCGTAGGTCTGGCCGACGCCCTCGATCGCCTGCAGGTTCTCCTCGACGACCTCGGTCCCGCCTTCAGCGGCGGTCTCGATCGCGTCGGTCGTCTCGGTAGCGACCTCCTCGGTGGCCTCGGCGGCCTCACCGACCAGGTCCTGCGCGCCCTCCTGACTCGTCTGGGCGATCGACTGGGTTGACTCCTGGGTCGTGCGGGCGACCGCTTCGGTCGACTGCTGGACGGTGTCGGCGACGTCCTCGGTCTGCTGCTGGACCGTCTCGGCGGCCTCCTCGGCGCGGCGGACGCCCTCGACGGTCTGCTGTTCGGTATCGCGCTGTGCCTCGAGCATCGACTCGGTCGACTCCGCGAGCAGCGCCCGCTGCCGCTCGGTCAACTCGCCGACTGCCTCGAGGAACTCCGTCTCGAACTCGTTCCAGGCTTCCTCCTGGGTCTGCTCGAACTCGTCGAACTGCTCGTCGACGGTCGATCGGACGTCGAACCCGTCGCCGTCGAGCGCGGATTCGAGCGCGTCGAACTGCGCGTGCAGCAGCTGCTGGAATAGCTCGCTTCCCTGCTCGAACTGCTCGTTCAGCAGTTGCTGGGTCTGTTCGGTCCCGTCCTCGAACTGCTCGTCGACGGTCGCCCGAACGTCGAACGCGTCTTCGTCGAGCGCCGACTCGAGCGCGTCGAGGTGGGCGTCCAGGAACTGCCTGGCGAGTTCGGTTCCCTGGCGCTGCGTGCTGCGCTGGATCGCGAGCCCGTTTCGCAGGATCGTCTCGGCCGCGTTCTCCTGAAACGTGAGGCTCTGTTCGACGAGCCGCTGGCTCTGTTCGATCGACTGGCGCTGGAGTTCAAACGTCGCTTCGATGGGTGTCGTTGCGTTAGTCATGGGTTGATGAACAGGAACGGGCGCTCGAAGCGCCTCGTCGCTGTCTTGTAGCTGACTCAACAGGCCTGGTAGGGATAAGTCCTGCCCCTAAATGGTTTTGGATACCATTGAATGGGGCGAAAGTACACAACGTGTCGGAGTCGAACCGATCGGCTCGGTAGCCAGCGTGAGCCGCACGCTTCGATCGCGTGCCGCAACCCATCGCAACCGCTATCGCCGATCCGAACTCGCAAAGTCGATCGGGTCGCCTGGTGCCCGAGAGCAAACCGTGGGACCACCGGGATTTTCGGGGTCGCACTCCGTGGACGCTCGTTCGTCGGCAGAGAGACGGTCCGACCGCGGAGCCCGCGCGGACGCTGCCAAAAACGGCGTCGTTGCTACTCGGCTCGAATGGGGGCGTGAAGAGAACGTCGAGACGGGAGGTGGGAGTCGGGTCGCTCCCGGACTCCCTCGATACGATCCGTCGGGCGGAGACGGAGTCGAGCGCTCAGCGACCGAGGCCGCCGCGTTCGTTGACCTCGAGGATGAACTTCACGTTGCGGACGATCTCTTCGGGCGTGGTCTCCTCGTCGGGATCGTAGAGATCGCTGGTTCGATACAGGATGTTCGCGAGCTGTTTGCTCTCGCTGGTGTCGCCGCGCACGTCGTCGGCGACTTCGCGGAGGCGTTCGACGCGCTCGGGATCGGGCTCGAACGACGCGTTCCCGTCCTCCTCGGGGTTCTCGGAGTCGTCGCTCGCGCTCATCGGTCCGGCGAGGCGGGTCCGCCGCGGCTGGTCTGGGTGACGCTCTGCCGGTGGACGATCCCGGTGTTGTTGGCGACGTTCTCGGTGATCGTCCGGAAGGCGTCGCTGGTCCCGTCCGCGTCCTTGAGGACGGTCGGCTTCCCGCCGTCGCCGCCCTCGCGGACGGCCGGATCGAGCGGGATCGAGCCGAGGAAGGGCAGTTCGTGTTCCTCGGCGAACTCCTCGCCGCCGCCGGAGCCGAAGATGTCGTGTTCGCCGCCGCAGTCGGGGCACGCGAACGTCGACATGTTCTCGGCGATGCCCAGCACGACGGTGTCGTGTTTGGCGAACATCTCCAGGCCCTTCCGAGCGTCGTCGAGCGCGACGCCCTGTGGCGTCGTGACGATGACCGCACCGGTGACGGGCATCGTCTGGAGCATCGTCAGCTGGGTGTCGCCGGTCCCCGGCGGGAGGTCGACGACCAGGTAGTCGAGGTGGCCCCACTCGACGTCCTCGGTGAGTTGCGTGATGACCTTGTGGACCATCGGACCGCGCCAGATAACCGGATCGTCCTCGCCGGTGAGGAAGGCCATGCTCATCAGCTTCACCCCGTACTTCTCGGGCGGAACGAGGGTCTCGTCCTCGGTGGCCATCGGCGGCTCGTCGGCGTCGACCATCCGCGGGACGTTCGGCCCGTAGACGTCGGCGTCGAACAGCCCGACGCGGGCGCCTAACTGCGAGAGGCCGGCGGCCAGGTTGACCGCGACCGTCGACTTGCCGACGCCGCCCTTCCCGGAGGCGACGGCGATGACGTTCTTGACGTTCGGCAGGACCTGCTCCTCGCTAGAGAGGTCGTCGCGGTCGGGGACGCTCGCGGAGAGGTCCGGCTCGAGGCCCTCGTCGGCGAGCGCCTGGCGGACCTCCGCGGCGATGTCGCTCTCGGTCGGCGAGTAGGGCGCGCCCAGCGCGAGATTGATGGCCACCTCGTCGCCGTCGACGGAGATGTCGTTGACGAGTCCGAGCGAAACGATATCGTCGCCGAGTTCCGGATCATCGACCGTCCGGAGGCGGTCGCGAACGGCGGCTTCGTCCATGTCCGGAGGTAGGGCCCGCCGTCGAAAAGGGTTGTGTTCGCCTCCGGTCTCACGTATCACTCGTTGAAATCGAACCGCGGCCCGCCGTAGGTCGGCGGGTCCGGCTCGAGTTCCACCCCCCGCTCGTACCGGACGAAGTTGAGGTAGAACGGCCGGCCGCAGCCCTCGATGGGGTCGCCCTCGAGGTCGGTGACGGGTCCGTCTTCGCCGCAGAGGAACTCGATCCCGTCGGCGTCCGCGAACGCCTCGTCCGGGCCGGCGTACTCCCAGCCCGGTTGGGGAACCTTGGTCACGGAGCGGTCCGCCAGGTCGGGTCGGCGCTCGACGCTCACTACGGCGCCGCAGTGCGGACAGGTGTACCGGACGGTGACGGTCATCGGCGACCTTAGGGCGCTCACGGAGGTAAAGCTGCGGTCCGCACGACGGGCGGGACAGAACGTCCCGAATCGGTCCCGGTCCCGAACCGTTTACCCGATGGCGCGCCGATGAACGGCCATGACGGAGTTCGACCCGGAGAAGTTCGAGGAGAAGTACGTCTACTACTTCGAGGAACTGGAAGAGGCGTACTCCAACGCGTACCAGCAACTCCACGGTCGGTACGACTCGGAAGTACTCCGCGCGATCGACCGCCAGGTGCTGAGCGAGAGCGAGCCATTCTACGAGGGTAGCGCGGAGCAAAGCTCCGCGAACGATTCGAGCGGGCAAAGCCCGCGAGAACACGACGGCGAGTTCCGCGTCGAACTCCCCGACAACCCGCGGGAGCGAGTCGGCGCGGTCGCCGAGAACGAGGAGTTCGAGACCGTCCTGAAGACGCTCACCGAGCAGATCGAGCTGGAACTCCGGCGGGTTTTCGGCTTCGAGGACGACGCGTAACGGCGCTCAGTGAACGCACCCGGAACACCTTTGCCGTTGACGGGAAACCATGCAGGTATGATCGACGAGACGGCCGAGGAAATCCGGGAGATGCAGACGCACAGCTCCTCGGTGGTCGCCGTGAACGCGACCCGCGCCCTCGAGGAACTGGTCCAGCGGGAGTTCGCGACCGTCGAGGAGTACACGCGAGCCCTCGAGCGCAACGGCTCCGTCCTGCGGCGAGCGAACCCCTCGCACGCGTCGCTGCAAAACGCCGTCCGCGAGGTCGTCGACGACGTCACCGACGCCGACCCCGACACCGTCGCGGAGGCCCGTCGGCTCACCAGCGAGAAGATCGACGAGGTCGTCTCGCGGATCGAGTCCGGCAAGCGCCTGGCGGCCGAACGCGCCGCGGAACTCCTCACCGACGGGGCGACGCTGCTGACCCACGACTACTCCTCGACGGTGCTCGAAGCGCTCGACCAGGCGACCGATGCGGGGAAGACCTTCGACGTCTACATCACCGAGGCCAGGCCCCGCTACATCGGCCGCAAGACCGCCCGCTCGCTCGCGGACATGGACGGGGTCGAGGCGACGTTGATCACCGACAGCGCCCACGGAATCTACCTCGCGGAGTGCGACCGAGTCGTCGTCGGGATGGACTGCATCGTCGACGACACCCTCTACAACCGCGTCGGAACGTTCCCGATCGCGGCGACGGCCGCCCGGCTGGACGTGCCGGTCACCGTCCTCGGCGCGACCTCGAAGCTCGTCAGCGAGGGGTTCGTCTTCGAGAACGAGTTTCGGTCGGGCAGCGAAGTCATGCCGGAACCGGCCGACGGATTTGACGTGGAGAACCCGACGTACGACGCGACGCCGGTCGAACTGCTCGAGAGCGTCGTCACGGACGAGGGTCGCCAGAAGTTTTGAGCCCGCGGCCGGTCCGCCGATCGCCGGCCGATCAGTCCCGCTCGCCGAACGTCCGCGGCGACCCTTCGGTCGGACTGGCCCACTCGACCGCGTTGCGAAGCACCCGTCGCACCGCCTCGTTTTCGTAGATCGGATACGTCTCGTGGCCCGGCCGGAAGTAGAAGATTCGCCCGTTTCCGCGTCGGTAACAGCAGCCGCTGCGGAACACTTCACCGCCCTCGAACCAGCTGACGAAGACCAGGCGGTCGGGCTCGGGGACGTCGAACGGCTCGCCGTACATCTCGGTCCTGGGGAGTTCGAGCGACGAGTCGAGTCCGTCGGCGATCGAATGGCCGGGATCGACGACCCACAGGCGCTCGGTGCCGCCGTCCTCGCGGTACTGGAGGCTACAGGAGGTCCCCATGAGTCGCTTGAAGGGTTTCGAGTAGTGGGCCGAGTGCAGCGGGATGAATCCCATCCCCTCGAGGACGCGCTCGCGGACGCGATCGACGACGTCGTCGGCCACCTCGTCGTGGGCCTCGTGGCCCCACCACAGGAGGACGTCTGTTGCGTCGAGGACGGCTTCGGTGAGCCCGTGCTCGGGTTCGTCGAGCGTCGCGGTTCGGACCTCGTGGTCGTCGGCGAGCGCGTCGGCGATCGTCTCGTGAATGCCGTCGGGATAGACGGCCGCGACGTCGTCGTCCTCGCGCTCGTGCCTGAATTCGTTCCAGATCGTGACTGCGACCATGGCGAGTCGGTCCGCGCTCGGCGGCCTTAGATCGGACGATCAACGGTGGTAACAGTCACGAATAAGTGACTGTTAGATCACCACTCGGAGATATCGGTGGCGTAATAATGTCGTTATCCGTGAAAGATGGGTTAAGTGTACAGGTTAATCGGTCACAACCCTTATTTTGATCGCCAACTGCTACACTCTATGGAACGGGATCGGACACAAGCGACATCGAAATGGCTTGTTTCTCACTACGTGCCCTCCCTCGCTGCTATGCAATCGGAGGTTGAGCGATGATCGGCGACGGCATCGGCGTCGGAATCGTCGGTCTCGGTGGGATGGGGAACCTCCACGCCCGAAGCGTCCGGGAACTCGGGGCTGACGTCGTCGCCGGCGTGGATCTGGTACCGGAACAACGCGACCGCTTTGCCGAGGAGTTCGGCGCACGGACCTACGAGACCCACGACGAACTCGTCGAAGACGAGGCGGTCGACGCCGTCATCGTCACGACGCCGAACCGATTTCACGAACCGATCGCCGTCGCAGCCCTCGAAGCCGGCCGCGACGTTCTCGTCGAGAAACCGCTCGCCCACACCTTAGAGAGCGCCGAACGGATCGCCGCGGTGGCGGACCGCTCCGACGCCGTCTGTATGGTCGGGTTCCACAACCGCCACGCCGCGTCGATGGCGATGTTTGACGAACAGCACGCGCGCGGCCGGTTCGGCGACCTGACCCACGTCGAGGCCAACTACGTCCGCCGGCGCGGCGTCCCCGGCCCCGGCTCGTGGTTCACCGATCCCGAACTCGCCGGCGGCGGCGCCTTGCTCGACATCGGCGTCCACGCGCTCGATCTCGCGCTCTACGCCCTGGACTTCCCCGAGATCGTCGAAGTCAGTGGCGTCACGCGGACCACCTTCGGCACCCGCGAGGACTACGCCGACCCCGACGGCTTCGGCGACAACTGGGACGCCGAGGCGGAGACCTACGAGGTCGACGACTCCGTCAGCGCCTTCATCCGCACGGCGGAGGGACAGACGATCTCGCTCGAGGCCGCCTGGGCGACCAACCGCGAGGAGAGCATGGACTTCCGCGTCCGCGGCACCCGCTCGGGCGCGCAGTTCGATATCGGCGATACCGACCTCCGGATCCTCGAAGCGGGGACCGCCGGCTGCGATCACTACGCCGATGTCGCCATGACCGGCGACGAGTCCCTGACCGGCTACACCCAACAGGACGAGCAGTTCCTCCAGGCCGTCGCCGCGGGCGTGACGCCGGAGACCAACACCGTCGAGGAAGCGCTGACCGTCCAGCGCGTCATCGACGCGATCTACCGCTCGAGCGAGACCGGTCGCGCGACGCAACTCGAGACGGTCGAACTCGAGGCCGGGCAGCGAACGCGGATCAACTAGATCAGCCGATTGTCTTTTTCGGCGATTGATGGTCGAAAACATCATCTAGTCTATCATTCCCGAAGGAGTTTTTCGCTCAGATGCTTGCGCGTATCTTCAGCCCTCAACCGCCGAACCATCTAATAACCCTAGGTAATCGCGTGTGAGAATGTAGATAATTCTCAATGAACGATACAGTGTGAATACACACCAAAGACCTTAATACGAGGTCTTTCATCATTATCGGGGTAGAAGGTTGACTATGAACCGAAGAAATTCTACTGGGGACGGGAAATCACGCCGTGCAGTACTACAAGCGACGGGTGCAATGGGAATCGCTGCGGTCGCAGGCTGTCTCGGCGGCGGGGGTGAAGCCGAGAGCCTCAACGAGCTCTACGAGGAGGATCCCGACGAGTACGAATCGCTCGAGATCGCCCACTGGTGGACCGCGGGCGGCGAAGAGGAAGCGTTCCAGGCCCTCGTCGAGGGGTTCCAGGAGGAATACCCCGATATCGAGGTCGATCCGTCGCCCTCGCCAGGCGGCGCCGGCAGCGCGCTCGAGGCCGACGTCCGGAACCGCGTCGTCGACCAGAACCCGCCGAGCACGTTCCAGGTCTGGCCCGGCCAGGCGCTGACCGACTATACTGACGAGGACCTGCTCTACGACATCAGCGAGCACGTCTGGACCGACGAGATGGAGGAGGCCTACCTCGACGGGCCGATCGACGCCTCCCGCCCGGACGGCGACCTCGTCGCCGTGCCGCTCAACATCCACCGGCTGAACAACCTGTTTTACAACGTCGACGTCGTCGAGGACGCCGGCGTCGACCCCGAATCGATCGAGAGCCCGAGCGACCTGGTCGACGCGATGGCCGACGCCGACGCCGCCGGTTACGTCGGTATGGCCCAGCAGACCCAGTCGGCCTGGTCGACGCTGCAGTTGTGGGCCCAGGTCCTGCTCGGCGAGCACGGCGCCGACGTCTACGACACGTTCGTCAACGGCGACGTCGCGGACGTCGAGTCCGAGGTCCGCGACTCCCTCGAGATCGTCGTCGAGTACAGCGAGTACTTCAACGAGGACGCGAGTTCGCTGAACGACTGGGACGAGGCGAGCAACTACATCAACAACGGCGAGGCGGCGTTCTTCCACCAGGGCGACTGGGCCGCCGGCCAGTACGAGGCCGACGAGGAACTCGAGTACGGCGAGAACTGGGACCACGTACCGTTCCCGGGGACGGACGGCATGTACGCGCTCAACATGGACTCGTTCGTCTGTCCGAAGTACAACCCGTCGCCGAACGCGACGGTCCGGTTCCTGCGGTACGTCGGTTCGACCGACGCACAGGAGAGGTTCAACCCGGCCAAGGGATCGATCCCGCCGCGAACGGACGTCTCCGACGAGTCGTTCACGCCGTTCTTGCAGGATCAGATCGCCGACTTCCGGGAGTCCGACGAACAGCCGCCGTCGATCGCCCACGGCCTCGCGGTCGATCCGTCGACGCAGTCCGACGTCGAGGGCGCGTTCGCTAACTTCATCGACAACTGGGACGTCAACGAAACGTACGACGACCTCGTCAGCAGCTTCGAATAGGACCGCTCTCTGATTTATGGACTCGCTACGAAATTCGCTGCAACGCCTCAACCCGCTGTCGACGCCGGAGGCCGACGAGCAGGACTTCCCGGCGGGAAACGCGACGCTCGTCGACCGATTCCGCAGGAGCGACTTCGTGGAATCGATCCCGTTTTGGCTCCCGCCGACGCTGCTCGTGTTGCTGTTCGTCTACGGGGCGATCGGCTGGAACGTCGTCATCTCGCTGACCGGCTGGTCCGGCCTCGGACAGCCGGAGTACACGAACTTCTCGCTGGAGATGTATCGCCAGCTGCCGGCCGATCAGAACTTCAGGGCCGCGCTCCGGAACACGGTCGCCCTCCTCGTGGGATTCACCGGCGTTTCGCTGCTCGTCGGGCTGGGACTCGCCTTGCTCGTCGACCGCAAGATCCGCTTCGAGAACACGTTCCGGACGATCTACCTGCTGCCGATGGCGCTGTCGTTCGTCGTGACCGCGATCTTCTGGTCGTGGATGTACGCCAGCAACGGCCTGATCAACGCGGTGCTACCGATCAGTCCCGACTGGCTCGGTAATCCGCGCCTCAAACTCGCTGCAGTCATCTTCGCGCTCGTCTGGCAGTTCAGCGGCTACTGTATGATCGTCTACCTGGCCGGCCTGCGCTCGATTCCGGACGACCACTACGAGGCCGCGCGGATCGACGGCGCGTCGACGCTGAAGCTGTACTGGCGTGTCATCATCCCGCAGCTGCGCTCGTCGACCGTCGGCGCGACCGTCGTCCTGATGGTGTTCGCGCTCAAGGCGTTCGACTTCATCTACGTCATGTTCGGAACCAACCCCGGCCGATCGGTCGACATCCTCGCGGTCATGATGTACCGCGAGGCGTTCTCCGCCGCCGAGTGGGCCTACGGCGCCGCGGTCGCCGTCGTGCTGTTCCTGCTCGCGCTGACGATCATCGGCCCCTACGCCTACACTCAATACAAGCGAGGTGCACTCTGATGGCAACCACGACCGACGAACCGAGCGACCCCACTGCAACGATCCGCGGCGTCCCCCTCAGCCGCGTCGCCCTCTACGCGACGCTGCTCGCGCTCGTCGGGGCGTACGTCTCGCCGCTGTACAGCGGTCTGACGACCGCGTTCAAGACTCAAGACGCCTTCCGGGAGACGTCGCCGCTCCTCCCGCCGATCACCGGCTTCACGATCGACCCCTGGCTGATCGCCGGCAGCGAACTGGCCAGCGGGATGATAAACAGCTTCGCGCTGACGATCCCCGCCGCCGTCCTCTCGGCGGCGTTCGGCAGCCTGGCGGCCTACGGATTGACCAAGGTCGACTGGCGCGGCCAGGCGTTCCTGCTGGCCTTGTTCCTCGCGGCGGTCTTCATCCCCTACCAGGCGGTGCTCGTGCCGCTGCGGCAGTTCTGGTCGATGATCGGCCTCACCCAGCTTCACGACCGCGGCGAGCTGGTGGAACTGATCGTCACGCACATCGCCTACGGGATTCCGATCTGTACGATTCTGTTCCGGTCGTACTACCAGACGCTCGACGACGAACTCATCGAGGCGGCGAGACTCGACGGCGCGTCGATCGCCCGGATCTACCGGAAGATCGTACTGCCGCTGTCGCTGCCGATGTTCGCCGTGACGCTGATCTACCAGTTCACGCAGATCTGGAACGACTTCCTGTTCGCGCTGGTGTTGCTCACCAATCGATCGAACTACGTCATCACGCTCGAGTTGAACGCGCTCGCGGGCTCGATGGCGACCAACTACAGCGTCCAGATGGCGGGTGCGTTCATCGCCGCCCTGCCGACGATTCTGGTGTACGTCCTGTTCGGAGAACAGTTCGCTAAGGGCCAGACGATCTGAGAGAAAAACCAATGGCAGATCTACAACTCGACAACGTAACGAAGGTGTTCACGGAGGACGACGGCAACGAGATCGTCGCCGTCGACGAGGTATCGCTCGACATCGACGACGGGGAGTTTCTGGTCCTCGTCGGGCCGTCCGGCTGCGGGAAGTCGACGACGCTCCGGATGGTCGCGGGACTGGAGACGGTCAGCGCCGGCCAGATCCGGCTCGGCAGCTCGGTGATCAACGACGCGCGACCGAAAGAGCGGGACATCGCGATGGTGTTCCAGTCGTACGCGCTGTACCCGCACATGACCGTCCGCGAGAACATGTCCTTCGGCCTCGAGGAGTCGACCTCGATGCCGGACGAGAAGATTGCGGTGACGGTCGAGGAGGCCGCCGAGATGCTCGGGATCGACGACCTGCTCGATCGCAAGCCCGACGACCTCTCGGGTGGCCAGCAACAGCGGGTCGCCCTAGGTCGGGCGATCGTCCGCGATCCGGAGGTCTTCCTGCTCGACGAACCGCTGTCGAACCTGGACGCGAAGCTCCGGGCCCAGATGCGCACGGAGCTCCAGCGGATCCAGGAGGAGATCGGCGTCGCGACGATCTACGTCACCCACGACCAGACCGAGGCGATGACGATGGCGGACAAGATCGCTATCCTCAACGACGGCCAGCTCCAGCAGGTCGGGACGCCGCTGGAGTGCTATCACGAGCCGAACAACCTGTTCGTCGCCGGCTTCATCGGCGAGCCGTCGATGAACTTCTTCGACGTGACCCGGCAGGGCGACCGGCTCGTCCACGACGCCTTCGAATACGAACTGTCGGCCGAGACGGCCGGCGAGGTCGGCGACCAGCGCGATCTGGTCCTCGGCGTCCGACCCGAGGACATCGAGGTCGGCTCGGAACGCGACGGCTCGCACAGCTACGAGACGCGGGTCGACGTCGTCGAGCCGATGGGCGACGAGAACAACGTCTATCTCGCGTTCGGTCCCGACAGCGAGCCGTTCGTCGCGACCATCGACGGCTTTCAGCACGTCGAGGGGGGCCAGTCGGTCGTCGCTCGGATCCCGGAGGACGCGATCCACGTGTTCGATCGGAGCAGCGGTCGCGCGCTCCGGAACCGGCAACTCGACACGCAGACGGTACCCGAGCCGCAAATATAGAATTCCGAATCCGTTTCGTTTTCGTTCTCACCGCTCGATCGTCGCTGCCCGTCGATACCCCCGCCCGACGAGTCGCGCCGCCACGACGTGCGCGTAGAAGGTGACGAAGGCGGCGACGACGCCGAACGCGGTCGCGTTCGAGAGCGCCGCGATGAGGAACGCCCAGCCGGGGACGACGAACAGCGACGCGCACAGCCAGGCGGTGAAGTAGCCGCCGTGGGCCAGGACCGATCGCTGCGGGCGAACGTCGACGGCCTCGCGGAGCCCGCCGCCGGTGGCGAGCCTGCCGACGGCCGCCGGGTAGACGTAGCCGAACGCGAGGACCATCGAGAGGACGACCGTCGATGCGCCGAAGAACAGGAGCGAGCCGCCGAAGCCGATCGCGTCCGGATCGAACGGGCGCCGTACTAGGCCGCCGACCGTGACGGCGAGGACGACGGTCGGCCCGATCGCGTAGCCGATCGAGACGGCGAGCAGTCGACAGCCGTCCCGAAGCAGTCTGCCGAGCGGGCGAAAGCCAGGCGGCGTCTCGTCGCCGGCGACGGTCGCGGCGACGACGCGAAAGAGGTAGCCGAGCAGCGCGATGATCGATACCGCTGCGAGCGCGACGAACGGGACCGCGAGGGGCGAGGGACCGACGGCGACGGCCAACTGCAGGCAGATCGCCGTAAAGATGCCCAGGAGGCCGCCGATCGCGAGCAGGTCCGGCGATCGGTCGCCCCGGAACGGGTACCGCAGGCCCTCGTCTACGAGAAGCGCCATTGTCGGTCGAACGAACGGGCGTGGTATAACGATTTCAAAAGCGCGGTCGGAACGCGACGAGTTCGAGGGCCGGACGAGAGTGTGGCGGGATCGGACGACCGGAGCCGCAGCTGGCGGGCTCGAAACAAGAGAGTTGAGAAGACGACGCGATCGCGCCGACTTACAGCACTTCGTCGAAGTCGTGGTGGCCGTGGATGTCGACGCCCTCGTCGGTGATCTCACAGAGGAAGACGCCGTTACCAGAGCCGGTGTCGCGCTCGACGGCGGACTTGATGCCGCGGGCGGCGACCGTCACGGCTTCCTCGTTGGACATGTCCTCCTCGTAGGCCTGCTCTAAGTGACCGTAGGCCAGCTGCATCCCGGAGCCGGTAACGGTGTAGTCGTCTTCCATGACGCCGCCGGCGGGGTCGATGCTGTAAACGTGGCTGCCCTCGTCGTCGACGCCGCCCAGGATCGGGTGGATGGCGAAGAACGGACCGCCGCGGGCGAAGTTGCCGGCCAGCGTCGCCAGGGCGTCGATGCTCATCTGCTCGCCGCGACGGGCCTCGTAGAGGTTGACCTCGGCGCGGAGACTCGAGATGAACGACTGCGCGCCGCCGACGCTACCGACGAGCGTTAACGCGGCGGTCGGGTGGATCTGCTCGACCTTCTGGACGTTCTTGTTGGAGACGAACCGGCCGCCGAGGCTGGCACGCATGTCCGTCGCGATGACGACGCCGTCGGCGGTGGAGATGCCGATCGTCGTCGTCCCCGTCTTGTTCACGTTGTCCAGATCGGCCCGCGTGAGGTCGTTCTGGGGCAGGGATCCGATCTCCGGCTCGTAGGGGTTCGGATCGTCGGCCAACTGGTCGACCGTCCGGGAGAAGTCGGAGTCGTGTGTGGGCGTACGCATTGATCGAACCTTACGACCGGGACGGTATAAAACACCGGCGGTCACCACCGTCGTTTCCGCTTCCATCGGCCGCGAACGGCGGACGGGCGACCGGCGGGCGGTGAGACGTGATTCGACCGAGTCCGGCGGCTCCTCGATCGACGAGCGAGAGAAACCGTCGGTGACTGCTCAGTTCATCAGGGTTGGGTGGCCTCGTACGCCTCCTCGACGTTGGCGAGGACGCGGTGGATGGGCAGGGTGAGTCCAGCCTGGCGGGCGGCGATGGCGAGCGGCATTGCGACGATACCGATCACAATGCAGAGCTGGTACAGTGCGAACAGCGTCGCGCGGTACACGCGGGATTTCATCAGCGTTCAGCCGTGGGTCAGACGGAGGACGTATATAAGCTTTCTTGAAATCCGGAATTTATAATTGTTGTTGCTTAGGTATGGGGTCGCCGCTGTCGTGCGATTCAACTCCAGTTTCGGTCGGCGCAACTAGAGACGGATTCGAGGCGATGTACGGGTATGCAGGCGGGAATCGATCTGGGGAATTCTCGTAACGTATGGCGATCATTCGATTGGCGTGCGCACCGGCGAATTGATTGCGCGCTGCGGGCGGCTGACGGCGGGGACGAACCGCAAGACAGGAAACCCCTCGGAACGACCACCGGGTATGGGAAATTATCTCGTCGCGATGGAAGCCGCATGGCTCGTTCGTGACGTCGAGGAGATCGACGACGCGATCGGCGTCGCCGTCAGCGAAGCCGGGAAGCGACTCAACAGCGAAGACATGGACTACGTCGAGGTCGAGGTCGGCGCGACGGGCTGTCCCGCCTGCGGCGAGCCCTTCGACTCCGCCTTCATCGCGGCCGACACCGCGCTGGTCGGGCTCGCGCTCGAGATGGAAGTCTTCAACGCCGACGGCGAGGAACACGCCTCGCGTATCGCCAAGAGCGAGGTCGGCGGCGCGCTGCGGGACGTCCCGCTGACCGTCGTCGAGGTCGTCGAAGTCCCCGAAGACGAGTAACCGAGTCCACGCGGACAACGGTGGTGGGCGCCGCGAGTGACACCACCCAAAGCCCTTTCTATAACCCGTGGTTATCCATACGTATGGAACTCCCGACGCCCGCCGACCTCCGACAACGCCGCACCGAGCTCGGACTCACGCAGAGCGAACTCGCCGAAAAGGCTGACGTCTCCCAGCCGCTGATCGCCCGGATCGAGGGCGGCGACGTCGACCCGCGGCTATCGACCCTTCGGCGAATCGTCAACGCCCTGGAGAAGGCCGAGAGCGACGTCATCCGCGCCGCCGACCTGATGAACGAGGCCGTCGTCAGCATCGCGCCCGACGACCCGGTCAGCGAGGCCGCTCGCAAGATGGAGGAGGAAGCCTACTCCCAGCTGGCGGTCATTCAGGACGGCATCCCCGTCGGCTCGATCAGCCAGAGCGACCTGGTCCACGTCGATTCCGAGGCCCGCGACGAATCCGTCGAGGACCACATGAGCGAGAGCTTCCCGACCGTCTCGAAGGACGCTACCTTGGACGAGATCAGCAACCTGCTCGAACACTACAAGGCCGTGATGATCACCGAGGCTGGCGAGACCGTCGGCATCATTACCGAGGCCGACATCGCCGCGCGGCTGTCCTGATCGGATCGGTCCGCGACGATTGTGACTTCCCGTCCGGATCGTTCGGCTCGCCTGGTTCGCCATCCGGCGGAACCCGGCCGCAACCGACGATCGCTAACGGCGGACGAGCACCGACGGAGATAACAGAGTTGTATTGGCCGATAATATTACGGTGGTCGCCGTCTCCTCGAGTAACCATGGCGACCAGCGATCGATTGCTCGAGGCCGGTGGAGAGATCTGGAACGCGCAGAAGAGTCACCCGTTCGTGACGGAGCTCGCGGACGGGACGCTCGCGGAAGACGCCTTTCTCACGTGGGTCCGGCAGGACTACCGCTATCTGCTCGACTACGCGCGCGTGTTCGCGATCGCGGGCTCGAAGGCTCGCGACGAGGCGACGATGACCAGGCTGTTCGGGATCGCGCACACGACGCTCGACGACGAGATGGATCTCCACCGGGAGTTCGCCGCCGACTACGGGCTCTCGCCGGCGGACCTCGAGGCCGCGCAGAAGGCGCCGACCTGCGTCGCGTACACGAACTTCCTGTTGCGGACCGCCTACGAGGGGACGCTCCCGGAGATCGCGGCCGCGATCTACCCTTGCGGGCAAGGCTACCTCGACATCGCCGATCACATGGCCGACCGCGCACCCCAGGAAGACCACCGGTACGCGCCCTTCATCGAGAAGTACACGAGCGACGAGTTTCGCGAGGTCGTCAACTGGATGCGTTCGTTCGTCGACCGGTACGGGGAGCGCTACCCCGAGCAGTACGAGGCTATGGAGGCGGCGTTCCTGACGAGCGCTCGCCTCGAGTTCCGCTTTTGGGAGATGGCCTATCGGCGAGAGGACTGGGGACTGCCGACCGCCGGGACCGACGCCTGACCGGCTCTCGGCCCGCGGACGGACGGCGGTCGGGCCGCGGTGTCAGTCGCGGTCGGGACGGGGCGCGTTCTCGTACGTGACCATCTTCTCGGGTTTATCGGAAATCGTCTCGTAGATCCGCTGGAGCGTCCCTTCGGCCGCGAGCAGGTTATGCTGTTCGAGGAACGTGCGGCCCTCGTCGGTCAGGCTGTAGAACTTCCAGGGATAGCCCTGCTGCCGTTTTTCTTCCGGGAGCGCGACCGCTTCGACGATTCCGGCGTCGATCAGCTTCTGGACGTGTTTGTAGACGGTCGCCCCGCTCACGCTCGGGTTCAGTTGCTCGAGTTCG
This sequence comes from Natrinema salifodinae, assembly GCF_900110455.1. NCBI lineage: Archaea > Methanobacteriati > Methanobacteriota > Halobacteria > Halobacteriales > Natrialbaceae > Natrinema > Natrinema salifodinae. The sequence continues at coordinate 207,138 of NZ_FOIS01000002.1, read as the reverse complement.
TACATCGACGGCAGCTGGTCGGGGTGCTGGAGGATGTTGGCCACGAGCGCGAACCGCGTCTCCTGGGTGACGAAGTGGAGGAGTTCGCGCGCGTCCGCCCCCTCGGGCGCCCCCGCGTCGGTACTCATACGGCCGGCTACGGAGCGTGGCACCATGTAGTTTACCCTGCGGTAAATTACCCTAGAGTAAGATTCGGTCTCCGGCAGATATCGGAAAGGGAATCGACACGGTAACTACTATCCGTAATTCGCGAGAATCACTGTGTATGACAGACGACGATCCGCCGGGTCCGGACGTCGATGCCGGCTCCGGCCCCGATTTCGATCCCGAGCCAGACCCCGAGGCGGTCCTCGGAAGCGCGACGGAGCAACTCTCGGCTGCGGACCTCTCGCTGGCGGACAATGAGGACCTCCTCCGCTCGCTAAGTGAACTCCGGCCGGTCTACGAGCACGAGCGGTCGTACTTCGTCCTCGGGAACTACGACCGCGAGCCGATCCGCCGACTGAACCTGGTCGTCGACCGGCTGAACCGCCGGCCGGACGCCTACGCCTTCCGAATGGTCGACGTCCGCGGCGACTGGGACAACGGGATCCAGAAGTTCTGCCTGATCGCGGACCTGGTCACCCACGTCATCGGCGTCGCCGAGAAGAACCCGAGCGGGTTCCTCGTCGAACAGGGGCTGCTCGCGGGTGCCGAGGAGTACTTCGAGAAGACGCACGTGCTCAAGCGCGAGTATCCCGACGCCGACGAGGATCGCCCGTACGACTGGATGCAGGACGGCGTCTTCGACCTGCTCGACGCGGCGGACCGCCTCCACCGGTGGGAGACCGAACCGGACCTCGTCGCGGCCGCCGACCGGCTGCCGTGAGTCCGCGTCCGCAACTCGCGCCCGGGCTCGAAACTCTCCCGACTGTCACGACCGCCGGTCGCGGACTCACTCGTGACCCGACACCGGCACCGGTTCGTACGGCTCCTCGAGATAGGCGATATCCGACGCCGACAGGGAGATATCGAGCGCCTCGACGGCCTGCTCCAGATGCTCGACGCTGGTCGTCCCGATGATCGGTGCGTCGACCCAGTCCTTGTGGAGCAACCAGGCGAGCGATATCTGGGCCATCGTCACCCCTTTTTCGGCGGCCAGTTCCGCGACGCGCTCGTTGATCTCCGGGCCGCCGCCCTCGCGGTACGGGTGGTCGTACATGTGCTCCTCGGCCTCGCCGCGGGTGGTCGCGTCGATCTCCTCGTGGGGGCGCGTGAGGTAGCCCCTGGCCAGCGGCGACCACGGGAGCACGCCGATATTTTCCGTCTCGCAGAGGGGTAGCATCTCGCGTTCCTCCTCGCGGTAGACGAGGTTGTAGTGGTTCTGCATCGTGACGAACCGTTCGAGTCCGAGTCGATCGCTCGCGTGCAAGGCGTCGGCGAACTGATGAGCCCACATCGAGGAGGCGCCGACGTACCGCGCCTGGCCGCGGCGGACCGCGTCGTCGAGCGCCCGCATTGTCGTCTCGATCGGCGTGTCGTAATCCCAGCGGTGGATCTGGTAGAGGTCGACGGTGTCCATGCCCAGCCGATCGAGGCTGGCCTCGAGTTCCTGTTCGATGGCCTTCCGCGAGAGGCCGCCCGAGTTCGGATCGTCCTCGCGCATCTGAAAGTAGCCCTTCGTCGCGACGACCGACTCCTCGCGGTGGCCCTCGAGCGCTTCGCCGAGGATGCGCTCGGACTCGCCCTTCGAGTACAGGTTCGCCGTGTCGAAGAAGTTGATCCCGAGGTCGATCGCGCGCTCGATGATCTCTTTGCTTTCCTCGTCGCCGAGGACCCACTCGCGCCAGTCGCTCGAACCGAAGCTCATGCAGCCGAGGCAGAGGCGACTGACCTCCATGCCGGTCGAACCGAGCGTCGTGTACTCCATACCGACCGTACGGGAACCTGTGGAAAAACGGTACCTGGTGCGGCAATCGAGACCAGGTCTCCCGGCGTCACGTTTTAGTGCGACCGGAAATACACGACCGTCTGACTATGGCGGGCGAACGCGACGACCGAGACACCGAGCGCAACGACGACGGCGGTATCGTCTCGCGCATCAAGCGCGTGTTCAGCCGCGGCTGAACGCGCTCTCGGCCGTTTTGCCGTTCGCCACCGCCGTTTTTCGCACCGCCGATCCGACGACGAGCCGGTAGTGCAGTCGACGACCGATGGGAGGACAGCAGTAGATAGCACCGCGGTTTCTTCATCCGGAGCTAGCCGTGAAAACCCGCGTTCAGTACAGGTGAAGTAATTATCGCCGGAAGTCCGTGGGAGGACAATTGTTAGGCAAAACGCTCGCCAACTACCAGGCACCATGTCAGACGAAGACGTGAGTGACCGAACGCCGGGCCAGAATCCGATCCTCGACCGGCTCGACCGGCTCGTCGGGGAGTGGGAACTGGAAGTGCCGCTGGACGGGCAAACGATTAGGGGCGGACGCGTGACGTTCAATTGGCTGGAAGATAGAGCCTTCCTCGTTCAACGATCGGAGGGGGGAGATCTTTTGGAAGCGCCCACCGAATGGATCGAGAACGCGCCGCACTCCACTGTATCGATCATCGGTTTGGACGATACGAGCGAGCAGTTCACGATGCTCTACGCCGATTCTCGTGACGTCTTCCGTGTGTACCAAATGAGCCTGAGTGAGGGGGTCTGGAAACTGTGGAGGGACGCACCTGGGTTCTCACAACGCTTTACTGGCACCTTCGACGATGACGGCGATACGATCGAGGGCAGGTGGGAACGCTCGGACGACGGAATCGAATGGGAGGTCGATTTCGACGTGACCTACAAACGGGTCGGAGAGTAAGGAAGGAGTACGACGGATGGCATCCGTAGAAGCGGCCGGCATTGACGCCCGACTGGAAGCGGCTCCTTCGGAATCGCCCAGTCCGAGAGGGCTTCGCTCTCTCGAGATTTCGCCGAGGGCGTGACTCCGTCGCGCTCATGGTTCGAAAGGCGCGAAGCGCCGTTCGTCACTAAGCGGGACCGAAGGTCCCACGAGGTCCGCGAACTCGGAGGGTTCGCTCGATCACGAGAGAGTTGCGCTCTCTCGAACGACAGCGCAGACGTTCGATTCGAACTGAGCAACTTATCTCAGTCAGTCCGTGCTCTCGCTCGGTTGCGGTCGGGTTTCGGAGACAGAACGACGGGCCACTACCACGAGCACCAGCACCGTCAGCAGCGTCGCGACCAACAACGGTCCCGGTCCCGTTGAGAACCCGATCAAGGCCGCGACGTCGGCGTAGAACGTAAAGAGGAGAAACGCCGGGAAGAGGGTCCCGATCGCGTACCGCCACGGGATCACCAGCGGGCGCGAGAGCGGCCCTGCGCCTTCGAGGTACTCCTCGATCGCGGCCGGACCGAGCACCCAGGCTGTGTACACCATGAACCCGGTCAGACCGAGCACCAAGAGGAGATCGACGAGGTGGTCCGCGAACAGCGTAAACACCGCGGGGCTGAACGCGTTCACGCCGCCGGTGAGTACGACCAGCGCGAATAGCCCCCGGGTCGCCGTCGAGCGCTCGAGATCGAACTCGTCGACCAGAAACGAGACCGGAATCTCGAGCATGCTGATCAGACTCGTGAGGGCTGCGAGGAGAACGACGAGGAAGAAGACCGCGCCGAGGAGTCGCCCGCCGGGCAGGCTCGCGAACGCACTGGCGATCCCGACGAACAGGGCGCCGGGGCCGCCCTCGGTCGGTCCCGGCGTGAACGAGAACAGCAACGGGAACACCACGAGACCGGCCAAGATACCGATGCCGAGATTGAACACGGCGATGAGTGAGGCGTCGAGGGGCAGCGAGCGGTCGTCGTTGACGTAGGAGGCGTAGGTGATCATCGTTCCGCTGCCGATCGAGAGGGTGAACAGCGCCTGGCCGGCGGCCGATCCCAGCACCGACAGGAAGTTCTCCGCGAGGTAGGCGCCGTCGAATTCGAGGTAGAACTCGTATCCCTGCGCGGCGTTGGGCTGCTGGGCCGCCCAGATCGCGAGTCCAACGAGCAATACGACGACGCCAGGCATCATCACCTTCGTCGTCGCCTCGATGCCGCGTCTGATCCCCGCGGCGACGATCAGAGACGTGGCCGCGAGGACGGCGAGTTGGTAGCCGAACGCTTCGGCACCGTAGCTGATCGCCGCGAAGTGGGTTTCAGGAGCCGCGAAATAGGCTCCCGTCGCGCTCTCGAGGAAGTACCGAAGGATCCACCCGCCGACGACGCTGTAGAACGACATCAGCAGAATCGAGGTGACGACACAGAGCGCGCCCAACGCCGTCCAGAAACGCGATCCGGCGAGCGATTTGAACGCCCCGACTGGGTTCCGATTCGACCGTCGGCCGATTACGAACGCGGCCAGCAACCCCGGCACCCCGACGACGAGGACAATGAGCAGATACAAAATCAGAAAGGCGCTTCCGCCGTTCTCCGCGGTCATCCACGGGAACCGCCAGATGTTCCCCAGCCCGATCGCGCTTCCGACCGCGGCCAGGATGAATCCGGCGCGACTCGCCCAACTCTCACGTACCATTCTGTCTCAGGGAACCAACTCGGCGCGCATAAGGATTGTTGATCAGTGGCTCAGTTCATTCGCGGTGACATGGAATCAGCTACTCCGAACACGATGCGTAACCCGGTCAGTTCGCATCGCTACGTGACGATTTGACTCATTCGGATTCAGCACCAATACCGAGTAAAGAAATGAGGTTACCAACTACTGAGAGGGATCGGGTCGCGGGACGACGCCGATCGACAGCGACGCGTTTCAGGGCTGGCGATTCCGGGAGTTGCGCTTACGGACGACCCAACAGTCGCTTGAGAATGTTCCCGTTGCTGGGCCGTTCGGCGAGCAGGACCGAACTGTCGACTTCGTTGACGACGTCCATGTGCAGGGAGTCCCTCACCAGCCGCGAGAGCAGTCCCGACTCCGTCGCGCCGATGATCACGAGCGAGCTGTCGGCGGCCTCCCGACAGATCGCCTTCTCGACGTCGCCGGTGGCATCGATCGTGAGCTCGGCGTTCTCGAGGTCGTGCTCGGCGGCCCAATTCGCGAGGAACGTCCGGCCCTCCGCGCGGTCTTCGGGATTCTTGACGACGTGCAAGAGATTCACGTCCGACCCGTCGGCCTGCTCGAGCGTGCGGGCGACCTCGGCGCTCAGGTCCGAGTCCGGCCCGCCGGCGGTCGGCAGGAGGATCCGCGAGGTGTCCAGATCCCGGTCCTTGAGGACGAGGAAGTCACAGGGGAGGTCGCTCGTGAATTTGCTGATCCGGCCCTCGGTGTGACCGGCGTCCCACGGCTGGTTGTCGCCCCAGTTCAGGACGACCAGGTCGGCCCGCTCGCGCTCGGCGGTGTCGAAGACGTCCTCAAACGAACGGTGGGAGACGACCGTCGAGGTCTCGCACTCGACGTCGTAGGGTTCGATCGTCTCGCGGACCCCCTCCATCAGTCGGTCGGATTCGGAGATAATCCGTTCGTTGCGGTCGGAGCCGTACCGCATGGACCGCCGGTCGGGCATCTGGATGATGTGAACGGCGTGGACGACCGCGTTCTCGTGGGCGTCGGCCAGCGTCGCGGCGAAGTCGACGATCCGCGACTCGGTGCGGGGGTTGGCGATCGGAACCAGCACGCGGTAGGTTTCGCCGTCCTCGACCGCCGAGACCTCGGCGGTGTCGATCAGGGGGACGTACGACCGGCCAGCGTAGCTCCCGAACAGCCACTCCCGCAGCGAGAGCTGTCGATTGGTCCCCTCGAATCGGGCCGACTCGAGGCGGCGTTCGCTCGTCTGGAAGTAGTTGACGACGGTCACCAGCAAAATGCCGCCGATGGTGTTGCCGAGCGCCACCGGGAGCACGAAGTGAACCAGGCCAACGTACAGGGAGAGTTCGCCGATGAAGACGACGTAGGCCATCTCGGTGAAGGAGGTGACCACGTGAAACAGGTTCCCGATCGGGATCGCGAGGAAGGCCATGTAGACGATCACGATCCTGGCGACCGTCTCGCGGGCGGCGTACTCCACCCAGACGACGCCCGCGACGATCAGGCCGGCGAAGGCAGCCTTGAAGAACAGGTCGAGCCACGCCGTCTCCGGGCCGTGAGTGCCGAGATAGCGCGCCGCCTCGGCCGCTTCGGGGGAGAAGACGCCGCCCCAGGCGAGCACCGCCGCGCCGATCGCGCCGCCGGTAAAGTTGCCGGCGAGAACGATCGTCCAGTGGCGCAACAGGGCGGGGAGGCTGGCGATCCGCTCCAAGGTGAGCGCGACCGGCGGGAGCGTGTTTTCGGTGTACAGTTGGTAGCCGCCGATGATGATATAGATGAAGCCGAGCGGATACAACAGTGCGCTCAGAATCGGATGGCCGCCGGTCTCGCCGTACAACGAGGCGTACAGTAAGACGGTGATCGTGATCGCGAAGCCGGCGGCGATGCCGCTGAAGAAGAGTTCGCGGCTGCCGGAGGTGACCTCCTCGTCGGCCGCTGCGACGATGCGCTGGAAGACCTCGTCGGCCGAGAAGCGGTCGCGGACGACCGCACCGACCGCCGGGGCACCGCTTCTGGACCGTTCGACCGCCTGCCTGACCTGCTCCTGTTCGGGTGGATCGCGGTCCGGTCGTTCCTGCTTGGGGGGATCGCGGTCCGGTCGTTCCTGCTCGGGTGGATCGGGTTCGCTCATTGTCTGGTACGCATCCGTAGAGCGAGGACGTGTTTAGTATCTGCTATCGCTGTACTATCAATAAGCGTGTATGTTTGCCCGATCGCCCGATTCGCCACCAGCAGGTCCGAATTCATCCGCTCGACGTCCCATTTGATTGCGACGAACGCGCCGGCCGCGAGCACCCAGTACGCGGCGGGCGACCCCAGGCCGCCGCCGTCGGAGTGCCGACCGCGAACGTCGCGGCGGTGTTGGTGAGGTGCTCGGGGAGAACGGTCGCGGCGACCAGGCCGCCGCGTACGGCATCGCGCCTGGCGACGGTCCGGCGCCGGCCGGGAGATCTGCCGCCCGTGCAAACCCACATTGCCGAGGAGCGCGTACTATCGACGATGACCCGAGTCCGGACCACGCACACCCCGGACGGCCGCCGCATCGAGGTCTCGCACGTTTTCACCGCCCCCGCGGCCGACGCCTGGGAGGCCCTCGTCGACACCACCAGGTGGCCCGCCTGGTCGCCGATCGTGATCGGTGTCGAATCGACGGATCGGCGGATCCAACCCGACACGACCGGCCGAATTCGGGTTCCGGGCGCCTGGGTCCCCTTCCGGATCACCTCGCGAACGGAGCGGCGCTGGACCTGGCGCGTCTCGGGAATTCCGGCCGCCGGCCACCGCGTCGACGACCTCGGCGAGGGGCGCTGTCGGGTCGCGTTCGAACTGCCGCTCCACGGGACGGGGTACGTGCCGATCTGTCTGCGCGCGCTCGAGAATCTCGAGACGGTGCTCGAGGGCGACCAGGCGCGAACGGAGCCGTCGGCGGCCTGATTTTCGCGTCGGTTCCGTCGGTTCTGCTAGTTCGGTTCCGCGCCGGTTCTCGCCGACGAGTCTCCCACGAGCCACGGCCGTCGGCGGCGACTCCGAAGGGCTCTCGAAGTGTCCTCGTGATAGCTACTGACGACGTGTTAGCTGGTTCGATTCCGAACCCCTAAACCGGTCCGCGCCGTAGCCGACCGTAGACGACCAATGTCTTCTCCACAGACGCAACCCCGCGATCGAGAGCAGGACCAGCGCGGCCACGACCGCGACGACGCCTGCCCCGTCATCGCCTCCCTCGAGCAGATCGGTTCCCAGTGGCGCCTGGCGGTGTTGCACGAACTGCTGGACGGCGAACAGCGCTTTAACGAACTCAAGCGCTCGACCGACGCGAACGCGCGGACCCTTTCGCGCGTACTCGACGATCTCGGCGAGATGGGCTTCGTCGAACGTCGCATCGAGGAGGACGCCCCCGTCGCGACCTACTACAGCCTCACCGACAAGGGCGAGTCCCTCGAACCGGTCTTCGAGGAGATCGAGTGCTGGGCCGGCTCCTGGCTCGAAGAGGGCGCGCTCGAGGCGGAGTGACCGACGCACGACGGTAGCTGCCGATTTTCTGCCGCGCTGTCTCGAACAGGAGCGGTGCGATTCGAACGCTCGTCGCCGCGTCACGTCGGAGGGCTCCGACGAAGCGGGCGTGATAGCGATGGTCGCGCCGGTCAGTACGGCAAGGCGTACAACGCGACCGTCAGGAACGGAATCAGCGCCAGCAGCATCGCCACGGCGTAGCCGAACATCTCCCGGGCGCGGATCTTCGTGATCGCGAGCAGCGGCAGCGCCCAGAACGGGTTCAGCAGGTTCGTGTGCGCGTCGCCGACGGCGTAGGCGATCGTCGCCTGGCCGACCGGGATCCCGACCTCCTGGGCGGCCTCGAGGACCGGCGGCCCGAGGACGATCCACTCGCCGCCGCCCGAGGGGACGAACAGGTTGACGATGGCGGCCGTGAGCCAGGCGATCACCGGGAACGTCTCGGGCGTCGAGATCGCCAACAGGGCCTGGGCCATCGTCTCCGCCAGGCCGGAGCCGCTCATCATGCCCTGAATGCCCGCGAAGAAGGGGAACAGGAGAATGATCCCGACGGCGGCCTCCGCGGCCTCGCCGAACCGCTCGCGGTAGGCCGCCGGTCGCGTGTAGATCGCCAGGCCGACGAACAGGAACGCGAAGTTCAGGACGTTCAGGTTCAAGGCGGCGAGACCTCGGGTGTAAAACTCCCAGGCGATCACCGCGACGCCGGTCAGCGCGATGAGCCCGCCGAGGAGCCGACTGTTGTCGATGCGCTCGGCGGGGAGGCGATCGCCGTTCAGCCGGCCGTTCGCCGCGCTCTCCCGGTCGTCGACCGCGGTATCGTCGACGCCACCGTCGGGCGAGGACTCGAGCAGTTCGTCCTCCGGGATGTAGTCGGTGATCTCCCGCGACCGCTCCGCCGGGGGCGTCAGCAGGTACAGCACGACCGCCGCGAAGGCGATCGACAGCGCGGTGAGCGAGAGCGCGTACGCGCTGAAGACCGTCGCGGACGTACCCACCGGCCCGTCGACGATCCCGAGGTCGACGAACTCGTTGCCGGGCGTCGCGAGCAAGAGCGGGGCAGACCCCGAGAGACCCCAGTGCCAGGTGAGCCCCAGCCCCATATAGCCCGCCACGCACAGCAGCGGGTAGTGAACCGCGATCCCCTCCCGGTAGGCGGCCGTGCCCATCTCCCGGGCGAAGATCGCGCCGACGACCAGGCTCAGTCCCCAGTGGACCCAGGCCAGCGCCATCGAGACGGTCCCGACCAGTACGACGGCCTGGCCGGCGGTGTTCGGGATCGCCGCCAGGCGCTGGAGCGCGTCGTTGACTCGCGGATGATACGCGATTACGAACCCGGTCATGATGATCAGGACCATCTGCATCGCGAACTCCAGGAACGCCCAGAACCCGTCGTACCAGAACATGACCATGTTCGACGGCCCCTGATTTTCCACGACCATTCCGACCAGAAAGACGACGTACGATAAGATGATCGCGAACAGGAACGGGCTCGGCATCCACCGCTCGACGACGTCCGCGATCCGGTTACCCGCGCGTTCGATGACGTTGCCGGTCGCCGCCGCGTCGTCCACCGATGACATGTGTGTCCTGATATCAAATAGCGTGTTAAGCGTTATGTGCCGCGGGGTGGGAATGCGACCGAATGCGACGCGACAGCGGCTCGGATCGATCCCGAAGCCCTGCGGGTGTGCTCGACGGGGCGGATGCGCCGCCCGACCGCGACGTCTACCGGGGCTGGTACGTCGTCGCCGGCGGGTTCGTCGGCGCGTTCGTCGTCTTCGGGCTCTCCTACGCCTTCGGGGTCTTCCTCGGGCCGATGCAGCGGGACCTCGGCGTCTCCCGGTCGGCCGTCTCGTTCGTCTTCTCCCTCCAGACGGTCGTGATCTACCTCGCCGCGGCGATCCTGGGGGTGCTCGCCGATCGATTCGGCGTCCGGCGGCTGCTGGCGTTCGGCGTCGCGGCGCTCGCGCTCGGCGGCCTCTGGACGAGCCAGACGACCTCGTACGTCGCGCTCTTGCTCGCCTACGGCGTCGTCACGGCGGCCGGCCTGGGCGCGATCTACGTCGTCTCCTACGCCACGGTCCCGCGGTGGTTCCAGCGCCGGCGCGGCCTGGCGACCGGGATCGCGACCGCCGGGCTGGGCATCGGGATGGTCGCGATGTCGCCCGCCGCGAACGCGCTCGTCGGGGTGCTCGAGTGGCGCCTGGCCTTCCTGGCGCTCGTCCTCGCCGCGACGGTCGCCGTGGCGGCCGTGACGCCGCTGTTCGCCGACGATCCCGCCGCGAGCGGCGTCGAGCCGGGCGCCGAGTTCCCCGAGGGCGTGCCGGATCGGGAGCCGCCGGACTGGGCGACCTACCGGACGGAACTGCTCGCGGTCGCGACCTCCCGCTCGTTCCTGTTCGTGTTCGCGGGCTGGGTGCTCGTCTACGGGACGCTGTACGCCGTGCTCGTCCACGTCGTCCCCTACGCCGGCGACGTCGGGCTCGGCGAGGGGACGGGTGCGCTCGCGCTCGCGGCGATCGGCGCCACGACGGCCGCCGCCCGGATCGGCATCGGCGGCCTAGCCGACCGGCTCGGCCGTGTCCGGACGTTCGTCGGATGCTCGGCGATCATGGCCGCGTCGACGCTGTGTCTGCCCTTGCTGGACTCCGCGGTCGGGTTGTACGCCTTCGCCGTCGTCTTCGGGATCGCTTACGGAGGCAACGGCGCCCTGCTCTCGCCGCTGACGGTCGACCTCTTCGGCGCGCGCAACCCGAACGCGATCTTCGGCCTGGTGTCGCTGTCCTTCGCCGTTTCCGGCCTGGTCGCGCCCTGGGCCGCCGGGCTCGTCTACGATCTCGCGGGAACGTACACGCCGGCGTTCCTCGGTGCGGGGGTCGCGGGACTGCTCGGGACGGCGTTGCTCGCGCTCGCCGGCGCTGACGCGTGAGATCGGTCGGCGAGCCTCGAGGGGAGAAGAGAGAACGGAACGCGGAGAGGACGCCGGTTAGTCGTCGGCCCCGAGTTCGACCAGTTCGAGCGAGCGATCGAGGTGACAGACGTCGTGGGGCGGGTCGCCGACGATGTCCGTGATTCGGTACTCCTCGTCGAACTCGACGCCATCGGGCTCGCAGTACTCGTGGCTCGGACACTCGACGTACGGACAGGGGCCCGGCAGGCTCGTCTTGCTGCCGGCGAAGGCTCCCTTCGACGTGATGTTCGCGCGCACGGGCACGGGTTCGACCTCGACGGCGCGGACGCCGCCGTCGTGCATGGCGCACTCCAAGGTCTGGGCGTTCTCGCGGATGGCGGTGACGCGGTACTTCGTGTCGGGCTCGAGGTTGAGACATTGGCTGCGGTAGGGACATCCGGCGCAGCCGTCGGCCTCCCCCTGATAGACGAACTCGGTTCCCGGCTCGGCCAGGCGGGATCCGACGAGCGTGACGGTCGACATAGTGAGCCGTAGTTGCCACTCGCGGTTAAGGCTCACGCGTCAGGGGACCGAAATCGGTTTCGAGGGAACGCCCCGCCGAATCGAGCCGCGTCGCGGGCGGCAGGGCTCGGCTTTCAGGTCGCGGCTCCGCCGTCGCCGCCACCGCCGTTGCCGTTCCCGTTTCTCCCTCCGTCCTCGCCGTCGTCGCGCCCGGTGAGTTCGTCGAGGCGCTCGAAGTACGCCTCGCGGGGCACCTGATACAGCTCCCGGTAGTCGATCTCGCCGGCGTCGAACGACCGGGCCAATTCGACCGTCCGGTCGAGCGCCTCGTCTCGGGTCGGGAACCGCAGCGTCTCGTTTAACGAGACGTCCGGCTCGAGATAGAGCGTGACGAACCAGTCCTCGGCGTCGGCGGTGTCGGCGGGGTTGATGCCGGGCCGACGGGTCCGCTTGCCGTGGGTGAGATACAGCGTCGGCAGGCACGGCGCGGGAAACGCATCGGCGTTGAAGACGTCCGGCCGGTAAGCCAGGACGAGCCGCCCGTCCTCGCCCTGACTCCAGACCTCCCAGGCGTCGGGCAGCCGCGAGCGATCCGACCCGCCGTCGATGTCCGAGTCCGACATGACCGCCCGTAGGCGGTCCCGCCCTATATCGTCGTCGCGACCGGCCGACCGCTCGGCCGGTGCTGGTCGCCGATCGATCGCGATCGTCGGGTCCGTCGAACCGTTTGGATTCGCCTGGCGAACCGCGACCGCCGGCGCGTCGCGCGAGCGTCGGGCCGGCGCGCGCGAGCCGAACGTGGGCATTGCAGGCGGTCAACTTATGACGCAACCCGCCGAATATGGGGTGTGGTACCGAAGATCATCACAGTGTCATGGCAGTATTTACCTGAAATAAAATCCTGCCAAATACCTTTTGGGGCTAAGGCTAAGTAGCTGGATTACACCTCATTAAATACTATCGGTATCCGCTCGCCGGACCGATTCCACTCCGCGCCCGTCCCCGGCGCGCCGTTGCCCGGACCGTGACGCGGTCGCGCGCAACATTGAGTGGTGATAGATCGCACATGACACGGCAAACCGCCGCCCACGAGAGGGTCACGCTCCTCGAGCGCCCGCTCGAGGAGTCCGACGACGACGGCGCGCTCACGTCGGGTGACGCAACGCGATGGATTCCGACGGTTCGGCCGCGAGACGCCTCGGCTGGACGACTGACGTCCGCTTTCACGCCCCGTGTCCGCACGGACGACTGTAGATGGGGGAACCCGCACTCAACGATACCATGACCGGTGACATCGAGACACTCGAGCAGCTCAGTACGGATTACAAGGAATCGATGCCCGCAGACCTGCGGGAAACCAAGTCCTTCAACTGGTACTTAGAGGAGGTCTACGAGGACCCGAAGGTCTCCCGCAACGCCCACCAGCGCGTCGCGGACATGTTCGACTACTATGGGACCGCCTACGACGAAACCGAGGGGATGGTCGAGTACCAGCTCGCCAGCGAGGACCCCCTGGGCGACGGTGAGAACACCTTCTACGGGAAGGTGATCCACCAGTCGATCCACGAGTTCGTGAACAAGGTGAAGTCCGGCGCCCGCCGGCTCGGTCCCGAGCGGCGAATCAAGCTCTTACTCGGCCCGGTCGGCTCCGGCAAGTCCCACTTCGACAAACAGGTCCGCAAGTACTTCGAAGACTACACGCTCCGGGACGACGGCCGGATGTACACCTTCCGCTGGACCAACCTCTGTGACGTCATCAAGGATCAGGACCCCGCCGACGACACCGTCCGATCCCCGATGAACCAGGACCCGCTCGTCCTGCTCCCGCTCGAACAGCGCCAGCGGGTCATCGACGACTTGAACGAGAACCTCGACGCACCGTACACGATCCAGAACGAGCAGGCCCTGGATCCCGAAAGCGAGTTCTACATGGACAAGCTGCTGGCCTACTACGACGACGACCTCCAGCAGGTCTTAGAGAACCACATCGAAATCGTCCGCCTGGTCGCCGACGAGAACAAGCGCCAGGCGCTCGAGACCTTCGAGCCGAAGGACAAGAAGAACCAGGACGAGACGGAGCTGACCGGCGACGTCAACTACTCGAAGATCGCCATCTACGGCGAGTCTGACCCGCGCGCGTTCGACTACTCGGGGGCCTTCTGTAACGCCAACCGCGGGATCTTCTCCGGCGAGGAGCTGCTCAAACTCCAGCGCGAGTTCCTCTACGACTTCCTCCACGCCACCCAGGAGCAGACGATCAAGCCGAAGAACAATCCGCGGATCGACATCGACCAGGTGATCGTCGGCCGGACGAACATGCCCGAGTACAAGGACAAGAAAGGCGACGAGAAGATGGAGGCCTTCAACGACCGCACCAAGCGGATCGACTTCCCATACGTCCTCTCCTACGAGGACGAGGCCGAGATCTACCTGAAGATGCTGACCAACGCCGACGTGCCGGACATCAACGTCGAGCCCCACACCTTAGAGATGGCGGGGCTGTTCGGCGTCCTGACCCGCATCGAGGAGCCCGACACGGAGACCGTGGATCTGCTCTCGAAGGCCAAGGCCTACAACGGCGAGATCGACGAGGGCGACGACATCGACGTCAAGAAGCTCCGCGAGGAGGCCGAACAGAAGGCCGAGATCGGCGAGGGCATGGTCGGCGTCTCGCCGCGGTTCATCGGCGACGAGATCGCCGAGGCGATCATGGACTCGAAACACCGCCAGCGCGGGTTCCTCTCGCCGCTGACGGTGTTCAACTTCTTCGAGGAGAACTTAGAGCACCACGGCTCCATCCCCGAGGAGAACTTCGAGACCTACTACCGCTACTTAGAGACCGTCCGCGAGGAGTACCGCGAGCGCGCCATCGAGGACGTCCGCCACGCGCTGGCCTACGACATCGACGAGATCCAGCGCCAGGGCGAGAAGTACATGGACCACGTTATGGCCTACATCGACGACGACACCATCGAGGACGAACTCACCGGTCGCGAGCAGGAACCCGACGAAACGTTCCTGCGCAGCGTCGAGGAGAAACTCGACATTCCCGAGGACCGCAAGGAGGACTTCCGCCAGGAGGTCTCTAACTGGGTCTCCCGTCGCGCCCGCGAGGGCGAGGCCTTCAACCCGCAGGACAACGAGCGCCTGCGCCGCGCGTTAGAGCGCAAGCTCTGGGAGGACAAGAAGCACAACATCAACTTCTCCGCGCTCGTGTCGGCCAACGAGTTCGACGACGACGAGCGCTCCTCGTGGATCGACGCGCTGATGGAACAGGGCTACTCCGAGGAAGGGGCCAAGGAAGTGCTGGAGTTCGCCGGCGCGGAGGTCGCCAAAGCCGAAATGGACAACTAACATGGCGCGAGGAAACGACTACGTCCGCGACGCCGACCGGACCCTCGAGGAGACCTACGAGGAGCCGATGAGCCTCGCGGCGTACGTCGATCGGATCTTCGAGAACCCGACCATCGCCTCCCACGCCTCGAAGTACCTGCTCGAGGCGATCGAAGCCGCCGGCACCCGAACCGTCGTCGAGGAGGGTGAGGAGAAGAAGCGCTATCGTTTCTTCGACGACCCGTACAACGACGGCGAGCACGCCATCCTCGGCAACACCGAGGTGCTCAACGGGTTCGTCGACGACCTGCGGTCGATCGCCGCCGGCCGGGCCAAAGACGAGAAGATCATCTGGTTCGAGGGCCCGACCGCGACCGGCAAGTCCGAGCTCAAGCGCTGCCTGGTCAACGGGCTGCGCGAGTACTCGAAGACGCCGGCGGGACGGCGGTACACCGTCGAGTGGAACGTCACGACCGCCGAGGCCAGCGAGCGCGGCCTGAGCTACGGCGGGGACGCCACGGCGGCCGACGACCAGAACTGGTACGAAAGCCCCGTCCAGGCCCACCCGCTGTCGGTGTTCCCCGAGGAGGTCCGCGAGGACCTGCTGGCGCGGCTCAACGAGGTGCTCGACGACCACGTTCCGGTCCAGGTCGACGCGCAACTCGACCCGTTCTCTCGGGAAGCATACAACTTCCTCGAAGAGCGCTACCGCCGCGAGGGCGAGGACGAGCTGTTCTCGGCGATCACCGACGAGAACCACCTCCGCGTGAAGAACTACGTCGTCGACGTCGGACAGGGCGTCGGCGTCCTCCACTCGGAGGACGACGGCCGGCCCAAGGAACGGCTCGTCGGCTCGTGGATGCACGGCATGCTGCAGGAACTCGACTCGCGGGGACGCAAGAACCCGCAGGCGTTCAGCTACGACGGCGTCCTCTCGCAGGGTAACGGCGTCCTCACCGTCGTCGAGGACGCGGCCCAGCACGCCGACCTGCTCCAGAAGCTGCTGAACGTCCCCGACGAGCAGTCGGTGAAGCTGGACAAGGGGATCGGGATGGACGTCGACACCCAGATGCTGATCATCTCGAACCCCGATCTGGAGGCCCAGCTCAACCAGCACGCCGATCGCAACGGGATGGACCCGCTGAAGGCGCTCAAGCGCCGGCTGGACAAACACCGTTTCGGCTACCTCACCAACCTCTCGCTCGAGACGGAGCTGATCCGCCGCGAGCTGACCAACGAGACGGCGGTCTGGGAGGCCGAGAGCTACGGCGAACTCGCCGAGCGGATCCGCGCGCCGGTGCGGGTGACGATCAAGGGCCAGGACGGCGAGACGCGGACCCAGGAGTTCGCACCCCACGCCGTCGAGGCGGCCGCGCTGTACGCGGTCGTCACGCGACTCGACGAGAACGACCTCCCCAACGGGCTCGACCTCGTCGACAAGGCCCTGATCTACGACCAGGGCTACCTCCAGGAGGGCGACATCCGCCGGGAGAAAGACGAGTTCGACTTCGACGACGACGGCAACGACGGCGACCACGGCATTCCGGTCACGTACACGCGAGACACCCTCGCCAAGTTGCTCCAGACCGACCTCGACCGCCACCACGCCGACCTGCCGGTCGAGGACGTGGTCATGCCCCGCGACGTGTTGAACGCCATGGTCGAGGGCCTGATCGACGCGCCGGTGTTCTCGACGGGCGAGCGCTCCGAGTTCGAGAACCGCGTGGTCCCCGTGAAGAACTACATCTACGACCAGCAGGAGAGCGACGTCATCGAGGCCATCATGCACGACAAGCGCGTCGACGAGGAGACCGTCGCCGAGTACGTCGAACACGTTTACGCGTGGGAAACCGACGAGCCGCTGTACAACGACCGCGGCGAGCGCGTCGAGCCCGACCCGCTGAAGATGAAGGTGTTCGAGATCGAGCACCTGGGCCGGTTCTCCGAGGACGACTACGACGGGAACCTCCCACGGGAGAGCGTCCGGAACTTCCGGCGCGAGAAGGTCATCACGTCCCTGAACCGTCACGCCTGGGAGCACCGCAACGAGGACTTCTCGGTCGAAGACGTCGACCTCACGGCGATCCCGGTGATCAAGACGGTCCTCGAGAGCCACGACTGGGACGACGTCGAGCGGACCTTCGAGGACTTCGACCCGCGACAGTGGGACGACCCGCCCGGGGGGACCGAGACGGCGCAGGTCAAAGCAGACACGATCGAGACCATGGTCGACCTCTTCGGCTACTCGGAGGCGTCGGCCGAACTGACCAGCAGACACGTCATGGGACAGGTGAGCTACAGATGGGACTGAGAGACGACCTCGAACGATTCCGCGAAGTCGGCGAGGAGCGTCGTGAGGACCTCGCCGACTTCATCCAGTACGGCAACCTCGGGCAGAGCCGCCCCGGCGAGATCAACATCCCCGTCAAGATCGTCTCGCTGCCCGAGTTCGAGTACGACCAGCGCGACATGGGCGGCGTCGGCCAGGGCGACGGCGGTACGCCCGACGCCGGCCAGCCGGTCGGCCAGCCACAGCCCCAGCCTGGCGACGACGGCGACGAGGGTGAGCCTGGCGAGGAGGGCGGCGAGCACGAGTACTACGAGATGGACCCCGAGGAGTTCGCCCAGGAACTCGACGAGGAACTCGGGCTCGATCTCGATCCGAAGGGCAAGAAGGTCGTCGAGGAGAAGGAGGGGCCGTTCACCGACCTTACCCGCACCGGGCCGAACAGCACGCTCGACTTCGAGCGGATGTTCAAGGAGGGGCTCAAGCGCAAGCTCGCGATGGACTTCGACGAGGAGTTCCTGCGGGAGCTGTGCAAGGTCGAGGACATCGAGCCTCGCGATGTCTTCGAGTGGGCCCGCGGCGAGAACCTCCCGGTCTCGATGGCCTGGATCGAAGAGGCCTACAAGGACGTCCCCGACGAGGAGCGCGGGACGTGGGCGTCGATCGAGGAGGTCGAGAACAACGTCGAGCGCGAGGACGTCCAGCAGAAGATCCGCCGCGAGGGGATCGATCACGTCCCCTTCCGACGGGAGGACGAGCGCTACCGCCACCCCGAGATCATCGAGGAGAAGGAGAAGAACGTCGTCGTCGTCAACATCCGCGACGTCTCCGGCTCGATGCGCGAGAAGAAGCGCGAGCTCGTCGAGCGGACGTTCACGCCGCTGGACTGGTACCTTCAGGGCAAGTACGACAACGCCGAGTTCGTCTATATCGCCCACGACGCCGACGCCTGGGAGGTCGAACGCGACGAGTTCTTCGGCATCCGCAGCGGCGGCGGGACGAAGATCTCCAGCGCCTACGAACTCGCCAACGAACTGCTCGAGGAGTACCCCTGGAGCGACTGGAACCGCTACGTCTTCGCGGCGGGCGACTCGGAGAACTCCTCGAACGACACCGAGGAGCGCGTCATCCCCATGATGGAGGAGATCGACGCCAACCTCCACGCCTACGTGGAGACCCAGCCCAGCGGCAACGCGATCAACGCCACCCACGCCGAGGAGCTCGAACGCCACTTCGGCACCGACGCCGACGACGTCGCGGTGGCCTACGTCAACAACGAGGAGGACGTGACCGACGCGATCTACGAGATCCTCTCGACAGAGAGTGATGAGGATGAGTAACGAAAGCGGTGGTTTCCATGAGTAAGTCCAACTCCAACGCGGATCGGTTCCGCAAACAGGCGATCGCCAGCGAACTCGAGGAGCCGGTCAAAGAGGCCCGCAACCTGGCCAAGACGCTCGGTCTCGATCCGTACCCGGTGAACTACTGGATCATCGACTACGACGAGATGAACGAACTCATCGCCTACGGCGGGTTCCAGACCAGGTACCCCCACTGGCGGTGGGGCATGCAGTACGACAAGCAGCAAAAGCAGGGGCAGTACGGCGGCGGGAAGGCGTTCGAGATCGTCAACAACGACAACCCCGCCCACGCGTTCCTTCAGGAGTCGAACACGGTCGCGGACCAGAAGGCGGTCATCACCCACGTCGAGGCCCACTCGGACTTCTTCGCGAATAACGAGTGGTTCGGCATGTTCACCCGCGGACGCTCCGACGAGGAGCAGGTCAACGCCGCCGCGATGTTAGAGCGCCACGCGCGGGCCATCGACGAGTACATGTCCGATCCCGATATCGACCGCGCCGAGGTCGAGAAGTGGATCGACCACTGCCTCTCGCTGGAGGACAACATCGACCAACACCGGATCTTCGAGCGCCGGCTCGACGTCGACGGCCCGGCCGGCGAGGAGATCGACGAGGACATCGCCGAGAAACTCGACGAACTCGGCCTCTCCGACGAGATCAAGGGCGAGGTGTTCGACGACGAGTGGCTCGAGAAGCTCAAGGGCGAAGAGGGCACGGCGAACTTCCCCGAGGAACCCCAGAAGGACGTCTTAGCGTTCGTCCGCGAGCACGGCAAGCAGTACGACGACGAGAGCGAGCGAGCGGTCGAGATGACCGAGTGGCAGCGGGACATCCTCGACATGATGCGGGCGGAGGCGTACTACTTCGCCGCCCAGAAGATGACGAAGGTGATGAACGAGGGGTGGGCCGCCTACTGGGAATCGACGATGATGACCGACGAGGGCTTCGCCGGCGACGACGAGTTCCTCAACTACGCCGACCACATGGCGAAGGTGCTGGCCTCCGGCGGGCTCAACCCCTACAGTCTCGGCATGGAGCTGTGGGAGTACGTCGAGAACACGACCAACCGGCAGGAAGTTCTCGAACACCTGCTGCGCGTCGAGGGCGTCTCCTGGCGCAATCTCACCGACGTCGTCGACTTCGAGGACGTCCTCGACGCACTCGAGCCGCCGGACGCGATCGCGACGATTACCCCCGAGACGCTCGATCAGCTCGAGGAGGTCCCCGACGCGTGGGTCGACCGCGACGCCCTCGAGGCGGCCCGCGAGGGCGAGATCGACGTCGAGAAGTATCCCTGGAAGGTGCTGACCTACGAGGGCCTGGCCCGCCGCCACTACTCGCTGGTCCGCCGGCAGAACCGCGGGTTCCTCGCGCGGGTCAATCAGAACGAACTCGAGCGGATCGGCCGCTACCTGTTCGACGACGCCCGCTACACCTCGGTCGAGGAGGCGCTCGCGGACGTCGACTTCGCGACCGGCTGGGACCGGATGTTCGACGTCCGGGAGAGCCACAACGACGTCACCTTCCTCGACGAATTCCTGACCCGGGAGTTCATCACGGAGAACAACTACTTCACCTACGAGCACTCCCAGGCGACCGGGCAGTTCCACGTCGCCAGCGACGAGGCCGAGGACGTCAAGAAGAAGCTCCTGTTGCAGTTCACTAACTTCGGGAAGCCGACGATCGCGGTCTACGACGGCAACTACAACAACGCCAACGAACTGCTGTTGGGCCACCAGTACAACGGCGTCATGCTCGATCTGGGCAAGGCGAAGGAGACGCTCAAGCGCATCTTCGAGCTGTGGGGCCGGCCGGTGAACCTGCTGACGATCGTCAAGGAGGTCGACGAGCACGACATCGAGGTGGCCAAGCGGCGCAACCGCGAGCCCGAACCCGAAGAGCAGGGCAAGCTGCTCCGGTACAACGGCCAGACGGTGACCACCGAAGACGTGCCCTGGGAGGAAGTCGAGCACCTGGCGGCCGACGACGTCGACTACGACACGAAACCCGACGAGTGGCTCGCCTAACGCGGTCGGGTCTCCCCGTCTTTCCGCTCTGAATCAGTTCGAGGCGTAGCAGCGACCGCGGCGTACTGCGGCGCATCCGGCCAGAATACTTATCCCCATTATCGTACATGCAGGAGATACGATGGATGGGGACGGGGGCGAGACCGTCGAGCCCCGGGGTCGGGGGACCACCGGGACCGAGTTCGATCTACCGTCGGTTCTCGCGCAACTCGATGATACCGAATCGAAAACACAACGGACCGCGGTCCGCCGGATTCGCGCTGCGATCGACGACCGAGGGACGCCGGCGGCAGCCGTCCCGACGGTTCCGAAGCTCCGGGCGCTACTCGAGCAACCGTCGATCGACTTCCGCGACGAGGTCGCCGCCTGCCTCGCCGACCTGGCGGCCGAAGCGCCCGCCGACGTCGCGCCGTCGGTCGACACGATCGTCATCGTCGCCGTCGAGTTCACCGACGGGTCGGACGAATCGAGCGAATCGGACGGGGCGGCCGACGTCACGCGAGCGCTGCTGCGCTGTCTCGCCGCCGTCGCGGCGGACCGACCGGACGTCGTCGCCGACCACACCGCGTCGATCGCCGTCGTCCTGGCGCGCGGAGACGGCTACGATCGCCGGGGACTACGGGCCCTGGCGCGCGTCTCGAGATCACACCCCACAGCGGTCGAACCGGCGGCGTCGGTCCTCGCCGACGCGCTGGCCGCCGATCCGGACGCGAACGGACGACTGACCCTGCGCGCGCTCGGTCGCCTGGCCGGCTCCGATGCGACGGTGCCTGCGTTCGACTTCGTCGAGCAGGCTGCCGCGCTCGTCGAACACGACGACGCGGCGCTGCGCTACGACGCGCTCGGCTGTCTGGGCGACGTAGCCCGCTCCGAGCCGACCGCGCTCGAGCCGGTCTGTGCGGAGCTCGAGGCGGCGCTCTCGTCGTCCGATCCGGACACGCGGGCGATCGCCGCGGTCACGGTCACTCGCCTGGCCGCCCAATGCCGGCGCGCGATCGATCCCGTTCGGGACCGGCTGGTCGCGCTGCTCGAGGACAACCAGGCGCACGTGCGGGCGAACGCCTGCGTCGCGCTCGGCCAGGGACGCGTCGACGCGGCCGCCCCGCGTCTCGAGACGCTCGCGAGGGTGGATCCGGCGCCGAACGTGCGCGATCGCGCCGCGTGGGCGACGGAGCAACTTTCGTAGTCGCTGCGATCGTGTCTCGACCATGGAGTTCACCGTCGAGACGGACGCCGAACTGACGACCGTCGACGTGACAGATCGCATCGCCGCGGCCGTCCCCGACGACTGCGAGTCGGGGACCTGTACGGTATTCGTCCGACATACGACGGCGGGGGTGGTCGTCCAAGAGGACGAACCCAGGCTGCGCGGAGATCTCGAGTCGTTTCTCCGGGAACTCGTGCCGGACGAGGGACACGCGCACGATGAGTTGGATGGAAACGCCGACTCGCACCTTCGAGCGGCGCTGATCGGCTCGGACGTCACGATCCCGATCGAGGACGGCGACCTGGCGCTCGGCACCTGGCAGTCGGTAATGGTTGTCGAGTGTGATGGGCCGCGAACGCGGACGGTCACCGTGACGACCGTCGGGGACTGATCGATCCCGGCGACGGCAATGCCGATGGCGATACCGATGACGCCGACTCCAGCGGGCGAAAGCCGATCCGATTCTCGAGGCCCAAAGCATCTAGCAAGTACCCTTAAACGGACGTCTTGACTAGATAGAGATAGTCAGTGGATCGGATGACACAAGCAACCAGCGCCGGCGGATAGCAGTATCAATGAGACTCATATGAGCAAGCAGCCCACAGACCCGGTCGGCGTTCTCCTTGTCGAGGACGATCCGACGGACGCTCGCCGCATTCGCGAGGCGTTCGAGGGATTGGACACGGAGACGTCGATCCGCGCAGTCACCGACGGTACCGAAGCGCTCGGCCTCCTGACCGACCACGACGGCGAGTCGTCGCTCCCGGATTTCCTCTTGCTGGATCTCGATCCGTCCGAGTCGGACGGTCGAGAACTCCTCGAAGCCCTCACGGACGAGCCGGTTCTCACCCGGCTTCCCGTCCTCGTCTTGGCCTGCTCGACGACCTTCGGGACGGTCCGCGAGCGCTACGAACTCGCAGTCAATGCCTATCTCAGGAAGCCCACCGATCCCGAGGGGTACGACGATCTGGCTGACGCGGTCGCGGAGTTCTGGTTCGAACGGGCCGCGCTGCCGCCGACGCCCGCGTAGCGTCTTCGAACGTCGCGACCGACGCCGAGACGCGACGCGTCGCACTTGCTGGCGGTCGCCCCCTCCTTTGATGCGAACCGATCGCACAGTATCGACCATGGCAGTCGCGACCGATTTCGACGTCGACTTCGAGGGAACCGTTGCGGTGATCACCGGTGCGAGCGGCGCGCTCGGCAGCGCCGCCGTCGATCGCTTCCTCGCGGCGGGGGCAACGGTCTGTGCCGTCGACGTGATTGCGCCGGACGACGAGGACAGCCAACTCGAGCGCGATCCTGACGACGAATCCGCCCTCGCGTTCTACGAGGCCGACCTGACCGACGAGGACGACGTCGCCGACCTGGTGTCGACCGTCGTCGCCGACCACGGGCGGCTCGACCACCTGTTGAACATCGCCGGGACCTGGCGGGGCGGCGACCACGTTGAGGACACCGACCTCGAGGAGTTCGGGCTCCTCGTAGACGTCAACCTGAAGACCGCCTTCCTCGCGTCCAAACACGCCCTGTCGCACCTACAGGAATCGGAGGGGGCGATCGTCAGCGTCAGCGCGCGCTCGTCGCTCGAGGGCGGCGAGGGCGACGGTCCCTATCGGATCACCAAGGCCGGCATCCGAATCCTCACTGAGACGCTCGCGGAGGAGAACCGCGGGACCGTCCGAGCCAACTGCGTCATGCCCAGCGTGATCGACACGCCGATGAATCGAGAGATGATGCCCGACGCGGACCACGACTCGTGGGTCGATCCGAGCGAGATCGCGGACGTGATGGCCTTCCTCTGTAGCGACGGCGCGGCGGTGACCAGCGGCGCCGCCGTGCCGGTGTACGGCGAGGCCTGAAAGAACGAAAAAGGACTCCGGAACCGGAGACCGGTCTGAGTCTGAATCCGAATCGCCGACGGATCGTCGGTCAGCAGTCGTTACGCGTACGGATTACAGGTTCTCGGTTAACCAGCCCGAGAAGTCCGTGGTGAGGAACTCGACGTAGTCCATGACGCCCAGCGACAGGGAGACGAGCAGCACGATGATGATCGGGACGCGGACCGCCCAGATCCACGCCTGGCCGAGCGAACCGAGGTCCCCGATCCCCTTCGAGAGCTCCTCGACGGCGAACTGCGGTGCGATCCAGCCGACCAGGATCATCAACACGAGCGCGCCGAACACGAGCAGGATACCGTCCGCGAACAGGTCGAGCAGGTCGAGGAAGATCAGGTCGAACGTGACGGGCACGCCGAGCAGGTAGATGACGCCACCCATCCCCAGAGACGCCTTCCACCGCTCGACGCCCTTCTCGTCGATCAGATACGCCGTTACGACTTCGAGCAGCGAGATCGCGCTCGACAGCGCCGCGATCGCGACGGTGCCGAAGAACAGGATCCCGAGGATGCGACCGCCGGAGAGGGTCGCGAACGCCTCGGTCATCGACACGAAGATCGCACCGGGACCGCCCTCGCCGGGCTCAGTGATCCCCGCCGCGAAGAAGATCGGGAACACGACCAGGCCGGTCAGGAACGCAATGCCGGTGTCGAACCCGATGATCGTGAGCGCGTCCTTGGTCAGGTTCCGGTCCTCGCCGAGGTAGGACGCGTAGGTGATCATCACGCCCATCCCGAGCGAGAGCGTGAAGAACGCCTGGCCGGCCGCGGCCGGGAGCAGGCTCGTCCAGTTGTCGAGGATGACGCCGAACTCCGGCGACAGGTAGTACTCGTAGCCTGCGCTCGACCCGGAAAGGGTGAACGCCCAGACGGCCATTCCGACGAGCAGAAGGACGATCGCCGGCACCATCAGCTTCGTCGCGAGCTCGATGCCGCGACGGATACCGAGCGCGACGACGCCGATCGTCACCGCCATGAACAGTGTGTGGAAGACGAACGCGTCGATGCCGGTCGACAGCTCACCGAACATGACGGCCGCGACCGGGGCGCCGGCCTCGGCGGCGGCGCTCTCGAAGCCCGCGAGCTGGCTCGCGTAGCTGCTGCGGAGGCCTTCCAGGAAGTAGCGAATGAACCAGCCGGCGACCACGCTGTAGTACGACAGGATCACGAAGCCGGTGACGATGAACACCCCGCCGATGTACTTCCAGGTGTTGCCGCCCAGTTGCATCAGCGCGCCGACCGGATTGCGCTCCGTCCGGCGGCCGACGACGAACTCGACGAGAATCGCCGGGAACCCGATGAGCCCGACGAACAGCAGGTACATGACGAGGAACGCCGCGCCCCCGCCTTCGCCCGCGACGAACGGGAACCGCCAGATGTTTCCGAGCCCCACTGCGCTCCCGACCGCAGCGAGGATGAACCCTGTTCTCGTTGCCCACGTCTCACGTTGTGCCATACGTTATGCGACTGCCCCCCGGGGTCCTAAAGCCTTACATTCGCAGCCCGCATTTATCATCGCTGATAACGAATAACTATATTATGATAAATCGTGGGGTGGTCGGTGAACACTTCGACAGTCTCGCACCCAGGTAGTAACGGAAAACATCGACCGCAGTCCTTCTCGAACGTTTTCTCACGTTCACCCATATAAGGAAATTGAATCATTCGCCATTAGATTGGCATATATTGTCAAGGCCCACCATAACATATAACACGGTACGCTGAAAGTATCGACCCGTACGGAGGTCTGTGCATGTCTACAGTAGATGAGGCGGTCAATCGGGGTCGAAGTCTCTCGTCCGAGCAGCTCCTGTTACTGGTCGTGGGGATCGGTGCTGTGGCGTTGCTGGGGGACCTGATTCTCGGTCTCGCAAACGGAACGTACAGTCTCTCACGTGTCGCTCGATACGTGACGGAAGGAATCCTCTACGGGCTGATCATCGGGCTCGCTGGGATCGGGCTCTCGATGACCTACAGCATCCTCAACTTCGCGAACTTCGCTCACGGAGACTACGTGACGACGGGTGCGTTTTTCGGGTGGGGAGTCACGTACCTCGTCGCTGGCTGGGGTGTCGCGAGCGTCGGTCCGCTCGTCCTCGTCGCGCCTCAGCGCGAGGTTTCCGGAGCACAACTCGACATCGCGATCACCGCGACGCCGATCGCCGTCCTCGCCGGCCTGCTCGTGGCCGGCGTCGCGACGGCGCTTTTCGTGTTGCTGATCGACCGCTTCGCTTTCAAACCGGTCCGAGGATCGGGCGGTATTCCGCTGCTGATCACGAGCATCGGCGTGGCGTTCGCACTTCGCTACGTCCTCGTGTTCGTCTACTCGAGCAGCACGCGCGGCACGACCGCGAGCGTACCATCCGTCGATTTCCTGCTGGTCGACGGCTACGTGTCGATCGGCGCCCACGACGCGACGTTGATCGTCGCCGCGGTTGCACTGATGCTCGGCGTTCACTTCTTGCTCCAGCGGACGAAACTCGGGAAAGCGATGCGAGCGATGTCGGACAACCGAGACCTGGCCCTCGTCACCGGCATCCCGACCGAACGGGTGATCCGGTGGACCTGGCTGATCGGCGGCGGCCTCGCCGGTACCGCGGGCTATCTCATGGTGCTGTGGACGGGCACGATCGACTGGCAGTTCGGGTGGTTGCTGCTGTT
Organism: Natrinema salifodinae; assembly: GCF_900110455.1. Taxonomy (NCBI): domain Archaea; kingdom Methanobacteriati; phylum Methanobacteriota; class Halobacteria; order Halobacteriales; family Natrialbaceae; genus Natrinema; species Natrinema salifodinae. Next base: position 180,885 of record NZ_FOIS01000002.1, on the reverse strand, counting down.
GCTGATCTTCGCGGCGGTGATCCTCGGCGGGATCGGCTCGATCTACGGGGCCATCTTCGGCGGCCTGGTCATCGGCGTCGGCATGCACATGTCGATGATCTGGCTCCCCGGCGGTGACTTCACGACGATCACCGCGTTCCTGCTGATGATCCTCGTCCTGCTAATCAGACCGTCTGGACTCTTCGGAGGGAAGACGACGGCATGAGCGTGAACGCGACGGACACACGGGCTCGACTGGAAGCGCTCTGGGAACGGGACGCCGTGAAGATCCTCGTAGCCTTCGCGGCGATCTATCTCGTCTACGCGGCGATCGGACTCGCGCTCGGCTACTCCCTCGACGGGATCGTCAACACCTTGCGGCGGATGACCTACCTGATCGCCGTCTACGGCATGGTCACGCTGGCGCTGAACCTCCACTGGGGGTACACCGGTCTGTTCAACATCGGCGTCGCGGGGTTCATGGCGATCGGCCTGTACGTGACGATGATGCTGGCGAAACCGGTCGATCCGACCGGCGCCGCGCAGTACCCGGGGCTCGGGCTCCCGATGCCGATCGCGATCGCCGGGGGCGTCGCCGCCGCCGGCCTGGCGGGCCTGGTCGTCGCGATCCCCGCGTTGCGCCTTCGGGCCGACTACTTCGCGATCACGACGATCGCGTTCGCGGAGATCGTCCGGTTGGGGCTCACCTCGGGCGCGGCCCAGCGGTTCTCCGTCCTCGGGGCCGAACTGGGGACCGGCGGCGGTCGCGGTCTCACTCGAAACTACGGCGATCCGATGAACGTCATCTTCGAGCTCGAGGTGTTCTCCTCGTTCGTCGACCTCACGAACGACCTGTTCGGCTTCGGGCCGACGCAGGCGCGGTCGCTGGCCTATTCGATCGTGCTCGTACTCGTCCTGATCGGGTTCTATTGGCTCATCCAGCGGACCAGTCGATCGCCGTTCGGACGCGTCCTCAAAGCGATCCGCGAGGACGAGGAGGCCGCCCAATCGCTCGGGAAGAACACGAATCGATTCAAGATCAAGGTGTTCGTGCTCGGCTGTGCTCTGATGGGCCTGGCCGGCATCCTCTGGCGGTTCCGCCGCACCGGCGTGACGCCGACGGCGTTCCGACCGCACGTCACGTTCTACATCTGGATCGCACTGATAATCGGTGGCGCCGGTTCGAACACCGGCAGCGTCCTCGGCTCTGGGCTCTTCGTCGCGGTGCTGTTCGAGGGGCCACGCTACGTGCGCCGTCTGATCGAGGAGGTCATCACGGTCGGCGACGCGCCGAACACGTTCGCCGGCGCCGTGGCGCCGCTGCTCTCGGCGAACCCGGCGCCGCTCCTGCGGTACACCTTCGACGAGTTCCTGACGCTGCAGTTCGTGCTGATGGGCGTCGCGCTCGTCCTCCTCATGCATCGGCGGTCCGACGGGCTGCTCGGCCATCGGGAGGAGGCGGCGGCAGCGATCCCCCTGACGGATCGACCCGTCGCCGAGGCCGGAGGCGAGACCCCAGCCGGACCTGGAACCGATTCCGATCGCGGAGGTGATACCCAGTGAGCGATACGACCGCCGAATCCACCGACTCCCTGACGAGCGAGCGCCCCGATCGATCGATGGACGACGTCGAACTGGCCGTCGACGGCCTGGTCAAGCGCTTCGGCGGGATCACGGCCGTCGACGGCGCGACGTTCGCGGTCGAGTCGGGGTCGATGACCGGACTGATCGGTCCCAACGGCGCCGGGAAGTCGACGACGTTCAACTGCATCACGGGGATCCACGAACCAGACGCCGGGACGGTGACGTTCCAGGGAGAGGACATCACCGGCATCAGGCCCTACTACTGTGCCGAGTACGGTCTCGTTCGGACGTTCCAGATCGCTCGGGAGATGGCGAACATGACAGTCCTCGAGAATCTGATGCTGCCGGCGAAACGCCAGCGGGGCGAAGCGCTCTGGCGATCGGTGCTGCCGGTCGCCCGCCGGGACGTCGTCCGGGAGGAGCGCGAGCTCCTGGAACGCGTGTGGGGTACCCTCGAATTTTTCGAGATTCAGCACCTCGCGGAGGAGAAAGCGGGGACACTCTCGGGCGGCCAGCGAAAACTACTCGAGTTGGCGCGCGCGTTGATGACCGATCCGGAGATGCTCCTGCTCGACGAGCCGTTCGCGGGTGTCAACCCCACGCTCGAGAAGAAGCTGCTCGAACACGTCCACGACCTCCGCGAGGAGGGGTACACGTTTCTGATCGTCGAACACGACATGGATCTCATCATGGAGAACTGCGAGCGGGTCATCGTCATGCACCAGGGGTCGGTCCTGGCCGAGGGGACGCCCGGCGCGATCACCTCGAACGAGCGGGTCATCGAAGCCTATCTCGGAGGTGAGGTCTGATGGCGATGCTCGACGTCAGGGACCTCGACGCCGGCTACGGAGACCTGCAGATCCTGCACGGTATCGATCTCGAGGTGGCCGAAGACGAGTACGTGGTCATCGTCGGCCCCAACGGCGCCGGGAAGTCGACGGCCATGAAATCCGTCTTCGGACTGACGACGTACATGGGGGGCACGGTCGAGTTCAAGCGGGCGGACATCACCGGCCGCTCGCCCGACGAGATCATCCACGAGGGAATCGGCTACGTTCCCCAGAACGACAACGTCTTCCCGTCGCTGACGGTCCGCGAGAACCTCGAGATGGGCGCGTACATCCTCGACGAGGTGCCGGAGGCGGCGCTCGAGAGCGTGTTCGATCAGTTCCCCGTGCTACGCGAGCGACAGGATCAGAAGGCGGGCTCGATGAGCGGCGGCCAACAGCAGATGGTCGCGATGGGGCGCGCGCTGATGCTCGATCCCGACCTGTTGTTGCTCGACGAACCCAGCGCGGGTTTGGCCCCCGACCTCGTCGACGAGATGTTCGACCACGTCGACGCGATCAACGCCAACGGTACCGCCGTCCTGGTCGTCGAACAAAACGCGAAGGAGGCCTTGCGCCGCTGCGACCGGGGCTACGTCCTCGTTCAGGGCTCGAACCGATACGAGGACGCCGGCGAGGCCCTGCTGAACGACGACGAGGTCCGCCAGCAGTTCCTCGGCGGGTAGCTCGCAGTCCGCGCGACTCAGCGGCGGTCGGCAGCTATCGACGCGTATCGGCGGGCGGCGAAAGAGGAGTCCGGCCGCGATCGGTCACCGCGGTGCCGCGTTACTACTCGGCCAGCGCGGACTCGAGTTCGCCGGTGTACGAGCCCTGTTCAGGCTCGAACGAGACCTCACTGAGCGCCTCGCCGCCCTGATCGTCCTCGACGGACTCGACGTACTGCTCCGAGAGCTGCTGCCCGTAGTCGTTGTTGACGTACAGCGTGGCCACCTGGTCCGCGTCGAGGCGATTCGCGGAGACCTCCGCCATCACCTGCCCTTGCAGCAGGTCGCTCGGCGCGGTCCGGAAGAAGTAGCCGTCGTCCTCGACGTTCGACAGGGACAGTGCCGTACTGGCCGGCGAACACTGGACGACGCTCGCGCTGCTGGTCTCGCCGACCAGCGGGACGGAGTTGCCGGACGACGCGGCGCCGACGATCGCGGGATACCCCGCGTCGATGAGCGCACCGCCGTTGCTGAGGGTCGTGTCCTCGTCGGTCTCCGTGTCCTCGACCTGCAGATCGAACGTGAGGTCGACCCCCTCCATCCGTTGAATGGCCAGGCGACCGGCGTCGATCATCGGGGTGCCGAGTTCGCCGAGGTCCCCCGTTTCGGGGAGCAACATCGCGACCATCACGTCGCGGCCGGTTCCGCCGGGTGATTCGTTGGCCATCTCGCCACCGGGATCGTTCCCTTCGAAGGTGATCGTATCGACCGTTTCGATGTCATCGTCGCTGAACTCCCAAACGTCGTAGGCGGCCTCTGCGGGGTCGCCGACGTCGTCGAAGTTGACCGCGCTTGAAGCGCCCTGATAGGTGATCTCGTCGCCGGCCGCGACGGCTTCAGCGGCCGCCTGAAGTTCGCCGGGCCCGTACTCGTCGCCGCCAGGGTTCGCGACCCGGCGCATCTGATCTCGGACCGCCTGGCCGTCGTTGTTACCGGCCGCGACGTTCGCGAGGGTACACATCGCAACGGCGTCGAACGTGTGCGAGGTGAACACCCCGGGTGATTCGCCGTACTCGTCCTCGTAGAGCTCCGCGAAGGCCTCCTCGTGCGGGCCTTGGGACGCCGGCGCGGTGCCGGTGACGTTCGCCATATCGTTCCCGACTTCGCCGGGGAGATCGCCGTCCTGCAGTCCGTCGGGAACGATGATTTCCGTCCCGGTGTCGAAGTCGGCGTAGAAGTCCCGGAAGATCTGAATGCCGCTCTCCGGGTAGCCGATAACGTTTAGGACGTCCGGACCGCCCCCTTCGACCGCCCCTTCGTCGCCGATGCATCCGGCGAGACCGATCGCACCCGCACCACCGATTCCACTGAGCACCCCCCGTCGACTGACTTGCCGTACCATGGGTAACAATGACAAGGTATCCTATATAGCTGTTTGTGCCACAACGCGTCCCAGAGACGAATTATGGCTGCTCACGTCTCACCGAAACTGACTGTGAGCGAAACCGAACCAATGTGGCATAATTTCGCACACCGTCGGTAGGATACCACTCCGATTTACCGAACGTTTTTGGGGGACGTGGCCGTTTCCTCGGGCAATGAGCGGGAGGGTTCATCAACAATGACGATGGAAGACCGCATCGACGAACTCGAGGAGTTCCGCGAGGAAGCCCGCAAGGGCGGCGGCGAAGAGCGCATCGAGAAGCAACACGACAAGGGGAAGATGACCGCTCGCGAGCGGATCGACTACTTCCTCGACGATGGCACCTTCACGGAGTTCGACCAGCTCCGGACCCACCAGACGAGCCAGTTCGGGATGGAAGAGCGAAAGATTCCCGGCGACGGCGTCGTCACGGGCTACGGCGAGGTCAACGGCCGAACCGTCTTCGTCTTCGCCCACGATTTCACCGTCTTCGGCGGCTCGCTCGGCGAAGTGTTCGCCGAGAAGATCTGCAAGGTGATGGACATGGCGATGGAGGTGGGCGCTCCCATCGTCGGGCTCAACGACTCCGCCGGCGCGCGCATCCAGGAGGGCGTCAAGAGCCTGGCCGGCTTCACCGAGATCTTCCGTCGGAATCAGGAGGCCAGCGGCGTCGTCCCCCAGATTTCGGGGATCATGGGGCCCTGCGCCGGGGGTGCGGTTTACTCGCCGTCGATCACCGACTTCATCTTCATGGTGAAGGACACGAGTCACATGTACATCACCGGACCGGGCGTCACCAAGACGGTCACCGGTGAAGAGGTCACCCACGAGGAACTCGGCGGCGCGGTGACCCACGCGAACAAGACCGGCGTCGCCCAGTTCGCCTGCGAGAGCGAGGAACAGGCCCTAGACGACATCAAACGGCTGCTCTCTTATCTCCCGCAGAACAACGTCGAGGATCCGCCACGCGTCGAACCGTGGGACGATCCCGACCGCCGCGACGAGGAACTCGAGACCATCGTTCCGCCGAGCCCGCAGAAGCCCTACGACATGGTCGACGTCGTCGACAGCGTCGTCGACCAGGGCTCGTTCTTCGAGGTCGCGGAGAACTTCGCCAAGGAACTCGTCGTCGGCTTCGGTCGCCTCGACGGCCGCTCGGTCGGCATCGTCGCCAACCAGCCCCGCGTCAACGCCGGCACGCTGACCGTCGACTCCTCGATGAAGGGCTCGCGGTTCGTCCGCTTCTGTGACTCCTTTAACATCCCGATCGTCACCTTCGTCGACGTCCCCGGCTACATGCCCGGGACCGACCAGGAGCACCGCGGGATCATCCGCCACGGTGCGAAACTGCTCTACGCCTACGCCGAGGCGACCGTCCCGCTGCTGACCGTCATCACCCGGAAGGCCTACGGCGGCGCCTACTGCGTCATGGCCTCGAAGAACCTCGGCGCCGACGTCAACTACGCCTGGCCGACCGCCGAGATCGCCGTCATGGGCCCGCAGGGTGCGGTCAACATCCTCTACCGCAACGAACTCGAGGAAGCCGACAATCCCGACGAACTCCGGGACGAACTCATCGAGGAGTACCGCGAAGAGTTCGCCAACCCCTACACCGCGACGGACAAGGGCTTCCTCGACGACGTCATCCTGCCGACGGAGACCCGGCCGCGGCTGATCGACGACCTGGAGATGCTCCAGACCAAGCGCGAGTCGAACCCGGACAAGAAACACGGCAACATCCCGCTGTAGTCCACAGTATGACCTCACAGCACCAGTCTGAGACCGACACCGCCGCGGCGCCGACGGACGAACCGGCCCCGGATGACGCCGACCCGTCCGCGATCGAGGCGACGCTGCCCGCCGACGTCGAGATCGACATCCCCGACGACGCGGACGACGAGGAGGCGGCGGCGATCGCCGCCGCCATCGGGGCCCACCTTCACGACCTGACGCTCGCGGCCGCCGCCGCGGCCGACGGCGAGGAGACGTGGGACGACAGGCGTTGGGCCTTCGGCGGCCGCGTTCGCGCACAGCAACACCGGACCGTTCGAGTGCCCCGCCAGGCGCCGACGGATCCGTGGACCGCCGCGGGGCGGACCGAGCGGTTCTGACGGGACCCGGACTCGCTTTTCGGTTCGGTCCGATCCGGACGGATCGATCGCCCGTAATTCGTGAGGCAGAGTTCGGCGGGACGTTCGGAACCCATCGCGGGAAGCCGTATTCTCGGAAATACTATAGCAGGTATACGGAACAGTCCTCGTGTTCCGACCGAACGCACCGGCTCGACGAGTGTCCGCCGGTCGAGCCCGTCCTCGGCGAGGAGGAAGGCGATTCGACTATTGGGTGCGTGATAAAACGGAATGAATGGGGAGGCGGCGAATCGGGGTTCCCAGAGGCTCGCGCACTCCAGTACTGGCCGATACGTAGGCGGGCTTAACTTCCGTGTTCGGGATGGGTACGGGTGGTTCCCCGCCGCTGTGGCCGCCTCAATGCCGACCCGCGGAATCGAACCGCGGTACAGCCAACGTCGGTGAGTCTGTCTCGATATGAGAAGTCCACTACTTTATGACTTTCGATCCGTAACCTCGCTAGCGCACGACCCGATCCGCTGAACCCCGGCGCCTGATACGATCGAACGGGGTAACTGGGCCGCTGCACCGGCCGGAACGGAAGGAACGATATCGAAGCAGCGAGTTTCGAGGCCGATGTGCGACGGTCGCGACGCCCGACCGCCCGCCACCGCTCCGACAGGTACTTAAAACGGTACTTCCGATAGCGAACTAGATACTGCGGTCGACGCGGCGACCGCGACTGCAACCCGGGGCCGCTTCTCCGACCGGTTGCGAAAAAGTAAGGTAGGCACCTGTTGACTGTTGCCACAGGAATGTTCAGGAAGGTTCTCGTCGCGAACCGAGGGGAGATCGCCGTCCGAGTCATGCGGGCGTGCGAGGAGTTGAACATCGGAACCGTCGCCATCTACTCCGAGGCCGACACGGATTCGGGGCACGTGCGTTACGCCGACGAGGCGTACAACGTGGGACCTGCCCGCGCGGCCGACTCGTATCTCGATCACGAGGCCGTCATCGAGGCCGCGCGCAAGGCCGACGCCGACGCCATCCACCCCGGCTACGGCTTCCTCGCGGAGAACGCCGAGTTCGCGGGTAAGGTCGAGGAGGCCGAGGGAATCACCTGGATCGGCCCGTCCAGCGACGCGATGGAGTCGCTGGGCGAGAAGACCAAGGCCCGCACGATCATGAGCGAGGCCGACGTGCCGATCGTCCCCGGAACGACCGATCCAGTCACCGAGCCCGAGGAGGTCAAGGCCTTCGGCGAGGAACACGGCTACCCGATCGCCATCAAAGCCGAGGGCGGCGGCGGCGGCCGCGGGATGAAGGTCGTCTGGGACGAGAGCGAAGTCGAAGACCAACTCGAGAGCGCCAAGCGCGAGGGCGAGGCCTACTTCGACAACGACTCGGTCTACCTCGAGCGCTACCTCGAACAGCCACGTCACATCGAGGTCCAGATCCTCGCCGACGAGCACGGCAACGTCCGCCACCTCGGCGAGCGCGACTGCTCGCTCCAGCGCCGCCACCAGAAGGTCATCGAGGAAGGGCCGTCGGCTGCGCTGACCGACGAACTCCGCGAGAAGATCGGCGAGGCCGCCCGCCGCGGGGTCGCGGCCGCCGACTACACCAACGCCGGCACCGTCGAGTTCCTCGTCGAGGAAGAGCCCGGCCGCGACGGCCCGCTCGGTCCGGACGCGAATTTCTACTTCCTCGAGGTCAACACGCGCATCCAGGTCGAGCACACGGTTACAGAGGAGATCACCGGCTACGACATCGTCAAGCGCCAGATCCGGGTCGCCGCCGGCGAGGAGATCGACTTCGATCAGGACGACGTCGAAATCGACGGCCACGCGATAGAGTTCCGCATCAACGCCGAGAACGCCGCCGAGGACTTCGCGCCCGCGACCGGCGGCCGGCTCGAAACCTACGACCCGCCAGGCGGGATCGGCGTCCGGCTGGACGACGCGCTCCGACAGGGCGACGAGCTCGTCACCGACTATGACTCGATGATCGCCAAGCTGGTCGTCTGGGGCGAGGACCGCGACGAGTGCATCGAGCGCTCCCTGCGGGCCCTGCGGGAGTACCAGATCGAGGGCATCCCGACGATCATCCCGTTCCACCGGCTGATGCTCACCGACGAGGAGTTCGTCCGGAGCACTCACACCACGAAGTACCTCGACGAGGAACTCGACGAGACCCGCATCGAGGAGGCCCAAGAGCAGTGGGGCGGCGACACCGGCAACGGCGCCGGCGAGGACGAGGAGTCGGTCGAGCGCGAGTTCACCGTCGAGGTCAACGGCAAGCGCTTCGAGGTCGAACTCGAGGAACACGGTGCGCCCGCGATTCCGACCGGCGACGTCGAGGCTGGCGGCGGCCAGGCCAGTCCGCCCCAGCCCGCCGGCGGCTCCAGCGACGGCGGCGCCGACCTGCAGGGCGAGGGCGAGACCGTCGACGCGGAGATGCAGGGGACGATCCTCGGCGTCGAGGTCGAGGAGGGCGACGAGGTCGCCGCGGGCGACGTGCTGGTCGTCCTCGAAGCGATGAAGATGGAGAACGACATCGTCGCCTCCCACGGCGGGACCGTCACGCAGATCGCTGTCGCGGAGGGCGAGAGCGTCGACATGGGCGACACGCTGGTCGTCCTCGAGTAGCGCGCCAGGGGAGGCTCACGGCCCGCAGGAGCGACGAACGTCTCCGGCCCGAATGCCGACGGCGGCGTCCGCCCGACTCAGCGGGTCCACGCGAGACGATCCGTGATCGAAACTCCGCGAGCGAGCGGCGGTGTCGGCTACCGTCTGGAATCGGGTCGCGCGGGAAGCTGGCCGAGACAGTTCCGGCAGTAGGTGTAGAGATGCTTGTTTTTCGTGCCACACACCCGGCACGTGACCGGTTCGTCCGACGAGCGAGAACGGGGAGTCATCGTCGGTCGTAGACCACCGGGACGAATAGCCTTTGAACAGACGATAGCAAGGAGGCTCGAAGCGTCACTCGCGACGGGGCACCGTCACTCCTCGGGCGAGACGGTGACGTCGGGTTCGTAGCGCTGGGATTCGATCGTCGTCACGACCAGTTCGCCGTACTCGGCGGCCGTCAGCGCGCCCGCGTTGTACTCCTCGGCCCAGGGGGTCTCGACCGTCGCGGAGCCGTAGGAGGCCGGCGCGTCGTCGAGGATCGTCGCCCCCAGCGCGGCGGCGTCGTATCCGGACTCGATCAGCGCCGCGTACCCGCCCGCAAGCAGGGCGACGTCGTGGACGTTGCCCTCGTCGTCGCGGTCCGTGTTGACGTACTCGAGCGTCAGCACGTCCCGCTCGCGCTCGACCGACTCGACGGTCACGTCGTACTCGCCGAGCGTCGACGCGAGCCCCTCCGGATCGTCGATCTCGGCGCTCGCGAGTTCGGTGATCCGGTCCTCGAGAACGTCCGCCCGCTCCTCGACGGGGAGGTCCGGCACCCGCTCCGAGATCGGCCACTTCTCGTTCTTCGGAAACTCTGTTCCCATCTCCTCGATGCAGCCGGCGGACGCGGCGAGCGCGGCGACCGCGCCCGCCTGCAGGAATCGTCGCCGCGTCGATCCGCGGCCGCTATCGCTATCGCTACCGCTGGCGCTCCGCTCGTCGGTGCCCGACACCCGGCGGTCCATACGCGTTGTCGCACCGTCCCGAGTCAAAGGCATTCGTTCTGCAAACGCCGGCACCGAGATAAAGGACCGATTTCGCATAGGTGTCATCGCCCCAATGGCCCTCGAGCTGTACAACGTCGGCCTGATCGTGATCGGCGTCGCGCTGTTCGGCGTCGCCGTGCTCCCCCGGTTCGTCTCAGACCGGGCGATTTCGATGCCCGTCTTCTTCGTCGCGCTCGGCATGCTGCTGTTCGGGCTGCCGATCGGTCTCCCCGCGCCCGACCCGCTCGAACAGGGGACGACGACCGAGCACCTCGCTGAACTGGGCGTCATCATCGCCCTAATGGGCGTCGGACTGAAGATCGATCGCCCGCCGGGACTGCGCGCCTGGGCGTCGACCTGGCGACTGCTGGTGATCACGATGCCGCTCTCGATCGCCGGAGCGGCGCTGCTGGGCTGGTGGACCGGCCTAGTCGTTCCGACGGCGGTCTTGCTGGGCGCGTGTATCGCGCCGACTGACCCGGTGCTGGCGTCGGAGGTCCAGGTCGGCGGCCCGGGGATGGGAAGCGAAGCGGAGTCCTTAGAGGAGGCAGCCGGACAGCAGGACGAAGTCCGGTTCGCGCTCACCTCCGAGGCGGGGTTAAACGACGGGCTCGCCTTTCCGTTTACGAACCTGGCGATCGCGCTCGCCCTCGTCGGGCTCGCGCCCGCCAACTGGGCCGGCGAGTGGCTCATCGTCGACGTCGGCTACCGGATCGTCGTCGGCGTGACCGTCGGCCTCGTCCTCGGCTACGTGACCGCCAGGGCCGTCTTCGCCTCGAGTCCCTGGGGCGAGACCCCGCTGGCGGCGTCCGTCGAGGGGCTCGAAGCCATCGCGGGCACGCTACTCGTCTACGGGGCGACCGAACTCGTCGGCGGCTACGGGTTCATCGCGGTCTTCGTCGCCGCGCTGACGATCCGCCACTACGAGCGCTCTCACGAATACAACGAGTCGCTCCACGAGATCAGCGAACTCGCCGAGCAGGTGATGATGGCGATCATCATGCTGTTTTTCGGCGGCGCGATCGTCGGCGGCCTCCTCGAGCCGCTGACCCGCCAGGCGCTCGTCGCGGCGGTCGCGATCGTGTTCCTCATCCGGCCGCTCGCCGGACTGATCGGCTTCCTCGGGTTCGAACGCGACCCCGTCGAGCGGGCGACGGTGGCCTTCTTCGGCGTGCGCGGCATCGGGTCGTTCTACTACCTCGCTCACGGGCTGAACGAGGCGGCGTTTCCCGACGCCGACATCCTGTGGGCCACCGTCGGCGCCGTTGTCCTCATTTCGATCGTCGTCCACGGCATCACCGCCACACCCGCTATCCGCTGGCTCGAAGCGCGGGCGGAGGCGTCGTAGCCCGTTGGGGTTCCTCGGTCCGCTCGCCCGAGGAAAGCCGTCCCGGCTCCGGAACGTGCTCGAGTCGAATTCGTCCGCTCGTCGAAGCCGCCGACCGTTTATACCGGGTCGGGTGAAACGCCGATATAACAGAATATTACGGCGAACTATCACTCCCTGAATAGTTTTATATAGTTTGATGGGAATAAGATTAGTTATTAATTAGCGACCAATAAATACCCTATACACCATACATGGGCTCTAGAGCCCAAAATTGTAGCCCAATCTCGGCTTGGGGCCAGAGGATTTATATCCGGTCGCCGTAAGAGTCCGGCCGATGCTACTCTCAGTGGATCGTTCGGATGTGACAGGCGGGCAGTCAGTAAGTTTCGACGTCATCGCTGCCGTCGCCGAGCGCGAAGGGGTGGATCCGACGGAACTCGAGCCGCCGGAGTACCAGGCGCTCTACGACGTCGTCAACCCCGAAGCGCTCGATGCACTCTTCTCGAACCGCGTCAACGGTCGACAGCGACCGACCGGCCACGTCGAATTCCCCTTCTGTGGTTACCACGTCGTCGTCACGAGCGACGGCGACGTCGAAGTCTCCGACCTCGAGTAAGTTTCCTCCCGATCAGACCGGTCACGCACGGTTCTCGAGTCGCGTCCGCCAGGCGAACGGGAACGGGCGCGACTCGCCGCTCTCCGAATCGACGAATACCTGTACGGTTCTCGTCGCTGTCGTCGCCCGCGTGCGACCGGATTCGGGAGCGCTCGCCGTATGGACGCGCGCTCCGAGCGGAGACGGATAACAGTAAACGGCGTCGGCGGAGCGCTCAGTCGTCGGCCGTCGCCGCCGCGAAGACCTGGTCGTGGAGCCGGTCCACGACGAGTTCCATCAGCGGTTCGAGATTTACCGTGTCGGCGCGGTTGTACTCGACGAGCGTCTCCAGGGCGGCGTCGTCGCCGGCCTCGTACTCGCGCCAGAGGCGGACGGCGTCTCGGCCGCTGATATCGGGCATATCGCGGTCGATGCCGAGATCGCGTTCGATCGCCTTTAGACCGCCGTCGAGCCCCAGTTTCTTGCAGGAATACATGAGATCGACGTGGGGCAGGTCGACGTCGACGTCGAAACAGGTCTCGAGGAACGGGACGTCGAACCGCTGGCCGTTGAACGTGACGAGCAGGGCCGACTCGTCGAGTTCCCGCTCGAGGCGGTCGCTTGTGAGGTCGCGGTCCTTGACGAACGTCTTCGTCTCGCCGTCGCGGTGGAGGCTGACGGTCGTCACGTCGCTGCAGGAGGCGTCGAGGCCGGTCGTCTCGATGTCCAAGAAGCAGGCCTCGTCACTGACGTTCTCGTAGCACCGCCAGCGGCTCGAGGCCGGCAGCGCCTCCGCGAAGACGGAGACATCGCCGCGCTCGAGGTGGGACCGCCCCTCGTCGATGAAGGACTCGATCCGGTCGGAAAGCGTCGGGCCGACGACGCTGCCGTCGAACTCGTCCCAGTGGGTAACGCCGTTCGCCCAGAGCTTCCGTTCGGTGGCTTCCCCGACGCCGCGGACGGGAATGAAGCTGTTCTCGATTCGCACACCCGATCAGGGGCACGGAGCGGGTAAAAGCGCTTGGATCGACCGCGCAGAGCGGCCGTGGCGACCGCGTTCCCGGCCTCGAATCGTCTAGATTGTATCCGACCCCTGTCGGACAGGCGTCGATATCGTCCGGTGACTACGAGCGCTGCCCGGCCGAGACCGCCAGCCAGTCGGTGGGTGCGTCCGCCTCCTGAAGGGACCACCGCTGTTCGTCGGCGCCGTCTCGGGTTCGCACCGTGACGACTGCATCGAACAACGGTTCCAGCAGGGAGACGGCGTCGTGGTCGGGTGCGATCGGCAGGTGATAGTGGCCGATGCCGTCGGCCTGGTCGACCCGCGTCGTCGTCACGTGGAGCAGCCGGAACACCGCCTCGGCGTCGTACGCCTCGAGAAGCGGCCCTAGCGAGTCGACGCAGACGCGAAGCGACGCGGGCTCGAGACCGCCGTCGCTGTTGCCGCCGGCGGCCGAATCGGCGAACGCATCGATCGCCTCGACGATCTCGATCCCGAGCGCGCCGATCGCTGACGCCGTAGTCGGATCGAGCGTCGCGCTCGCGCACTCGATCGTTTGGACGCGATCGGTCTCGCTTTCGTCAACCGGTCCGCAGGAAGCCTGGTCGGTCTCGCGTTGCCCTACTGCCCTGACGAACAGTCGAAACGGCGCCTCAGCTGCCGATGCGCCCAGGAACTGCCGACAGACCGTTTCGTGTGCGCTCGTCGCCTCCGACCCGACGAGCAACACGTTACATCCCTCCCGCTTGAGCGTGCCCAACGCCCGCGTGACCGACGCACGCACCGGTGCGGATCGCCCTCCCTCGTCTTCCATGCCGTTCCATGGGACTCCCGAGTCGGCAATAAGAATTGTGGCTATCTTACGCGTCGAACCACGGACCACGAACCGCGGACGGGGAAACAGACCGAAAACCCACGGTCGGCACACCGGCCGGCTTTTTCAGCGGGGCGGCCGTAGGTCGCGTATGGCCGACGACCGCGACGACGAACTCGCCGACGCCGTCCGTGACCTGGCGCGGACAATCGACGAGTTACGACGGGAACTCGACGGACAGGAGACGCGCCGCCGGCCGCCGCTGCGACCGCCGACGCCGCGGGAGCTGCTGCGCTTTACCGACGAGGTCGCGCTCCCCGCCGTCCTGGCCGTCCTCGAGACCAGCGTCCGCGCGCTCGAAGCCTTCCAGCGGGCGCTCCGGATCGCCCGGACCGAACGGGAGGCCCGCGAGCGGACGACGGCGGCCGCCGACGCGACCGGCGAGCGTGCGAGCGAACTCCGAGAGACGACGCTCGCACAGCTCGAGACGGTGCTCTCGGAACTCCAGCGGGCCGCCACGGAGGGCGGATTGCCGGCCGACGACCGCGCCCGCGACCTCCTCTCGGAGGCGCGTGAGCTCCGAGACGATGTGGATCGGCGCCTCCGGGACGCCACCGACCGCGAGACCGGGACTCGATCGACGGCGACGGACCGATCGGCGGCCGCCGGAGACGACCCCGTCGAGATCGACATCGAAGACGGAGCACCGCCCGATTCCGATACGGACGCGGCCACCGGCGCCGACGACGATACCGACCCCGACCCGTCCGTCGACGTCGACGCCGAACTCGAGACGCTCCGGGACCGGTACGGCCCCGACGAAGACACCGCGGAAGACGAACCCGGCGACTCGAGCGAGCGGACCGGCGACGATGACGACGACAGCAATGATGGCGGTGACGGCGATGACGAACCGGGTTCCACTGGGTCCGAAACAGGCGGTACGGGATCCGGTCCTCGATAACTCGGCGGCCGACTCGTCGCTGCGAACGATCCGCGTACCGGAAAAGACGGAACCCGGCCGCGCTTACGCGTCCACCGGCTCGAACCGGTAGCCGTCCCAGTCCTGGCTCTCGGGCTCGCGGATGCCCGCGCCTGGCTCGCGGAGTTCCTCGACGTAAACCGGGCGAACCTCGTCGCCGGTCTCGACATCGCCGGTGGTCAGCTGGCCGATCGCACGGACCGACTCGCCGTCCACGTCGAACTCGACGATCGCCAGGTGGTTCGGTTCGCGGACGCCAGGCGGCGTGGCGGTACTGGTCGTCCAGGTGACGACCTCGGCGGTGTACTCGCTGAGATCGATCGTTTCCTCCGGCTTCGCACCGCCGGGGCCGCGCGGGTGGCCGGGGTAGCTGATCGAACCGTCCTCGTAGCGGATCGCTTCCATCGTCATTGTGCAGCCTCCATGATAGTGGTGATGACGCAGTTGCCGAAGCCGCCGACGTTACAGCACAGGCCCACGTCCGCGTCGACCTGGCGCGGGCCAGCCTCGCCGACGAGCTGTTCGTAGATCTCGACGCCCTGGGCGACGCCGCTGGCTCCGAGCGGGTGGCCTTTGGACTTGAGCCCGCCGGAGGTGTTGATCGGCAGTTCGCCCGTGTCTCGCTCGGTGTACCCCTCTTCGACGAGCTGCCAGGCCTCGCCCTGTTCGGCGAATCCGAGTCCCTCCATCTGGAGGAACTCGAGGATCGTGAACATGTCGTGGAGTTCGGCCACGTCGATGTCCTCGGGGCCGTAGCCGCTCATTTCGTAGGCACCCTTGCCGCTCTCGACGACGCCGCCCATCACGGTCGGGTCCTCGCGCTCGTGGACGACGTGGGTGTCAGTCGCGCCGTCGATCCCCGAGATGACGACGTACTCGTCGGCGTACTCCTCGGCGACCGATTCGGGACAGAGCATGAGCGCCGCCGAACCGTCCGTGATCGGACAGAAGTCGTACAATCGCAGCGGGTCGGCCACGATCGGCGACTCCAGAGCTGTTTCCATGTCGATCTCCTTCTGGAACTGCGCGTTCGGATTGTCGACGCCGTTCTTGTGGTTCTTGACGGCGACCTTCGCCAGGCTCTCACGGGGCGCGTCGAACCGCTCTAAGTAGTGGCGCGCGGTCAACCCGGCGAACGAGGGCAGCGTGACGCCGGTCTTGTACTCGACGGGGTGGGTCAGCGACGCGATGACGTCGGTGGCCTCGCCGGTCGACCGATGGGTCATCTTCTCGCCGCCGACGAGCAGGGTCATGTCGCTGGCCCCGCTGGCGACCGACTGCCAGGCGGCGTAGATCCCCGCGCCGCCGCTGGAACTCGTCTGGTCGACCCGCTGGGTGTACGCCGGCATCGCGTTGAGGTCGTGTGCCAGGGCGTTGGGAACGCCGGTCTGGCCCTCGAACTCGCCGCTGGCCATGTTTGACACGTACAGGTGGTCGACATCGTCTGCGCCGACACCCGCGTCCTCGAGACACTCCTCCCCGGCTTCTGCGAGGAGGTCCGCGATCCACTCCCCCTCGCGTTGGCCGAACTGGGTCATCGAAGCACCGATGATTGCAACCCGTTCCATACCCTACTGGACTCGAATCAGGAATTTATAATGTGGGGGTCGGGAAATCGATCGACGGCTCGCCCTGGACCGCAGCCGGAGGGGCGAACGACGCGGCGAGGGCCGATCGGCGCGCGGTCGCGAACGGGATCGAGAGTGGTCTTGGCGATCATGCCGACTCCGCCGCGGTCGTCCGCAACTCGCTGGCGCGCGAGCGCGCCTGGGAGACGACCGCCGGCCTGGCCTCGAAGGAGACGACGACGTCCTCGTCGCCGTAGGTGACGTCCTCGACGTGGGCGTTGTCGTGGAGCCACGAGACGACGCTCATCGTGTCGTCGGTCATCGGCAACAGGAGCCGCTCGCGCTCCCAATCGGGGAGTTCCCGGTCGATCCGGTCGAGCAGGGCGTCGACGTTCGTCGCCTCGCGAGCGCTGACGGTGACCGGGTTCGGCGCGAGCGCCGAGAGCGCGTCCCGCTTCTCCCGCAGTTCCTCGTCGTCGACCTTGTCGATCTTGTTCAGGACGGTCACGATCGGCGCCTCGTTGCGCTCGTAGAGGGTGTCGTGACAGGTGACGAGCTTCTCGTGGATCTCGTCGACCGGCTCGCTGACGTCGACGACGAGCAAGACCAGATCCGCCCGGTAGACCGAATCCAGCGTCGACTTGAACGACTCGACCAGCCAGTGAGGCAGGTCGCTGATGAACCCGACGGTGTCGGTCACCAGCACGTCCCGCGGCTCGAGATCCGCGCGCCTGGTCGTCGTCCCCAGCGTAGTGAACAGCTTGTCCTGGGATTCGGCGGTCGCGTCCAGGTCAGGGTGGAGATTCTCGTTCTCCTCGACGTCCAGGTCGGCCGCGAGCTGGCGCAGCAGGGTCGACTTGCCCGCGTTGGTGTAGCCCGCCAGCGCGACCAGATCGAACCCGGAGTCCCGACGCCGCTCCCGGCGGTGCTGTTCGGTCTGTTCGATCTGTTCGAGCTCGTCTTTGATGCGGCTGATCTGGGCCTTGATGTCCTGCTCGCGGCTCTCGTCGTACTCGCCGAGACCCATGAAGCCGGGGTGTTCCTCGCGCTTGGCCAGGCTAGTCTTGGCCTCGGCGCGGGGCAGCTCGTACCGGAGTTCGGCCAGCTCGACCTGAAGTTGAGCCTTCCGGGTCTGGGCGCGCTGGCCGAAGATTTCGAGGATCAGCGTGAACCGGTCGATGACCTCGACGCCCTCCGGGAGGAGCTGGCCGAGGTTGTACGTCTGGTAGGGACCGAGCCGGTTGTCGAAGATGACCGTCGTGGCGTCGGTTTCGTCGACTAACGCGGCTAACTCTTCGGCTTTCCCCTCGCCGATCTGGAGGGCCGGATCGGCTCGTCGCGACTGCGTGACCTCGCCGACGACGGTGTATCCCGCCGCGCGGGCCAGGTCGCGGATCTCACTCGTATCGGCCGTCCCCGAATCGACGCGTTTGGCAATGATCGTTTTCATGCGGATGGCTGTGCGGATGCCGGGCGTGGTCGGTCGTGCTCGTTCGAGCGCCGCTCGTCGTTGCTCCCGCGATTCGTCGCTTGCACGCGCCGCTCACGCCGACGTGGCGGGAGCCGCCGCGTGGGCCCGGTTCCGCTAGAGATGCCGGGCGAACACCTCCGTTGAACGAACGCGGTTCATATCGACCGGTACGCGTCGGACCGCCTTGAATCCCGTGCCCGGTCGGTCTCCGATTCGCTCGTCCGGCCGCTGAGCGGGCGATTTGGCGGTTCAGCCGTCCGTCGCGGACCGACGCTTCACCCGGTTCGCGGTCCGCCGACGACGCGGCTACCATAACAGTCATAGGACCTGACTCGAATGGGAGCGAACGATGTTAGACGTGGATCCGACGGCGCTCGGCTTCGAGTTCGGAGGCGGCGCGGCCATCGGGGCAGTCATGGGGTTCGCCGCGAAGAAGATCGCGAAACTACTCGCGGTCCTCGTCGGCGTCCAGCTAATGCTCTTTCGGTACCTCGAATCACAAGGGATCGTGATCGTCGACTGGGACCGGCTCTCGGCCGGCCTGGTGCAGACGGGCGACCGCGCACAGAACGTGGCGGACGTCCACTGGCTCGAGTCGCTCCTCTCGACGCTGTCGATCGGCGCGGGCTTTACCGGCGGCTTCCTGGTCGGGTTCAAGCGAGCGTAGAAAACCCTCCGTTCGCGATCAGCGTGTCTTCAGGTCGTCCTTATCCTTGATGATCTCCGTCTCCGCCTGGCCGCTGGTGTGCTCGTTGACGACGTCGTAGAACTCGTTTTGCAGCCCCGCCGGGAACGTGAGCACGCCGATCCAGGAGCCGTCCGACTGCCACTCCTCGCGCTCTAGGTCGCCGAACTGGCGGATCTTCGCCTGGGCGCTGCCGGCGTGCTCGGCCGGCACCTGGACGGCCACCGTCACTTCCTCGAACCGGATCGGAATGATCGGTCGCAGCGCGTCCAAGGCGTCGTCGACCTGTCCCTCGACCGGTTCCATCGGATCGACGGTGAACCCGGCCTCCTCGAGCGCGTTCTCGATCCGCTCGGGGGGATGGGGCGCGTTGTCCATCTGCGGGTTGACCGCGTTGCGCGTGATGGTGTCGATCAGCTGCTTGCGCTTCTGTTCTTGCATCTCGCGGCGCTGATCGGCCGTGATCTGGATCTCTCCCTGCTTGATGACCTCCGGGATGATTTCGAGGGGCTCCGTCGTGTCGAAGACCGTCTCGAGGTCGTTCTCGGCCGGTCGGTCGCCCCGGGAGGCGTTCTCGAAGACGTCCTCGGCCGCGATCACGTCCTCTAGGTCGCCATCGAACTCGTCGCGTTTGATCGCCAGTGCCGCGTCCGGATCTACGAGTACCTCGAAGCGCGCCCCGTGTGACTCGAGTCGCGCCGTCACCGCCTCGTCGAGCGAAATCATACCAGACGGTTCCCCCGCCAATTAAAAGAGTGTTTCCCGACGACCGCCCGAACGCGGCAGGGAGAAGACCCCGGACGAATCGACTGTGGTCCCGAACCGGCGGACTAGCCGGCCCGGTACGGCAGGCGGCCGGTGACGAAATTGAAACTGGAGGTGGAGTGACAACGGAAGCGAAAACGGACGGAGTAGGCGAAAACCGATCCTCGCCTCGAATCCGATTCGACTGCGGCGACGACTCGGGAGTCGTTACTCGTCGGTCTCCTCGTCCTCGCCCTCGTCGAGGAGGTCGTTCTCCTCGAGGTGGTCCGCGATCCGGTCCTGCTCGAACTGTTCGAAGGTCTCGGTCTCGGCGTCGACAGTCGCCAGGCCGACTTCGCTGGGGAGCAAGGACCCGTCGTTGACCGACGCGAGCGCATCCAGCGCCAGCTGGATGCCGCCGTCTAAGTCGGCCTCGTCGTCGTAGTTCTCCTCCAGGTAGTTCTGGAGTTCGCCGCGGTCGGCGCCGACGGCCAGGGACTTCCACTCGTAGGGGGTCCCCGACGGGTCGGTCTCGAACAGGCGCGGCTCGCCGTTCTCGATGCCGCCGACGATCAGCGCGACGCCGAACGGGCGCGCGCCGCCGACCTGCGTGTACTGCTGGATGTGGTCGGTGACTTCCTTGGTCAGCGTCTCGACGCCGATCGGCTCGCCGTAGCGCAGCTGGTTGACCTGCGTCTGGCGGCGCGCGAAGTCGATCAGCTGGCGCGCGTCAGCGACGTGGCCCGCGCTGGCGATGCCGATGTGGTCGTCGGCCTTGTGAATCTTCTCGACGCTCGAGTCCTCGAGCAGCGGCGAGGGGACTCGCTTGTCGACGGCGAGCACCACGCCGTCGGTCGTTCGAACGCCGATACTCGCGGTCCCTCGCTTGACTGCCTCGCGAGCGTACTCGACCTGGTAGAGTCGGCCGTCGGGCGAGAAGATCGTGATGCCGCGGTCGTACGCCTGCTGTTGGGCTTGTCCCTGCATAGTATCACGCTAAATCGTAATCGAGGTCTGTCGCACCCGTGAACGCCTCATCGAGTCGCACGTCCCCAACGCCGTCCCGCAGGACGGCGACTCGCTCCTCGTTCCCGAACACGACGTTTCTCTCTTCGGAATCTTGCCCGCGGCGTCCTAAATAGTTTTCTTCAGCGGCACGGATCGTGCCACTGATACCGCGGACCCGAACGCCGACGGGAGCCCCGTCGATCTCGTCGATACAGGCCAACGCCGCCCGCGCCGGCTCGGCCTCGCCGCGGCGGACGCGGATGATCGCTTCGCCGGTTCCCTCCCCGAACGAGAACCGTACGACCGTCAGGTCGGCGTCGGCGCTGCCCGGATCGCCCAACAGGTTCTGGCCCGCGTACCACACCTCGCGCTGGAACGCTCGCCTGGCGATCCGCTCGTCCGGCCACGTTTCGAGTTCGATAGCGAGGTACCGCCAGCGCGGCCGGAGGTGTTTCGGGAGGTGTTTCATTCCTCGGCCGGCGCTTCGTCGACGTCGGCCGCCGTCGGGCACCGCTCCGCGACGAGCACGCCCACCTGATCGTGGACGCGCTCGACGGCTGTCAACGAGAAGCCGGCGTCGGTGAAGGCGTCCGCGAGCGCGCCGACGGTCGCGGGATCGTCGACCTCCGGCGA
Source organism: Natrinema salifodinae (assembly GCF_900110455.1). Lineage (NCBI taxonomy): Archaea > Methanobacteriati > Methanobacteriota > Halobacteria > Halobacteriales > Natrialbaceae > Natrinema > Natrinema salifodinae. The sequence goes on along the minus strand of NZ_FOIS01000002.1, from coordinate 159,850 downwards.
GTAGAACGGCTCGTCCGGATCGGGCTCGCCGAAGAACATGACGTCCCCGAGGACGAATTTCCGGGGTTCGAGGTCGGCGATGACGTCGATCGCCTCTCGCTTCTCCGGATCTGAGAGGTGGTGCATCGCGAAGTTCGAGGTGACGATATCCACGCGAGCGGAGCGAGTGGGGGCTCGAGGCGTCTCCGACGACTCGGTGTCGGCCGGCCCGTCGTACTCCGGCTCACGGAAGGTACCGTGATCGAATTCGACGTTCTCGATACCCTTGTCGGCGGCCTTCCGCTCGGCTTCTTCGAGCATTCCCTCGCTGATGTCGCGGCCGACGACGCGATCCGCGTCGGGAGCGATCGCGAGTGCGATTGCGCCCGTGCCGGTCGCGAGGTCGAGCACGACGTCGTCGGCCGCGGGCGCGGCGCGTTCGACCACGAGGTTCGCACAGGCGTGGTACTCGTCGGACTTCGACTCGTCGTACTCGGTGGCCTTCTCGTCGAATCGGGCGGCGTGCTCCTCAATGCTCTTCTTCATATCTCCCCCGTTCGACCCCCGGCTCAATGAACGACTCGGACTGGATGCGCCGGTTGCGCTCGGCCAGGCGGCCCCACTCCGCCAGGCCCTCCTCGATAAACTCCCGAGAGAAGCCGAGCTGTTCGCCGAGGGCGTTCAGTTCCCGTGGCGCCCGCAGTTCGAGGTGTGAGGCCGGATCGGCGCTGACGACGTAAGGGGCGTCGTAGTGGGCGACGATCTCGCGGAGCTTCCGCAGCGACTGGATGACCCGAACGCGGCGGCCGCCGCTCCGTCGCAGGACGCCCGAGAGGTTGAACTCGATGCGAACGCCGTTCTCGACGGCGGCTTTCACCATGACGTGATTGACATCGCCGTCGCCGGCCATCGGATGCGCGAGCACGTCGACCTTCGCCTGTTCGACGGCGAACCGGTTCATCGCGACGGTGCCGCCGTGAATTCCGACGATGGTCTTCGAGGTCCGGTGGTTCCCCACCGCGCCGCTGGCCTGTTGCTGGTCGTCGGCCCGAATTTCGATCCCGTCCACGACGTCGATCCCGTACTCCTCGCGGATCCGTTCGGGATCGTAGTCCGCTCGGCCGTCGGCGTGATTGCGCACGATCACGCCCTCGAACCCGTAGTCGGCCGCCGTCTTGGCGAGCCTGGCGACCGTGCTCTGTCCGTCGGGATGGGCGTGGACGGCCTCGTACATACCCGATCCCTCTCGCGGCGGTGACTTGGGGTTTGCGTCATGCGTCGAACGAAAACCCGTGGCCGAGAGCACGCTCGCCGGCACCAGGCGAGTGTGCGGTTCGGGGGAGGCAGGCGGTCTACCAGTATGGCCACGAGTGACCGGAGCGAACGAGCGGGCCGACGGCTGATATGGAGTGACGCGAAGCGTCACGAAACGGGAGAAGGAATGTTTTCGATCGAAATTTCATCGGGGGCCGGCGAAGACGGCCCGTGGTTCGAAAGGCGCGAAGCGCCGTTCGTTACTAAGCGGGACCGAAGGTCCCGCGAGGTCCGCGATCACGAGAGAGCTTCGCTCTCTCGAACGACAGCGCAAAATTTCGTTTTTCGTCAGTTGAGAATCGACTGTGCGACCGTCGCGAGCTGGCCGTTGTCGGCCTCCTGAAGGCGGTCGTCGCCGATCTTCAGGCGCAGGCGCGGACGGCCGACGTCGATCGGGACCTTCTCGGTGTCGATCAGGCCCATGTCCTCGAGCTTGGTCTTGGTCCGGGAAAACGTCGCCTTAGAGGCGATGCCGACGTCCTCGCCCCACTTGCTGATGTCGTAGAGCAGGGCCTCGTTCTTGGCCGCGACGAGCAGGGAGATGGTGACTTCGTCCAGGCCGTCGCCGTCGCCGCGAGCGGTTTCGAGCGAATCGAGGATGGCGGTGAAGTCTTCTTCGGCCTCGGGACTGATCTCGTCGGAGAGGGTCTCGCGGACGTCCGTGATCGGCGGCGTCCGGAGGTTGAAGTCGTCGGCGTCGTCCCAGCGGGCCGCATAGGTGTCGTAGGTGTCCGCGACGAAGCTCTCGTCGTCGGTGACGAGTCCGCCGACGCGGTCGCCGGCGTGGACGATGGCGATGACGCGGTCGTCGGTGATGACCAGCGAGTTCTCGGGTGCTTCCTCGAGCGTTCGCAGCGCGAGCGCGTCCTCGCTGATGAGGTCGGCGGCGTTCGAGGCGACGATGAAGTCGTCCATGACGTCTTTCAGGGTCCGTTCGTCGGCAAGCATGTGAACCGACGGGAGGTCGCCGTCGAACGCGGTCGCGACCGAGACGAACTCCTCGATGGCGTCCCGCGACGGGTTGACCACGTACACGTCTCCGCTTGCATCTTCGAGCAGAGACTCGAGTATATCGTCAATCTGGTGGTTGAGTAAATTCGAGGTCATGCCTATACAGAAGTAATCGAGATCACCGTACTTAATTTTGGTGGCCGTTTTCAGGGCAGAACTTCTCCTGCGGCGTCCCTACCGGTAATTTTTGTCCCGCAACCCATTAGTTCGCCGACGAAATGGCGAGAGGACATCCAGACGCGGACCGCAGAGTGGAAACGTGACAACTCTCCCATAAGGGAGGTGTTTACAACTAGCATCTATTTTCGCATCGGCAATAAGTATATACGGGAAACGTGTTATTACGCTATCGTATGGGTGTTCCACGCAACCGACTGTGGCAGGTCGCCCACGAATTGGTCCCCTCCACGCGAACGAGGCCAGGCACCGAGCGAGCGAGCGGCCCGGTCGCGGTGCGAGCGAAGCGAGTCAGTACGTACGGCGGTCCGTAGACGGGGTCAGGCGGTCGGTCAGCGATCGAACTGCGGCCAAAGGTCGTCCGACCAGTAGATGTCCCCGTCGTAGATAACCGACGCCTCCGTTTCTTTGAGGATGGTCGCCACCTCCGACTCGGTCAGGGTAAAGTTCGAGTCGTTGCCACAGAGGTAGGCGTACTCGTTGTCCTCGGTGTGGGGGAAGTAGTAGTGGCCGGTCACGCGCGTCGAGTAGCAGTCGACGGTCAGGAGGAACCGCCGCTCGTCGCCGGCGCTGTCGTCGAGTTCTTCCAACGTCGCGGTCGTCGGGGGTCGGTGGTCGCCCTGGGTCAGCGAGTGGGTTCCGTCCCCGACGACGGCGTAGTCTTTCCCCATCATGATCCGCCGGCGCGCGAGTCCCATCGCGCGTTCGATGCTGAAACCGTGAACCAGCAGTTTGGCGAACGTAGAACCGACCTTGATGGCGTGGTCGTTCAGGACCTTGGTGAACGTCACCGCACCGGCGACGGCGCCGTTCTCGACCAGTCCCATTCCCTCGTAGAAGGATCCACAGGCATTGAGAAAGAACGTCTGCGTGTTACAGCGGTCGAGATTCGACGCGGAGAGGGTTCCGTCCGGGCAGCGGAGCCCGTCGGTTTCGCAGTGACCGATGTAGTGGACGAAATCGTGGGCGTCCTCGAAGACGCGGGCGAGCGCGTCCGTCCCGAGCGATTCCGCGACAGTGACGTCGATCGAGCGCTCCTCGGCGCGCTGCCGGTAGATCTCGGCAACATCGTCGTGCTCGCCGGCCATGTCGGGATCGTTCAGGACGACGCAGATCGACGTCGAATCGCTCGCCCGCTCGAGGTAGTCGAGCCGGTTCTGGTAGGCCGCCGGAGTGGACTTGAAGACGTCGATCGGGACGCCGTCGGCGAGCCAGCCGTGGGTTCGCCCGTTCCGGAGTTCCGGTTTGACGATGTCGACCGAGGCAACCCGACCGGTGCTCGCTCGCCGAGTCGCAGTATTTTCATCGCGCGCGTTTGCCTGCGGCCGATCGTGCCGTCGGGACCCGGACGCACCGCCGCGGTAGAAGTCTTCGAGCGAACGTTCGACCAGTTCCCTGCCCGCGAGTTCGGAGGTCCGCGGCGTATAGATCATGCTCACCCGGTCGAGCAGGAACGGTAGCGTCTCGAGGGCGTCGTAGTCGGGCGCGACGTACGTCGAGAGGTGCCAGTCGGGGAGCCGGTGTTTGATCGCCGCGTACGGGACGTCGAGGTAGGTCGCCAGGCGGTCCTGGGGCGACGCCTCGTAGAGCGCGTCGGCGTCGAGTTCGAGCGCCTCGAGGAGGCTGTACTCCGCGAGGGTCGTTCCGTGGGGGCCCGCGTTCCGGACGAGACAGTCGAGAAAGAAGGTCTTCCGGAGTAGTCGCTCGACGTCGCGCTCTAAGTCCGGCATCGGCGAGAGCGGTTCCTCGATCGCGCGATCGACGAGTCGCAGCCGTGGCCGGTCGCGTTTCGAGCCGGAACGCGGGCCCGGATCTGCTCCCGAACCCAATCGCGACCCAGATCCCGATCCCGGCCGAGGTCGATCGCCGAACGCTTCGTCGGTCGTCCGCACGGTCGCCTGCAGGTAGTACGCCAGCGGGGCGGTGACGAACAGCGACTCGTAGTCGGGCGGGACGAGCAGTTCGATTCCGTGATCGGGGGTGTCGGAGCGAATGCAGTCCGAAATCTCGAGTTCGTCACCGCGTTCGAGCAGCGAGGGATGGCCTCGGAGCGTCGGATAGGACCGGTCCGGTCCGGCCGTCTTGTGCGAAGCGGCCAGGTGAGTGATGGCTTCGGCGACGGCCGCCGGATCGTCGGGAACGGTGATCGTCCCCGCGGGAAACTCGTGGCGACAGCGCACGCCGAGGATGGTACGGGTCCGGTTCGGAAAGGAGACGACGATCGACTCGTAGTCGTCGGTCCGCTCGATCGTCGCTGCGCCGGAAAACCGGAGGTAGGCCTTGATATCCGTGTCGATGTCGACGACGTACTCGCCTGGCGACAGCGATAGCGGATCGCCGCAGGGATCGAGTTCGTACTGCTCCTCGAGTCCGAGCGAGAACGCGTAGACGACCGCATGCGGGAACCGGAGTTCGTCGGTGGTCAGGGCGACCGTTTCGTCGACCGGGCGCGGAATGTCGACGCCGGTGTCGTCGACGACGAGGTCGGCGCCGTCGACGGTGAGTTCGGCGTTGTCGGCGTCGGTGACGTGGAGGGAGTCGCCATCTACCGCCCACTCTATCATTCAGTTGGCCGAATGTCACTCCGGTAAGTTAGTTGTATCGGGGTCGCAGCGGCGACAGATAGCGGCCGGCGTCGGCCCGCCGGCCCGGGCCGATTCCGGCCGGAAGCGGCAATAGTGGCTCCACTTGCCGAAGACGGGTACACTTATACAGCCGCCAAACCGCAGATTGGATATGGACCACGACCAGGTTCGCGAGGTCGATCCCGCCGTCGCGGATGCACTCGAGGGCGAGGTAGACCGCCAGCGAGAGACCCTGCAGATGATCGCCAGCGAGAACCACGTCAGCGAGGCCGTCATCGACGCGCAGGGCAGCGCGCTGACGAACAAGTACGCCGAGGGCTACCCCGGCGAGCGCTACTACGGCGGCTGCCAGTACGCCGACGAGGTCGAAGAGCTCGCGATCGATCGCGCGAAAGAGCTATTCGGCGCCGAGCACGTTAACGTCCAACCCCACTCGGGCACACAGGCCAACCAGTCGGTCTACTTCGCAATGCTCGAGCCCGGCGACAAGATTCTCTCACTCGATCTCAACCACGGCGGCCACCTCAGCCACGGCCACCCGGCGAACTTCACAGGCCAGCTCTACGAGGTCGAGCAGTACGAGGTCGATCCCGAGACGGGCTACATCGACTACGACGCCCTTGCGGAGCATGCCGCCGAGTTCGAGCCCGACATCATCGTTTCGGGTTACTCCGCGTACCCGCGCGAGATCGAGTGGGAGCGCATTCAGAACGTCGCCGACGACGTCGACGCGCTCCACCTGGCGGACATCGCTCACATCACCGGCCTGGTCGCCGCCGGCGTCCACCCCTCGCCGGTCGGCGTCGCCGACTTCGTCACCGGCTCGACCCACAAGACCATCCGCTCGGGCCGAGGCGGCATCGTGATGACCAGCGAGGAGTACGCCGACGACATCGACTCGGCGGTCTTCCCCGGCGGTCAGGGTGGCCCGCTCATGCATAACGTCGCCGGCAAGGCCGTCGGCTTCAAGGAGGCCCTCGAACCGGAGTTCGAGGACTACGCCGAGCAGACGGTCGCGAACGCGCAGGCGCTCGGCGAGTCGCTGGCCGACAACGGCCTCTCGCTGGTCTCGGGCGGCACCGACAACCACCTCGTGCTCGTCGACCTCCGCGAGAGCCACCCCGACACCTCCGGCGGCGACGCCGAGGACGCCCTCGAGGAAGCGGGCATCGTCCTCAACGGGAACACGGTGCCTGGCGAGACACGCTCGCCGTTCGACCCGAGCGGCATCCGCGCCGGCACCCCGGCGCTGACCACGCGCGGCTTCGACGAAGACGACTGCCGGAAAGTCGGCGATCTGATCGCCCGCATTGTCGACGCGCCCGAGGACGAAGCCGTCATCGAGGAGGTCCGCGAGGAAGTCGCGACGCTGTGCGAGGAGAACCCGCTGTACGAGTAAGGAGTCGCGCCGAGCTCCCGGACATCAGAAACGGATTTTCGTTTTTCACGGTGCACCGACGGCAGAGCGGAATAGTCACGCACGACGTTCGCCAGTGGTTCTTGCGTGAATTTCGTTCGATTTCCGTCCGGCGAATCCAGGCGGCTCGAGATTCGACGGCGGCCGCTCCTCGTTACCGCTTCTCGAGTACCGCTCGCCACTGCACGTCTCCGTAGTCGGTCGCGGCGACTACCCAGGGCGTTCCGACCGTCGCCTCCCGGAGCCGGTCCACGCTGAACAGCCGAAAGAGCAGCGTTCGGCCGACCTCGCCCTCGTACGTGACGTGGTAGACCCGGTAGGCGAGCCCCGGCGTGGGATCTTCCCGGTAGCCGAAGACGTCGCTCGTGGCATCTAACTCGGGCGCGTAGTTGTCGAGGACGGCGATCGCGTCGGTCGTCGTCACGGACGCGAGGTCCGAGAGAAACTCGCGAACGCCCGCCATCGAGCCGGCTAATCCGAGTTGCGTTCCGATCGCGTGGGCCGACCGGAACTGATTCCGGTCGAAGTGATTGCGGAGGGAGAACATGTCCGCGAGTCGGACGTCGTTCACGCCGCGATCGCGCATCGTTTCGACGAGGCGGTCGCTCACCTCGATCGCGACGGTCTCGAACCGATCCTGATAATAGAGCGCGTCCCGCCCGGCACCGGCGCCCATATCGAGTACCGGCCCCTCGATCCATCGGTCGCGCCAGGCGTCGGCGTCGTGGTCCCCGAAGTACCACTCCTCGATCCGGTGTTCGCGCACGTCCGCGCCGTCGCGGTCGAGGAGCGGTTCCGATCGCTCGCCGAGGTAGTGGTCGCGGACGGCGCGACCGAACGGATCGGCGTCCGTCATATGCCGTGACACGCCACCGATTCAAATAACGCTACGATAACATTCGGTAGCATTGATCACAGGTCCGTCTCGAGGCCGCGCTACCAGCGTTAGCCCCCGTTGAGGAGACCCCATCTGCCCCTGTCACTCGCCGGCACGCGGCTTTTCCGCCGGGTCGGCGTACCGCCGCGCAATGTCCACGCGTCCGACCGGCACGATTCTGGACGACGACCGGCTGCTCGAACTTCGAGAGACCGAGGAGACGGCGGCCTCGGAGCTGGCGGTCGAACTGACGCCGGTGGCCGAGCACATGGACGCCGAGCGCGGCGACCACGTCGACTGGGACGTCGACGAGTACGAGGACCAGGCGATGCTCGTACTCAGCGGCATCCCCGAGGCGGCCACCGCCGACGCGCCGTACCCGCGCCAGCTCCGCGAGGAGGACGGCGAGATCGTCGCGCCCGTCCCGGACCCGCTGGTGCGCGCCGAACCGCCCGAGGGGCTGGGGATCGATCTCGAGGGCTACGACGCCGATCGGCCGCTGCTGTTCGACGCCATTACGACCGGCGAGACGATCGGTCTCGTTCCCGTCCGGTTCGACGATGGAGAACCCTACCGGGCCGAGCGGCTTCCGGACGCCGCCGAAGACAGCGACCCCATCGCGGAGGGGGTCATCGAGCGCGAGGACCGCGGCGATCCGACGCCCCGGCCGGAGACGATGGACGCGCCGATCGACGCCGACGTGTTCGGCTCCGTGCTCGCCGACCACGAGGTCGCAGACGGCGACGTGATCGGGATCCTCGAAGCGATCGAGACCCACGATCTCGTGGGGACCGGCGATCACGTCGCCGGCGTCCCGCCGCTGTCGGTCGACGAACGGGCGGTCTGTCTGCTCCCCGAGGACGTCTGGACCGACCGACTCAGCCCCGAACTCGAGGCCGAGGGTGTCGGCGTGGACCCCGACGCACTGGCGGCCGCCCGCGCCGTCCACGAGCGCCAGGCCCGCGAACTGATCGACGCGGCCGGGACGACCGACTACCAGGGGATCGACGACGAGTACGCGCTGGTCGTGAGCGACGCCCGCGACACCGCCGAGTGGGAGGTTTCGGAGCCGGGGACGGCCGATCGGGGCGGGAACTGACCGGGTTCCGTGTCGTCACCGGCTCCGCCGTCGAGCGGTCGTCACCGGACCGGCAACGCACCGGAGGCGACTCCGACCGAGATTCGATTCGGTTTCCGCTTGACACATCTTTTTCTATTCGTTTAATGTTATCAGTTCGCATGGCTTCCGACTCGGCGACCGCGATGTATCGGACCAGGCCCGACGCACTGACGACGGACGTCGGCGAGGGACGACCCGTCGTCTTCGCGCACGGGACGTTGATGGACCGGACGATGTTCGCGCCCCAGCTCGAGGCCCTGCGAGACGAGTACCGGGCCGTCGCCTACGACCTGCGGGCGCGGACCGATCGGTACGCGCCGGGCTACGACCTGTGGGACCTGGCCGACGACTGCGCCGCGCTGCTGGACGGAATCAACGAGGACAGCGCCGTGATCGCGGGGATGTCGATGGGCGGGTTCACGGCGCTGCGCTTCGCGCTCGCGTATCCGGAGCGCGTCGACGGACTCGTCCTGATCGACACGACGGCGGTGCCTCACACCGACGAGGAGCGAGAGACGTTCAGCGAACTCGTCGACCCGTTCGAGGGCTCTCGCGACCCGATTCCGCGCGAGCTAGCCGAGGGATCGACGGCCGAACTGTTCGGCGAGACGACCCGGGCGGAGAAGCCCGACCTGGTCGAATCGTGGGTCGACCGCTGGGCCACCTACCCCGGCGCGGCAGTGTATCACGAGCTCAATTCGTGGCTCGGCCGCGCGGACGTGACCGATCGGCTCCCCGAGATCGACGTGCCGACGCTCGTCGTCCACGGCGAGGAAGACCCCTCGCTGCCGCCCTCGCGGGCCGAACCGATGGTCGAGGAGTTGCCCGACGCCGACCTGGAACTGATCCCCGAGGCCGGCCACACCGCGAACCTCGAGCGGCCCGATCTAGTCAACGACGCGATCAGGTCGTTCCTCGACGAGCGGTTCTGACGGCGATTATATCCACGTTCGTGCGTATTCACTAGCACGTCGACGCTCATTCTGCGCACGAATCCGAGGGTTGATTAGCCTCGCGGGCACCAACTCGAACAATGACCGAGATCATCGACGGCGACGCCGTCGCGAGCCAGATTCGCGAAGACCTGACGGACGCGATCGAACGCCTGGCCGACGCGGGCGCGCGGCCCGGCCTGGCGACCGTGCTCATGGGCGACGACCCGGCCAGCGAGACCTACGTGAACATGAAGCAGCGCGACTGCGAGGAGGTCGGCATCGAGAGCTACCACGTCGACGTCGACGGCGACGCGCCGCCCGAGACGCTGTACGATGAAATCGCCGCCCTCAACGAGAACGACGACGTGCACGGTTACATCGTTCAGGCGCCCGTCCCGGACCACGTCGACTACCGCGAGGTCATCCGCCGCGTCGACCCCGCGAAGGACGTCGACGGTTTCCACCCCGAGAACGTGGGTCGCCTGGTCGCCGGCGACGCCCGGTTCCGCCCCTGCACGCCCCACGGCGTCCAGAAGCTGCTCGAGTCGGCCGACGTCGACACGGAGGGCAAGGACGTGACGATCGTGGGCCGCTCGGACATCGTCGGCAAGCCCCTCGCGAACCTGCTGATCCAGAAGGCCGACGACGGTAACGCGACGGTGACGGTCTGTCACTCGCGCACGGACGACCTCGCCGAGAAGACCCGCAGCGCCGACGTCGTCGTCGCCGCGACCGGCGTCCCGGAACTGATCGACGGCTCGATGATCGGCGAGGGCGCGGTCGTGATCGACGTCGGCGTCAACCGCGTCGACGCGGACAACGAGAAGGGGTACGAACTCGTCGGCGACGTCGAGTTCGAGAGCGCGAAAGAACAGGCCAGCGCGATCACGCCGGTACCAGGCGGCGTCGGGCCGATGACCCGCGCGATGTTGCTCTACAATACGGTCAAGGCCGCGAGCCTGCAGGAGGACGTCGACGTCGAACTGCCCTGAACTGCGCCGGATCGAAGGTTCTCCGAAACGCCGTTGAACGCCCGTTTTCTTCAGTCGTCCTCGAACTGGATTAGATCGCGTTCCTCGAGTTGCATGAGGAAGTGGGCAAGCGTCTCGTCGACCGGTTCGACGCGCTCGGCGTCGTGCGCGTCGGCGACGGCCGACGCGATCTCCGAGACGGTGTGGTCGCCGTCGCAGTGACGCCAGACGGTCGTCCCGACCGGATCGAGCGTGATCTCGCGTTCCCGGCTCGTCCCGAAGAGGTCGAACAGGAACCGATCGATCCGGTTTCGGGCCGACTTCGTCCACGCGATCGTGACCCGTCGTTCGCCGTCGACGACCGTCTCCTCCCAGTCGTCGGCGATCCGGATCGGGACGGCGGTCGGCCCGTGCGAACTCATCGGTCCGCCGCGTCGGGAGTGTTCCGGAGCACGCTGGCCACGAAGAGCCCGACGAGGGTGACGACGGCTACAACCCCGAGGACCGTCTGCGTCTCACCGGAGAGGCCGAGCGGGAACGGGGCGCCGCTCTCCGCGCCGGTTCCAGTGATGTACAGCGCACCGATGACGATGCCCATGATCGCCTCGCCGGTGATCAGGCCGGCCGCGACGATCCGGCCCCGAGAGGTCACGTGCTCGGCGAGCGAGCCGTCCTCGTCGTCTTTCCGGGCGACGTACCTGTCGATGCCACCGCGGAGCAGGCCGCCGAGGAAGATCGGCGTCGCCAGCGTGATCGGCAGGTAGATCCCGACCGCGAAGGGGAGAACGGGAACGTCCATCAGGATCAGCACGCACGCGAAGACGGCGCCGATGAGGATCATCCCCCACTGCGCGGTTCCCGTGAGCACGCCCTCGGAGATGAGCGCCATCATCCCCGCCTGCGGCGCGGGAATGGTGTCGCTGCCGATGCCGTACGCCTGGTGGAAGAAGTACAGGACCCAGCCGGCGAACAGCGCGGAGAGGGCGATCCCGATCACCTGCGCGAGTTGCTGTTTGCGGGGGGTCGCGCCGAGAAGGTAGCCGGTTTTTAAGTCCTGAGAGGTATCGCCGGCGACCGCCGCGGCGATCGCGACGACCGACGCCGTCACGAGCACGGCAACGGGATCGGTCACGCCGGTCGATTTCATCGCCAGCGCGGCGATCAGGATCGTCGCCACGGCCATCCCGGAGACGGGGTTCGAGGAACTCCCGACGACCCCGACCAGGTACGCTGAGACGGCCACGAAGAGGAACGCGGCGATCACGGCGATGACTCCGCCCAGCAGTCCGACCTGAACCTGCGGGACGGCGACCAGCGCGAGCGCAACGAGGACGGCGCCGACGACGACGACCTTCATCGGGAGGTCGCGCTGGGTGCGCTTTCGCGACTCGGTCGCAGCCGCCGCGGAGCCGCGGAGTTCCGCACCGGCGGTCCCCAGCGCGTCGACGATCGTCTCGCGCATCGAGATGATGGCGTAGAACCCGCCGACGATCATCGCACCCGCGCCGACGTAGCGGATATATGCGTCCCAGACCGCCTCGGCCTGGGTCATCAGCGCCGCGTCGGCGGCCTCCTCGGGGACGAACCCACCCGTGATCAGCAGCGGGATCAACATCAGCCAGGCGATCAGCCCGCCGCCGAAGACGTAGCCGGCGATCTTCGGGCCGATAATGTAGCCGACGCCGATCAGGGCGGGCGTGAAGTCGCCGCCGATGGCGAACCCGTCGGTTTCACCCGCCGAAAACGCCGTCTGGATCGTCGTCCGGAAGGCGGCCATGCCGTTGGCCAGCCACATGTAGAGGAAACTCACGAGGAACCCGAACGAGATGAGTTTCACGCCGTCGTCCCCGCTGCTACCGGCTTCGAGGACGTCGGCGCAGGCGGTCCCCTCCGGGTAGGGGAGTTCTTCGTGTTTGTCGACGATGAGATACCGGCGCATCGGGATCATGAACAGGACCCCGAGTACCCCGCCCAGAACCGCAACCGTCGCGGTCCCGGCGATGTCGATGGGCTGGTCGAGGAAGGTTACGCCCGCGATCGTGAAGATCACGCCGGCCGCCAGCGCCTCGCCGGCGGAGGTCATCGTCTGGACGATGTTGTTCTCCAGGAGCGTCCCGCCGATGCCGACCTGCCGGAGTCCGTAGAACAGGCCCATACTGATAACCGCCGCCGGGATGGACGCGCTGATCGTCATCCCCGAGCGCATCCCGAGGTACATGTTCGCGGTCAGCATCACCACGTTGAGCGCGAGTCCGATCGCGACCGCCTTGATCGTGAGCTCGGCGACACTCTTCCCCGCGGGGACCGTCGGGGTCGGCCCGTCGCTGCTCGCCTGGTCGCCTACTGTACGACTACCGCTCGGTTCCGTGCGTTCTTCCGATGGTCCGTGTGACATGATTGCGGATAGCGAACGACCCCCCGCGAAGCGCCGCATTTCCGGATCGTCGATCGAGAGTCAGCGATCGAACTGGATCGGCCGTCGCTTCCGAATTCGGTCGGTCCGAGACACGGGGTGGAGGGCGTCCGCTACGTTCGGTTCGACAATAGCCGGTCGCTGGTATAAAGGTGGTAAGATTTGACTTAGACGAATATTATATGATACCAAGTGTCATTACCGGGCGAAGCTCCCCCGTCGCGGGAGGGGTTCGGTTCCGTGATACCCCGTGCGACGGCTCGTTCACAGCGGTGTCATCGGGGTAAATATATTCGGAGACGGACGGGCGACCGAGCGAACTCAGGACGGCGGCTCCGGGGCTCCGGACCCGGACGGGGTTATTCGAGTCGTTCTAGACGCTCTTGGGACCGCGAGAACGCGAGCTCGTCGCCCCGCAGTCCGTTCGCCAGGTCGCGAGTCGTGTCGACGAGCCGTTCGGCGGTCCGCGGCTCGATGTCGCCGTCGAGCATCCGGATGCGTTTGACGTGCTCGCCGAGCGTCTCGAGCGCGCTCCGTTCGCTCGCGGTCAGATCGCGGTCCTCGGCCCAGGTGCGGACGTCGCGGCGGTACTCGCGGACCGCGTTCGCGTACGCGAGCCCGCGGGCCGACCGCAGCGTCTCCGGGACCTCCTCGACTGGCGGCCGTTCGCCCCGGTCGGCGTCGCGCAGCAGCGAGAGGAAGTACAGTTCCTCGCGGTCGTCGAGGCGGATCTCGCGGGCAACGATGTCGGCGACGTGCAGCAGTTCGATCGCGGCGAGATAGGTATCGTCGAGCTCGCGGAGGTCGCCGGCGTTGACGAATCCGCGGCGGCGGACGTACTCGCGACACTCCTCGCGAGCCCGCTCGGCGAGGTCGCCGGTCGCGGCCTCGTCGACGGCGTTTCGAACGGACGTGAGATCGAACGTGACCTGAAGGTCGGTGTGTTCGGTCCGTTCGTCGACGCCGACGCTCCGGAGGCTTCCGCAGGCCGGACAGCCGACGCTACCGGTCTCGTAGTACGACCAGCGGGTCCCACACTCCTTGCACTCGCGCTCACCCCGGATCTTCATGGCCGTCGCTACGGTCGGCAGGTCAAAAGGCCCTCCGGACCGGAGTCGGCGCGTTGATCGCGGTCACCGCGGGCAGTCAGTCGCAGTCGCGTCTCGGTCCGGTCCGACGCGGGACCGTCGGACCGTTCCGTCGACCAACAAGTGCTTGCGGAACGAAACCGCATTCGAGGGGGTTTCCTTCCGCACATTCGGTCTCGACGTCCGCTCGCCGAATATTTCCGTTTCTGATAGTTCCGGTTCGATGGTGATACGAGCGCGGTGATAGTCATCGGATGCTGGGCGTCGTTCAATAGGTGATTAACGGTCAGCAGGTGCAGGCCACATCGAAACCAGCGGGAACGTCCAACGAAGAGATATGTCCCGCCAACGACTGAATCGACGTACGTTCGTAACCGCGGCAGGAACTGCAAGCGCGCTCGCACTCGCCGGCTGTGCCGACAGCGGGCCCGGCGGGGGCAACGAGACCGAAGACGAAGAACCGGGCGAAACCGGCAACGAGACCGGAGGCGGGAGCGGCGACGAGACATACACGCTGACCGTCACCGTCGAAGACGACCAGGAAGAGCCGGTCGAAGGCGCGACCGTTACCGTCGAGGAAGCGAGCGGAATGGGCATGGGCAGCGGTGAAGACGGCGCGGGCAACGAGTCCGAGAACGAGTCGGACAACGCGTCCGAGAACGACACGGCTTCGGGCGACGAACTCGGGTCGGGCACCGAAGACAACGAGACGGGCTCCGAGGAAGGCGGAATGGGCAACGAGTCCGAGAACGAATCGGACAACGAGTCAGAGGGCGCGTCCGACGCCGGCGCCGGCGAGGACTTCCCGATGGAGGACGAGACCGACGAGGACGGCGAAGTCGAGTTCGAGGAACTCGAGGACGGCGAATACACCGTCACCGCCGACCACGAGGGCCAGGAGGCCGAAGACGACGTCGAGATCGACGGCGACGACGAGGAAGTCACGCTGACGCTCGGCGAAGACGGCGGTGGAGCGGGCAACGAGTCCGAGAACGAAAGCGACAACGAGAGCGAAGACGACGAGAACAGCAGCTAACTGTCATCTATCGTCGGTCCCTGCTGCGGGGACCGTGTCCCATCAGTTCCGCTCGGATCGGCACTGCGAACGATCGCTGCTCGGACCGCGCTTTTTCGATGGTGCTCCGCAATCACTGGTGTCGCCTGGCGACGACGAGCGCCGGCCACCGGTAATCGCAGCGACCGTTTCGCGGCGAAATCCCGGTCTGTGTGACCGAAACAGCGGACGCGACCGCGCAAACGCAGGCCGGCGGCTGGGGAGAGAACGGATAGCACGGCGAGGCGACTTTTTTGCCGCGTCGGACGGTAGAAGCGCGTATGCGCACCGAAGAAGAGATCCGAGAGCAGTACGAGTTCCTCAAAGAACACCTCGAGAGCGACGAGATGCGCCACGACGGGGTCGAAGAGATGTTTACCTACTACAAACGCGCGATCGGCTGGGTGCTCGAGGAGGAACACATCTGATCGCGGTTTGAGCTCGGAAGCGCGAGCAGGGCGAAACGCCCGACTGCGGGCGATTCTGTTCGCCGTTCGTCCGTGTCGTTACATTTAAGTACACACGGCGGAATCTTTCACGTGACGCTTCGCTTGGAGGGCCGAAGCGTCAGCGGGGACCAATTCAGGGCGGCAAGCGATCGCGTGACACTTTTCCGTCACGCGATTTGCTTTCCTGTTTCGACACTGATTCTCGATAGCGACGCGTCTCGTATTCGGAGTACGTCGATCGAAACAGACGAGCGCTCGCTCTCAACATCGACCAATATAATTGTACCGGAACGAAATGGCCGGACTGTAAACATGAACACCGAGTTATGTGTGTTTCAGCGGGCAATTCGTCACGGGCGTTATGGTTCGTTAGCGCTCGAAACGACTCCGCTCGCTGGTAATAGCCCTCTTTCGTTCGAAACAACCCGATAGCCTTATTAAAATTCGACAGTAAGTACGACTGGTACTTTCCCAATGTACGACCTGACAGGATTCCAGCGTGACTTGCTCTACGTCATCGCTGGCGAGGAGGAGCCCCACGGACTGGCGATCAAGGAAGAGCTCGAGGAGTACTACGAGAAGGAGATCCACCACGGGCGGCTCTACCCGAACCTCGACACCCTCGTCGACAAGGGGCTCGTCGAGAAGGGGCGCCGCGACCGCCGGACGAACTTCTATACGCTCACCCGCCGCGGCCGCCGCGAACTCGAAGCCCGGCGCGAGTGGGAAGGGCAGTACGTGGACCTATAGGGGGGTCCGCAACGCGGCGCCGTCCGCTTCTGCGTCCGTCCCGGAATTCGGCCGCGAGCCGATACTGCCAGTGTCCGCGTCCGATCGGGGCTCACCCACGCGGCGACCGTCGGGTCGGAACACTGCGACCGAGGGTAATCGCGGCAGATGCGTTCGGAGCTCAGGTCGACTCCACGCTATCCCGGGCCGCACCGCGCCGAACGCCGGCGGATCGCTTATATGCGATCACCCCGAACAGCCGGGAGTGAACGACGTCGCGTTGCAGGTCGCCGACGCGCCGCTTTCCGAGCCGGTCGTCCGAATGGCACTCGCGGGCGCGTTGGGGATGTTCCTCGGGCTCGAACGGGAGTGGTCGCAGAAGTCCGCCGGAATCCGAACGTTCTCACTTATCAGCCTCCTCGCCGCCGTCTTTACCGTCCTCGCCGTCGAGACCGAGACCGCGATCGGAACCACCGATACCGGCGCTATCGGGGCGAACCTCCTGTTGCTCGGCGGGTTGCTCGTAATCGTTCAGGGCGTGTTACTTGCGGTACAGGGACTCCTGAGCGAAGACGACGCCGGCCTCTCGCTGACGACGTCTGTCTCGATGCTCGTCACCTACGGGGTCGGCGTGCTCGTCACCGTCGGCTTCATCCTCGAGGGCGTCACCGTTGCGGTCCTCTCGTCGCTGCTGCTCGTGTTGAAACGCGAGCTCCACGAGTTCGCCTGGGGGCTCTCCCACGAGGAGATGCGCTCGACGACCGAGTTCGCGATCCTCGCGTTCGTCGTCTATCCGATCCTCCCGGCCAAGTACGAGCCCGAGATCGCGGGCCTGACCATTCCGCTGGAACCGAAGGTTATCTGGCTGATGGTCGTCGCCGTCGCGGGGATCGGCATCGCCAACTACGCGATCGTCTCGACCTACGGCGGGCGCGGCATCGCGATCACCGGCTTCTTCGGCGGCCTGGCCTCCTCGACGGCCGTCGTCGGGACGATGCTCGATCACGTCAACCAGCGGCCCGAGGCGTCTTCCTACGCCGTCGCCGCGATCCTGCTCGCCAACGCCGCCATGGCCGTCCGGAACCTCGCGATCGCGGTCGGCTTCACGGCTGGCAGCGGCTCCGACATCCTCGTCGAGGCGGTCGTCCCGCTGGGCGCCGTCATCGTCCTCGCGTTCGTTATCGCCGGCCTCACCGCCGACTGGGACGAGACCGGCCCGATAGAACTCGAGAGCCCGTTCTCCCTGAAGAACGCGCTCGGGTTCGGTGCCGTCTTCCTCGTCGTCCTCGTGTTCGGTTCGCTGGCCGAGACCTGGTTCGGGACGCTGGGCTTCTACGCGACGGCGATCGCCAGCGGCTTCGTCTCCAGCGCCGGCGCGACCACCTCCGCGGTCGTCCTCTACCGCGGCGGCCAACTCGGCGCGACGGAGGCGACGATCGCCATCCTGCTGGCGACGGTCTCGAGCATCGTCGTCAAGGCGCTGCTGGCGGCGACCTCGACGAACGACGGGTTCCGCAACCGGGTCGCGGCCTACAGCACGGTGTTGCTGCTCGGCGGGGCGGTCGCATCGCTGTTGCTCCTCGTCTAAGACTCTAGTACTTTACTTACCGGCGAGTAATGCACCGGTATGGACAGAGCAACGGCCGAACCGCAGGTCGAGACGGTACCGGGCGAGCGAGCCGGCGAGTGGGCCGACTACCACCACGAGTTCGCCGCCCCGAGCACGTACGTCTACGAGTTCGTCTGGGACGCGACCGCCGAGGCGACGGGTCCGTTCTGTACCGACGTCGACGGCAACGTCCTGCTTGACTTCACGAGCCACGTCGCGGCGGCGCCGCTCGGCTACAACAACCCGGCGATCCGCGAGAAACTCGAGGCGTTCGACCTCGTCGACCCGTTGAAGATCGCGGGCCAGGACTTCTACGTCAGCGGCGGCGGCCCGCCGGACGACCCCGACTTCCCCGGTCCGACCCAGTTGATGGACCGCCTGGTCGCGATGACCGACCACTACGACATGGATCGGGTCTTCCTCTCGAACTCCGGCGCGGAGGCCGTCGAGAACGCGATCAAGATCTGCTACGCCGCGGGCGGCCACCGCGCGTTCACCTTCGACGGGGCCTTCCACGGTCGGACGCTGGGCGCGCTCTCGCTGAACCGTTCGAAGGCCGTCCACCGCAGCGGCTTCCCCGAGGTGCCGGGCGTCGTCAGCGTCCCCTACCCCGCGACCGACGAGGCCTACGAGATCCGCTGGCGGACCGACGGGCCAGGCGGGAACGTCGTCGCCGACGCGCTCCACCCCGAGCGCGGCGTCGTCGATCCGGACGAAGTGGCCTACCTGATCCTCGAACCGATCCAGGGCGAGGGCGGCTACCGGGTTGCCCACCCCGAGTTCGCGCGCGACCTCGAGGAACTCCGCGAGGAGTACGGCCTCCGGATCATCGCGGACGAGATCCAGTCCGGGTTAGGCCGGACGGGCGAGTTATGGGCCGTCGATCACCTCGATCTCACCCCGGACGTCATCACGAGCGGCAAGGGTCTGCGCGTGGGCGCGACGATCTCGCGATCCGACGTCTTCCCCGAACAGAAGGGCCGACTCTCCTCGACCTGGGGCGCCGGCGACCTCATCGCCGCCATGCAGGGCGCGCTCACGATCGACGTCATCCACGAGGAGAACCTGCTCGCGAACGTCCGCGAGCGCGGCGACCAGCTCCGCACGCGACTCGAAGACGCCATCGCGGACGGCGAGGCGCCAGGCGCGGTCGACGTGCGCGGGCGCGGGCTCATGCTCGCCGTCGAGTTCGACGCCAAGGACCGCCGCGACGCGGTCCTCGAGACCGCCTTCCGGAAGGGCCTGCTAACCCTCGGCTGCGGCTACAAGACGCTTCGCCTGCTCCCGCCGCTTGACGTCACCGAGCGGGAGATCGATCTCGGCGCGGACCTCCTCCTCGAGACGATCGACGAGGTCGCGGACGGGAACGACGCGTAATCCAAAAACCGAGCGGTTGGATTACTGACATCTTCGGTCGGGATCGGAAACGGTGTGCCGATCGCAGACGTTCCGGACGCAGGGCGAACCGAGCCCTACTCGCCGCGGAGTTCGTTCACGTGGTCGATCCGGCGCTGAATGAGGGCGGCTTTTCCGATGTCGTGGCGCACCCGTAGTCCCTCCTCGCCGGCGACAGCGAGCGCGTCCTCGGCGATCTCCTCGGCCTCAGCGATCGAGTCCGCCAGGCCGACCACGGCGAACGACCGGGAGGTGGTCGTGTAGATGCCGTCGTCGCGCTCGTCCACGCTGGCGTAGTACAGCAGGGCGTCGTCGGCGCTCTCTCGCGGGTCGCTTTGCTCCCCGCTCGAGTTCTCCGTGGCGCGTACGGTACGCGCCACGCTCTCTTCGTCGATTTCGACCTTCGCACCGGCTTCGGGGTCGGTTGGATAGCCCGCCGGCACGGCGTACTTGCAGACGGTCGCCTGGTCGGCGAACTCGAGGGCCGGCAGCGACTCGCCGTCGCGGGCGGCGGTGAGCACGTCGAGGAAGTCCGTCTCGAGGACGGGCAGGGTGTTCATCGCCTCGGGGTCGCCGAAGCGGGCGTTGAACTCGACGACCTTGGGGCCGTCGGTGGTTAGCATGAACTGACCGTAGAGGATGCCCCGGTAATCGTCGAGGGCGTCGACGGTGGCCTCGATGATCGAGACCGCCCGGTCGTAGTCGTCCTCGGTCATGAACGGCAGTTCGGGGGTCGCGTCGGAGTAGCTCCCCATGCCGCCGGTGTTGGGCCCTTCGTCGCCCTCGTAGGCGCGTTTGTGGTCCTGGACCGCGGGCGCCGTGCGGAACTCGCCGTTCGCGACGAACGCCTGGATGGTGAACTCCTCGCCGACCAGGCGCTCTTCGAGGACGATTCGGTCGTAGTCCGAGTCGCGGATGTACTCCTTGCCCTCCTCGGCGGTGACCTGGTCGCCGATGACCTTGACGCCCTTGCCACCGGTGAGGCCGGCGGGCTTGATCGCGAGGTCGCCGTCGTACTCGTCGATGTATTCGCAGGCGGCCGCCGCGGTGTCGAAGGTCTCGAAATCCGGGCAGCCGGGAATGTCGTGCTCCCGCATGAACCGGCGCTGGAAGGCCTTATCCGTCTCGATGCGGGCGTCCGCCTCCTTCGGGCCGAAGGCGTAGATCCCGGCGTCCTCGAGTTCGTCCGCGACGCCGGCCTCGAGGGGCGCTTCGGGACCGATGACGGCGAGGGTCGCGTCGACGTCCTCGGCGTAGTCGACCACGGCCTTCGGGTTGGTCGTCTCGAGCGTCTCGAATCCGGTCGCGATCTCGGCGATCCCGGGGTTCCGGTTGCCGGCGCAGGCGTACAGGTCCGCCTGGCTGTCCGCGAGCGCGCGGGCGACGGCGTGTTCGCGGCCGCCGCCGCCGATCAGGAGCACGGTCTCTGCCATGGTCGATAGCGGAACGCACGAACCTGTAAGCGTTGCTCTTTCACCGCGGCCGAAATATGCACGTTCGTGCTTGCACGCGACCGGCTCCGTTCGGTCGGATCGACGTGACGTAACCATCATAAATGCGCGTCCGAATGAGGACGACAATGCAACAGTACCTCGACCTCGTCGACGCGGTCCTCTCGACCGGGACCCACAAGCCCAACCGGACCGGCGTCGACACGATTTCGTCGTTCAGCGAGCACTACGAGGTCGATCTTCGGGAGGGGTATCCCCTGCTCACCACCAAGGAGATGGACGGCTACCGGTGGAACTCGATGCTCCACGAGGTCTGCTGGTACCTCTCCGGCGAGGAGCACATTCGAACCCTCCGCGAAGAGACCAAGATCTGGGACGCCTGGGCCGACGATGAGGGCCGGCTCGACACCGCCTACGGCCGCTTCTGGCGACGGTTCCCCGTTCCCGACGACGACGCGCGACTCGAGGGCGAGTCCTGGCCCGATGAGGCCCACCGGTGGGTCACCGAGGAAGCCGACGGGCGGACGACCTTCGACCAACTGCAGTACGTCATCGACACGCTCTCGGACTCGCCGAACTCGCGCCGACTCGTGGTCAACGCCTGGCACCCCGCCAACGCCGCCGTCTCGACGCTGCCGCCGTGTCACTACTCGTTCGTCTTCAACGTCCAGGGCGACCGGCTGAACTGCCACCTCACGCAGCGCTCGGGCGACGTCGCGCTCGGCGTCCCCTTCAACGTCGCCGCGTATGCGCTCCTGACGAAAGTGATCGCCCAGCAGACCGGCTTCGAGCCGGGCACCTTCGCTCACACCGTCGTCGACGCCCACGTCTACTGCGGCCGCGGCGAGCGCGGTGACTGGTACGCCGACAACCTCGACGCCCTGCAGTCGCGCCTGGCCGACGTGGACGACCGCGAGGAGTACCGAGACGTCCGGGAGTGGCTCGAGTCCGAAGCGCCGCCCGAGGCCGAGGGTGACGAGCGCCTCGATCACGTCCCGGGACTGCTCGAACAGCTCTCGCGGGAGCCCCTCGAACGGCCGACGCTCGAGGTCGCGGACGTCTCGATCGACGAGTTGGCGTACGAGGACGTCGAGTTGAAGGACTACGAGTCCCACGACGGGCTCACGTTCGCAGTGGCCGAATGAGCGAGGCCGATTCCGCCCCGCCGAACGCCGATCGCGAACTCGTCGCCATCGCCGCCGTCGCCGACAACGGCGTCATCGGGAACGACGGCGAGATGCCCTGGCACGTCCCCGAGGACCTCCAGCACTTCAAGGAGACGACGATGGGCCACCCGGTCGTCATGGGTCGGGTCACCTACGAGGGCATCCTCGAGGCGCTCGGCGAGCCGCTGCCCGGCCGGACGACGATCGTGCTGACGAGCCGGGACATCGAAACCCCGGAAAACGCCGCGGTCGCGCACGATCTCGAGAGCGCGATCGACGCCGCGGAGCGGGCCGCCCGCGAGCGCCACGACGGCACCGACCGGATCTTCGTCGCGGGCGGTGCCACCGTCTACGAGCAGTTCCTGCCCGCGATCGATCGCCTGGTCGTGACGGAAGTCCACGACGACCCCGACGGGGACACGCACTTCCCCGACTGGGACCGGTCGGCGTTCGAGGAAGTCTCGCGGGACGAGCGCGACGGATTCGCGTTCGTCGAGTACGTCCGCCGCGACTGAGGCCGAAAGCGAACTATTCTGCGCCGCGTCCGGCGTTACTCGAGTTTCGCCAGGCGCTTCAGCGACTCCTGTTTCGTCTCCCGCTCGAGTTCCGCGCCGTCGAGCATCGACCGCAGGTGATCGATCGACTCGTCGTAGCGTTCGCGCTCGACCGGGTGGGGCGTCCCGTCCTTGCCGCCGTGGGCGTAGGCGTACTTCGCCGGGTCCTCGCGGGAGCTCTCGGTGTCGGAGACGAGTTCGGCGATCAGCGCGAGCGCTCGGAGCGAACCGGGGCCGATCCCCTCGAGTTCGACCAGTTCCTCGTAGTCGTCGGGCTGGTACTCGTAGGCGCGCTGGAGTTGCTCGAGCGCGCTCCCGTCGATCTCGGCGGGCGTCTTCCGCGAGGTCGCCCCCTTGCCGCCCACCACGACGACGCCGTGGCCCGGATCCTGCTCGAGCCGCGACTGGGCCGCGAAGGGGTTCAACCTGCTCGGCATCCGCGCGACCATCGGCCAGAGCTACGAGCGCATCTACCGCGACAACCTCCTCGGCATGGGCGTGCTTCCGCTGCAGTTCGAGGAGGGCGAGGGCTGGGAGGAACTCGGACTCGACGGCACCGAAACGTTCGAGATCCGCGGCCTCGACGACGGCCTCGAGTCGATGGCCGAACTCACCGTCGTCGCGGAAGACGAGGCGGTCGAGACGACCGAGTTCGACGTGACCGCACAGGTCGGCACCCCCGCCGCCATCGAGTACGTCGAAAACGGCGGCGTGCTCCACCTCGTGCACCGACGCCTGCTCCAGGAAGGGGCGCAGTAGCGACCCCGAGCTCGAGTTTTCCGGTCTTCGGTCGACTTCGTATCGCGTACTGACACATCTGTCGATCGACACCCGATCGCTGACGAACGAATAGCGCGACGCGGCGACGATTCGTGACCGAACCCACCGTGGTAGATTCGGGGATAAACGTTTGAGTTCAGTGCGATGAACACCTCATTACGATCGTCCGTTCCGTGTAAGCGTGAGAGAACTATGTCGGAGTCCGTCGTTCGTACGAGGGAGGTATCAAGAGAGATGCATGATCTCGACTCCACGCGACGAACAGCGCTGAAAGGACTCGCCCTGCTCGGCATCGGGACGACCGGTATCGGCACCGCGGCGGCCGACGAACACCACAGCGACGATGACCACCACGATGACGCCCTCGGAAATGGCGGGCAGTCAGCCCCCTCCGATCTATTCGTCGCCCATCTCGGGCCCCAGGAGGACGTCGACTCGGACGCGCAAGGGATGGCGATCGTTCAGGAACGACAGGACGGGCTGAAGTTCGCCGTCCAGGTCTCGAACCTCGAGAACGCGTTCATGGGGCACATTCACGAGGACGAAGTTCTCGGACCGATCGCCGTCTGGCTGTACGACTTCCAGACGCAGGACGAGCGCCTTGAGGAGGGGCAGTTCTCTGGTCTCTTGGACGTCGGGACGATCACCGACGAGGCCATCGCGGAAGGACGAGTGGCGGAAGCCGAGTCGGAGTCCGTCGACGACTTGATCGAAAAGATCGAGGCCGGCGAGGCGTACGTGAACATCCATACGGAGGAGTACCCCAGCGGTGAAATTGCCGGATCTCTGGTCCCGGTCGATTCGTCAGGTATGATGCCGCACGGTGACCTCGACGATTCCGGTCCCGAATCCGAAACCAACGAATCGACCAATGGGACCGAAACCGACTCCGATACCGACACGTACGGCTGACGGATTCGCCAACGAGTTCCGTGACACCGTCTCGGATCGGTCGGGCTCGGCCAAGAGCCACATCGAAACGGGTCCGGACCCGAACTGGCGATTTTTGCGCGATCGAGGGGCTTCCGTCCGCCCGTCGCCGGCGACCTCGAGCGGCGCACGCCGACCTTTTACAGCGTCCGGCCGTAGAGGGCCCCATGAGCGACCCCACTCAGCGCAACCGGCTCGACGAGGAGGAGAGTCCCTACCTGCGCCAGCACGCGGACAACCCCGTCAACTGGCAGCCCTGGGACGAACAGGCCTTAGCGGCCGCGAAGGAACGCGACGTCCCGATCTTCCTCTCGGTCGGCTACTCGGCGTGCCACTGGTGTCACGTGATGGAGGAGGAAAGCTTCGCCGACGAGGACGTCGCCGACGTCTTGAACGAGAACTTCGTCCCGATCAAGGTCGACCGCGAGGAGCGCCCGGACGTCGACAGCATCTACATGACCGTCTGCCAGCTCGTGACCGGCCGGGGCGGCTGGCCGCTGTCGGCCTGGCTCACCCCCGAGGGCAAGCCCTTCTTCGTCGGGACCTACTTCCCGCGGGACGGGAAGCGGGGCCAGCCCGGCTTCCGCGACCTCTGTCAGCGCATCAGCAACTCCTGGGGGAGCGCGGAGGACCGCGAGGAGATGGAACACCGCGCCGAACAGTGGACCGACGCGGCGAAAGACCGACTCGAGGAGACGCCCGACTCGGCGGGCGTCGACGCCGGCGCCGCGGAGCCGCCGTCCAGCGACCTCCTCGAGCGGGCCGCGGACGCCGCACTCCGGAGCGTCGACCGGGAACACGGCGGCTTCGGCTCCGGCGGTCCGAAGTTCCCCCAGCCCTCCCGGCTTCGCGTCCTCGCGCGGGCGTACGATCGCACGGGCCAGGCGACCTATCTCGACGTGATCGAGGAGACGTTGGACGCGATGGCCGCGGGCGGGCTCTACGATCACGTCGGCGGCGGCTTCCACCGCTACTGCGTCGACAAGGACTGGACGGTTCCCCACTTCGAGAAGATGCTGTACGACAACGCCGAGATACCCCGCGCGTTCCTGACCGGCTACCAGCTGACCGGCGAGGAGCGCTACGCCGAAGTGGTCGCGGAGACCCTCGAGTTCGTCGAGCGAGAGCTGACCCACGACGAGGGCGGCTTCTTCAGCACGCTCGACGCCCAGAGCGAGTCGCCCGAGACCGGCGAGCGCGAGGAGGGGGCGTTCTACGTCTGGACGCCCGACGAGGTCCGGGCGGTCCTCGACGACGAGACCGACGCGGCCCTCTTCTGCGAGCGCTACGATATTACCGAGTCGGGCAACTTCGAGGGGCGGAACCAGCCAAACCGCGTGACCGACGTCGCGACGCTCGCCGACGAGTTTGACCTCGAAGCAAGCGAGGTGCGGGAGCGACTCGAGTCGGCCCGCCAGCAACTGTTCGAGGCCCGCGAGGAGCGGCCGCGACCGAACCGCGACGAGAAGGTCCTGGCCGGCTGGAACGGCCTGTTGATCTCGACCCACGCCGAGGCCGCGCTCGCGCTCGGCGAGGACGACTACGCCGACGCCGCCGTCGACGCGCTCGAATTCGTCCGCGACCGGCTCTGGGACGACGAGGAAGCGCGACTGTCGCGCCGGTACAAAGACGGGAACGTCAAGGTCGACGGCTACCTCGAGGACTACGCCTTCCTGGCGCGCGGCGCGCTCGACTGTTACCAGGCCACCGGCGAGGTCGACCACCTGGCCTTCGCGCTCGAGTTGGCTCGGGTCATCGAGGACGAGTTCTGGGACGCGGACCGCGGGACCCTCTACTTCACGCCCGAGAGCGGCGAGTCGCTGGTGACCAGGCCCCAGGAGCTGAGCGACCAGTCGACGCCCTCCGCGGCCGGCGTGGCGGTCGAGACCCTGCTCGCGCTCGACGAGTTCGCCGACGCGGACTTCGAGGGGATCGCCGCGACCGTCCTCGAAACGCACGCGAACCGGCTCGAGGCGAACGCGCTCGAGCACGCGACGCTGTGTCTCGCCGCCGACCGCCTGGCGGCCGGCGCGCTCGAGATCACCGTGGCCGCCGACGCCCTCCCGGACGAGTGGCGCGACCGGTTCGCGTCGCGGTACCTCCCCGATCGGCTGTTCGCGCTGCGGCCGCCGACGGAGGACAGCCTGGCGGACTGGCTCGACCGCCTGGGGCTCGAGGAAGCGCCTCCGATCTGGGCGGACCGGGAGGCCCGCGACGGCGAGCCGACGCTGTACGTCTGTCGCGATCGGACGTGTTCGCCGCCGACCCACGACGTCGAGGAGGCCCTCGAGTGGCTCGGTGACGAGACCGACGCTGACGTCGGCGACGTCGAAGACGTGCCGTTCTGACGGGCGTCGAACGGCGAGAAAAGCGGGTCCGCGAACGCGGCGTCGACCTCGACTCGGCTTTCAGGCCGCGTCGGCTTCGAGCGCGGCTTCGATCTCCTCGGCGAGCCAGACCGCCGGCGGGACATCCTCTTCCTCGACGAAGCGGGTGATCTCCTCGCCGTCGTCGGTCTCCACGACGATCGTCGGGATGTACTCGACGCCGTACTCCTCGACGCCCGGTCCCTCCTTGTCCTTGTCGACGCCGACCTCCTCGATGCGGTCCTCGGGGACCTCGGCGGCTTCGAGCGCGGCGCCGAAGTCGGGCAACAGGGCGCGACAGTCCTTGCACCAGTCGCCGCCCCAGACTTTGTACACCAGTTCGTCGTTGTGCGCTGCGAGCGTGTCGACGGCCGCCTCGTAGGACGCCGCGTCCCACGTGGGGTTCGGCCGCATGGTCTCGAGACTCATACGGACGACTTGCGCCCCGGCGGGCTTAACCCCGGTGTTTCTGGCAGAATCGTCACCGCATCGCGGCACCGCTATCTGAGACACCGGCACGTCCTGCCTGTGTCCAGCACCGGTTTACGTCTCGAATACCTACGGGTTGCCAATGAAAGGGAGTATCCTGGACACCATCGGGTCGCCGCTCGTCCAGGTCGACTCGCCGGACGGGGCGACGGTCGCCGCGAAGGTCGAATCGTTCAACCCCGGCGGATCGGCCAAGGATCGGCCGGCTCGCGAGATGATCCGGGCCGCCGAACGCGAGGGCGCAATCGAACCGGGCGACTGGCTCGTCGAACCGACGAGCGGGAACACCGGGATCGGACTCGCGCTCGTCGCTGCCGCGCGGGACTACGACCTGACGATCGTCATGCCGGCGGACAAGTCCAAGGAACGCCAGCAGGTCATGGCCGCCTACGGGGCCGACCTCGAACTGGTCGAGGGCGACATGGAAGACGCCCGCGCCCGCGCCGAGGAACTCGAAGCCAAAGGCGCGATCCAGCTGGGTCAGTTCGAGAACCCTGCGAACCCGAAGGCCCACTATCAGACGACCGGCGAGGAAATCCTCGAGCAGGTCGGCGACCGCGAGATCGACGCCTTCGTGGCCGGCGTCGGCACCGGCGGCACCATCTCGGGTACCGGCCGCCGCCTCCGCGAGGCATTTCCCGACATGGACATCATCGCCGTCGAACCCGAGCGCAACGCCGTCCTCTCGACCGGCGAGTCCGGCGACGACGACTTCCAGGGCATGGGGCCGGGCTTCGTCAGCGAGAACCTCGATCGCGACCTGATCGATCGCGTCGAGACGGTGACAATCGAGAACGCCGAAGAGGAGTGCCGCCGTCTCGCCCGCGACGAAGGCATCCTCGTCGGCCAGTCCAGCGGCGCGACGAGTCTCGTCTCCCAGCGCATCGCCAGCGAGATCGCCGACCCCGCCGTCGAGTGTCCGGAGGTCCCGACCGCCTTCGACGAGGCCGACGGGACGCAACCGGCCTCGCCCGAGACCGACGGCGGCCAGGCGGTCGACGGGGAGGACTGCCCGCTGGTCGTCACCGTCTTCTGGGATAGCGGCGAGCGGTACCTCTCGACCGGACTCTTCGACTGATCGATTTCCCGCCGCGGCCGCGATTTTCCGCGCGAATCGAGTGTCGTCCGTCGTCGAGCGACGGGGCACGAAAAGAACTCTTTCACCTAGCCGAACCTCCTTTAGTCGTTCTTGCGTACGGTCGGGTACGATGACACGCTCACGACCCTCCATGCGGCGACGGACGCTGGTCTTCGGAACTGCATCTCTGCTCGCCCTCTCCGCAGGCTGTCTCGCGGACGAACTCGGCTCGGAATCGGATGGCGAGACCGACGACGGCACCGGTTCGAACGGGAACGAGACCGACGGCGACGAGACCGATCCCGGGTCGGACTCGGACCCGGAGGCGGACCTCCCCGACGGCCTGGCCGACTACGAGACTCGCGCCTATCAGGAACCGGAGCGCTCGACCGCCCCCGACGTCGAGCTGCTCACGGATAGCGACGGCACCGACCGCTGGCTCGACGAGCGGACGGACCAGGCCGATTCCCTCGCCGACTTCGTCGACGAGACCGACTTCGAGACGTCGATACTGGTGTCGCTCGAGGCCGGCGCGCCGAATCCTTGCCACGAGTTGGCGCTCGAAGCGATCGATATCGAGGACGACGCGCTCGTCCTCGAGGCGGCGGTGGGCGAGGCCGACGAGGATGACGGAGATGGCGGCGAAACGGAGACCCAGGCCTGTATCGCACAAGAGACGACCGTCGGTCGGCTCGTCCGCGCGACGTTCGAGTCGGCGCCGCTGACGGACGTCTCGGCGAGCATCACCGATCGGAACGGCCAAACGTCCGAGTTCAGCGTCGCAAGCGAGAGCGCGTCCGAGAGCGCGAGCGAAAGCGACGCCGGGTCCGAAAGCGGCGGCTCGTAGACAGCGTCTCGGCGCGAAAACGGTACCAGCTAGCTAGTCCGCGAAGCAGCGACGGGACGGGGACGCCCGGCGACGAGCCTATACGCCGTCGCCGTCGATATCGCCCGCATCGTCGGCACAGAACGACGTCAGCACCTCGTTGAACGCGTCCGGCCGCTCTCGCGGCGTCCAGTGACCGCAATTTTCGAGAACCGTCAGTTCGGCGTCGGGGATCCGGGCGGCCGCGCGCTCGGACCAGGCCGCCGGGATGAGCGGGTCGTCGGCGCCATGGACGAGCAGCGTCGGGACCGACAGGGAACCGAGGTCGTCGGTGAAGTCCGTCCGGACGGTGCCGCTCGCGAGGAGTTCGTTGCGCTGGAACGCCTCGAAGGCCTCGCCGGCGCTTCGCCGGCCGGCGCGGGTCCGGAAGTCCTCGACGAATTCGGGGTCGAGCGCCGCGCCGTCCGCGACCAGGCGACTGAGACTGAGCCGGGCCATCTCGTTCGAGAGGCCGACCGCGGCCCAGCCCAGGGCGTTCGCGCCGGGGACGTGGGCCATCGTCTTCCAGAGCGCGCCGGCCGGGATCCGCGGGCCGAGCCCGTAGCTGTCGACGAGGGCCAGGCGGTCGATCCGATCGGCGTGGTCGAGTGCGGTCCCGAGCGCGACGCCGCCGCCCATGGAGATGCCGACGAGCGTCGCGGATTCGAGGCCCATGTCGTCGAGAAACGAGACGAGCAGATCGACGTAACTCTCGATCGAGTGCTCGAAGTCGGGGCCGGCCTCGCTGTCGCCGTAGCCCGGCCAGTCGGGCGCGTACACGCGGTGGTCCTCGGCTAGCGTGTCGATCGCGTGGCGCCAGGAGAGCGTCGAATCGTCGACGCCGCCGCCGTGGAGGAGGACGACCGGCGAGCCCTCGGTGCCGGCGCGCCGGTAGGCCAGGCGGCAGCCGTCGATGGTTGTGATGCCGGTACCGCCGACGTCGGCCGTCGGTGCAACCGTCGCGGTCGAAGTCGAGAGGCGAGTCATGGAGAGTATTCGGCTTCGGTCAGTCGGACGACGAGGGTGTCCTCGACGTCCCGGAGGTCGTAGTCGGGTAGGTCGCCGTCGGTCCGGCGGACGTACAGCGGTTCGACGAGCCGGTAGGTCGGCCCGGCGGCGCCGGATCGATCGGCGTCGTCCTCGCCCGCATCGTCCGCGGGAGGGGAGGACGGTCCACCGTTTTCAGGGGCTCGGTCGTTATGGGCCTTCGGGCTCGCGTCCGGATCCGAACTCCCGCCCCCGCCAGACGCGGCACCTGCGTCCGAATCGTCGGGCGACTGCGGTGCCGCGCCGATCCGCTCGAGACCGTAGATCTTGCAGAACTGGGCCGTCTCCTCGGGCTCGACGTCGCCGTTGCGGAGCTGGCGCGCGAGCGGCCGCGAGAGCCACTCCTCGTCGCTGACGCTCGGTTCCTGAACGAGCGCCTCGTCGACGAACCGCGTGAGATACCAGTTCAGGTCGTTCAGCAGCGAGACGGCGGCGCCCACGCTGACGGTCCGGAGGGAAAGCGAGTTCTCGAACGGCCGCTCCAGATCGTAGGTCGCCAGGGCCTCGCGAGCCGTCTCCCGGGAGAGCAGTTCGTACTGGAGAGTGGTCTCGTCCTCGCCGATGAGACAGACGCGGGTCACTACACTGAGGTGGGGACGACGCTGTAATGTCGGTTTCGGCTTTTCGACGATGCGAACGCATTCGGGCCCGCCGGTGGATAGGGGTCTCGCTTGCGATGGAAACCGGTTCGAACTGAGCCCGGAACGGAGACCGATGTAACGACCGTCTCAGCCGGAACGGAGCCGCGAGGAC
This sequence comes from Natrinema salifodinae, assembly GCF_900110455.1. NCBI lineage: Archaea > Methanobacteriati > Methanobacteriota > Halobacteria > Halobacteriales > Natrialbaceae > Natrinema > Natrinema salifodinae. The sequence goes on along the minus strand of NZ_FOIS01000002.1, from coordinate 129,248 downwards.
GGGGCAGGGACCGATCGGGACGTGGGACTCAGGGTTCGACGAGTGCCGCGTTCTTCGCCACCTCCTCGGCCCGTTCGAGCAGGTCGTCCGGTTCGGCCGCGAGCAGCGGTTCCAGGCGGGCGTTGGTCTCGACGCGGTCGGGGGTGACGCGGTTGCAGCCGGCGTCGATCGTCGAGTCGGTGTAGGTGCCGATCTCGCGGGCCTGCGCGACGATCTCCTGCTTGTCCCGGGTGAGCAGCGGCCGGTGGATCGGGAGCGCGGCGGCGCGACTGGTGACCCCGAGGTTCTGGACGGTCTGGCTGGACTTCTGGCCCATCGCCTCGCCCGTGACGATGCCGTTGGCGTCGACGTGCTCGGCCAGCGTCTCGGCCGCGCGGTAGAAGAAGCGACGCAGCGAGAGCATCCGGCCCTTCTCCATCTCCTGGACGAGGTGGTCGACGGTCTCGCCGCCGGGAATCTCGTACACTCGCATGTCGAAATTCGGCGCGTACTCGCCGAGGATCCGGACGGTCTCCATCGCGCGCGCCTCGTGGTCGATCCCGCCGTAGGCGCCGAGATCGACGTAGGCCGGGACGATCGGACTCCCGCGTTTCATCATCTCGTAGGCCGCGACCGGCGAGTCGATCCCGCCGCTGACCAGCGCGATCACGGGCTCCTGGGAGCCGAGGGGCAGCCCGCCTGGTCCATCGCGTTTCTCGAGATAGATGAACGCCACCTCGTCGCGGACCTCGACGCCAAAGGTGAGGTCGGGATCGTCGAGGTCGACTTCGGGGTCGAACTCATCCGCGACGGTCTCCCAGATGACGTCGCCGCCGTCGCGGGCGAGTTCCTCGCTCTCGTAGGGGAGTTCCTTATTGGCTCGGCGCGCGTCGACCGCGAACGTCCCGCCGTCGTAGCACGCGCGGGCGGTCTCGGCCAGGGCGTCGAGAATCGCCTCTTTCTCGGTACCGACGGTCAGGGCGGGGCTGGCGGAGACGACGCCGAAGGTGTCCGTTGCGGCGTCGGTGGCGGCCTCAACGGCGTCTTCGCTCGCGTGGATCAGTGGTCGGTTCCATCGGTGCTCGACCTCGCCGGGGATCGACCGATCCGCGAGGATCGCTTCGAGGTTCTCGACGAGGAGCCCCACCATGTACCGCTTGACGGTGTTGCTCTTGGTATTGAGGTCCCCGTGTCGGACGAGGACGGTATCGGCTCCCGGAGGATGCATGCCCCAGCATAGCCACTCGCGGCTATAAGGGGGTTACGAGGGAGCGAGCGCGGCGCTCGGAAGCGCGGGCCGGCCCGCCGCTCAGACGATCGATTCCTCGACGGTCGGGCTCAGGCTCCCGGTGTAGGTGTAGATTCCGGCGACGAGCACGACGCCGGCCAGCAGCGGAACGATCGCGCTGAGCGCGTACATCGCGTCGAAACCGACGATCTCGACGAACGGCAACGAGACCAGCGGCCCGACCCCGCCGCCGACGTCGCCGAAGACGTTGTTGGTTCCCATCGCCCGGCCCATCCGGTCCTCGGGCGTGAGATCCGCGAGCAGGGCCGTCAGCGGGCCGCCGACGCCGCCCTGGCCGGCCCCGATCAGCGCGCAGGCCAGCACCACGGCATGAAACGACGGCGCGAGCGTCAGCACCACGAACCCGGCACAGGAGGTCATCAGGAACGCAACGAGCACGGGCATGCGAGCGCCGACGGCGTCGCTGATCTTCCCGCCGAAGATGGTGAAGACGGCGCCCGAGAGCGTCGAGATCGCCATCAACAGCCCCGACGTGCCCTGCGCTCCGTAGTCGAGTTCGTGGCCCGCGACCGAGACCGTCAGCGTCACCGCCTCGACGTCGAGGTAGAGTACCAGCGTCGAGAAGAGGACGCCGATGTACGCGAAGTAGAGCCCGAAGTTGACCAGGCCGACCGTCAGCGCCGGCAGCGTCGTCTCGACGTCCCAGGGCTTGACCGACGAATCGGGGGTGTCGACGTGGGTCTCGGGGACGATGAAGTACGCGATGACGCTCGCGAGCGCGGCGAAGGCAGCCGCGAGGACGAACGCCGTGACGTTGCTGTAGGCCTCGCTGACGATCCCGCCTAACACCATGCCGGCGGGGAACCCGAACGTGATCCCGGCCCGGACGATCCCCATGCTCGTCCCCCGCGTGCCGGCCTCGCTGACGTCCGCCGTGATGGTGTAGGCCGTCGCGAACACGAGCGCGCTGCCGACGCCCCACATGATCCGCGCGACGATGAACCAGAGTTCGGGGACCGAGGACGTGATCGCGACCACGTAGCCGGCGGTCGCGGCTCCCTCGATCGCCAGGCCGGCGACGAACGGCTTCCGGGTCCCGATCCGGTCGACGAGCACCCCCGCCGGCGCGTTCGCGACCAGGCGCGTCCAGCGATTGGCCGAGAGGATGACGCCGACCAGAAACGCCGAGATGCCGAGCACTTCGCCGAGGTTCGGCAGGATGGGAAAGACGACCCCGCCGCCGAAGCCGACGAAGAAGGTACTCGCGACGACGGCGTAGACGACGGGCCGAGAGCCCGATTCGGTGGAGGACATAGCGTCGGACACGGGAGCGAAGGAGTTTCGATTCGGAACGGGATACACTGGATCGGCTCTTGAGTATTCCGGCGGCACACGCATCGTGCCGGTTCCGAAGGGATGCTCGGAAGAACCAGGCTTAGAACGTCGAGAGTTCGCCCTCGATCACGCTGCGCGTGAGTTCGGTGACGTCGGCGAGTTCTCGGTCGACGATCGCTTCGACGTCGTCCTCGACGTCCGCGAGGGCGACGCCCTCGGCGGTGACAAGTTGCACGTCAGCGACGTGGGGCCGGTCGATCGGCCGGCCGATCTGGGAGAGCAGGCGCACGCGCAGGTCGCGGATGCCGTCGACCTCGCTGACGACCTCCTCGGCGATCTCGGTCGAGAGCAGGTTGTAGATCTTCCCGATGTGGTTGACCGGGTTCTTGCCGCTGGTGGCCTCCATCGACATCGAGCGGTTGGGCGTGATGAGTCCGTTGGCGCGGTTGCCGCGGCCGACGGAGCCGTCGTCGCCCTGCTCGGCGGAGGTGCCGGTGACGGTCAGGTAGATCGATCCCTCCTCGTAGTCGTCGGCCGTGTTGACGTGGACGTCGACCTCGCGGTCGGTGTGGTCGCGCGCGACGCCATCGACGAATTCCCGGACGGACTCGACGGCGTCGATGTATTCGTCTAAGTCAGCGACGTACTCGTCGACCATCGCCGCCGCGACGGTAACGTCGATCCGGTCGCCTTCGCGCTTTCCCATGATCTTCACGTCCGGACCGAGTTCGGGGTTCTCGTCGGCGTACTCGCCGTTCAGCCGGTGCTCGGCCTCGCGGACGATCCGCTCGGTCTCGGTCAGCGGCGCGTGGCCGACGCCGTAGCTCGTGTCGTTGGCCATCGGCACGCTGACCTCGTCCTCCCCGAAGACCTCCTGGAGGTCCCCGCTGCCCTCGCCGAGTTTGACGTCGACGACGACGTCCTCGCCGACGGTCAGCTGGGGGATCTCCGACTCGAGGTACTCGCGGGCGGCCCGCAGCGCGATGGTCTCGGCGGGAATGGTCTGGCCCTCGTAGTGTTTGGTCGCGCGGCCGACGATCAGTAGATAGATGGGATCGACGACCTCGCCGCCGCCGAAGGCCGGCGCCGCCTCGCCCGCGACGAGTTGTGTCTCGTCGGTGTTGAAGTGCAGCACCTCGCCGACGCGGTCGATATACTCGCGAGCCAGAGCCCCGGCAACGCTCTCGGCGACGCCGTCGCAGATGGAGTCCGGGTGGCCGATGCCCTTTCGTTCGACGATCTCGACTTCCTGATCCTCGACCGCCTGGCGGTCGATGGATTCGATCCGGATGTTCCGGTCGCTCATTGCCGGCACTTGAGCGAGCGAGGTTCTATAACTTGCGGAAACAGATACGGCCCAGAAAATGTTTACTGGTAATGGGTCGCATCCTCAGGGCGCGAGCAGCAGGCCGAGATAGGAGGTTCGAATCTGATCGTCGGGATCGAGTCCCAGGCGTTCGAGGACGTCGTAGGCGCCCTCGCGGGCCGGTTCGAGGTCGGATTCGGCCTCGACCTCGGTCTCGACTTCGACGTACTCGCCGACGTCGTCGACCGCGTCGAGGGTGATCGTATAGCCGTCGAGTTCGAACCGCTCGCGGTCCTTGCGAACCGTGGCGGCGGCCTCGAAGCCGAGGTTCGTCAGCACGGCGTCGAATTTCTCGCCATTCACGACGGCGGTTTCGACCTCCTTGCGGGTCTTTGACTCGTCGTCGACGAGCGGACCCTTGTAGGTGACGCGGGTCTCGTCGGGCCCGTCAGCGGGCCGCTCCTCGCGGATCCGCAGCGCCTCGTCGGTTTCGGCGAACTCGCGGTGGGGCGCGTCGTAGTAGGTGTCGACCTGCACCACACCGCCTCGCGACGCCGCGTCGAGGTCCGCGAGCCGCTCTCGGACGGTTTCGAGGTCGGCCGGGACCTTCACTTCGACCTCGTACATGGCCGAGAGCACGAGGGGCGGTCGTAAGTATCGGTCGTTTCACGTCGCGAAAACCGTCGCTCGAAGGCGAATATCGTGCGGTTTGTTCACAAGAAGGACGGCCGCAGCCATTCTGCTAGCGATTAGTTTAAATGTGGACGGGCGGACGTACCACGTATGACCGAGGAACAAGAGGCCGAGCTCGACGAGCAGGCCGATGACGTCGAAGAGGAGGTTGAAGACGAAGCAGAGGGACTTCAGGAAGGCGATTTCGTCGAAATCGAATACACCGCCTACACCGCCGACGGCGACCAGTTGGTCGACACGACCGACCCCGAAGTCGCCGAGGAAGAGGGCGTCGACGACCAGGGTCAGGAGTTCAAGCCGCGGACGATCGTCCTCGGCGAGGGCCACATCTTCGAGGCCGTCGAAGAGGCGATCATCGGCTCCGAACCCGGCGACGAAGGCACCGTGACGGTCTCCGCCGAGGACGCTTTCGGCGAGTACGACCCCGACGACGTCCAGACCGTCAGCGCCGAGAAGATCGACGAGGATGACCGGTATCCCGGCGCGAACGTCCAGATCGAGGGCCAGCAGGGCTACATCAGCACGATCATCGGCGGCCGCGCCCGCGTCGACTTCAACCACCCGCTGGCCGGCGAGGACGTCGAGTACGAGTACGAGGTTGTCGAGGAAGTCGACGACCGCGAGCAGCAGGCCGCCGGCCTGTTCGAGATGTACCTCGGTCTCGAGCCCGAACTCTGGATCGAGACGGACGAAGTCGAAGAGGAAGTCCCCGTCGAGCCCGACGAGGACGACGAAGACGCCGAGCCCGAGTTCGAGACCGAAGTCGTCGAGAAGGAGACGCTCTACCTCGAGGCCACGCCCCAGATGACGATGAACCAGCAGTGGATGATGGGCAAGCAGCAGATCGGTCAGGACGTCATCGACCAGATCGGCGTCGACCGCGTCATCGTCCAGGAAGTCATCGACGGTATGGGCGGCATGGGCATGCCCGGCATGATGGGCGGCATGGGCGGTATGGGCGGCGGCGACATCGAGGAAGCCCTCGAAGACGCCGACGTCGATGCCGACGAGATCGTCGAAGAGCTCGAAGGCGCCGAAGAGTAACACTCGATACTCCCCTCGTTTTCGGACCGAGATCGCGACCGTGCAGGTGCGCGGACCGACTTTTTCGCCCGCGAGACCGTAGGTCCTGACCGGCTACGATGGTCGAGTCGACGAGCGAGGACCAGGCGAAGCCGGTCTCCGACAGCGAGACCGGTCGGCTGAAACAGTGGCTGCTGTTGGACGGCAACCGGTTCGCCGTCGCCATCGTCCTCGCGGTCGCGTTCTGGCTGACGTACATGGCGCTTTCGCTCGGCGGCGTCGCCCCGCTGACCGATCTCCAGTCGTTGTTCTACGCCTTCAGCGGGTTGATCTCGGGGAATTTCACGTTGATCACTGTCGTCGTCTCGATCAACCAACTCCTGCTCTCCCGGGAGTTGAAATCGCCAGGCGAACTCGAGTCGGATATCGAGGAGACCGTCGACTACCGGCAGGAGATCGAGTCGGTCGCGAACCGGACGGCGCCGGCGGAGCCCTCGGGGTTCCTTCGACTCGTCGTCGAGAGTGCCAGGCGGGACGCCCAGCGGCTCGGCGGGATCGCGACGACGACCGCGCCGGCGGACGCCGGCGACGAGATCGACGAAATCGTGTCGGACCTCACGGACGAGTTCGATCGGATCGACCGACTCGTACAGGAGTCCGATTCGGGTATCTTCAATACCCTCTCGACGATGCTCGAGACGAACTTCGCTCACGAGATACGGCGGCTCGACGAGGTCCGGCGGACCAACGGTGACGCGCTGTCCGCGGAGGCCGACGCGGCCATCGACGACCTGCTCGATCGCCTGCGCGAGCTCGACATCGCCAGGCAGTACTTCAAGTCGGTGTACCTGCAGGTCGAACTGTCCAGGCTCTCGCGGTACCTGTTCTACGCCGGGATTCCCGCCGTCGGCGTCGCGCTCGGTGCCCTGTTCGTCCTGACGGGGCTGTCCGGGCCGCCCCTTGGCCGCTCGGTCCGCGCGGTCGTCTTTCCCGCCGCCGTCGCGGTGGGCACGTTCCCGCTCGCGCTGCTGTTCTCGTACATTCTGCGGACGGCGACGGTCACCGAACGGACCGCCGCGATCACGCCGTTTACGACGCCGGAGCAGGAGGTGTGACTCGCCGGGCTGGCAGGGTTGTACGGAATCGTCGCGCCGTCAGGCGATGTCGCGGCTCGTGTCGATCGCCACTTCCTCGGTGAGTTCGAGTTTGATCGCGTCGGTCGGCTGGCTGCCGCCGCGGAACTTGGGGACCGTCAGGTGATTCTCGAGTTCGGTGCCGGCGATCTCGGTCCGGAGATCGAAGACGGCGTCGGCGGCGTGGTAGGTCCGCGTGCGGTTCGTGGGCTCGTCGGCACTTTTCAGGCAGTGGAGGACGGCGATGCTCCCGGTCTCGAGCATTCGTGCCTTGAGGTCGTTGAGAAAGTCGACGTAGTCGACGGTCTCGGTCCGTTCGAGGACGTCCATCGTGTCGATGATGAGGTTCGCTCCGTCGGGTAGGGCACCGACGAGCCGCGTCGCCTCCTCGAGGGGTGCGTCGCCGGTGACGTGTCTGACCGTCGGACTGCCCACTGAGGACGGGGAGGCCTCGATGGCGTGGCGGACGGCGTCGTCGGAGCGTTCCGTCGAGAGATAGAGCGTCCCGCGCGCGGCCGTGAGCTCGTAGAGGAGCAGTTCGGACTGGCTGGCCGGATCGGCGGTGTACGCGACGATGCAACCCGGTGGGAGCCCGCCGTCGAGCTTCCGATCCAGCACGCTGATTCCGGTGTCCAGCCGACCGACCATATACGATTGTGATCAATTGCTGTAGTGCCTGTATAATTCTTTGCCTTCGGGTCACCCGCCGTGGGCCCGACGCGACCGATCGACGCCGAATCGGTGCGGATCGCCGCGAGTACTCCGGGATGAATGGAGAGATTCAAGGGGGACGCACCAGCCTACACGAACGGATGCGCCACGATCACATCATCACGAGCAAACAGCTCTCGCAGGGGGACATCGAGACCGTCCTCGACCGCGCGGCCGAGATCGACGCCGACCTGTCGGCCGTCGCCGACCGACACGCGGGGACGTTGCTCGGACTGCTCTTCTTCGAACCGAGCACGCGGACGAAGATGAGCTTCGAGACCGCCATGAAACGGCTGGGCGGCGACGTCGTCGACATGGGCTCGGTCGAGTCCTCGAGCGTGAAGAAGGGGGAAACGCTCGCCGACACCGTTCGCGTCATCGAGGGGTACACGGACGCCCTGGTGCTTCGCCACCCTAAGCAGGGGGCGGCGACGATGGCCAGCGAGTTCGTCGATGTCCCGCTGCTGAATGCGGGCGACGGGGCCGGCCACCACCCGACCCAGACGCTGCTCGACCTCTACACGATCCGGGAGAACGCCGGTCTGGACGACCTGACCATCGGGATCATGGGCGACCTGAAGTACGGCCGGACCGTCCACTCCCTGGCCTACGCGTTGACCAACTTCGACACGCGCCAGCACTTCATCAGTCCGGAGAGCCTCCAGCTTCCGCGGGAGGTCGTCTACGACCTCCACCAGCAGGGCGACGGGACGCAGATCCGCGAGCACGACACGCTAGACGAGGTCCTGCCGTCGCTTGACGTCCTCTACGTCACCCGGATCCAGCGCGAACGGTTCCCCGACGAGGACGAGTACCGGAAGGTCGCCGGCGAATACCAGATCGACACCGAGACGCTCGCGGCTGCGAGCGACGATCTGACGGTGATGCACCCGCTGCCCCGCGTCGACGAGATCGCGCCCGAAGTCGACGAGACCGACTACGCGGCCTACTTCGACCAGGCGCACAACGGCGTCCCGGTCCGAATGGCGCTGCTGGATCTGCTGTTGAGCGACGAGACCGAGGCGGCCGGAGCCGAAACCGGTGTGCGCGGAGGTGAGACCGATGAGTAACGATCGAAACCACGACGGCACCGACAACCACGAACTCCGCGTCAGCAAGATCCGCGACGGGACCGTCATCGACCACGTCCGCGGCGGCCAGGCGCTGAACGTCCTGGCGATCCTCGGTATCGACGGCAGCAAAGGCGAAGGGGTCTCCGTTGGGATGAACGTCCCCTCCGACCGGCTCGCGCGCAAGGACATCGTGAAGGTCGAGGGTCGGGAGCTGAGCCAGGACGAGGTCGACGTGCTCTCGTTGATCGCGCCGGACGCGACGATCAACATCGTGCGGGACTACGACGTCGTGGAGAAACACCGCGTCGAGCGACCCGGGGTCGTCGAGGGAGTCCTGTCCTGTCCCAACCCCGGCTGTATCACGACCGACGGCGAACCCGTCACGTCCCGATTTACGGTGCTCGAAGACGGCGTGCGGTGTTCGTACTGCGAGACGATCGTCCGCGACGAGATCGCGTCGCTGATCGACACCTGAGCGTGCCCGCGGTCGTCGCCGCCGTCGGCGGATTTTCTCGCTGAGACGACCATCCCGAATAGCTAAGTATTCGCCGCCCGATTCTCCGAATGGATATGTCACGGACCATCAAGATCGTGCTCGCGCTGGTCGTCATCGCCGTCCTCTGGAAGGTCGCCTTCGGCGGCTCGTCCGAGGTCGAAGTCGATTACGAACCGACCGAATAGGGCCGCCCGTCCCGAGGTTCGTCCGCATCCGAACGGCTTACGGGGACGGCGGCATATGCTGAGTTATGTACGGCGTCGTCACCCGGAACGCCGAGGAAGTCCGTTGGCCGGAGTTCGATCGCGGTTTCTACGAAGTCAAGGACGTGACCGGCCGGTCTGCCGAACCGATCGCCGACGGGGTGAACATGGTCTCCTGTTTCGGCGACAACGCGGCGGCCGACGCCGACCCGTCGCTGATCCCCGTCGACGACATGGGTCGGCCGGCCGATCGCGAACGCGCGTACTTCGACTGGGCCTACGTCTGCCCCTCCAGGGAGGACTACCGCGAGGGCCTGTTCGAGATCATCGACGACTGCGTCGCCGAAAACGAGGACGTGCGCCTCGACGACATCGGCTTCCCGCGCGCGGAGTACTGTCGGTGTGGCGTCTGTGAACGGGCGTTCGAGGAGAGCGAGTTCGACGATCGGATGGCCTGGCGGGCCGACGTCATCACCGACTTCGTCGCGGCGGCCGCCGATCGCATCCCTGGCACGGTCTACATGACGCTCTACCCCGACCCTTACCCCGGCCACCTCTACGAGCGCGCGGGCATCGACCTCGACGCCGTCGCGGAGTACGTCGACGAGTTCGTCGTTCCGCTGTACGACACGGCCTACGAGACGACCTACTGGCTCGAGACGATCGCCAAGGGCTTCGACAGCGCGCTCGACACGCCGTTTAACATCGAGTTGTACGCGGTAAACGTCGACGTCGACAACCTGATCCACGCGACCGAGGTCGCGGAGGCGTACGCCAAGGACGTCTTCTTCGGCTACGAGGCGAGCAACGCCCGCGCGGCGCTGCGGCGGCGACGCGCCGACGAGCGCGAGGGCGTGACCCACGGCGAACCGAGTTCGGGTTCGAATTCCGGTCCGGACGCCTGACCGCGGTCGGCTCGACCGACGCCGTTTCTCCAAACGGCGGTTCCTAAGCAGCTATTACACTTCCGTACAGAGTTCTTATCGGCTCTGTGTCCGGGACGATACCGGCATCTCACTGCGTCACGCAACCAGGCTCACGACCGCGTGGTCGGCCGATTTACCCGCGTTCGGCCCGGTTACGACCAGTTGGGATCGTGCTACCGATCGGAACCGACGCTGGCCTTTATCTGTGTCACTGACTCGCTCAGTCGTAACCGAGGATCGCTACCGGTGACCGACGATCCTCAGGTGAGTACCATGCGAGAGAATCAAACCCAGTCCCAACAGTCCGCGGACACACAGCAGATGGCGGAATCGTCGATGAACCAGGGGCAGCAGGCCATCGAACAGCTGCTCGACCTCCAGCGCAACATGGCCCGCATGACGCTGAGCGCGCTCAAGTGGCAGGAGACCGCTCAGCAGCAGGGGCTCGAAATGACGAAGTCGATGCTCGACAACGCGCCTGGCCAGCAGATGACCGAGTCGATGATGCAGAGCTACATTCAGGGAATGGAGGCCATGATGCCCCAGATGGAACGAATGATGGAGCAGGGCATGGAGGCCGCCGCCCAGCCCCAGATGGAGGGCATGGGGCAACTTGGCAGCCAGATGGAACAGATGGGCGGACAGATGAGCGACCAGGCGAGGGCGGGTCAGCAGGGGATGGGTCGAATGGGCCACCGCGGACGGGAAATGGGACAGCAGGGACCGCAGCGTCAACAGGGGTCGGCTGGCGGGATGGACCGCCAGCAGATGAGCGGCCAGCAAGCAGGCGGCCAACGGTTCGGACAGCAGGAGCAGGAACCGGGTGCCCGTGCCCCGATGACCGGCCAGGCGAGGATGAGTCAGCAGGGCCCGATCGGGAACCGGACCGGCGGACAGCGACCCGGCATCCAGCAGCCGGGCGGACGGGAACAGGGCCCCCAGACGCAACCGGGACGCGGACCGGAACGGACCGGCGGTCGCGGCGGGCCGAGCGGCCCCTCCGACACCGGGCAGTATCCGGAGACCGGCGAGTGGGTCTCGCCGGGGGAGTACGGCGGCGAACCGGCCGGCGACGCCACTTACGATCGACAGCCGATGACGGCCCGGCCGACGCACTCGACGGGCCAGGCCGGGTCGCGAGAGCACGAGCAGGAGCCGGGGCATGCGGGGCGAGAACCCGGCCCGCAGCCCCCTCAACGAAGCGATCAGGGCCAACGCGGTGATCAGGGACAGCGCGGTCGCGAGTTCGAAGGGCCGACGGGACGGCAGCAATCTGACAGGGGCGGGCCCCAGACCGGGCAGGGGCGCGACAGACAACCGCCCATGCGCGGCGAATCTCGCGGCTCCGAATCGGGGTCGGGGGCGGCCGAGAGACGCGGCCCTGACCGCGAGCACGAACGCGGTGAGATGAATCGCACCCGCGACGAGACGCGCGGGATGGAAGAGGTGGATATCGACCGCTCACGGCAGTCGTCCGGGGAGACGCAGCGGGAGGTCGAGCGTGACCGCGATCGCGACCGCAGATCGAACCAGGAGTAAGCGCGGACGCAGCACTGGCGGAAGCCACCGCCCGATCCCGAGCCCCGGGGTGCGGACCAGGCGGTGGCGCTCCACGGTGGTGTCGCCGAAAGGAAAACGGGATTCGGACGGGCCGCGGCCGCCGATTCGAAGCGGTGCGGAGAACGGTGACGGGATTAACGGCCGGTGTCGTTGTCGTCGCCGATGAGCTCGTCGTCGTCATCGTCGCGGATCAGGCCCTCGTCGTCATCGTCGTCGCCGATGAGTTCGTCATCGTCATCGTCACGAATCAGCCCGTCGTCGTCATTGTCGTCGCCGATGAGTTCGTCGTCCTCGTCGTCGCGGATGAGGCCTTCGTCGTCGTTACCGCTGATGTCGTTTTCGTCGCGATCGATACCGCGGTTCCTGTCCGTACCGGTGTCGCTGCCGATGTCGGTGTCGGCGATCCCGGTGTCGGTGCCGGTATCAGTGCCGACGTCGGTGTCCGTCGCACCGGGTTCCGTGTCCGTCATCCCGGTGTCGGTGCCGGTATCAGTGCCGACGTCGGTATCAGTCGCGCCGGTACCTGTCGTGCCCGTCTCCGTGGTTCCGGTCGTATTCGTGTCTGTGACCGTCGTTCCACCGCTCGACCCGGCACCGGACAGATCGCTCTGAAGACGGACCTCGTCGTCGGTTACGCCGGCGACCGCCTGGTTCTGGAGCGGGTAGGTATCGTCGTCGGCGCCGCCCCAACCCAGCTTCGCCTTGATCGTGTCGGTGATACCGGGATCGGGCTCGACATGGGCCGTGCCGTGCTCGACGTCGGCGACCAGACCGACCTCCTCGCCCTCGGCGTTGACGACTCGTTTGCCGATGTCGTCGTCGGTAAACTCTGGGGACATTGCGTTTTTATTGACGGTCTATCCGCGCAAGGCCGTGGTGCTTGCGGGCGCTTGCGACCGAATACGGTGCGGGAAGCGGACCGAACGCGCGGACTGCGGAGGCTATTCGAACTCCGGGTCGCGGCCCTCGAGGAACGCGGTGACGCCCTCCTCGTGGGCGTCGGTCGTCCGGGCCTGCGCCTGCAACAGGTTTTCGTAGTCCAGCCCCTCCTCCCACGACCGGCCGAGGTTCTCGTGCATCGCCTGTTTCATCATCCCGATCGTGGCCGTGGGACCGCTCGCGAGTTGCTCGACGGTCTCGTCGACTCGCTCGTCGAGTTCGTCGGCGGGGACGGCCTGATTGACCAGGTCCAGGTCGGCCGCGCGCTCGGCGTCGAAGAACTCGCCGGTGAAGGCGAGTTGCTTCGCGGCTCGCAGCCCGACGATGTGGGGGAGCATGACTGTCCCGCCGGTGTCGGGGAGCAGTCCGACCCGGACGAAGGCACACGAGAAGGTCGCGTCGGCGGCGGCGTAGGCGATATCGGCGAGCGCGACGATCGACAGCCCCGCGCCGATGGCGTCGCCGTTGACCTTCGCGACGACGGGAACGGGACACTCGAGCATCGCCTCGACGACGCGGCCGAAGGTCGCGGTGACCTCCTCGTAGGCCGCCTGCGAGGAGTCCGGCGTCTCCGCCAACGAATCGAGGTCGCCGCCGGCGCTGAAGGCCTCGCCCACGCCGGTGATGATGATCGCGTCGTCTTCCTCGGGGGTCGCGCCTTCGATCGCGTCGGCCAGGCGGGCCGCCGTCTCCGTCGTGAGCGCGTTGTGTGCGTCCGGTCGATCGAACGTCAGTCGCAGGACACCGTCGTCGCTGTCGATCTCCATGCGGTGAGCGTCGCGGCCGCGGCGCTTAACGATTGGGTGGTTGATGGGTCGGCGCGAGTTGCGAACCGACGTCGCGGTACCGGTGGATAGCGGCACGGCTTCGGTATTAGAGCGAGCCGTAAGACTCGCGTTCAGCGGACAGTGAGCAAGCCAGTCTGCGTAACTACCATCCCCTTCGAGATGGTAACGATCTCCGATGACCGGGTCTGAGACGTCGAGTAAAAATCCGAAGCAAGACTCTCCGAGAGGTGTCCTGGAGCGCGTAACCGATGCTATCTTCGCGCTTGACGAGGAGTGGCGGTTCACGTATCTCAATGACCGAGCTGAAGCTATGCTTCGGGGCGAGCAAACCGATCTCGAGGGGACGGTTATCTGGGAGGAGTTTCCCGGGATAACCGACTCGATGTTCAAGTGGGAGTGCGAACGTGCGATGGAGACCCAGGAATCCGTCACGTTCGAGACGTACTACCCGCCGCAGGACAGCTGGCACAAGGTGCGCGTCTATCCGTCCGAAACCGGCATTTCAGTGTACGCGCGCGACGTCACCGATCCGGACGAGCGACAGCAGGAACTCGAGGAGCGCGAACAGGCCCTCCGGCGTGCCTACGAGGTGTTAGCGGACTCGGATCGGCCGCTTTCTCAGCGGATCGACTCCCTCCTCGAAGTGGTCCGGACGGCGATCGGGACGGACTACGCGACGCTCTCGCGCGTCGATACGAGCGCGGGCGAGTACCACTTCGAACACGTGGCCGTGCCGGAAGGGGTCGATCTCGGACCCGGCGACACGACGCCGCTGGAGACCCTGCCGAACTGTTCGCACGTCGTCGAGACCGAAGAGACGCTCGTGCTACAGGACGTCGAGGCGGAGGCCCCAGAATTAGCCGATCCCGAATGGGGAATCTCCTGTTATCTCGGCTCCCCGGTTATCGTGAACGGGGACGTGTACGGAACCTTCTGTTTCTACGGGATGGAGGCGCGAATCGAGGAGTTCTCCGACTGGGAAGTGACGTTTATCGATCTACTCAGTAACTGGCTGAGCAACGAACTCACCCGCAAAGCGTACGAGGAGCAGCTAGAGGAGTCGAACGAACGGCTGGAACATTTTGCCTACGCGGCCTCGCACGATCTCCAAGAGCCCCTTCGGATGGTGTCGAGTTACCTAACGCTTATCGAGGATCGCTACGCCGACGAGCTCGACGAGGATGGCCACGAGTTCCTCGAGTTCGCGGTCGACGGTGCCGAGCGAATGCGAAACATGATCCAGGGACTACTCGAGTACTCCCGGGTCGAAACGCAGGGCGACCCCTTTGAACCGGTTGACCTCGATAGCGTGTTGACGGAGGTTCAAACGGATCTCAAGCTACCGATCGAGAAGACCGACGCCGAAATCACGGTAGCGGACCTCCCCCGAGTCGAGGGTGATGCGGATCAGCTCCGACAGGTGTTCCAGAATTTGCTCGACAACGCGATCGAATACAGCGGTGACGAACCGCCGCGAGTATACGTCTCCGCCGAACGGGACGGGAGTATGTGGGCGATCACCGTTCGCGACGAGGGGATCGGCATCGACCCCGACGACACGGACCGCATCTTCGAGGTCTTCCAGAGCCTCCACACGAACAACGAGCACTCGGGGACGGGGATCGGACTTGCGCTCTGTGAACGCATCGTCGAGCGCCACGGCGGCGAGATCCGGGTCGAGTCCGAACCCGACCAAGGGACGACGTTTTTATTCACCCTTCCGGCGACGGACGAACCTGGTAATTAAGCATACGTAGTTTCCGAACCGGGTGCTGCTACTGTCGGCGCTCGGGCGTCGAACGGTGAAAATATCGCGTCGGGTCGAGCGGGATTCCGATTTCGAGTCCGGTGCTCGATCGAGGGTCTTCGATCGGTCGACGAGTGACGGCTCAGTTCGTCGGAACGGGCGGTGCGGCAGTTTCCTCCTCGGTCACGTTGAGCTCGGACGTCACCAGCGCACGGTAGGCCCGGCGGAGCCGTTCCGAGAGCGCCTGGTGGGAGATGCCGAGCTCCTCGGAGAGCTCCTGCATCGAGACCTCGCGGGGAATCTCGAAGTAGCCGTGATCGATCGCCGCGACCAGCGTCTCGTACTGGCGGGCGGTGAGACCGCACTGGGAGTGGGTCTCTTCCGCGAGATCGAAGAGGCGGACGATCGTGGGCGTGATGTCCTTGTCGTCGAGGCGGTCGTAGAGGGAACTGACGCTCTCGCGGTCGACGACGCGGACGCTGAGCAGCCAGGTACCGTTCGAGGCCGAGGCGCTCAGTACGGTGCCGCCCTCTTCGAGGACGAGCTCGAAGGGATCGATGGTGTCGGGTTCGAATTCGATGTCGTAGAGCCAGCGGTCCTCGTCGCTACTGATCTGCGAGTAGGAGCCGATCGCGTCGGCCTCGTCGAGCGCGTCCTCGACTTCGGACTGGGAAGGACCCGAGAGCCAGAGTCCGTGACCGCTCGAGGCGATCACTCGCTCCATCTCGCACGTGAGCGAAGGGACGGCCTCGAACAACTGCCCGGTCCCGGTTCCGTCCGCCGGAATCTCGATGTCTGCGATGGAAGTCATGAATCTCGTTCCACGGTAGAACGAGGATATCCATAACCCCACTTCCAAACCACTTAGAACCGGTTATCGAGAATTACATGAGTTTTGACTTGTTCGCGAGCCGTTGCTCGTGCAGCGCCGCTGACGCGGCGGTTAGTATCGTCGCGGTGTGCCGACCAGCAACTGGACGGCGACGACGACGATAACCGCGATCGCGAGCAAGGCGAGCGCGATCGGCACGATCGCGTCGATCCCGCCGGAAATGAACGAGACGCGGATCTGGATCGGCATGGTCCGCGGGCTGTACGCGACCAGCATCGTCGCGCCGAACTCGCCGATCGCCCGCACGAACGTCAAGACGATCCCGGCGGCGATGGCGTTGCGCGCCAGCGGCAGGGAGACCAGGCGGATCGTTCGGAGCCGCCCGTAGCCCATCGTTCGGGCCGTCTCCTCCAGTCGGGGATCGACGCCGTCGAAGCCCGCGCGGGCGGTGACGACGAGAAACGGTGCGGCGACGAACGTCTGGGCGAGGATCACGCCGGCACGGCTGTCCGTCAGCGGCATCCCCAGCGCCGCGGCCGCGGCCCCGACCGGGGAATACCGGCCGACGATGGTCACCACCATTACGCCGCCGACGATCGGCGGCACGACCAGCGGGAGCAAGACGGCGGCCTCGACCAGGCGCTTGCCGCGGAACGAGGCCCGCGAGAGGACGTAGGCCAGCGGGACGCCGAAGACGGTCGCGATGGCCGTCGAAACCGGCGCCGTCACCAGCGACGTCGTAATCGCGTCCCGGATCGCCGGGTCGGCCAGGCCGGCGGCGACGTCGACGCGACGCGTCCGCGCCAGGAAGACGGTGACGGGCACGACGAAGTACGCGAGCAGGACGGCCCCGAGCAGCGCCGGGACGGCCAGGCCGCCGGGCAGTCGATCGCGGCCCGCGCCGATCCGCGGTCGCTCTCGCGCGGTACCGTCGGAATCGCCCTCGAGACGCTGCTCGACCCGGCTCACGGATCGATCACCGCCGGCGGATCGCCGTGGACTCGCGGCAGCGGCAGCGAGTCGTCGACGCGAAGGCCGTGATCGGCGAGCAGGTCACCGTTCTCGAGGAGAAACGAGACGAACTCCCGGCCCGCGGCCGGGTCGTCGGCGTCGGTCGGGACCGCGGCGTTGTAGACGACCGGCGAGCCCGCGACCGCGTGGCCGTCGTCCGTGGTGTAGGTCGCCGTCGCATACCGGTCCGCGTACGCGGGATTGCCGAAGTTGTACGCGTCCGGCAGTTCGCGGACGGCGACGTCGCGTTCGGTGGCCATGTTGTGGTACGCGACCGCACAGGCCCGGTCGCCGCCCTCGACACCGGCGAGCAACTGCGGTTCGTCTGGCTCTCGGGACGCCGTCTCGGCCATCGCGTCGCGGAAGCCGTCGAGCCCGTGCTCGTCCGCGGCGAGTTCGAACATGAGCAGTGCCCGGTAGCCGAGCGGATCGAGGTCGGGATCGCCGATCGCGATCGCACCGTCGTCGGCCTCGAGAAGGACCTCGTACCACGGCTCGCCGGCGTCGAGGCGCGCCCCGAGGGCCGTCTCGGGCGCGTAGACGAGCACGACCGAATTGGCCGCGAACTCGACGTCCCAGTCAGCCCGGTCGGGATAGAGTCGCTCCCGCAGAAGGTCGACGTCGGCACCGATCACGACGTCCGGGTGCTTCGTCCCCTCCTCGACGAGCCGCAACAGGGCGTTGGTTCCGTAGTACTCGCCCTCGTACCGCAGGTCGACCTCGGACTCGAAGGCCGACCCGACGCCGTTTTCGAATGCGCCGGCCAGGCTGCCCGCGGCGAGGACGCGGACGCCGTCGGTGCCGGCGAGACAGCCGCCGAGTCCGGCGACGCCCGCCGTTAGTCCGCCCGTCGCGGCGAGGACCGCCCGACGGCTCCTCGAAGTCGTCCCGCCGCGGCCGTCGCGTGTGCGCATACCTCCCGTTCGGTATCCAGGGTAAATACAACTGGTATTGGTTCCTATTTTGTGAATAAGTAACTAAAATCGCTTACGTCGGCGGCTGTCCGTGCGAGCGAGACGGCCACGGTCGTCTTTTCGACGCCGCCCCTTGCAGTTCCGACGGCGATGATCGAGTCGACGCCAGAGACCGGCAACCCCGTCTCGGGGGCTCCGAGCCGGCGGCCTCGACCCGAACGCGATCGACGACCGCTCGCCTGGTCTCTTCGTCCGTCCGCGATGGCACGTCTGTCGTCGGACGGACCATCCGAAGCGGTATTTGGTCCGTCAGGGAACTCCCGCGATCTGGCGGTCGGTCGGCTTTGCGCGTCGCTCCCGGTCGGTACAACTGTTCGAACCGTCACTTTACTCGGATTCGAGACGATTTCGGTACAGTTCAGATACCGTGATAGTCCCGAACTGGATTACGTCGCTCATACGTAAGGGATCCGCTGGAGAGGTACCTCACGTGACTTCGACCGAGTCGCACAATCGGCAGTACCGTCGTCGATCGTACCTGAAACACTGTCTCGTCGGTCTTGGGGCGACGCTCTCGGCCACCGGCGTCGCGGCGGCCGACGATCCCGAAGCGCAGTACGACACCGTTGTCGACGTCGTCGAGGCCGGCGCCGACCCCGAGGGGAACGAGTCCATCACGCCCGTCTTGCGCGAGCATGCGGGCGATGACACGCTGTTCGAGTTCCCCGACGGGCGGTACTACATGGACGAACAGTTCCGGCTCACCGGATTCGAGAACGTCGGCTTCGTCGGCGAGGACGCGACGCTAGTCCCGGCGAACTACCACGAGTTCGACGGGCCGCAGTACCGCCTGTTCCGGCTGGGGACGAGCGACAATCCGGGACGGAATCTCCGCTTCGAGGGGTTCGACGTCGACCAGGCCGCGCCGGACACCGGCATCCGCGTCATCAGCGCCCAGGTGGAGGACGGCCTGGTCGTCAAGCGCGTCACCGTTCGGGGCGTCCACGACAGCGGTACGTGGGGCCCGGGCCTGTTCAACATCACCGACTCCGATGGGCGCGGAGTCGTCGACTGCTTCCGCGCGGCCGACGGCGGGCGCCACGTCGACGAGACGCCGAACGAGGGGAACATGTGGCGCGGGCCGACCGGTATCACCATCGATCAAAACCATCGCGGGACGCTCGTCTTCAGCAACTGCGCGCTCGGCGGGTTCCCGGACAACGGGCTGTACGCCTCCGGCGAGAACGGCCGAGTCAGCGTCGACGGCGGCCGGTTCTGGAACAGCGGGACCGCATCGATCCGGCTCAGCGGGACGAGCGGCGAGATCAGGGACGCGGTCGTCGTCGTCGACGAGAATCCCCACGATTCGGCGGGCCAGCACCCGATCCGACTCGATCACGGCGACCGGTTCGACGTCGAGGGGGTCACGATCGACGTGCCGCAGCCGAACGGCGACGCGATCAGGATCATGAACGGCGTCGATGCCACGACGATCTCGAACGCCGAAATCAGTGTCGGCGACCGCCCGAACAACGGAATCAAGATCGACGCCGGAGCCGGACAGACGTTTGTCAAAGACGTCGACATCGAGATCGACGGAAGCGCCAACGCGGTCCAGATCCTCGGCAGTGACGCCGGAGAAGTCGCCCTGCAGGACGTCCGGATCACCGGCGATGCGCCGGGCACGACGATGCGCCACGCGATTTACTGCGAGCGCGACGGGTGTCGCTTCGATGGCCTCTCTATCGAGCAACAGGGGTCCAACGAACGCCGCGGGCTCGAACTACGGGGCGAGGACTACCGCGTCGCCGACAGCGAATTCGAGACGACCCACACGCCGCTCGTCGTTAACGGCGCGGACGACGTCCGGATCGAGGGCTGTGTCGCCCGCTCCGAGGAGGACGGCTACTCGCTGCACATCATCGACGATTCCGGTGCTGTCTCCCTGACGAACAACGAGTTCCCCGACGGCGTACGGGACGACCGATAACGGCGGTAGCTGGCGTGTAGCGTCTCGGCTATTCGGGTTTCGTAACCGGTCACCGCCACTTTCTCACTCGTCATCCGAGCCGTGGTTCGACGATTCTACCGAGTTGGGTTTGATATCACTACCGCACGAATGCCGTCATCGGCAGAACGCGGGCCAGGCGCGATGTGAACACGCGGTCGAACGCACTCGCTCCGTTGCGCTCTCCCTGCGTTCAAATTCCGCCGGTTCCGTTACCTGTCGCTCACGAACTTGTTCGCGACAGGAAAGCGGGCCGGGCGCGATTTGAACACGCCCACCTTTTACCTGCGCGGGCGTGCGGCGGCTTACGCCGCCGTTCCTGCTCGCAAAAGCTGGACCAAAAATTGAAGAGTCAACCACTGTCGAAAGTGGAGCTACAGCTCTCTCGCACGCGTCAGGCTCCGGGTCGAGTCACGCACACAACCATGACGAACGACGAACTCGATCAAATCGACCCCAAAGTAGTGCTCAGCATGTACCTGCAATCCAGGCAAAGCGAGCTCGCAAACTCAACCCTCGAAGCCCATCGACGACGTCTCTCCTTATTCGTTGAATGGTGCGACGAGGAAGGCATCGACACTCTAGACGAACTCACAGTCCGCGATCTACACGAGTACCGCGTGTGGCGACAACAAGGCGTTCGTAAAGAAAAGATCTCACCCGAGACTCTTCGATCAGCTCTGTTGACGCTACGCGTGTACTTGCGCTTCGCCGCGAGCATCAGCGCAATCGAACCCGATCTACATGAGAGACTCATCTTACCAAAAGAAGCGAAACGGTCCCGAGACGTACTCCTCGAAACCGAGCACGCCGAACAAATCCTATCGCACTTGTCGAAGTTCGAGTATGCCAGCGCCGCACACGCGATTATTCGTGTATTATGGGAAACCGGGATTCGAGCAGGGACACTCAGAGGACTCGACTTGCGAGACTACGACGAAGCGAACCAATCCCTCCGGATCAGGCATCGACCCGATACAGAGACTCCGCTGAAGAACCAAGGTGCAGCGAACCGTCACGTCGCTATCAAACCTCGGACGTGCATGATCCTCGACGACTACATCGATGAGCATCGACCCGACGTCATCGATGAACACGCCCGTCAACCACTATTTGCGACGAGTCACGGGAGACGTTCGATCCAGTCAATTAGAGCGACCGTGTACTATTGGACGTGCCCGTGCAGGATCAACAACGAGTGTCCACACGGAGAGAATCCAGACACGTGCGAGAGTAACGATTGGGAATCCGCGTCAACGTGCCCGTCGAGCGTGAGTCCGCACCCAGTTCGGAGAGGATCGATCACGCATCACCTTCGGGAAGGAGTTCCTTTGTCCGTGGTGGCGGATAAAACGGACGTATCCCACGATGTGCTTGATGAGCATTACGACCGGCTTAGTGAGATGGAATCGATGGAGGTGAGAAGACGGTATCTCGACAACGTCTAGGTTCTCAACGACTCAATGAGCGAATGTCGCGGGTCCGGCGTGGCGAGCAAAGCTACGCGGCGAATGAGCACCCCCATCCAACCCCTTCTATGGTAACTCAGCATTCTATTGGAGGTGATAATCAAGTAAGATAGATTCAAGTAATATACCACAATGACTCGACTGTGCACAAGTCACAGTTTACGGATCTCGAAAACACTGTCGCCCGAGAACAGCCCATCTGGCGATATTTATCGTACCCCAAGCTGCTGAGCCTGATTGACTCAGAGTCCCTCCGATTCACACGAGCTGATCATTTTGTTGACCCACTGGAGGGATATTTACCCTTGAAATCAATGCTGAGACGCGCCAATAAAGCAGAGAAAACAAATCAGGAGTGGACGAAAGCATGGGATTGGGGTGATGAAGTTGATTTGGTGGAAGGTCTGCTGGACAAGAACCCAGTTGAGGTAATTCAGGAACAGAACAAATGTGCGTTCCTTAGCTGTTGGACTGGCCTTGATCACGAAGCAATAGAGCAATGGGAAGACTACACACCCGGTGGGGAGGGTGTCGTCATTAAATCCACTGTCGGGCAGTTAATCGAAGCGATTGAAGATCTCAGTGAGGATCAGTTGGCAATCAAGCGTGTTATCTACTGTGACTTCGCAAACGACCATGGGTCTTCTCTACGCGAATATGCACGTGCCCCATTCAGCTACAAGGATAGTGAGTACACAACTGAACAGGAAATTCGTGCGATCGTATTTGAAGAGCCGTTCGATCCATCAGCGTATGAAACGCTGAAATACAACGATTTGGTTGAAGACCTCGATGATTATCAGGAGTATAGACGCGGCTCTCAGCCAACAATTGGCGGATACAGTGACGACTATCGGGAGGACCCGATTATTGTCTCTGTCAATTTAGACACACTCATCGAGGAGATACGGCTGTCCCCGCATGCCAGTTCTTGGGAGGTGAAAACAGTAGAAAACCTCCTCAATGATGAGCTAGATGTCAACAAACCTGTGAATGAGTCTGAATTGGACGTGGCTGATACGCCAGCGAAACCCGCAGTAGATCTGGATCCAGATGAGCTGTATGCCGAACTTCTTGATAAGGAGTTTGTGAACATTGAGGATCTTGCTAAGGGAAACTACGATGTCCCCGATGATGGCTGGTAATCGTGCCACATCAGTAAGCCGTGAAACAGCCACCCAACGCTAATATAGCATCACTTTCAATGCAAGTGGTCTGGAGGACGAACAGGGACTTATTAAGAATCTGGAAGGCGGTTCTACGACCAATTTAGCAAAACCGTCGAAGAACGGACGCTTCTTAGATGGATATGCACATATGGGGTCAAGAGAAAGAAAAGTACACAAAGAGTCGTTGCGGAACCTGTGGGTTAAATCACTTGTCCATCTGGATGCCCTGCTTCTAGGCCTAATTGATGATTTGGAGGATGGAGTGTCTCTTCTGCGGGGATGACACTGATCTGTGCTTATAGCAGGTCATCATGAGAAGCCATATCATTGGATGGCAAATCAGTTTGTCAAACTTTTAAAACTCAGAACATCTCTGACACCTCATATGGAACTTCCATTCACCACTGACGTCAACGCATGGACTTGGGACACCGTCACATCACTCTCCCAACATAGCGAAAACCAGTACCTCGAATACAAAGAGACTCTCCACCCACCAGATGAAATCAAACCCGTTCAAAAAGAATGGCAACGAAAACTGGAAAAAGAAATCACCGCATTTGCGAACGCTAACGGCGGAATCATCGTATTCGGAGTAGATGACGACGGAAATCCTTCACCATTCGAACCACCAAGCCATGAGGTCAAACAGTCAGTAACCCGGTTGATTCAGAATACTCGTCCACTGGTAAACATCGAAATCCCTAGCCCGATTGAATCACCCAGCGACAACACAGACCGGATCATTCTCCCAGTTCGAATCCCGGAAGCCAAAAGAAAACCTGTACTGACCGGAGACGCAGCGGTATACCGACGAATCAACGATCGGAAAGAACCGATGAGCCGCGAACAAATGGAGTCACTGTTCGTGGAACACGATCGTAGACAACAAGCCGTCAGGCAATTAGAAATGGAGATTAACCGGTTCGACGACATCTACAATGGTCAAGAGAATCGGTTCTCAATCCGATCAGAAAACCCTCCCAACTACCACCTGTTAAATATTGAATCGTTGAAAGAAGTACTTCGGGAAAACACCCATCTCTACAGCGACGAAGATGTACAAGAAGCAGTTAGCAAAGTATTCCGAGCGTTGAGAGAAGTAGAGGATAACGAGGTATATTTCGGACGAGCGATGAATGGGTACGCACCAAAATACGAGGAATCAGATAAACGATTCTACAAAGAACAGAGACGGAACCTGAATCGTAAGCTGGACCGTGTGCAGCGAGAGTTGGAAAACCTAGCAAAAGAAGCCGACCTACAGGTGAACCTGCTTGACTGACTCAGCTATTTTTCGAATTCTCTTTACTCTGGTAAATAGCTTCCACGTACGGTTCAATACCCGTTTTGACGTGGTCATATACATAATTCGTGAGCACTACTAGTGCAACCATCTGAAGTTTCAGTGCTATTAGTGTAAGATCCTTGGTGTCAGAAGCATCATAGAGGTAAGCCTGTTCTTTCAGACCCTCTGGAATTGCTTGAGAGGGGATATTCTGATAGAGCGATTTGTGTGCAATGAGATCACGCATTTCTTTCAGTCTTTCAACCTCAGACATACTAACGTCGTTAATTAGATCCTCGTCATCGCTTATTGGCTCGTGAAGCCCCTCCTCAATGATCTGCTTGTATACCTTCGTCACGTTATACTGCGGGTTGGAGGCATCAATGCCACCGTTTTCAGGGGCAAGACGATTGACAGCAACGATACCCAGGTGCTCCAGTGCGGCACAGATGTTTATGGCCAGGTGTTGGATATGGTACGGATCGTGCCCGTCGAGATAATATCGTTTTATCAGCTGACCGTTGGTTATCAGATCCGCGACAATCCCGATGCACTCGAAGACGTTTTCCAGCGGCCGTTTGACCTTGTAGATGACGCCATCATATCCGCGTACTCGCGCATACTCCGATTCCTCAACCAGGGACTTATACGACGGAAATTCTGAATAGAGTTCGATCACGTCCTCTTTCAACAGTTGCAGGTCTTCTCGCGCTTTGGGGCCGAATATAGCACCTCTTCCAAGTATATGGAGAAGCCGATCGGCAGTAGCCATACACTCATGGGAGTATGATTCGATTTTCTCTATCTCCTTGAATTCGGCTGAAGAGACATCTCGATGAATTTCCTTCGGTTCGTCTTTTCCTGTAAAGTAAACAATTCTATCTTCCGGATCATACGTGACGATGTCAGACATAATTACTAATTAGATCTATGATTGTTAATGTATTCGACATTGGATCACGATGTGAATGATGCTCGGGTCGGTACCACTGTGACTTATTATCGGAACTAGCCGTGTTGTGCGGATCCCTGCCCTAAGTGTGGGCAGAGAAACTCCTCCTGAAGTTCTATGCTTGCAATAGTGTGTAATACCAGTGAATAACGGTACTGCGGAACAGGAACAAGGTAGTGTACCGTGTAACTATGACGAAGTCGTGGTACTTGGATCAGTACTAGAATAGTGTACCAAGATCCTGTACCACGACACAGAACTTTGCTCTAGTACCATGATCCTGGATCAGGAGTCAGGTACACGAGAGCGTTCCACACCTCCATACCGTGGTACAGTTACATTTTCAAGCTGATGATGAGATCCTTCTCAACGCTGATTTAGCAGGGGTACATCCGCTTGATTATGGGCCCACCTGATACGATCGCACCGTTCACGACGGAGCATCACTACACCGAACCTGTTGAGACTGAACAAACTCAGTTCGGCATTGATCGATTTCACCACTTGGTACCGTTGGACTGGTTCTTAGTCGCCTTGTTCGAGATCGACGCGTGGTCCTATGAGTTCTTTCTCAATAACCGAGGACTCTTTGAGGAGAGCCATAGGGCTATAACAGTCGATTTCGACTACGATGTAGACAGGAATCCCGATGGTACTGGAAAACCGTTTCACATCTTGTTCCGCGATTCAGAAGGTAAGGAATCGAAATGTTATCCTCGCACGCACTATTTGCTTCGACTACTGGATTACGACGAGGAAACCTATGAAGTGGTGGAGTTGACTCCAACCGACGGACATGATAGCGTGAATGTCGTCATTCAAAAACGCTTACCCCACATTCCGAGAGAGTAAAACATCTCTATACCTTGCTCTCAGTCGCCAAATCAATATCTCGACCGACTGTTCCGTATTTCTGAGTTACAAGTACGCTCTTTGGAAAATTGTCGAATCGTCCTCTGACTCACCAACGATGTCTTTCACAAAAGCCTCAAGAGATGACTTCAACCGCTACAGGGCCTGGCGCCACTGTAGAGAAACTGGCCGTTGTCAAGAGCTTGATGCGGGACGAGGTCCATGTCAGCGACGACACCGTGACCACGTAGGTCTCTCTTGATCGCCTGGAGGACGCCTTAGGACTGGACGATATCGAGGTTGAAACCCTTGAGGAGTATGATCACTAATACCTGATCTCAGCTAAGTCCGATCAGTAAGGCCTTTTCACCGAAAATCTGGATTCGTGGTTTCTGGTATTTCTCCACGGGGTTTTTAGAACCATCCTCAGAAGAAGATAATATGGACAGTATCGACGTCGGGGGCAAGTGGTGGTTGGAGGAAATGGATGAAGAGGACGAACTTGTCCCTGACGAGGCTGTAGCAGGCACACTGACTTATTCGCCGGTACACGGTGTCGAACTTGAACTACTCGGCAGCTTCTACAGAATGTTCGAGAGACATGATGACAATGCTGAGACTGAGGACGGCCCAGTCAACATCTTTGGCGTGACGACAGAGGGAGAATACGTTACCATCCTCAACTGCATGTGTTCTGGCGACAGCATGAGCACAAGGGATATTTCATTCACCACAGAGTCCTATGAGAAGGGGACCGTCATCAGGAGAGGATTAGTTGATACTGATTCAAAGTACTGGGAATGCTCTTTCTCATTCAACAACCTCGCCACATGGACCGGAATTAGAAGTGTTACCACACCTGGCGACCACGATATTGATGTTGGCCCTGCTGTCACTGAATCACTCTCCACGGACGATGCTGACATCATTCTAAACATGCATGAGGACATGTCCTCTGCTTTCGATGGGAGACTTGGCAGGGTCTATTTCACCGTTTACCCTGATGAGCCTTTGACGTACAGCGAATACCTTTCAGATTATGTCAGACCGTTACAGAACCTCGTTACACTTGGGGTCGGAGAGGCTGTGTTCCCCACCTTCCTAAACCTATACTCTGCCCGGTTTGGCCATCATGATTCCAAGCACTCGGCTCACTGGGATGTGCCGTATTACCGTGAACAGGATGATGCGAACTCGTTGCAGATGAACTTCACTCTTCAAGATGTCGAGTTTAAGAAGGTAGTAGGTCAGTGGTTGGAGAGTTCAAGTAAAGTGGGCCGTCTGCATGACAACTACTTCGGCACCAGATACAACGACAGTATGTTCGTTAACACTCAATTTATGTCGATGATGTTTGCTCTTGAGGCCTATCATCGGAGAGCTTTCCCTGATCGCCAGAAGACGATGAGTAAGAGTGTGTACAGGCGTTTCCGGGAATCTACGCTGGAGCAGATGCCGAAGGTGGCTGTTTGGGAGAGGGCGAGAGACTTGTTCCGAAGTATTGTGAATGAGCCATCTATCGGGGACCGACTATTGGATATCACTAGCCGTCATGAAGAGATGTTCCCTGAGTCATATGATATCGACTCGAATCTTAGCACTATTAAGAGTGTCCGGCATAACATTGCTCACAGCCTTCCTGAAGAGCTCTCGACGACAGATATTGCTCGGGCTGAGATCCTTGTACGGATTGTTGTGCTTGCGGTATTGCTTGAGACTGCTGGTATAGATAGGGAGAAGGGACGTGAGATCTTGGACAATAAGTACAGTAGGATCGATGGGATTATCGAGTTATCTTAGCTGCTACTTTCATCTTGCAACCCGAGCATCTTTTCCAGGTGTCTGACGGAATAGCGGAATCTACTGGGGTTCGCCTAGTGTGAAAGTTCACACACCCCCTGTCACCTACACACAACACTGGCATGGTGTGCGCGTTCGGAGCGGCTGTGACCCATATTTTATTTGATAACCTCATTTGGAATGCGCTCAAACTAACAAATTAGCAAAACCGCTAGGCAGTGTGCGATTCTCATTTGGAATCCGCGCACCCGACATCCGTGAACCAAAACAGAATTCTAAAACACTAATTCGGTGAAATCGGGCCACAGAGGGGCTGGTAAGACATCTTGGAGCGGAAATGAGGGGTGTTATGAGTTTTAGCAGATTGGGCCTAATTTGATGACGTTTTCAGCGGACCTGCTGCATACACAGCACGTATCAGCTAATCGTCAGGGGAATCTACTGTTCCTAGGGCTCCACTTGTATCCCGGCGCAGTTCAGTGCTCTACGGGACCGAGGACCGACTGGAGTTCATCTCTGATGAGTTCAGAGCGCTGTTCGAGGAAGCTATCAAAGTTCTCTATCCGATGTGTCTCAGGGTCAGTCGGGATGAGGTGGCGGTCGTAAAACGACTCGTCCTGACTCTCAAGCCACTCCTCAAACGGTGTATCCTGCTTTGCCTCGTTCTCCCGTCCAGTCAGAAGCTGGAGATTGGCAAGGCGATCTGCCTGCGCATCGAACGCCTTAGCTTTGTCCCGATCGAACCCATTATCAAGAAGGTAGTCTTCGTCCAGCAGCGAACTCGGGAAGATGTGATCCTGATGGTACTGGATACTCCCGAAGTCGATCTGGTCGTAGAGCAGCGTCAGCGTGAGGAACGTCCGACTTCCACCTTTCGTATACTCCAAAACGTTTTCGATCATCTCCTCGTTGAAACCAGTCACCTTCCCAAGATCAGCCATCTCTGTCTCGATTGCTGCCACCGGGAATGTCTCGCCCGGTTCTTCTTTCAGTACCTTCCGAATTCGGTTCAACACCGAGTCAGCACTCCCGGAGAACGTACCGTGGAGCCCCTACACCGGCCTTGATGACAAGAATTATACAGGAGGCGTCGCTACTGCTCACCATCGTGATCACCGAATCACCTTTCAATGCCAACCTGGCGATACTAGAGCCAGGCGAAAAAAATTACCAGGCAGCCTTTGAGGGGATTGAGAACTTCCAGTTTGACGAGAGTCGATCATACGGATTCAATATCTCCGAATCAGGTGATATGGCGATTGACGGCTACTTTGTGGAGAAAACGCCTGTCAAGACAGAAACCTTCGATGTAGCTACACAGCAAGTGGTGGACAGAGAGATAGAGCAGACACTACTGATACCGTTTCAACTTGATTTTGACATTGGCTTGCTTTCCATATTTTCCGACCAGAGCGACACCAGCAAGTTGATTTCAAGGATTGGTGAAGCCAGCGGCTTCAGCTTCCCAATTACCGAGACACAGCTCCCCATAGGCAGACTGTATGCCAATTTGCAGGACAGGGAATGGTCTATCGATGTTTCCAGCATACGAATCCAGAACTTCGAAGCGGAAGGCGGACTGTCGGGGACGTACACTATCAAAGATGTTGGGGATATCCGTATCCGAGAACTAATAGACTCACATAGCAGCGACATTACCATCCTGCGGGCGAACATCAAGACACCTTCACAAGAGGCCACTTTCGGATTCTTCCAGAGTGGTACCGTTCGACTGTACTCCAGCCTGGAATCCGAGGAACCGCTGTGGTCTGAAGTAAAGGAAATAACTCGGGAGGCATACAATGGGTGAGGAAGTCCGCAACACTGGTGATAGGGCCGAGAAGAGATTGATCGCCCTGCTGAAAGAGTTCGGCTGGGAGTACATCGGCGGTGGAAGAGACATTGACTGTAAGTCTCGAAAACATGACAAAGACCAGCATGGGATTGACGGCTATATGGCCTACAAAGACTCGTATCTCGCGGACGAGAGGGGTGTCATCGTAGAATCCAAGTCAAAGCAATGGGGGAGTTGGGGTCCAAGTTCACTACAAGCTGATGCAAAACAGGTCCGAACAGCTCTGGAGTGCTCCACCAGATCCCAAGACTTTGAGGAGAAACTGAACGACTACGAAAACAGGCGAAGGGACACAGCTATTCTCGGAGCCTTCACTAACGACGACGAATACGACCATGAAAAATTCCAAGCATACGTGGAAAGCTGCAGAGTCAAGAAAGGTGGAGGTCCCAGCCACGTCCTAATCCTCGGCAACAGGGAACTCAACCGTCTCGCCAGCATACAAAGAAAGTACAAAGAGATTCAGGAAACGCACACCAACGGCGAGGACATTATCGAGGGAGATCTCAACTTCTACTATCCGTCACTACAAGAGCCAAGGGCCGCTCCTGACCGAAGGAGTACTATCTCTTTTGAATACCTGTTCTCTGACTTCGTCTACGCAAAGCTTCAGAAGACTAAACTGAACAATAAGGACGTTGAGACGAGGGATGTCAGCATTGTGTTCAATTCCGCTGGTACAGACAAAGATAGTCTGGAATTCCTGTACTATTCGCTACGCGACAACGAATTGCTCGACGCCGATGAGGTTTGGATTTACTCGTATATAGAAGCCGGTGAGGAGGAAGACGAGCAGTATGAGCGGGCAGTTGAGAAACTTGAGGGAAGTATTCTGCCACCAGATACACCTTTCCAGTTCCACCAACTGCCGCAGGTAGATTACAAGTCATACGCAGACGACCTGAGGGAGGACTAACTATGGACGAATACCCCAGCGATCAGGACTACAAGGCCATTGTCGAGGAAAAGTACGGGCGTGATAAAGCACAAGCATTCTTCCGCAGGCATTCGCACGTTCTAGTACATTCCGGCGAAACAGAAGACCTAGCCGACCTCACACGCCGGATGTACATCGGGTATGACCGTACGAATTCGCTGAAAGAAGACGTGCTGGAAAAGGACAAGAGGAAGAAGGCCACAGCGTTCATTTTCGAGAGCGAAGCGGACGAAGAAGACCTCATACAAGATTTGGAAAGGAACAGGGGGAAAGGCTACCAGTATAATGGGAACAAAGATCTGGAAGTGCAAAGTGTTGTTAACACGGACGATGGATTTGAAATCAATCTACAGTATGAAGACCGTAGTCCTTCTCGACGACCTCTCCAGAACACACAAACGCGTTCAATTACTGTTTCCCTCACACAGACAGACGAAGACGGGGTCTGGCAAGGAACTCAGGAATACCGGTACGCTGATGAGTTCAATGCCGCCAGCGACTTCTTTGACGATTGGGAGTCAAAGAGGCTCAGCGAGAGAAAACCTGGAATCAAGAGAGTCAACTTCAACCTAGAAACGATCCCCGCAGAAGACAGTGTGGAGATGTTCAACAAATTCCTACGTGATACACCAGGAGACTGGAGATTCGAGCAGGTGCTTGAGCTAGGTATCAAACAAAGCGGAGAGAGTGCTGGCGTACTTGAGGAAGAGGAAACTGAGTTTGAGGAGGAAGAAGAGATTGAGGAAGAACTGGATGAGGAACTCCGAGGCATCACAGATGCAGTATTCAAAGGCAGCAGCCTGAGGGAGAATCAATTCGTGCAGGACTGCTTGGATAGTGGCTTCTACTTCAATTCGATCAGGGCCCTATTCCAGGACACCGAATCACCAGACGCGATAGAATTGGAACTGAAGTTTAAGCAACGTCCTAAAGTTACTTTTGATCTTTCCATCGTTGAAGAGTATGAGCGACGTGACGACGGCTACGACCCTGGAAACCTCGGTCCAGAAAAGCGAGAGAATACACGGGAATCCTTCAGAAGCTCTATTGTAGATCTGTATGGCGAATACACCGACCGAACCGCACTGATGCAGGACCAGTATGGAGACGAGCTAACACAATTCAACGGGATTACGGAAAACAACATTGATCAGCTACACGATCTCGGTATCGAAACGCCACAGGACCTCTATGATGCTGATCCAGAAACTCTAGTGGAAGAGGTTGTAAATATTGGTAAAGAGAGAGCCGAGGACTTCACAGGCGAATCAGTAGGGGACTAACAGGAGACCTAATCGGTCTCTAGATTCTGATATCCTACAACACACTGTCAAGGGCCACCTTCGCAGATCCTGCCACAAACTTCCCGGCCTCGGCAACACTGATAGCTACGTCCGCGCTTTGTAGTTTACCTCCGCCAGCTTCCCCGAAAGGGAAAACCGAAAGCACTCACTCGGTACTACCGGTACCTCGAAGCCAATTACCCCGGGTGTGAGTGGGACCACGACCAACGATTTTCGTCGAGTGGTGACGACTCTCCCCGAGACTATTTGACGCGCCGCGAAAGAGCCGCATGCGCGAAGCCACGCTCGCAACAGAGAGTTGGCGCGAAACCACGATCGTACTGACGAGCCTTGACGCCGCGCTCCGCCCGGTCGAAGTCTCTCGCGCCCGCCCGGAATGGGTTGACTTTGATAACAAGTTGTTCCGTATCCCCGCGAGGATTCATCGAAGAACACGATAATTGGCGTACGAGCCTAACGAGTCGCACCACGGATGCACTCAAGCATTGATTGGACGAGCACGCTGAGAACTCCGCGTACGACGACAGCGACCACCTCTGGTTGACACGGGAGGGAACGCCGTATTCGTCTCGGTCGCTCGCCCGCCTACTCCGGCGATTATGCGCTGACGCCGGTATTAACATGGGCGGGCAGTCGTTGACGTGGTATAGTGTGAGGCATAGCACCGGCACATATCTCGCTGCAGAACGGGATCTCAAAGCGGCTAACGGTGTTTCGAGCAGGTTTTCCGTCGAGTGTCTCTTTTCCATCGCTTACAGTGAATATTTTTCTTCCCAACAAGACCGCGTTACGGTAGGCCTCAAACTTCAGTGCCAGATGCTTATCCTCCTCGTCCATCAGATGATATGGCTTTGTGGTTGGATCACGGGTATCTGGAATGTCAGCAGCGCTCGGATCTACGAATATCTCTTCACCAGTGGGTGACCACGTATACCCTAACTCATTGAGAACCCGTGGAAGGTATTCTTTTCGAGCATGTTTGCCAGAACCGATTCCACGAGCCTCCTCATCAACGGCTTGGTCAAAATCGGAGAGGTCAAATTGGCTCTTTCCAGCCAGTTCTTCAACAATTGTGTTGGTTCGGCGCTCTTTAGGACCAGTAGTCGAGTCTACCTCTCGCTCAGCAGCTTTCTTTACTCGTTCAAGTTTATCCTTGAGACGACCAACCACGCCATCTTCCAAAGCATAAGTCATCATGATGTCACCAACGAACCGACCGGCTGACCGGTAATCGGAATTTTCAGCCAGATTCATGATTCTCGTACGAACATCCTCTGCAATTCGGTACTGTACGAGAGCGGATCCTGAACCGTTTAGTGACCGAGTTTTTTCTTCTCGATTTTCCTTTCCGAATATCTCGGCCACTTCCTCGACGGTCTCTCGTAGTTCTGCGAGAGATCCTTCGTCAAGCACTGTTCGAAGTTCACGTTCGAGTTCAACCCCTCCGTAAGGCGTCTTTTTTCCGAATTTATCGATTAGCGCATTGTCGAAGGCTTCCTTCGCCTTAGGAGGGACACGAAGGTTCAGACGCTCCCTCTCAGTCATTCTGCCATCCCCCCTCCAGCGAAGGTGTATCCAACCCCACTACAGATCAGTAACCTATTTGTTATGTTTGTTGTGTAGTTGTCAACAGTAAGTAGTAGGGCGAGGCAAGTGCAGGGGTGGGTGCTCCCTCTAGTCCTTCTGTTACAGCGTTCAGCTAGGTGAATTAGCACCCGCACTTCCATCAGGAGTACACTCGCGGAAAGTGATGCTGCAAAAATTAAATTCGGTGAGCTAACTCTCCAGCTACAGTCGGAGAACAGACGTGATCCCTCGATAAGGGAGACGGTGTTTCTGAAGGATCCACTCTTGATTCGTACTCCGGGCTGTACTGTTTCTCGGGGATGTTTCTTTGACCCGCTGCTTCTTTGACAGTAGGGACTAATCGAGTTTTGGCGTGCTGACATGGGTTGCTTGCTCCATGACACACGCTCAACGCTCGGCTACGCGCGCCGGTGCCGCGCGCAACGGCTTCTACAACGGTACCTAGATTACGGTACCACAGAGTTAGCCCCGGTTGCACATCCTGTTGCTTTCTAATTGGATGCTTCCGGCGTCGGCGTGCTTCAAGACACTCGAACCGAATTGTAGCTTATATGCTTTCCGCGCCTCTAAGAAATCAGACATATCAGAGAAGTATTTGTTCGAAATTAGAAGATCGCAGTGATAGAGGAGTTGACTAACCCAGGTATAAACAGAGATTTGCAGAGATCTCGACCGGAAACTCGGAGCGCTCACTTTACTAAGACTTAAGTCAGCAGGCGCGTCTGTCGACACTGCCGTCCACGCGTGAACGGCCCCCTGATCCCGCACAGTGTGGTGGCTGTGCGGGCTACCACATTCTGTGGTGGATTTTCTTCACAAACTCTGACTATCATTGGTACAGGACTTGATGGAAATGACTGGCGACACATCCGTCAGGACAATCATAGCCAGCACATCGGAAATATATAAGTAGGACACCAGTCGTGTCGACACAGGTTCCAGCAAAGATGACACAGAAATCCCTCAGTCATTCCCATCAATGGGCATCATGCGCTAACAGAATACGGTTACAGGAGAATTCGGTGTTCGACTAATGCGGGTGAGTGATAAGGATGCGATCGACCAATTAGCAGAGACGATCATCGAGTTATTAGATATCGAGGCTTTTCCAGTAGATCCACCCACCGAATCAGACGATCACCCCTGTCTCGTTCCCATTACAGACTTAAATTCATCATTCCGATGGACATGGGAGGAGATACAAACACGAGTCGCTGACGGATTTGGGGACTGGGACGAATCAACGACATACATCGATGTCAGTGATGCCAGCGAAAAAGCTGATCTAGTCGCATGCTATCCACCGCCAGTCTGGACAGTCCTACTCAGAGTCCGGTATCATGCCCTCGGAAGACTTGAAATTCACTCAGTTGTACGTGTCCCAGCTGAAGAATCGACCCTGACCCGCCGTCATGTAACGGATCAAATTCACGAGCGAGAGGTGGTCGATTTCATCTGCACCTCCGATCACGAAGAATTGGACCAAGAAATAGTTGAGGCTACCCGTGATCAACTGGTTCAGCAGATTGGAGATGAGTGATTATGATCTTGAGTAGCTTCAGTGGCGGTCAGTGACCATACCCAGCGAGAAGCTGCCCTGCATCACGGTCGGTTACTCGTCGTCGCTGCTGTCGTTGTCCTAGCTAATCAGCCCGATCGCTTTCGTATCGGGAATCGACACTACTGTTAGCTAACCTGTTTTGGTCGTCTCTGTCATAGTGCGGAGAATCCACGGTCCTCCCGTCGCTCTGCTCAATACGACTCTCATCAAGATTCCCATCATTGTCAAGGACCTCGTCTAAATCGCTGAACGCCTCTGCATCGTCACCAGCTCCACTGTCATCGTCAGTGTCTCGTGGCACGGTTCTCCCCACTCACCCGCGTCTAATTACATCATCGGCTGGGGGTGTGATATCCGTGGTATCAGTGGTGGCGAGTTTTGGAAAGATCATTGTTCTGGTGGCCCGTTTAGACGCAGATTTGTTCTGGCGCGCGCGGTGTAACCCATTGATTCTGAATTTTTGAGGGGCTAGTGAATGCCGTCAGGGGTAATTTGGGTGGATTTGTCGCTTTTCTTGGCTGCTCAAGTGCTCAGAGGCCAAGGTGTTTTAAATAACCACGAATTTACCCCAGGTGCGATGAAAAGCAATAAGAGACCGAATGCTGCCGATAGCAGCGGTAACAATGCTGGGTCCGCTGATGAACAAGGACAGGTCCGATCATATGCTGAGGTAACGCGTAGTCGGGATGCTGTCCGGTCCTACTCGGCTGATGGGATGTACCGCCCGCGTCGCCTCGTGTTCGCCTACAAATCGATGACCATTGAGGAAGACCTCATCGAGACCGAGGCGTACCGCTTGCTACCGAGTGGTGGTGAGGTGTAATGGCAGCTCCTACGCCGATCGACTCGAACCTCACCCGCGGTGAGAAAGCAACGATCCGCACAAACTGGAATGAACTCACGCAGTACCTCGCGCCCCCCGGAATCGCGTGGAGATGGAGCAAGAGTGGACTGTCGGAGAGACTGAAACATTACCTGAGGCATCACGATCTCATCGTTCGAGACTCCGATGACGAGAAGTGGCAGACGACCGAGGACCTGTGGCTGTTCATCTTCAATCAAGTAGAAGATGACGAGATCATCGGGGCAGATGCTACAGGGCAATACAAGATCCAAGATGGGGCAGTGCGAGATCCGGAGACGCGATTACTCCGACCGGAAGCGCAATACAATGGACCACCGGAGCGGGACAAGCAGCAAACGCTCACTGGCGACACAGCCGATCCATCAATCGAACAGCGGAAAGTAGATCAGACAAAGGACCCGGCCCATCCCTCAGACCGTGAGCAGGCCGCACACCACTCGGACCAAGCCCCGCTCACCGCGTGGTGTGCGGCAGATAATTCGGCGATTGACGAGGACGCTGCCATATGAGATGGTCCAACCGTTCGGGATGAGGTCCCGATCCGACTGCCCGCATAACCAGTCACGACTCGGTCGGTCCCGAAGAGTGGGGCGGATGAGCCCAGTCGCGGTCGCGTATGGTGTTCGGTCGTTGCGAAATTGTCAACGAGACCGCCGCGGGCCCACCTCGACCGCACCGCTCACGCCACCAGAAACTAATACCTCGTTAGTAGTTTTCGAGGACAGCAAGAAAAACACATGAACAGGTAGCAGGGGAAGAGGTAAGTAAGCAAACGTCTGTGTCGACAGCATGTTACGACGGCGCGCCTACCTCCGTGTACTCGCACTTGTCTCGTCATTCCCGTTCGTACCTGCCCGTCTTGACCTGACCCTGGAGAGACTCCCAGCGGACCGTCACTTGATATTCTGGCTCCGATTCCGACAAGCCCTCAGGGATGACCAGGCGATGAGTACACATAGAGCGCGAGAGAAAGCTGTTGAGGATCTGTGTTTCGAATGCGTCACCAAAGGTGAGGCAGTTCAGGCGTTAGAATTAGCGAACAAGGGGCATTACTCAATTGACGACATTCCGGATAAGGCACGCAACTGGTTTGAGCAGTTTGATGAATCCGTGGACACTGTGATGTGAGCGAATATTTAGCACTCGGAGACAGGCACGAATACTCCTTGCAGCACTTCGACTATCACTACACAATCCCCCGTACACGGTCACCTGACCGTGTACAGGTTGCGACGACCCTGTACACGACTTTCCTTACTTATACGTATTTGACTGTTAGGTTACCCTGTGTGAGAGAAGGGCCGACAACGGGCGAAAACGCCGCCGCGTACATCCGCGCGAGCACCGACAAACAAACCTCCGAGCACCAGCGAGACGACATCGGCCGAAAATAACGACATCGACCCCGGAGGGATCGACTGGTACGTAGACCTCGCACAATCGGGGAGCGATCCGGAACGCGAACAATTCCGCGAACTCACCGACGCGATCGACGCGGGCGAGTACGACCGCGTCATCGTTTGGGAGATCAGCCGGTTAGCGAGACTCGGCAGCATCTACCAAGAGTTCTTCGAGACTGCAGCCGACAACGAGACGATTGTCAACATCACTAACGGGTGGACCGACACCGTACGACCCGACGGGACCGGGAAGCTCATCGCAGACATCAGCGCAGCTGTTGCCGAAGAAGAGCGACGGAAGCTCATCAGCCGCGTCAACTCCGGAGTGAAGCGAGCGAGAGGGGAAGGGAAATGGCTAGGGGAGGTCCCGATCGGATTCGAATGGAACGAGCAGGGCTACCTCAGACCAGTCATCGATCCAGAGGACCCGGGCGAGGACGGTTACTTAGAGATCCGCGACGCGCTGCAGGACATTGAGGATGGCGAGTCATACAGGCAGGCTGCGACGGGACTCAACACGACACGGCAGACCCTGTCCCGAATCCACCAGGACGACGATCGACGCGAGTGGTATCTCGACGCGACCGCAGGCGACGAGCGAGTTGAAGAAGC
Organism: Natrinema salifodinae; assembly: GCF_900110455.1. Taxonomy (NCBI): domain Archaea; kingdom Methanobacteriati; phylum Methanobacteriota; class Halobacteria; order Halobacteriales; family Natrialbaceae; genus Natrinema; species Natrinema salifodinae. The sequence continues at coordinate 91,671 of NZ_FOIS01000002.1, read as the reverse complement.
CCTGCAGGAGATCCCCCAGTAACCGCCATCATCACATCACTATTCTGTCCCACGGGGTGGGAGAATCCCAGTCAGTGAGGTAATACGACCCGAGTGAGTTTGTCGGGAGTGATGACGTTCGATGATTTAGCCGACGTACTCGCCGATGAGGACAGCGATAACGAAGAGGAGGAGCAATCAAACGAGTATTTTGAGGACCTAGACGACGTCTTGGACGATAATGGGGAGCTGGACGAGAGACTGATTGAGCAGAGTGACGGAGGATCCATGGACACCCCGTTACGCTATGACCGGGACGACCGGGATGGAGACGGGATTGTTGACGGCGGTGTCGATCTCGGATACGACGGCGACGGCGTCGATCAGAGTAACGAGACCGACGGCGAGGACGGTAATCTCGGCGAACCGAACACCGACGAGACCAACGACGATGGACCCGAGCCGTTGACCAGGTCCAGCGGCAACGGTGACTACATGGTCAGTGGGAGCACCGAGGACACCGACATACGCCCGCATGGAGTCGATTCGGGGTACGGCGGGGACGGGATCATCGATCAGGAGGATTGGTGGGACGAGCAGGACGAGTAACGCACACCACACCGCAACCGCCGCGAGTGACCAATTACCATGACGGAGATGAGTGACGCTGAGAAAATTGCTACGTGCGAAAAGTACCGGCGCGGCGACTTATCCGAGCAGGAAGCGCGAGAGCGACTTGGTGACGACGTGATCGACGCGATGCGCGACGACCGGGAAGCCTTCGAAGCCGCGATCGAGATGAGTGACATCAGCGATTTCCTACAGCAGAACAACGGCGACGAGTGGGTTGTCAACGTCTACGAACGATAAGAGCGAGTTGTGCCGCAATAACCACAGCAGCAGCGACGATCGCCAAACCGAGCACCGAGCCCGACGCAACACCGACGATCGTCAGGACCGCGGCGATCGCGGTGAGGGCTACAGTGAGTGTGACGACCATGTCCATGATCCGACGGTCAACGCGGTGCGACTAATCGTTTCGCGTTATTGAGTAGACCGATCCCGAACCCGGCGCGCGCTACCATGTCAACTGTTAATGCGGGAGCGGGTTCGAACCGGGGGACCCCTACGGGACAGCGCGGGCGAGTGACCGTATCGCAGAACGCTGTGCCGTGGAATGTATTTGAGTGGCGAGGGGGAGACGGTGGCGATGCAAGCAAGCCCGCGAGACGCCAAGGTCCGCAAGGACGCCCGCGACGCCGGCGCACACAGGCGATGCGCCGCCGCGTGCGTGACCGCGGAGCAATGTACCACTCGTCTCCTTCGGGCACGAGTTGTCTCTCCTCGCCGTCTTCTCGCTCTAACTATACGACATCGCCGGTGGGTGCGACGTACTCGATGTCGTACGTCCACCTGAGTCCTTGGAGTTCGTCGCTTGGTGTGATCGTGTCACCGTGCACGGTCGCGGTTCGTTCGCCTCTTAGTGTTGCTGCCATACTTGGCAATCACCCACATGCTCGGATAAACCGGGTCAGGGTTGTCCGTTAATCTCACTTCTCGCTCAACAATTCATGATAGAAGGGGTGCTTCTTGACTCACTCACGCCGCACCCACGGATGACTGGGTGACAATGGGGGATTCTCGTCCACTCTATTCCGTAGCGACCCTCTGCTAAGCTCTCCCGGTAGAACAGTAACCAGTAGAATCACCCCATTACAGACAGGATCGCTGCGATTTCAGCAATCACCGGTCCTCACTTCGTATCGGGTCTTCAAATGAATTTGTGTCTGTGTTATTTGATACTATAACTAGGTTGTTGAAAACATTTATCAAAGGAGGTCTCCGAATTGCTCCTCCCAAAACTTCTCTTGCTCTTTGCGTGAGCCCTCAACTCGTTCTGGAGTGAATTCCACTCCGGGATTTTCTGTGACAAAAGGAAGATCCGGCTGAAACTCAGGAATTCCGATATGGGTATAAACTCCTATGCCGCTTTGGGATTCAAATGCACCACGTGAAGATCGATCCCGGTCTACGAACGGCTCTAACTCGTCATGTAATTGCTGCATTTCAGCCTGCCTTCCAGATTCACCATAGAACACATTGTTCTCACATTGTACCAACTGTAACCGATTTAACTCCTGAATCACATCTTCGTCATTAATTGTAAGAGATCCTTCCGGGCGGCTATTGACATCGTAGCACTCTGGGTCGTGAAGAAGCAGGTAAAGATCTGGTGACAAGGGACAGTAAATCTGCAGACCTCGTGCTTGCCAACCAGCCAACTGTGAAAACCCTTCATCAGCGTAGTAGGGGTTGTGCCGAACCACCGGATGATCGCTTGTAACAAACGCTGAACTAGTGTCATTAACAAATATTGTGCCATAGAGATCCGCGAGTAATGGAGCGCAGTGGAGTTGATACAGCATTGAATGGATTTGCGGGCTTTGATCCCATTCGAATGTGATTTCTCCATCTCGAACCTTGTCTAGGTACTCAGGTTCAAGTTCGCCCGCTTCGACACCCGCTCGAACGAACTCCTCGAAGAATAAGTCGCTGTCACGTTCTAATTCCTCCTTTGATAATGCAGTTCTGGCTTCTTGAAAGGTGAGAAACTGCATAACCTGCAGCCAGTTCGGTTTCAGGTCATCTTGGACCTGGAATTCGCTCACGGCTTCCGCGTTGATAATCTCAGTTAATCCTTCTGCCAGAGACCCTTCAATTTGGCCGATAGCTATCTCAACGTCGGTGTCATCGCTGTAGAAGTAGCTACGTGAGCAAACACGTGAGATCGGTTCATTGAATTCTTGTTGTGCTTGAACGTTATATAGGTTGATTCGGTCTCCGTCATCAGAGAACCGGGTAAGGTAGAACTGAGGCACATAATGCTGATTTCGGTATTCTGGCATTCTTCTAAACATGTATGGTAATCATTGATAAGCTTAACTTGGATTCACTCTTCTTCAGAGGGACAATTATAACTAATAGAAATTTAAAACAGTTATGACAGTATGCCGTCTTACATGTCCACTTTCACCCCGATCCGGCCAAGTTTATTGTCCCGAAAATACAACCATTTGATAATGAGCTGGCAACTCTATTTTGACCGAGCTAAACGGTCAACGAGCCCGGTCGCTGTCGATAAGCAATTGGTCGGACCCATCCCTCCTGGGTTTGAAGCGCGAGGGCTCACAATCGACGGACTCTGGGGAGTCTATGAACGCCGGCAGGGTCTCGATCAGATTCAAATCACGGAACTCCCTGCCCAGTACCGCGTCTCTGTCTCCAATCCTGTAGTCAGCGGCAACCAGCTATCTCAGCCCACCTCTCAGTCGAACCAGAACGGTAACGCGTTGAAAGGGCTAGCTGCACTGGGGCTCGGTGTTCTCGGTGCTGCAGCTATCGGGAAAGCAATCGGAGGCTCACAAAATAGCACCGCTCCCGATCCAAAACAAGCCCACCGAGTCTTTATCAGCCACTCTTGGACTTACGAGAACCATTTTACAGAGGTGAAGGAGTTCCTCGACGACGCCTACGGATTCGAGTACTTCGACCATAGCGTGTCCTCGGACAATCCAATCGACGCCCAGCTCCCAAACCACCTCCGGAAGAAGATCCGAGACCAGATGCGATCAACCTCTGTCGTGCTCGTACTGGCTGGAATGTACGTCGCACACAGCGATTGGATTCAAGAGGAGATCGAGATGGCGAACGAGATGGAGAAGCCTATGATCGGGGTGATTCCCGCGGAGAATGACCGCGTACCGGCGTTAGTTCAGGAACATGCCACCGAACTTGTCGAAGCTGACGGTACTGCAATCTTGAATGCAATTGAACAGCACGCAACATGATGGATGAAAATGATTCTTCCGATGCTGATCGGACTGAGGTGATCGACCAGTACACCACCTACGTGAACACGACGCTGAACGTCAGCAACCGACGGATGCGGAACAACCGGTTTTACGTCCTTCTACTCTCCGGGACGCTCGCCATACTATCCGTGCTTGCTGATACCCAGATAATCGAAGAGGCCGGACTACTTCTCGCCGGCTTACTCGGATTTGCACTCTGCGTCCTCTGGTATCTCAGTATCGTCTCGTATAAGCAACTGAACAGCGGGAAGTATGAAGTCATCACTTCGATGGAGGAAGACCTGCCGGCGGAACCGTTCGATGACGAATGGGAGGTCCTTGACGAAGGGCAAAACTGGCGGACCTACATCACTCATACTCGTGTAGAGCGAAAAATTCCAGGCGTACTCGCTATCCCCTACCTCCTTATCTCCATCTACGCGGTTAGTCAGCTTCTGTGATCACTGGAATTACCGTGGTCCGGGTAGGTCGGAGTTTACCTAGCATTCACAATCTTCGGTAGTTTCCAGCACTGCATTACCGGGGTTTGGGTGGTTATATGTCATGTGAAGGCCTGATGAACCAGGACTACACCCCACGTGTTCCAAAAATACATGGATAGCCATCGCCAGCACCGTGACCGTGAGCAACTGTCCGAAGAATCGGTATCCCTCAAGACTATCAGCTGACCGGAAGATGAGCCCGGCGATGAGTAATGCGTTCAACGTATGCATCCACGGCGCTACCACGAATCCAGGAGAGAGACGCGTCTTTGACGATAATGTACAGAACGCGTTCGAACACACCGAGTGATAGGCCGCTGAGGAAGGCGAACCAGTACGGATGCGACTGGAGGTGGTTGAGCGGGATCTTGATATCTGATTATGAATTGGCTGAGAGAAACGCGATTTCATTCCGACTCTGGGAAATGGTGTGCGGTCTACGATACCCCAGCAATGCTTTTTCAACCTCTTCGTCAGCCTCGGTTACACGGAGATTCCGACACGGTCGAACGCTGTGTTGACGGTGTCTCAATGCCTGGTTTGCCGAAAAATGCGGTGTCAATGAGAGCGAGTGGTCGAAACACCCCATTCTTCTGTGAATCAGCAGACCTTCGACAAACACAAACGATTACAATACCTTAGGATACATCTTGGTGACATGGCGATTTCCGTCCCCTCCCTCTTTAATACGTGCACACCGCACGAAGACGTGCTGGAGGGCACGCTATCGGAGAACCAGTTCGCAGCGAAACTATCCGGAGTGGTGTTCAATCCAGACAGCGCACCTGAAATCTACGCTGATCCTGAGACCTTCTTCACGAAGACATACGCGACGGATGGGCTTCAGGATCTGCTCACACTCTTAGCAAAACGCTACGTTGGTAAAGTCGAGGACGAGTACAGTGGAGAGGATGGATTTCTGTCTCTCGATACTGTTTTTGGAGGCGGAAAGACCCACTCACAAATCGCTGCGTATCACTTCTCCCGAAACCCGGAAGCAATCGACGATCTCTCGGAGTTCATCATTGACGACGAGGTCGCAAGCGATTTCGACGAGATTCGAGATGATTTCTCGGTGGAGACGGCCGTCTTCGAAGGCGGACACGTTAGTGCGATGGACGCAAGGTGTAACAAGGACGACCCGTCTGCCCCCAGCACGCAGACCATGTGGGGGGAATTGGCTTACCAGCTCGCTGGCGCTGATGGGTATGCGCTTTTTAGTGACTACGATTCCGATCGGGTTGCCCCTGGAGAGTCCGATGTCGAGGAACTGTTCGACCTGCTCGATGAGCCCGGACTCGTACTCATCGACGAGGTGGCACAGTACCTCGAACAGGCCGCAGCCATTGCGGTCGAGGACTCCACACTTGCGGACCAGACGAATTCGTTCCTCTGGTCGCTCATGCGAGCGACTCAGAATTCCGATGACGTGACGGTCGTGATGAGTGTCGCCGCGACTGCCTTTGAAGACAAGGCGCAGCAAGTTCAAGAACTCATCAGCGACCTCGACGCAATTTCGGAGCGGACCGAGCGATCGGTGACGCCGACAGAAGACGACGAGGTAGCTGAGGTTCTGAAGCACCGGCTCTTCAAATCGATAGACGAAGGTGCGGCGGCACAAGCGGCGGACGCGTTCCAGTCGTTCTACCGCAACTACGAAGCGGATCTACCGGACCGCGTGACGAAGGCCGAGTTCCACGAGCAGATGGAACGGACCTATCCGTTCCACCCAACACTCATCGAACTCCTCGCGCAGGAAATCGACACGCTGCCGAACTTCCAGCGGACGCGAGGAGCACTCAAGCTCGTTTCGCGTGCTGTACACCGCGTCTGGAATAACCAGGAAGCAAACGCGGATCGGAATTTCGTCCGAGCATTCGACATGCACCCATCCGACGAGTATGTCTGGTCCACGTTGCTGGACTTGTTCGGGCAGATTGAGCAAGACCTCCGAACGGCTTCGAAGTCCGACGTCTACACGAGCGACGGGAAAGCAGCGTGCCAGTACGAGGACGAGAACTGGACGCCAATGGGCCACCCGCCAATCGCTACCCACCTCGGAACAACGATTCTCTGGAAAAGCATCGTCTCCGGCGGCAACCGGGGGCGCGGTCTGTCGCGGCGGGAACTGTGGGAGATGGTCCTCGAACCAAGTGTGGAACTCGACCACTACCGTGACGCCCTGAAGAACCTCAGCGAAACGGGCAGTAGTCCGGAGACAGAGGCGTTCTTCCTCTACGAAACTGAGAACGGGCTTCTCCGGTTCAAGGGCGAGCCCAAGATCTCGAAGCTCATCACGAACGAGGCACAGCAGATTGAGGACGGCGTTGCTCGAAACAGACTAGAACAGACCATCCGTGGCGCGCTCGGGGGTGGTGAGTTCGACACGATCTACGACCCGCAAGCCCCGTACGAAGTGCCGGATGAGTACGACACAGTTCGTCTGTGCGTGATGGGGTTCAGTGCAGTCACGATCTCGAATGACCAGGACGAACCCCCGGAGCTGCTTCAGACTCTCGCTACGACGACTGGCAACTCTCCAGGGAGCGAGAAGAAGCGCGTGTACCGGAACAACGTCGTCTTCCTCGCTGCTGGAGAGCAGGAAATCGAGGGTGCACTGGACCACGCACGCCGTGTGAAGGCGATGGAACGGATTCTGAACGGGCAGGCCTGGAAGACGGAACTCAACAGCGCTCAGCGTGACGACCTCGACGAACGATTACAGGAGACGTCAGCGCTGCTCGGCGAATCTGTTCGCCAAGCGTACCGGCACCTCTACTACCCCGGTACTGGCGGACTGAAGAACGAAGTCATCGACTCCGTCAACGAGAACGACGACTTGCACGACGTCGTCTTTGAGAACCTCGACAGTCTCGATCGACTCATCACTCGTGACGAAGGCGCGCTAGGTACGGCGTGGTTCACGAATCGGATCTGGCAGTCGGATCCGGACTCGATGACGACGCTGGATATCCGGAAATTGGTCGCTAAGCGGACCGACGTCCGTATCCTCCTCGATCCCAAGCCCCTCCGGGAAACCACCCGGAGCGTAACTACGAGTGACACGACGAGCTACGTGTTCTGGGACGGGACTGCGGAGAGGGGATACTGCTCGGAAGAGGACACCGTATCGACGGCGACGGGGGAACGACCACTCGTGGACGCCGAGGAAATGTCCACGGCCCTGTCGATGTCGGACGTCCTGATCAGCGACAATCACGTGGTCTTCGCCGACGGCGAAGCGTTACTCGACGAGCATGACCTAACGTTCCCGGCTCTCGACGAGGACGAGGTAGAGGAGGATGAAACGGAGGTCGAAGATGAAACTGAGGAAGACGATGACGACGATGACGTCATCATCGAACCCCCTCAGTGGTCCGAACTGTCCTTCACTGCACGAACTGACTCTCCGAGTGCGATATCGGGAGCCTTCTCCGCGGTGAATAACGACATCGACCAGCAGAAGATGCGACTGCGGGACAACCACGATGTCTCCAGCGGCAACATCGAAGTTCTTATCGACTCGATCGAGATCGAGCTCGAAGGAGACCAGGTCTGGGAGCGGGCGTGGTTCATCAGCGACAAGGTCAAGGATTTAGATAGGATCGGGGAAGAAACCACGGTCGTGTTCGAATACGTCGCCGAATCCGCAGAAGGATCGACCAGCATCTTCGAGGCCGGTTATGAGGGCTCCGCCGAGGAGTTTGCCAACCACTTCGGTACGAATCACATTCCGGAGAGCTTTATCAGCCGAGGTGGGGAGGCAGAAGGAGAAGCTGTGCTCATGATCGATGCCGGTTCCTTCGACGACAACTCGCGGGAGAACACGCTGGAAGTGCTCCAAGAAGCGCTCCAAGGTCTCGGTGGAATCAACAACATTGAATTGGTCGTCTCCGCGACGGTGAAGGAGAAGACGGAAGAGACTGAGGAGGTTGTTCGATGAGCATCGAATCGGAAGCAGAATCATTCGCATACGGAAGCAGCATACATGGTGGACGTCCCACGTTCGCCCTGACTCGGCGTCTCGGGGACGATGCTGGGCTGACGCTCTATGAGTTTATTCCAGAGGATCTCGCCAATGGCCGCCAAAAGCGTCTCCGGCGGGCCAACAGTAACCATACACTTTCGCGGCTGTCGATTCCGAAAGCACTTCCGGACGTAACCGAAGACTCCGTTGGTCGATTGGATTTCACAGACATCGGTTCTCCAAAAGAGCGGACTCCGAACAACTGGAACTGGGACGAGTGGTGTGCGCTGAAAGTCACAACGCTTCGAGAGAAGCATCAGCAGGCGGTTCACCGCCTGATTAAATCAGTTCTTGATGACGCAGGTATTGATCCAGCGATAGTTACTCGCGGAGAAGGTTCTGTAGTACTGTCGGAAAGTGATGGTGTTCGGCTCACAATTGCTTTCCTTGCTCTGAAGGAGTTGCAGAAGTACGAGAAGCTCACAACCGTGGTAGACAGTATCGCTCGGATGAGTTCTGAGGAATGCTACTATTGGCACGCAAAGTGTCGCTCTCCTACTAATCCCAACGGAGTAAGAGCACTACGCGAACTCCTTGCAGGACATATTTAACAAACATGACTGAAAACCAAGATTCAAGACTTTCGGATGGTATTGATTACAAACCAGTAAAGGCAGAATCGGTGTTACCCACCAAAACTGTGGGAATCGAGTGTCTCAAGGAAGCGAACCCAGAAACGATGTCACCTCATCGTAATCTCTTCAAATGGTTCGCTCGGCGTCCTACAGCAGCTACGAGGTTGGCGATCTTAGCATCCATTCTTCCGGATGATGTCGATAATGACAAACTCTTACAACTAATGTGCGTCGGTCCGAAGGAGGATCTAAACAGAGACATCTCAGATTATGTTTTAGAAAAATTCTCAACAAAGAACCAGAGAGAGGGTTCAATCGAGGACCATTTTGGATATGAGTACCCTCATCGAAGGATCCCTCCCGAATCGAAATTCCAAGATCTCCATCAACAGATTGAGGAACACTGGGATGGAGAATTACCGACAGTATTGGATCCTACTGCTGGAGGAGGAACAATCCCCTTAGAATCATTAAGATATGGTCTTCCAACCATTTCTAATGAGCTGAATCCTGTTGCTTGGCTTTTGAACAAAGTCATCTTGGAGTATGCACCGATCGTCGGGTCAATTGAAGAGGACATCCAAACTTGGGTGTCATCGATTGAGGAGTATACTTCTGAAGAATTAGACGATTTCTTCCCCGATCGAAATGGGGTTTCTCCAAGCCACTACTTCCGTGCATACAGTATCACCTGCCCTTCTTGCGGTGATCCTCTACCAATTTCAAACCGTTGGTATTTCAATCGACGAAGGAACGCCGCCGTCTACCCCAAAGTCGAAGATGGTGAACTCAACTTCGATATAATTGATCCAGAGGAGGCTGAGACGAGAGAAGGATATGATCCAAATCAGGGAACAGTAAGTGGGGGAGATGCAGAATGTCCCCATTGTGGTGTAGTGACTGAAAGATCAGACTTAGTTAAGATATTCAAAAATGGTGATTTCGAATTTGAGGTTTGTGGGGTAAGATATGAAGATGATATTGGTGGTAAAAGATATTACCCACCTACAGAAGAAGATGTCAAAGCTATCGAAAAGGCTAACGAGAAAGTCTCATCAAACCTAAGACTATCGACTATTCTCTCTACTGATCGGTACGAAGGGTATTACGACCGTGCTGTACCATACGGTATTGAACAATGGAGGGATGTGTATAGTCCTCGACAACTCCTCGCCCACGCGACATACCTAGAGGCTTTCGAACAAGTAAAGCCTGAAATTCAATCACAATATGAGGAGGAGAAAGCAAATCTAATTCTGATACTCCTTTCGTTCATTTCTGTAAAGCTGATCAGGAGAAGTTCGAGACTTAACCCAATTACACCACGTCGAGGATCTCCTGATAATATGCTTGGGAATAATAATTTCTCTTTCCAATGGCACTTTGGTGAGAGTAACTTGACAGTCGGCACCTACAGCTATGAGTCAGAAAGCAAGAACGTTTTAGAAAGTTATGAGGAGGTCGTCCAGTACGTCTCCCATGTAGAGGAACCGGCTACCGTGTATCAGGGTGATGCCGCTAATCTCCCTTGCGATGATGGCTCCATTCAGAGTGTTGTAATTGATCCTCCTTATGGGGATAACGTCATGTATGCTGAGATCTCTGATGCGTTTTACGTTTGGTTCCGTGAATATCTCGGAGATGTATTCTCAGAGACCTTCGCTGATCAAGAAACAAATAAGCAAGATGAAGCAGTTGAGAATCCGATAATCGTCAATCCTGACGAAGATGAATCTACATCGGAGGTTGCCAGAGAGCGCTACGAAGAGAAAATGGGTGAGGTCTTCTCTGAGGCATATAGAGTACTGGAACAAGGCGGGACTCTGACGATCTACTTTACTGACAAGGAGATTGAAGCATGGGATTCTCTTACCATGTCGATTATTCAATCTGGATTTATTATTTCAGCAACCCATACTATCACGAGTGAAGTCCCTTATCGAGTCGGAGTGCAAGAGAACGCATCAGCAGATAGTACCTTACTATTGACTTGTCGAAAGCCCAAAAGAGAACCTTCCGATAGAAACCCTACTCTTTGGCGTGATATTAAAGATAGAACACGTGAAGTAGCCCGGGAAAAGGCTGCAGAACTCCTTGAATCCGACCATAATCTGACTAAGACAGATATGATCATTAGTGCATTCGGACCAACGCTACGTGTCTTTACTCAAGAATTCCCGGTCGTTGACGATAAAGATAATGAGGTCCGACCGAAACAAGCTCTCACCGAGGCAAGAGCGGCAGTCACTGAAGTCCTGATAGAACGAGAGTTATCTGGTGACCTACAAACAGTCGATGCTCTCTCTACATGGTACATTCTCTCGTGGTTGGTATACGAAGACGAAAACATCCCATATGATGAAGCACGCCAATTAGGATTAGGAATCGGTGTTCGAATAGACGACATTAAGAATAAAACCAAAATTTGGAGCAAAAGCAAGGATACACTCGTACTTCGTGGTCAAGATTACCGAGTTCGAGATTACACGGCGCTTGAAGCCGGTGAAAAACGTCGAGAACGTGCTTACCCGGTGAATCCGCAAGACACATCGTTCGATTACAATGTTGATGCTGTACATGCGGCTCTGAACGTGCTCGAAACCAAAGGTGGTGACTTTACCTGGAACTGGCTGAAGGAACGCGATCTGCAGAACTCCTCTTGGTTCACAAAAACCGTGAAAAGCTTGCTCCAAGTCATCCCACAGGACCATCCGGACTACGACCCGCTCGTCAATTTGGCATCCGGTGAGACTGGACAGCTCTTGGACATCGATACGGACTTCCTGAGCAGAGAGTCCAATAGCGAACAGACTCGAACCACTCTGCAAGACTTCTAATCCTCCACTCAACCATGTCCTTCCGAGATCATTGCTGGGAACGCGTGTACGAGAGTAACTTCCGGGGCAAGGAGACCCTAGTTGCTGTGTTCTACCAGCCGATGCTCTCGGAAGCGGTACAGTATGACCGCCTTGCAGGATACCTGAGCCTCCAGAATCTCGCCGACGCACTGCAGGGGATCGAATCTGCGTTCGAGACGAAAGGGGAGATCAGGATCATCGCCTCGAAGAAACTCGGGCAGGAGAACAAGCCAGTTCTGACGGATGCCCCCCTCTCCGAGGAAGGTGAATCTCGCCTCGCCCTCATCGCACAGATGATGGACGAGGGTCGGCTCCAGCTGAAGATCGGTGAGCCCCGGAACAGTACCGACGCAGGTATCTTCCACCCGAAGCTCGGGATCGCATCTGATTCCGATGGGAATCAAATCTCCTTCGAGGGGAGCATCAACGAAACGTACAACGCGTGGTACCGCAATTACGAGCGGTTCAAAGTCCATCGATCCTGGAACGACGTCGAGGCAGATTACATCCAGAAGGACGTCGAGACGTTCGAACGTCTCTGGAACGAAGAACACGAAGACGTCGTCGTCACGGATATCGACGAGGCGATCGAGGAGGACATCCTCGACTGGCAACCCGAATCCGACGAGGAAGTCCAGATGCATGTCGAACGGCTACAAAAGACGAAAGAGCCGCAGGCATCGGAGGCAGCAGTTGCTCAGATCGTCTCTGACAGAGAGCGTCTTCCCGGCGCGTTACACATGGCCGAGGACATTAGCTCGATCTCCCCGTGGCCACACCAGCGCGTCGCTGCTGACACGGCCGCAAGCATCTACCCGGAGAGTCTCCTCTTCTGTGACGAAGTCGGTCTTGGGAAAACCATCGAAGCCGGACTCACACTCTCCCGATTACTGTCGATCGGTGAAGTGAGCGACGCGTTGCTCCTCGTGCCCGCGACAGTCCAGCCGCAGTGGCAAGAGGAACTCCTAGAGAAGTTCAACATCAACTCCTACTCGTACGATTACAGTGGCGGGCAGCACATCCTGCGGGACGCGTATGGACGCGTTCACTCACTTTCAGAGTACGAGCCAGCTGATCCGTGGGATGAATCTCACATCGGTGAATTCGTCTCAGAGCGAGATGGTCCAACAGTGGTGCTCGCCTCCTGGCACACGGCTCGTAGAGAGGGAAACAAGGAGCTGTTCTCTCCGACAGTTCACAGACAGGAAGGGACAGCATCAGTGGTGCGGGACAAGGAGAATGACTTCGAGTGGGATCTGACGCTCGTAGACGAAGCACACCACGGGCGTGATGGCACGAACCTCTACGACCTCCTCACCGAACTCAAGAAAGACACGACGTGCATGTACGTTTTGACAGCCACGCCGATGCAGCTCGAAATCACGGAGCTGTTCGATCTCCTCCGTCTCTGTGACCTGCCAGAGGGGTGGAACAACCGTGAGGACTTTGACACCTACTTCGATGTTCAACAGGAGCTCCCCGAACTCCTGGACGAAATCAGCGGTGTTCGTTCCAAAACCGTAGAAGAACTCCTCCCCGACCTCTCCTCAAAGTGGCACGTCGAGCCCTACGAGGGGATGCTCACTCTGCGTACGTGGGCGGGGTTGATTCAATCGTTCGTCCAGACGCACGACGACGTCGCCCAGCGGGTGGAAGAAGCCATCGACGATACCGGGTTGTCGCTTAGCGAACGCCGACGACTCAAGCGCGTCCTCGGTATCGGTCGAATCGGTGCCCGCGATTGGGAGGACCGATTCTCGCAACTGTCTGGTGAGAGCCTTCAGTTCCTGCTCGACCTCGGTACTGAAACGACGCCCGTTCAGTCACGGGTCTTCCGAAACACGCGGGAGACACTCCGAAAATTCGCGGAGACTGGCCGACTTGATCAGACTGTCCCTCGCCGAGACATCGAAGTACGAGAAGTTGAACTTGGGGACGCAGAGCCGCTGTACGACCGCGTCGAGACCTATATCAGCGACGTCTACAACCGTTCCAAGCAAATCCTGGAAGGCAAAGAGAAGACCGCGGTCGGCTTCGTGATGACGACGTATCGGCAGCGGCTGACCAGCAGTCTGCATGCGATCGAGCAATCACTCAAGCGCCGGCGTGAAAACCTTCGATCAGAGCTTCGGGACATTTCGGACGTTTCTGACAGTGACCTTCGAACCGGTGCCCTAGCCGATCGGGAAGAAGTCCTGCAGCGGGAATACGGTGTTTCAGTGGACGAGATCGGAGCTACAGGTGACGCAGGCGAACGGATTCGAGAGTATGAGCTGAGCGAGTTAGAGGATTTCATCGCACAATTGTACGACGTCCCGGAAGACCCGAAACTCGAACAGCTCATCCAGGACCTCCACGAACTCAGCGCCCGTGCCCGGGATACAGTCATCATCTTTACCCAGTACACGGACACACTCGATGCGATCAAGAATAAAGTCTGTCTCAGCCATCCCGATGTCGGGACGTACTCTGGTCGTGGGGGCGAGATCTACGACTCGGATACAGGTGAGTGGACCAATACCAGCAAGGAACGGGTAAAGCGTGAGTTCACCGACTCCGATGGAAACATATCAGTTTTAGTATGTACTGATTCTGCAAGCGAGGGCCTTAATTTGCAGAGTTGTGATGCTCTAGTAAACTATGATTTGCCGTGGAATCCAATGCGCGTCGAACAACGAATCGGTCGGATCGACCGAATCGGACAGGTAAACGACGAGGTTCTCATCTGGAATTACGTTTACGACGACACCGTCGAGGAAGACATTTACGACAGACTTCGTGAGCGAATTAACCTGTTCGAGCAAGCAGTCGGTCCCCTTCGTCCCATTTTGGAGGGGCTGGAAAGCGACGTGGAGAGAGTAGCGATGGGCGAATCGGAGCAAGATAGTGAAGCGATCGCCAGCTCCGCCAAAAGCCGAGCGGCTGAAGCCGCAGAACTATCCAAACGGGTCGGCCTTTCCGAAGAAAGTCTGGGGGCCACTGAGGAGGAAATCATCGAGTCGGCACGATTAGATGGCTGGACGGAAGCTCATCCCGACATTTCCTCCATCGGCTATCCCGACAGGCGGTTCGAACCGATGGTTGAGCCAGACGTCGTGAAACGACTCTTCACCCAAAGCCAAGTCCTGAGAGATCAGGGCTGGCGTTTCGAAATGCTGGAACGACGCCTCACTGAGGACGAAGATGCGCCTTACAAGAAGTTATACCGCATGACGATTCCAGATGCAGCCAATCCACCAATTCCGACAAATTCTCCCGAGGATACGGTTCAAGCGCTCTATACAGAAGACGACGAATTACTGATCTCATTTGATCCTGAGGTTTTAGAGTGGTATCCGTCAGTTGTGATTCCGTTACCACAGCATGACCTGTTTGCGTGTATCTTAGGTGAGATTCAACAAGAAATCAGCAGTGGCGTAAGACCCGAGATTACCCAGCTCTTTGGTCAAGCATCCGATTTAGGAATCAAGATCTGGCAAGAGAATCACGAGCATATCACACCTGAGGCCTGCATCTACGCGTCATCTCAATCAGAACGGCGGCTAAGTCTCGATGTTAGTTTGCCCCCGCATAGCAAGGCGGAGCGAACACTTCGTGAATGGCTGAAGGCACGGAACGATTGCTACTGAACTCCATATACCTTGGCGAGAATCGTAGGGTAGGCTGCCTTCGGTAGTATTGCAAGTATAGTTTATAATCCCTGGAGTAGCGGTTTGTCGGGTTGGTGGTATTCCCGACATCTCTCGGTTCGAATCCATCAGGACGAGGACTGCCGCTCATGGTACTCAATACGACCGCGAGGTTCTTCGACTCTAACGGCGCTAACGATCCGGCAAGATGCGGGGGACGAGTGATCACACACCCCACCGACCGTGAGTGGTGTGCACGGTACTCTTTTGAGTCATACTAGTGCATAATTGCACATGATCGACGATGACGAGGACAGCGGGAGGGAACCGTGGCCCGATGACATTGAGGGTGGATGGCCGAACGAACCGTACGCAGACGAGGATACGGTCATCGGAGGATACGGCGAGGACGAGGACGGGAAGGAACCGTGGCCCGATGACGTCGAGACTGACGATGAATAATGCACACCACGTGACGGTATGGTGTGCGGGGTGCGCTTTTGAATTATTCCAACGTTGTCAGTACTAAGCTCACATGGCCAAGGACCGAGACCCCGGTGAGTTCGACGATGTCAACGAGGCAGTCAGTGCAGAATGGGAAGCCGAAACCACGTCCTATGAGCGCGTCCGCGAAATCATCGGGCGCGCCTACATCCCGGTCTCCGCCGATGCTGTTGCCGATGCTGCAGGCACATCACCGAAGACAGCCCGGAAACACCTCAACGACCTCGATGAGGGAGGATTCGTCATGACCGTGATTAGCGAGAACGGCGGAACAACCTACCGGCGCTCGCCAGAGTCACTTGTCACCGAACAAGCATCCGATATACGAGATCACGTTTCAGCTGATGAGTTGGGCACGCGGGTCTCGGAGATGCGTGACCGCATCAGGGACCTCCAAACCGAATACGATGCCGAATCACCGGAGTTGCTCACCAGCGAGGACATTGATTCTGAGACGGTCCGCGAGTGGCAGACGACTCGCCGCAATCTCGCGTTTGCCAGCGCTGCACTCGCAACCGAGAGCGATCGGGATATAGAATCAGAACCAGACGAGACCAGCGATTCCGACTAGTATCCGATCCCGAACAGCAGGATCAAGAGTTGTCTGGGCCCGACGACGATGCGGACAGAAGTCATACCCATTTCGCTTCGCCGCATCTAAACACTTTGTTGTGCGGGCGAGCAGGTGACGTGACGGGACGACGGTCATCGACCCTTGCCCGGGAAACACGGCGCGAATTGACAGCGGGGTGGGTTCGCTGACAGCACGACCGTTTCGCCGGGTTACTCGCGGGCGCTGCAGGCAATCCAAGTAGCGATATGGAAGAAGAATTGCGGACACCCCCCGTCTCCCGAGCCGAACTGCGAGTGAGTCGCAGGACCCGCAGATACGCGGTGACGTACCCGCAATCCAGGACGGCGCGCGCGCGATCGTGTGACAATGCCCACAGTTTTAACACATAATCCACCGAATCGCAAGACGACCCTGACCCGAGCAACCCGACGTTGCGAAACGCTTCGCAGAAAGCCGGTCAGCGCAGGCTCAACCCTACGCCTGCTTGCGATTAGTCCGTACTCCAAAACGCGAGCGCAGAAAGCGGGCCGGGCGCGATTTGAACACGCGACCGTCTGATTAAGAGTCAGACGCTCTGCCGGACTGAGCTACCGGCCCTGTGCATCTGACTTTCGCTCGGTCGTTAAAATATATTTCCCTTGGCGGGCGCTGTGCCAGTGATCCACCCGCATAACGACGCTCTTGAACTTCGACGCGTCCGGGACGAAACTTCAGGACGTACGGATCTTCGGGACCGTTAAGTGCGACCGGTCCGACCACTCGGGCATATGAGTACGGGGGTTACCATCTCGTCGATCTCTGACTACGCTATCTTAGGGTGTGGGAGTGTGGGGTACGCGGTAGCGGAAGAGCTCGTCGAGCAGGGCAAAGACGTCCGCATCGTCGACCGCGACGAGAGCCGCGTCGAATCGCTCCGTGATCAGGACTTGGACGCCCGCCAGGCCGACATCCGCGAGCCCAAGGCCGCGGACCTGGTCGCCGACCGCGACGTCGTGCTCATCCTTGCCTCCGACGTCGAATCGAACAAGCGCGCGGTCGAACACATCCGCGCGGTCTCGGACAACCAGTTCGTCGTCGCCCGCGCGAGCGACCCCGTCTCGGGCGACGAACTCTCCGAGCTCGGGGCCGACATCGTCATCAACCCCTCCTCGGTGATCGCCGAGTCCGCCCTGCGCGCGCTCGAGTCCGGCGAACTCGAATACAACGCGGGCAAGCTCGCCGAGATCGTCGAGGAGACGTCGACCCGCCTGGCGATCATCACGCAGGACAGCCCGGATCCGGACTCGATCGCCAGCGCGGCGGCTCTGCAGGCGATCGCCGACCACCTCGAGATAGAGTCGGACATCATCTATCTGGGCGACGTCGGCCACCAGGAGAATCGCGCGTTCGTCAACCTGCTGGGCATCGATCTGGTCCAGTGGGACGAGATCGAAGATCACTCGATCTACGACACCGTCGCCCTGGTCGATCACGCGACGTCGACCGAGATGGAGCTCCCCGTCGACATCGTCATCGACCACAACGAGACGGAGACGGAGTTCGAACCCGAGTTCGTCGACATCCGGCCGAACATGTCCTCGACGTCGACGATCATGACGAAGTATATACAGGAGTTCGACATGAACGTCTCCGAGGAGGTCGCCACCGCCCTGCTCTACGGCATCCGCGCGGAGACCCTGGATTTCAAACGCGACACTACCCCCGCCGACCTGACCGCGGCCGCCTACCTCTACCCGTTCGCGAACCACGACACCTTAGAGCAGGTGGAGTCGCCGTCGATGTCCCCCGAGACGCTGGACGTGCTCGCGGAGGCGATCACGAACCGCGACGTCCAGGGGAGTCATCTGGTCTCCAACGCCGGCTTCGTCCGCGACCGCGAGGCGCTGACCCAGGCCGCCAGCCACCTCCTGAACTTAGAGGGCGTCACGACGACGGCGGTGTTTGGCATCGCCGACGAGACGATCTTCCTCGCGGGCCGCTCGAAGGACATCCGTATCAACATCGGGAAGGTCCTCGACGATGCCTACGGCGATATCGGCGAGACGGCCGGTCACTCCACCCAGGCCAGCGCGGAGATTCCGCTGGGCATCTTCACCGGCATCGAGATTTCGGAGGACACGCGCGACACGCTGCTCGATCTGACCGAGGAAGCGGTCAAGCGGACGCTGTTCGACGCGATGGGTGTCGAAGGAAGCAGCGAAGGCTCGAACGGCAGCTGAAACGGCAAAAAAGGCCGACTCAGGCCAGCAGTTCGTCTTCTTCCTCGTCGGGGTCGCGAACGCGTTCGACCACGTCGTTGATCAGGATGATGTCGCCGACCGACCGGACCCAGCGGTAGGGCACGATGATACCCTGCCCGCTGCGAGCCTCGTCTTTGAACAGTTCGTCGTTCAAATTCGCGAGCGCGAGTCCGGTGACGGCCTGGCCGTCGACGTTCAGTCGGAGATCCTCGACTTCACCCACGAAGACGCCGTTGTTCGAGTAAACCTCGCGGCCGACGAGAGACGTGATTTCTTGAGGTGCGTCGTCCATGTCTGGCCCCATGCGTGGCGGACTCTTAATTCTTGGTCAGACGTGACAGTCACGGAACCGAACGTGAGGGGGTCCCGGGGCCGAAGGATTCGAGCGCGGACGGTCGAACGACGGCCTTAGTTCTCAGTCGTCGCCCAGGATCGCGTCGACCGCCGCGTGATCGGTGAGCAGCGCTTCCATCCGGTCGACGGTCTCGGCGTCCCGCGTCCGGCCGCTGCGGACGACGTCCTCGGCGCGCTCGACGGTCGTGAGCGTATCCGTCTGGACCGCCAGGATCGGGACGCCCTTCTCGCTCGCCTGGCCGACGATCGCGCCGGAGGGGCGGTGGCCGCCGGTGAGGATGAGACAGCGGACGCCGGGGGCCTCGAGCGCGGCGGTGTGGATCTCGGCGCGGTCGCCGCCTGTGATGACGGCGGCGTCTTTCGTCCGGCGGAAGTGCCGCAGGGCGCTGTCGGGCCCCATCGCGCCGACCGCGAAGCGCTCGACGTAGACGTCTTGCCCCTCCTCGACGAGCATCGAGGCGCCGAGTTCGTCCGCCAGATCCGCAACGGTCACGCCCGACAGCTCTCGCTCGCTGGGAAGCACGCCGTAGACCGGAATTCCCCGGCCTTCGAGGAACGGGACCACGTCCGTCTCGAGCGCGTCGTAGGCCGCGTCGGGAACGTCGTTGAAGACGACGCCGGCGAGCCGGTCGCCGAACGTCTCGGCGGCGGCGAGCACGTCGTCGACGTCCCCGGGAATTTCGTAGGGCGCGACCAGGAGGACGCGCGCGTCCAGCAACGCCGCGACGTCGGCGTCCGTGAGGTCGACGATGCCGCCGACGTCGTACCGGCCGCCGCCCTCGACGAACATGCGGTCGCGGTCGGCCGCGAGCGTCCCGAACGCCTCCTGAATGCGCTCGCGGAGCTCGGCCGGGTCCTCGCGGCCGCGGATCGCCTGGTCGATGAACGTCGGCGAGTAGACCACGGGTTCGAGGTCGTGCATCTCGGCGTCGAGGTCGAGCAGCTCGCGGGCCAGCATCGGGTCCTCGTCCAAGGTCTTCCCGACGTTACTCTGC
Organism: Natrinema salifodinae; assembly: GCF_900110455.1. Taxonomy (NCBI): domain Archaea; kingdom Methanobacteriati; phylum Methanobacteriota; class Halobacteria; order Halobacteriales; family Natrialbaceae; genus Natrinema; species Natrinema salifodinae. Next base: position 71,582 of record NZ_FOIS01000002.1, on the reverse strand, counting down.
AGCCTGGTCCCCTTCGGTTTCATGTAGCCGACGGTCTCGCCCTCGGCTTCCGCCAGGCGGGCAAGCGCCAGCGTGATCGCCGTTTTGCCGGTGCTCTCCGCGAGCGAGGCGACGAGCAGCGTGTCGGCGTCGCCGTCGGTAGCGGCGGTCGGTTCGGCGGTCGCAGCGCCGGTTTCGGTGTCGGCTCCGGCGTCGGTGCCGGTCTCAGTGTCGGGCTCGCTGTCCGTGGATTCGATGTCCGGATCGGTGTCAGTGTCAGTCATGGTCACTCCGTGTCCGTTTCGGTGTCGAGTTCGTCCGTATCGACCGTGAGTCGCAGGTCGATCGCCTGTGCGCCGTCGGGGCCCGCCACGAGCGGGTTGACGTCGAGTTCGAGGATCGACGGGAAGTCGGTTACCAGCTGTGAGAGCCGCTGGACGGTTTCGACGACAGCGTCGACGTCGGCCGGCTCGCGACCGCGGGCGCCGCGCAACAGCGGCGCGGCCCGGATCTCGTCGATCATGTCGCGGACCTCGTCCTCGCCGATCGGGGCCACGCGGACCGACGTGTCCTCCAGGATCTCGACGAAGATCCCGCCGAGTCCGAACAGCAACAGCGGGCCGAACTGCGGGTCACGGTTCATCCCGACGATGGTCTCGGTCCCGGCGTCGAGGTCGAGCATCTCCTGGATCTGCACGCCGATGATCGTCGCGTCGGGCTGGTAGTTGCGCGCCCGAGAGACGACGTCCTCGTAGGCGTCGTAGACGTCGTCGTCGGAGACGCCGACCTTGACGCCGCCGATGTCCGACTTGTGGGTGATGTCGGGGCTGACGATCTTCATGACGACGTCGCCCTCGATCGATTCGGCGACCTCGCGGGCGCGGTCGGGGTCGTCGACGATCTCGCCGTCCGGCGTCGGGACCCCGTAGGCCTCGAGCAAGTCCATCGACTCGACGCCGAGCCGGTTGTCGTCCCGCCTGGCGGCCCGCTGCAGAATCTCGCGGGCGCGCTCGCGGTCGACGTCGAACGTTTCGGGCTCGTCGACCGTCCGCTCACGGATATCGCGGTAGCGAGCGAGCGCGTCGAGCCCCGAGACCGCTCGCGAGGGGTCGAAGTAGTTGGGAATCCCCGACTCCCGCAGCGTCTCCTCCGCCTGGCGGGCCCGCTCGCCGCCCATCAGGCACGTGACGACGGGCGTGTCGTGAGTCTCGAGCTTCTTGATGACCGTCTCGGCCAGGTCGTCGTAGGACAGGACCGCGGTCGGCGCGGCGACGACGACCGCACTGCCGACGTTGGGGTCCGCCAGTGCGATCTCCAAGGCCTCGCCGAACCGCTCGACGTCGGCGTCCCCGATCGCGTCGATCGGGTTGTAGACGTTGGCCTCGTCGGGCATCGCCTCGGCGAGTTCGTCGATCGTCTCGTCGGCGAAGTCGGCCATCTCGAGCGTCGAGTCGCCGACGGCGTCGGTGGTGAGCACGCCGGGACCGCCCGCGTTCGTCACGACGGCGACGCCGTCGGACTCGGGCTCGGGCAGCCCGGCGAGGGCCCGCGCGTAGTCGAACAGTTCCTGGACCGACTGGGCCCGCAGGACGCCGGCCTGCTCGAGCCCCGCCTCGTATGCCCGCTCGCTGCCGGCAATCGCGCCGGTGTGGGAAGAAGCGGCCTGCGCGCCGGCGTCCGTCCGGCCGGACTTGACGAGCACGATCGGCGTGTCGCCGGTCACCTCGCGGGCGGTCTCGAGGAACGCCTGGCCGTCGTCGATGTCCTCTAAGTAGCCGATGATGACGTCGGTGTCCGGGTCGTCGCCCCACTCGCGGACGAAGTCCGTCTCGTCGACGACGGTCTTGTTCCCCAGCGAGACGACGTCCTGGAAGCCGATCCCCTGGTCGTTGGCCCAGTCGAGGACGGCGGTGATGAACGCGCCCGACTGGCTCATAAACGAGATCGAGCCCTCGAGCGCGCTCTCGGGGCCGAACGTGGCGTTCATCCCGTTCGGCGTGGACATGACGCCTAAGCTGTTCGGCCCGACGACGTCGAGGTCGTACTCCGCGGCGATTTCACGGAGCCGGCGCTCGCGCTCGGCGCCCTCGCCGCCGGTCTCGGCGAAGCCGGCGGTGATGACGACGACGTGCTCGGTGCCCGTCTCGGCGAGCTCGCGAACGGAGTCGATGACGACGCCAGGCGGTACGACGACGACCGCCAGGTCGATCGGCGGTGCGCTCTTCGCGTCCGAGTAACACTCGAGCCCGAGGACCTCGTCGCGCGAGGGGTTGATCGGTACGATCTCGCCGGCGAACTCGTCCTGTAAGTTCTCGACGATCGCCCGGCCGACGGCGCCCTCGCGGTCGGTCGCGCCGACCACCGCGACGGTCTCGGGATCGAAGAGTTCGGCTAACCGTCCCATCGTAGGAACGATATTCGAGTAGCGAGTTAAACGTGTAGCGTGTTCCCGCCGTCGGGGAATCGAAATTCGCCCGACGGCAGCCGGAACCGTCGGATCTCGATCGCCGAACGGCGAGAACCGGTGTCGGTAACTTTTATCGACGTCGTGTTTGTACGTAAATGAGATCGACATGTTTCGCCTGCGTCCTCGTCACGTCGCCGCCGGTACCGCACTGCTGGGAGCCATCGGGCTCCTGTCCGCGGCGTTCCTCTTCACGACGATTCCCGAAGAGCCGCCCGGAGACGGGTTCGCGGCCGGGCTCACCGGGATCTTCGTGCTGCTGTACGGTGTCGCCGGATCGCTCGCACTCGCGGAGGCGGGGCTGCTCGCTCTCGTCACGCGGCTGTGGGCCCCGACCGGTCGACCGCGACGGCTGCTCATGGCCGGCGCGCTCGCCGGCGGCCTGGCCGTCGTCTTGCTCGTCGGTCCCGTCCTGCTCGTTCGGCTGTTCGGAGCGCTCGTCGGTCGCCCCGTGCTGTGGGGCAGCGAATACGCCCTCGGTCTCGGACTCGCGCTCGTCCCGGTCGGTATCGCCTGTTCCGGCCTCGGCGTGATCCTCCAGTTCGTCCGAAGCGTCAGCGGCGGCTCCGGCGCGAACTAACGGCGATAGAGAAGGGCGTGACGGGGCGATCAGTGCGTCGAGATCGCCGCCGTCGAGCGGCCCGACACCAGAATCGCGAGCAGGTAACAGGCGATGGCGACGACGACGATTGAGCCGCCCGTCGGAAGCCCCTGGGAGATCGAGAGCGCGAAGCCCCCGAGGATCGCCACCTGGCCGAAGAGGATCGAACAGACGAGCGTCTCGCGGAAACTGCGGGCGATCTGGGTCGCGGCCGCGACGGGGACGACCAGCATTGCGGCGACGAGGATCACGCCGAGGATCTGCATCGCGCCGACGACGACCACGGCCGTCATCACGATCAGCAGGGTGTTGTACCAGGTCACGTTGAGCCGCGCGACCCGGGCGGCCTGCTCGTCGAAGGTGATAAAGAGCAACTGTTTGTAGGTCGCGACGACGACGGCGACGACGACGACGCTGAGGACCGCCATCAGTCGCGCCCCCGACGGCGTGACGACGGAGATGCTCCCGAAGAGGTAGTCCTCGACGCTGATCCCGGTCATGCCGCGGCCGTAGCTGATGATGAGCGTCCCGACGGCGAAGCTGCCGGTCAGCATGATCGCGATTGGCACGTCGCCGTAGGTGTCGGTCCGCTCGGCCAGCCACTGGACGCCGAGCGCGCCGAGGATGCCGACGACCAGCGCGACGAGCATCAGCGAGCCGCTCCAGCCGGTCGTCGCGCTCACGAGCAGGCCGATCGCGACCCCGGCGAAGGCCGTGTGAGCCAGCGTCTCGCCGATCAGCGCCATCTCGCGGTGGACCAGATAGGTGCCGACCAGCGGCGCGACGACGCCGATCAGCACGCCGGTCGCGATCGACCGCCACATGAACGGGTGATAGAAGACGTTCGTCCCGAGGTAGTGGTCCAGCCACCAGCTCGCGATCCTGGCCTGGTCGTAGATGCCGCCGACGAGGGGGTACGATCGCAAGGCGTCGATGATCAAGAGACCGATCATCGCAACCGCAAGGATCGCGGTCAGGCCGAGTCCGAGCCGTTCCGTCTGCCGACGAATCGAAGTGCTCTGACTCATGGATCAGTGGTGGTGGTGAACGACCTGGCCCGTCGCGCCGTAGGCCTCGGTCAGGGCGTCGCTCTCGACGAACGATTCGGTGTCGCCGTGGTGGTACAGTTCCGTGTTGATACAGGCGATTCGGTTAGCCCGATCCGTGACGACGCCGATGTCGTGCTCGATCAGGATGATCGTGATCCCGTCGTCGTTGAGCGACTCGAGCAGCTGGTAGAACGCGTCGCGGGACTCGGCGTCGACCCCGACGGTGGGCTCGTCGAGCGCCAGCAGGTCCGCTTCGGAGGCCAGCGCCCGCGCGATGTAGGCCCGCTGTCGCTGGCCGCCCGAGAGCTGGTTGACCTGCCGATCCGCGAGGTCGGCGATGCCGACCGTCTCGATCGCGTCGGCGACGATCTCGCGGTCCTCGTCGGTCAGTCGGCCGTGGCCCGCGTGGGCGAATCGACCCATGGTGACGGCTTCGCGGACTGTGACCGGCATCGAGCCGCCGCGGCTGGTCGCCTGCTGGGAGACGTAGCCGATCCGCTCGCCGTCGTCGAACGAGTCGACGGGCTCGCCGAACAGCTCGATCGTGCCGCTGTCGGGGTTGCGCAGGCCGAGCATGAGGTGCAGGAGTGTCGTCTTCCCGGAGCCGTTGGGGCCGATCAGTCCGAGGAAGTCGCCCGCCTCGACCGTCAGCGAGACGTCCGCTACCGCCGGCTGCTCGCCGTAGGCGAACGTCACGTTCTGGAGATTGACGACGGTCACTGTGCGCCTACTGCCTCTCTAAGCGCGGGGAGGTTTATTTCTTCCATTTGTTTGCGGTAGCCCCACTCCTCGTCCTCCCACTCGGCGAGGGTGCCCGACAGGTGCGTCAGCGCCTTCGCGTCGGTGGCCTGGCTGTCGTCGAGAATCGTTTCGACGAGTTGCGGATACGCCCCGTCGGGTGCCTCGAAGGGGCCATAGAGGATCGTGTCGATCCCTTCCTCGTCGATGAGATCGATCGTCTCGGAGATGGCGCTCTGGCTCGGTTGCTCCTGCGGAGAGACGCCAGTCGGGGTGTGAATTTCGAACCCGTATCGCTCCTGCAGGTAAGTAAACGAGTCGTGGCCGGCGAAGACGGCGACCCGTCGGTCGGCCGCGTCGATCAGCTCCTCGAACGTCTGATCGAGCGCGTCGAGTTCCTCGATGTACGCGTCGGCGTTGTCCTCGTAGGTCTCGGCGTTGTCCGGGTCGGCGTCGGCCAGGCCGGTCGCGATGGTATCGACAATATCCTGTGCGAGAACGGGATCGAGCCAGACGTGCGGATCGATCGACGACGGATCGTGGTCGTGGTCGTCGTGTCCATCCTCGTCGCCGTGATCGTGATCGTCGTGATCGTGTTCCTCGTGCGACTCGTTCTCCGCGTCGTGGTCGTGATCGTGGTCACCGGCGTCGACCTCGTGCTCCCAGTCGAGGAGGTCATCAGCATCCAGATCCGCGAGACCGTCGATCACAGCCACGGTATCGTAGTCGGCTTCGAGCGTCGCCGCGACGTCCTGAGCCCACGAGAACTCGGGCGTATCGAGGTAGACGAAGGCGCCCGCGTCGGCGATGTCTCGCGTGAGGTCCCCGCTCGGCTGCCAGCCGTGACCGGCCTCGCCGGTTCCGACTGGATCCTCGAAATCGATCGCGTCCCCGCTCACCTGTTGGGTCCAGTCCCGGAGGGTGAAGAACGCAGCGTAGCCGGCGTCGAGCTCCGCGTTGGCGGTCCCGACGTCGTCGAGACAGCCGGCGAGAGTACCGGCGGCGACTGCGCCGGCGCCACCTTTCACCAGCGCGCGTCGTGTCAAGTTCATATCCGGGGCTAGTCCCTCCCGGGTATAAGGGTTATTATCCCAAAACGGTGTATTATTAACTAACAGATTCGGAATCAGGGACTGTTAACAAGAACTGGCGATATACCGAACTGAGTTATTATCGGTCCGGACCCGGACGGCGGGACACGAATTCCCGTAGGGTAGTGAAGACGATAGCACGTCGTTGGTATCGCATTTCGATCGTTATTCGAGCGATACGGTGAGGCGGACGCCATTAGACCGGCGGTACGCGGGTCGCCGATCGGGATCAGAATCGCGAACGACGTCGAAGACGTCGAACCGAATCACGAGTCGGCCGGGATCGATCGTCGCCCGGAGCACGGGGCCGCGGCTCGTTACGACGACGGACGGCGGCGCCGGAACCGGCCTGGCCCGCAGTTCGTAGTCCGTCGCCGCGACCGCATCGGCGAGCACGGCCGGGAGGGTCTCGAGAAGCCCGGTTTCCTCGAAGGTACGATGCAGTCCGTCGGTGACCGCCTCGCGGTCGGTCGTTCGCGAGGTATCCCAGGGCTCGGCGACCGCGTCGGCGCAGGCGTCGATCCCCTCGATGACCGACGCGTGCTCGGCCTGGATGCGACGCCTGGCGTCGCGGACTGGATGGGGATGGGACACGATTCGGGGTGGAACGGGGAGTCACTAAGCTGTCCCGCCTCGGAACGGACGAGGGGAAGCGAACGCCGGCCGATCGGCGGCCGGATTCCGGGCTACTCGTTCCGCCGTTCGACGACACCCACGTTCAGCGTCCGCACTCGCGTCAGGACTCCGCGCAGCCGCCGTCGCCACGAAGACGCCCGGCTCGCCTCGAGTTCGCGCCGGAGTCGTTCGTTCTCCGCCGTGAGATCCCGGTTCTCCGCTTCGAGGCGGTCGACTCGGGCGTCGAGCTCGCTGACGCGGTCCTCGAGCCGGTATCGGCGGGTCCGCTGGGCGTCGCGGTCGTGTTGCAGCTGATCGCGCTCCCGACGGAGCGTCTCAAGTTGCCGTTCGAAGCGCTCGCGGTCGCGCGCGGCCGAGTCGACGAACGGCTCGCGCTCCGCGTCCGCCGGGATGCCGTCCAGGGCGTCGGCTTCGTCTCGCTCGCCCGTCGCCTCGGGCTCGATATCGATGTGCCCCGAGCGAGTGGCGTTGACGACGGCGCCCGCGAGCAGAATGAGGCCGCCGAAGTACAGCCAGGTCAGCAACAGGAGGATCGCCCCGATCGGGCCCGCGGACTCGGAACTGCTCGAAATGGCGACATAGATCTGGAACAGCGACTGGAGGAGCGTCCAACCGACGGCGGCGACGAGGACACCCGGCAGCACCTCCCGAACGGAGACGTCGACGTCGGGGAAGAAGTAGTACATCGGCAGGAAGGCGACGGTCAGCCCGACCACGAGCAAGAGCGGGTTCAGCAGTCCGACGAAGGGAATGTGGAGGAACGCGAACGCGATCGTGGTCAGCGCCGCGGCGACCAGCGCGACGCCGATCGTCCCGAAGACGACGGCCCCGTCGCGCACCTGATCGACCAGGGAATTGTCGTCCGTCGAGGCGTAGATCTCCGAGAAGGCGGTGTCGAGCCCCCGGAAGATTTTCAGCGACCCCCAGACGAGCGCGACGAGCCCGATCAGCGACGTGCCGACGCTCCCGGTTTCACCTTCGATGCCCTCCTCGAGGATTATCTGGCCGCTCTCGGGGAGGAAGCCCTCGGTCGTCGACGATACCTGGGTGGCGAGTCCCTCGTCCCCGACGAACGAGACGAGGAAGAAGACGAGTACGAGCAGCGGAATCAGCGAGATGAACGCCTGGTAAGCGATGCTGGCGGCCATGAACGTGACGTTTTTCTCCTGAATGCCCGCCACGACGGACCGCGCGAAGGGGATCGCGCCGCGAACGTTGAGGCCCATGTCCGTTCGTCCGTTAGAGTGGCGGATAGCGACCGGGCTTGCAACCACGCGCCGTCGATGGCTGCCGGTTATGCGTACCGCCGTTGCTCCGCCAGCAGCGCAGCGACCGCGTCTCGGGTCGGCAGCGCCGACATCGCGCCTCGACCAGACGTCGCGGTCGCGGCGACGGCGTTCGCGAACGCGACCGCGTCCTCGAGCATCCCGCGGTCTCCGTCGGCTCCGCCGGCTCCGACGTTCCCGCCGTCACCGCCGTCTCGGAGGGCCGCGATCCCACCCGCGACGAAGGCATCGCCGGCGCCCGTCGCATCGACGGCGTCGACCGCGAAGCCCGAATGCTCGACCGATCCCGCGGTCCACGGGGCGTCCTCCCCCGCGACGGCGACCGCACCGTCGCTCCCCCGAGTCACGAAGACGGTGTGAATCGGCCCGTCGTCGATCGCCGCTTGCGCGACTGCCGTCGGCGTCTCACCCGCGAAACCCAGGCGTTCGAGTTCGTCAACCGTCGCGAAACAGACGTCGACGTGGGCGAGCGCGTCGGCCGCCACGCTCGCGAACGCCCCCTCGTCGGGCCACAGCTCGGGCCGCCAGTTCGGATCGAACGAGATCGTACAGCCCGCGCCCGCAGCCCGCTCGAGCAGGTCCAGAGTCGCCGCGCGGGAGGAGCCGCTGGCCAGTGCCACGCCGCCGGCGTGGACCCACTCGCAGTCCGCGAGCGTCTCGTCGTCGACTCGGCCAGGCTCGAGGCGCGTGTCCGCAGTCCCCTCGCGGTGGAAGGTGAACTCCCGGTCGCCGGTCTCGTCGTGGGTGACGAACGCGAGCGTCGTCTTCGCGCCGTCGTCGCGTTCGATCAAACGGTCGGGCAGGCCGTGGTCGGCCAGCGTCCGTTCCAGATAGCGGCCGAACGGATCGGCTCCGATGCGGGTCCAGAACAGCGGCGGCCGCTTGAGGCGCGCGAGCGCGACGGCGACGTTCGCCGGGGCGCCGCCAGGCCGGCGCTCGAACCCGGCGACGTCTTCGAGCGGGCCCGCCTGTTCGGGAATGAAATCGATCAGCGTTTCGCCGGCGACGAGCACGTCGCGTGTCATGTCCGTGGGTCTACCGCCGACGACGGTAGTTCCTTCGACGAGCCGCTGGTGTGGCCGGGCGCGAACACGGCCGTGCGCTCGCGCGTTCGGTGACGGGAGCCGCGCCGGGAACTCGCTCGGTCGAATCCGGATAGCTATATACGGTAGCAGTTACGACCCGATCGTATCATCATGAAAGACGTTTCGAGAAGGAAACTGCTCGCGGCCGGGCCTGGTCTCACCGCGCTCGGCGCGGGATGCCTCGACGGCGGGTCCGGAGACGACGAGACACGAAACGAATCCGACGGGACGACCGAACAGAACGACGGCGGCGGCGATCTGACGCCCCTCGAACGCTGGGTCCCTGCGTCAGGAAGCGCGGAACTGCTGGTTCACTACCGCGACCTGGCCGCAGTTCGACGATACGAGGACGATCTCGACCCCGAGGTCGCCGCGACGATTCCGACGCTCCCGGACGGGATGAGCGGCGAGCTCGCCGCGCAGTTGAGCGCCGATGAGTCGGACGTGGACGCCGTCCTCAGATTCGGGTCAAAGGGGACGGCCGGGAACGTCGTCCTGTCCGGTTCGTTCGACCCAGGAGCGATCGACGACTCGGAGCCCGCGGTCGGCGAGTTCGAGCGTTTCGAACGGGACGCGGCCTCGGTCGCCGTTTCGTCGGACGCGCTCGTCGTAAGCGGGGACGACGGCGCGGAGCTCGATGCCGTTCTGTCCGCGGGCGTCGAGGGGACCGATCGCCGCGTCGACGCGGCTGATCGCTTCGCGGACCTGGCCGAAACCACCGACGAAGCGACGTTCTTGTGGGGCGAACACGACGCCCCGGGTGAAGACGCGGCCGGGACCGGAATCGCGTACTCGTGGACGGTCGGGGCGGACACGACGGTGTTTTCGGCGACCGCCGCCGTCGGCAGCGATCGAACGGCCGAGTTCGAACGCAAACTGAGCGAGACCGTCGACGACGCGACGGTCGAAACGGACGGCGCCGTCGTCGTCGCGGAGCGATCCATCCCGACCGAGGACTACGAGTTCCAAGACCTGTTCGCCGAACGCGGCACGCAGCCGGCGGCACCGCAAGCAGGCGTGAGCATCGACGTCGATTCGACGTCACGGACCGTGACGGTGGCGTACGTCTCACGCGACCGAGCGGACCGGATCGAAATCCGCGATGGAAACGGGAACACCGACGAACTCACGGCCGTCGGACAGACAACGACGTTCGACTACGACGCGGGTGCTACGGGAACGATCACCGTGGTCGCCGTTCGAGACGGGGCTGAAGCGGTCGTCGCCACCAAGCCGTTCTCGTTCGACTAGAGGACTAGCGGTGTCGGGCGTCGAGCGCGCTCGGCGCGAAGCGAAAGCGGGGACGGGAGAGGAAGCGGGGGCGGAGGTCGCGGATCGGGTAGCCGCGGGCGGAAAATCGGTGCGGCCGATTACAGGATGATGCTCTTCTCGCGCATCATCTCGTGGATGGAGGCGTCGAGCCCCTCGCGACCGATTCCCGAGTCCTTGTTGCCGCCGAAGGGAACGTCGCCGAGGCCGTGGCTCGGCGCGCCGTTGATCCGGACCGCGCCGGCGTCGACGCGGTTGGCCATCCGCATCGCGCGCTTGTAGTCGCTGGTGAAGACTGCGGCGTCGAGCGCGAGGTCCGAACTGTTGGCGATCTCGAGAGCCTCGTCCTCGTCCTCGAAGGTCGTCACGGCGGCGATCGGGCCGAACTGCTCCTCGTCGACGATGCGAGCGTCGTGGGGAACGTTCGCCAGCAGCGTCGGCTCGAAGAACTGGTTCGACAGTTCCTCGGGGACGCCCTCCGGGGCGCGACGCTCGCCACCGCGGACGACCTCCGCACCCTTCTCGACGGCATCGTCGACCAGTTCCGCGACCCACTCCGCCTGGTCCTCGCTGATGAGCGGCCCGAAGGCGGTGTCCTCGTCGAAGAGGTCGCCGGCCTGCCAGGCGTCCATCTGGGCGTCGATCTGGTCGACCAGATCGTCGTGGACCGATTCGTGGGCGAGCACGCGGGAGACGGCCGAGCAACGCTGGCCGGCGTACTTGAACGAGCCCTTGGCGCAGTTGCCCGCGACGTCGGTGAGGTCGGCGTCGTCGAAGACGATCGCCGGGGCGTTGCCGCCCAGTTCCATGTGCAGGTTGACCATGCCGCTCTGGCGGGCGACGTGTTTGCCGGCGCCCGAGGAGCCGGTCATCGCGATCGCGTTGATGCGGTCGTCGCCGGACATGAGGTCGCCGATCTCGCTGGCGTCGCCGGGGACGAAGTTGAACGCGCCGTCCGGGATGCCGTCGACGTCGGCGATGACGTCGGCGAGGATCGCCGCCGAGATGGGTGTCTTGCTGGCGGGCTTGAGCAGGACGCTGTTACCCGCCGCGAGCGCCGGCGCGACCTGCAGGGCCGTCGTCGCCAGGGGGTAGTTGTACGGCGTGATACAGAGGACGGCGCCGATCGGCTCGTGCTTGACGATGGCCTGCCAGCCCTCGTGGCCCGCGGTCGACCCCTCGCGGTACTCGCCCTTGCTGACGATGTTGCGCGCTTCCTCGGCCGCGCGGTCGAAGCGCTCGGCCGCCTGGCCGACCTCGCCGCGGGCCGACGAGATTGGCTTGCCGGCTTCGCGGACGATGATCTCGGCGAGTTCCTCCTCGCGCTCGCGCAGTCCGTCGGCGATCGTCTCACACCACTCCGCGCGTTCGACGACCGTCGTCTCTCGCAGTTCCGGTTTGATCTCGTGGGCGGCCGCGAGCGCGGTCCGTGCCTCGTCCGGACCCGCCGCGGCGACCTGTGCGAAGGTCCCGCCTTCGGCGAGATCCGAGACCGATAGCGCGTTTTCGGTCTCGATCCACTCGCCGTCGACGTAGAGTTGCTCCCGCCGCTGGGCGATTCTCGTTGCCATACTCGCCCTTTGGGGTTCCGTACTGAAAATGTTTACTCAGGCTCGAAAAAACAGCGGATGTTTTGACGGTGTCGTTCGGAAACACGTTCTTCGAGCTCACGACGGAAATCTAGACCCATAATCCAAAAACGAATTTTTAGGTATGCCAAAGAAATGTTTACTCATGGAGAAGCTTTAAGTGGAATGCGCGCGTACCTCGGAGTAGGATGAGCACTCAAAAGACCGTCCGGCAGTCGGCCGATACCGTCGAGGAGAACGAGCTTCGGCTCGAACAGGAGAAGGCCGAGCAGATCGTCGACGCGCTGAACACGGAGCTGGCCAACTCGTACGTCCTCTACCACCAGCTGAAGAAGCACCACTGGGTCGTCGAGGGCGCGGAGTTCCTCCCGCTCCACGAATTCATCGAAGAGGCCTACGAGCACGTCGAGGAAGGCGCCGACGTCATCGCCGAGCGCGCCCAAGCACTCGGCGGCGTCCCGGTCTCGGGACCGTCGAACCAGGAGGACCGGGCCACCGTCGAGTTCGAGGGTGAGGACGTCTACGACGTCCGCACGATGTTCGAGAACGACCTCGAAATGTACGGCGACATCATCGAATCGATGCGCGACAGCATCGAACTCGCCGAGAACCTCGGCGACCCCGCGACCAGCGAGATCCTGCGTGAGATCCTCGTCACGCTCGAGGAAGACGGCCACCACTTCGAGCACTACCTCGAGGACGACACCCTGGTCCTCGAAGAAGCGACCCACTGAGTGCGGTCAGCAGATCGAAGCATGATCGACGGCGCGTCGCGACGGTAGAATAGCCGAGACGAGTTTTTTCGCAGCGTCGACGGAGTAGGGCGGAAGAGAGGGTCGTTTGCGATCGATACCGGTCGGTTAGCGGCGTCAGCGTCGGGCGACGGTCCCGAGCGGCGACGAGTTCAGGGTACGAGGTCGACGGTCAGGTCGGTCGCGATCCAGCCGTCGCTGTTGTCGCGTTCGGTGAGCACGATCTTTCCGGGGCGGGTCTCGTGGCTCGTCACGACCGCCGCCGGCTCCTCGAGTTCCTCGTCGAGTTCGGGATCCTCCCTGCGGGCGGGTACGTCCATCACGCTGAGTTAGGCTTGCCTAAATCTAAAAAGGTTTTGGTCGACCTAAGATTCCGGGGAGCCGAACTGGTAGCCGGTGACGACGATCGAGCCGCCGGTCCGAACCGACGATTTTCTGCCGTAATAGCTCCCGAAACGCCGTCTTCTGACGTACAACGGTATACCGAATATCGTGCAAAAACCAGTCACGCGGAAATAGCATCTTTTTTCGGGATGGGAAGAATCGTCCGTCATATGAGTTCACACGAGGACCGGTCACAGGGAGCAATGGGTCTGCGGGGTCGAGACCTGATCGCTCACCTGGTCGACGTCGACTGCGGTCGCCTCGAGTCGCTGAGTTGGCCGCTCGGCAACCGCATCACCGCCGAAGCGGAGGCCGACCGGCTCTTTCGGTTTGCCCACCAGCGGTCACCCCGCACGGTGACCGCGTTCGAGGTGACCGACTACACCTGCGCCCTGCGGCTTCGGACCCCGGTTGGCCGCGAGAAGTTCTACGGGATCGCCACCGCCGATATCGCGACCAGGCCGGCGCGGGACGATTGGATTCGAACCGACTGACGAGCGGACCGACCGACGCTCGTCTCGATTCGATTCCAGCCCGGTCCCGGTCGCCGGTAATCGAGATTACCACGATCACCTTCATTGGCTTCGATCCGGAACCATCGCGTATGGAGTACGTCGTCGTCCAGGGCGACATCGCCGCACAGTCCGCCGATGCGCTCGTCAACGCAGCCGGCACGAGCCTCGAGATGGGGTCAGGCGTCGCGGGTGCGCTCCGCCGCGGCGCCGGCGACAAAATCAACGAGGAGGCCGCGGAGAAGGGGCCGATCGACCTCGGCGAAGTCGCTGTTACCGACGCTTACGACTTAAACGCCGAGTACGTCATCCACGCCGCCGCGATGCCACATTACGGGGACGGCCAGGCGACCGCCGAGAGCATCCGCGACGCAACCCGCAACGCACTTGAAAAGGCAGACGAACTCGGCTGTAAGTCCCTCGTGCTTCCCGCGCTCGGCTGCGGGGTCGCCGGCTTCGACGTCGCGGACGGCGCCGGGATCATCGGCGAGGAGATCGAGGGCTACGAGCCGGATTCCCTCGAGGACGTGCGGTTCATCGCCTACAGCGACGAGGAGTACGACGCGATCCGAGCGGCGACCGGCGCGGCCGAGCAGTCCGAACTGACCGACGCGAGCGAGTCGGAACGGTAATCGCTGAGGACGGACCGCGGACCATCGGGCGCCGCGTCGACGCGGAGCGAATCGCGGCGCCGATCGGAAACGGGAACGTGACGACAGAGATAGGACGAATCTGGGCCTGATCGGCCAGACGAGTGCAGGCACTACCGCTTTCTCCGTCTGACGGTTACCGCACGTGAAGTCACCATGAGTAATACACCGACGGACACGGACCCGAACCGCACCGCCACCGCCGACCGCGCCCGCAATACCCTCAACACCGACGTGATGCAGTGGGTGAGCGCCCTCGCCGCGCTGGTCGGGCTCTACGTCGTCGCCTCGCCGTTCATCTTCGACGCCACGGAGGCAGCCATTTGGAACGATACGCTCGTCGGGACAGGCGTCTTCCTGCTCGCCGGGTACAACTTCGTCCGACTGTCGCGGGACCGCCTGGCGAGCGTCGGCGTCGCCTCGTTGACCGTCCTGCTCGGGCTGTGGTTGCTCGTTTCCCCGGCCGTCATCGAGATGGGAAGCAGCACGCTCGCGACCGGGACCGCGCTCTCCGGTCTGGTCATCGCCGCGCTCTCGGCCTACAACGCGTACGCCAACAACAGGGCCGACACGCCCGAGCGGGCCGCGACGCGAGCCTGAATCACCGGCGCTACCCCGCTCGCCGAACTTTTGTCGATCTAGACCGATGCAGCTCCCGGTCCGCGCCCTCAGGACAGCGAGAGGCCGCGAATTTCGACCGAACTGCCGTCCTCGACGCGCCCGATGATCCGGCCGTCCGTTTCGGCGGCGAGGTCGTCGGCCTGGTCTTCCGGCAGCGCGACGACGAAGCCGGTGCCCATGTTGAACGTCCGGTGCATCTCCTCGTCGGTCACGTTCCCCTCCTCCTGGACGAACTCGAAGACCGGCTGAGCCGGGAGCGGGTCGTCGATCACGTACTCGAACTCGCCCATCCGCAGCAGGTTCGTCCAGCCGCCGCCGGTGACGTGGGCCGCGGCGCGGACGCCGTGTTCGCGCATCGGTTCGAGCAGGTCCGTGTAGATCCGGGTCGGCCGCAGTAGTTCCTCGCCGATCGTCCGCTCGGGAGTCGGCGGGAACTCGTCGGTGTACTCGTGGTCGCGCGTGACGGCCTCGCGGGCCAGCGTCAGTCCGTTCGAGTGGATCCCGTTCGAGGGGAAGCCGACGAGCGCGTCGCCGACCTGCGCCTCGCCCGCGAACAGGTCGTCTTTCGCCGCCAGGCCCGCGCAGGTGCCCGCCAGGTCGAATCCTTTCACGACGTCAGGCATGACCGCCGTCTCACCGCCGAGCATCGTCAGGTCCGCCTCGTCGAGGCCGACGGCCAGGCCCTCGCCGATCTCGTTAGTCAGGGTCTCGTCGGGCTCGTCGATCGCGAGGTAGTCGACGAATGCGACGGGTTCGACGCCCGCGGCGACCAGGTCGTTGACGTTCATCGCGATGCAGTCGATACCGATCGTCGAGAAGTCCTCGATCGACTCCGCGACCAGCAGTTTGGTGCCGACGCCGTCGGTCGCCAGGGCGAGGTATCGGTCGCCGATGTCGACCAGGCCGGCGTACTCGGTCCGCAGGTCGCTGCCGAAGGCTGCGAGCAGGGCGGCGGTCGCGTCCTCGCTGGCGTCGATGTCGACGCCGGTCTCGGCGTAGGTGAGTCGCTCCGTATCGGTCCCCTCGTCGTCCGTGGTCATACCCGAACGACCTCTCGGGGCGAGCAAAAGGTCACCGGTCCGGCGCGACCGGTAGCGAGAACCGGAGCGTCAGAACATCCCGACGCGGAAGACCACGAACGCGGCCAGGGCCGCGCTCGGAACGAAGATTAGCGCGAAGATCCCCTTGTGCCACCGCAGGACCGATTTTCCGTCGAGCGGCCCGAAGGGGATCATGTTGAACGCAGCCAGGAAGAGGTTGATCCAGACCCCCATCTGCCCGATCGTCCCGAGCGGCTCGGGGAGGATCATCAGCGGGAGAAAGAGCAGGGCAAGCAGGAGGTTCGTCACCGGCCCCGCCAGCGCGATCAGGCCGTTCTCCCGCTGGGTCACCTGGCCGCGGTGGTAGACGGCCCCGGGAGCGGCGAAGAGGAAGCCGACGAGCGCGCCCATGATCGCCAGAAACAGCATCTGGTAGTCGGCCCGGAACTCGGCCACCTGGCCGTGCTCGATGGCGACGACCTTGTGGGCGATCTCGTGCAGCAGGAAGGCGACGCCGACGGTGACCAGACTCAGGCCGACCATGACGACGAACGACCCGAGACTGCCGCCCAGGTGAATCGGCGCGAACAGCAGCGCGAAGGCGATGCTGAGCGTGAGCCAGGCGACCGCGAGGTCGCGCAGCTCCTGATCGCTGAAACTCAGTTCGGGGTCGGAACGCTGCCGAGCGCGATAACTCATCAGAGGAACCTCCGGAGCAGCTCCAGACTGTTCTCGGCGCCGCGGATCAGTTCACCCATCAGCGCATCGACGCCGCCGATCTCGGGCGCCAGCCACGGCAAGATTACGAACGGGAACAGGAACGTCGCGATGATGCTCCCGATGTTCGTGAGCGCGACGATCATGATCAGGCGGAACAGCGGCACGTCGAACATCGCCGACAGCGCCTCTTCGATCGGCCGCTCGGTGTCGTCGACGATCTCGTTTAGCGTCTGGATGTCCCGGACGTTGACCGGCCGGTACTTGAGCTCGACGTAACCCGTGAACCACCCCGGCGCCAGCAGCGGGTTGATGCTGGTCAGCCAGGCGACCGCGCCGCCGACGCCCGCGCTGAGCCAGCGCGCGCCGGCCAGGCGGGCCAAGCCGAACGCGAACAGCCCGTTGAACAGGAACCAGGCGCCGAACAGCTTCAGCAGGAACGTGTTCCGAACCCCTGCCATGATCAGCAGGAAGAAGAAGGCGAGGAAGCCGACGGTGACCAGGTAGCCGACGAGCTTCAGCGGCGAGAACCGCCGGCCAGAGGCGGTTCCGGACAGCGATTCCATCGCCGGGATCGCCTTGGGGTTCTCGAGATGCCGTTCGATCCCGGCCCGGTGGCCGGCGCCGACGACGGCGAGGACGTCGTACCCCTGCTCGCGAAGCTGGTGGAGGTTGTGCGCGATGTAGGCGTCACGCTCGTCGATCAGGGCGTTCGCTCCCTGGGGGCTGAACTGACGGAACTCCTCCATCATGGCGGTGACGACGTCGCCGTCGGTCAGCTCCTCGATGTCGATCTCGTCGACCTCCTCGACGTCCGCGCCGGCGGCGTCGAGGACGATCCCGAGGACGGCCCCGATCGCGACACCGACGCCGAGTCCGGCCAGCATTCCGGCCGCTCCGCGGATCGCGTAGACGCCGGCGCTCTCGGCGGTCGACGCCGAGAGGGGTCCGACGAAGGTGCCGGTCACCACCAGCGCGAGACAGCCGCCGATCCCGAGGACCAGGCCGGCCAGGACGCGTATCGAGAAGCCCGAGAGGGCGCCACCGGTCCGTCGCGCGGCGCCGTCGAACGAGGGGAAGGCGACCAGGCCGACGAACGCGCCGGCGAGCGCGCCGATGGCGGCGCCGCCGACGTACTGCAGCGTCGTCGGATCGGTGACGCCCAGCTGGAGGATATCCCCGACGCCGAGCATCGGTGCGATGAACGCGGTGGTCAGCAGCCCCAGCAGGACGCCGGCGACGGCGCCGAAGGTGAGCCCGATCGTCCGGGGATCGGTCACCCCGAGCGCGAGCCCGCCGACCATCTTCAACTTCTCGGTGAACGAGAGGCGACTCCAGAACCGCTGGATCGTCACCTGAATGTCGCGGTCGACTAAGGCGACGCCGCTGCCGTTGGCCTCGGCGGCCTCGATGCCGGCGCGCATGTCGGCGCCTGGCTCGATGTCGAACTGCTCGCCCAGCCGCGACTGGACGTACGACAGCATCCAGTAGGCGAGAAACTGGAAGACCGTGTTCCCGGAGAGGAGGTCCTCCGCCTCGATGTCGTCGGGCGTCCCGCCCTGCATCTGATTGTAGCGTCCTTCGTCTAACTCGACGGCGACGACGTCGGGATCTTCCTCTTCGACCGTTTCGCGGACTTCGTCGACGCTCGCTTGCGAGACGTGTGCCGTCCCGAGAACCTGGACGGAACCGCGCTCGCGGTCGGGCGGTTCGGGCGGCTCCGGCACGTCGGCCTCGCCTGCATCGCTCATTACCGGATCAACTCGACGGCGACTTTTACCAGTATCGGAGTTCGCAATGGGTGCGAACGTCCGATCGCGGTCTGGTGGCCGAGCGGACGGGTAGCGACCGCCGTCGCGGAACGCGGGGCCGCCCCGGGACGCGGTGAAGGCAAGACTGATTGCCGGCGTCGGGAAACGTCGGGCAATGACGGATCTCATCGAGACGGTCGTGGAAAATCGGGAGATGGTACAGCCGAACCACGCCAACATGCTCGACGTCGCCCACGGCGGCAACGTCATGAAGTGGATGGACGAGGTGGGCGCGATGTCGGCCATACGCTTTGCCGGCGAGATGTGCGTTACCGCCCACGTCAACCAGATGAACTTCGAACGGCCGATCCCCGTCGGCGACACGGCCTACATCACCGCCTACGTCTACGACGCCGGCACCTCGAGCGTGAAGGTCCGCCTGGTCACCGAGCGCGAGAACCTCCAGACCCGCGAGCGCGAGCGGACCACCGAATCGTACTTCGTCTACGTTGCGATCGACGAGGACAAGCAACCGACCGCGGTCCCCGAACTGACCGTCAGCACCGACGAGGGCGAGCGGCTCCGCCAGGCTGCGCTGGACGGGCGGAACGGAAACGGCGGCCACTGACCCGGCTATCACGCGTCTCTCCGGATGGAACCGGGCGCCGCCTGGTCAACTCACTCGAACCGAGACAATTCGGTTCGCGGATCAAGTTCGACGTCTCCGCCGATCGGAATCGGCGTCACGGACCGGAAAAACAGTGTTCGACGCGGAGACTCAGTTCTGACCTCGGTCCTCGTCCGAGAATGGACTGCCGAGTTCTGTCGCTCTCGCATCTTCGAGCAGCGTATCGACGGTTCCGCGCGTGTCGGCGATAGTCGCGCCGACGAGCCCGCCGATCGCGCCGCCGGTACTCGCGCCGTTTCGACTGAACGCGCCGCCGATCGCCGCCCCAACTGCCGCACCGATCGCTGCGTACCGCGCACGCAGCAACGCCTGTTTCACTCGTTCTCTCATATGCCGTACGTTGTGATAGTAACTGATAAGCATATCTCCGGAACGCAGGCGATGAGATCGGATGCGCGATTGCGGTTTCTCACCTAACAGGGCATTATCAGGAGATGTGACACGGTTTCTTCCGCAGCACTAGTCGGAAATTCGCGATGCGTATGTTCGGATGATGGTCGCGCTGACTGCTGAACTCGCCATCGTCTGGCAAGGCGGCGTAGTGAATACCACCGGATAGCTTTATCGAGACACGCGTTGTCATACCACACGGTTGTCCACTAATGACTCGAGAATGGACCATCAAGGGGGACTACGTCGAAGCCTGTAACTGCGACGTCGCGTGCCAGTGCGTGTGGCTGGAACCGCCGGACGACGACGTCTGTACCGTCTCGCTGGCGTGGCACATCGAGGAGGGGATCTACGGCGACGTCGACCTGAGCGGACTGGACGTCGGCATGCTCATCTCCACCGACGAGGGCGTCATGTTCGACCCCGAGACGGAGTGGGACGTCGTGTTGCTCGTCGACGAGACGGCCGACGACGAGCAGCGAGAGGCCATCGAGGACATCTACTTCGGTCGCGCCGGCGGGATCTGGGCGCCCGTCGCCGACACGCACGTCAGATCCGCCGACGTCGCGGTCGTTCCGATCTCCTTCTCGCGGGACGGGTCGGAGTTCGCCGTCGAGATCGGGGACGTCATCGAAATGGATGCGAGCGGCGCAGTCGGGTTCAACGAGGAGGTCGGTACGATCTCGCCCCACCCATTGACGAACGACCACGAGGTGCAGACCGGGAAGTCGACGACGGCCACCGTCTCCTACGACGACGAGTTTGC
This sequence comes from Natrinema salifodinae, assembly GCF_900110455.1. Lineage (NCBI taxonomy): Archaea > Methanobacteriati > Methanobacteriota > Halobacteria > Halobacteriales > Natrialbaceae > Natrinema > Natrinema salifodinae. The sequence continues at coordinate 51,524 of NZ_FOIS01000002.1, read as the reverse complement.
GTGGGACGTTTCGGGGAATAACGCCTACCTCGGCGACTTCGAACTGGCGAACGCCTGACGACGGAGGGGCGGCAATCCAGCTGATCACGTATGGGGATAGCCGACTCGTTCCGGGACCGAATTATCCGCCGGCGTATCCCGATCGTCGCGCTCGTCACGTACGGGATCGTGTTGCTCGCGTGGGCGGCGGTCATCGGTGGCTGGCTTCCGATGTCTGGTGGCGGGATGGACACGCAACTGTCCGATCCGGGGGTGCCGGAGGCGATGGCGCTCTCGAACGGGGCGACGGGTATCGGTCTTTACCTGGCCATGTGGGGCGCGATGATGATCGCCATGATGTATCCGTCGTCGGTCCCGCTCTTCCGGCTGTACGCCGAGACGCTCGAGGGAGCGACGGCCGCAGGGAAAGCGGCGCGACTCGGCGCGTTTATCGGGACGTACGCGCTCGTCTGGACGCTGACCGGACTCGTCCCGCTTGCTGTCAACGCCCTGGTGCCGATCGCCGGCCTCGCGGACGCCTACGGCGGGTTCTTGCTGGGCGGGACGCTGCTGCTCCTGTCGGGCTATCAGCTGTCCCCGTACAAATACCGGTGTCTGCGGTATTGCCGGTCGCCGCTCGGGTTCCTTCTGGGTCACCACCGGCCGGGGGTTCGCGGTGCGGTTCGGATGAGTTGGCAGTTCAGCATCTTCTGCGTGGGATGCTGCTGGGCGCTGTTCGCGTTCATGGTGATCGTGGGCTCGATGAACCTCGTCTGGATGGCGCTCATCGCGGTGGCGATCTCGCTCGAACGGACGGTTGCGTGGGGCGAACGGTTGGCACGTGCGGTCGGGATCCTCGCCGGCGCAGCCGGAACGTTCGTCATCGTGACCGCGATCATATAGACCGCTCTCGCGGGTGATAAGTGCCGAATTCGGCGATTCACGTACGATTCTAACACCGAGTAAAGAACCCGTCGTACCGACTCCCGTTACAGGAGCGTCTCGACCGCGGCCAGCGACTCGAGGACGTGATCCGGTTCGACGTCTGCCGCCGCCAGGTCCGCCCGCTCGGTGACGCCGGTGAGCACCAGCGCCGTTTCCATGCCGGCCTGGTTCCCGAGCGCGATATCGGTGTCGAGCCGATCGCCGACGACCAGCGTCTGCGTCGGATCGGCGTCTAAGCGATCCATGGTTGCCGTGGCCGCGACCGAGGAGGGCTTGCCCAGGATAGCGTCGGGCTCGTGGCCGGCGACGGCCGCCATCGCGGCGAGGATCGCGCCCGAACCGGGAATCTCGCCGCCGTCGACCGGAATCGTCGCGTCCGGATCGGTACCGTAGAAGGGAACGTCGCCGTCGAGCGCCCGCAGGGCCGACCGGAGCGCGCTGTACGAGAAATTCTCGTCGAAGGATCCCAGCACGACCTCGGCCGCGTCGGGGTCTGTCGTCAACTCGACGGCCGCCTCCTCGAGGATCGATTCGAGGCGTTCGCCGCCGACGAGGTAGACCCGTTCGCCGGGATGGGTCGACGTCAGGTACGCCGCCGAGACGGTCGCGGACGTGAGAACGGTCTCCGGATCGACGTCGATCCCGTGGGGTGCGAGCTTCTCGCGGTAGTGGTCGCTTCCCCGCGTCGGGTTGTTCGAGAAGAGTAATCGCGAACAGCCGGCCGCGTCGAGTGCGCGCAGGCCGTCGGTGGCGCCGGGGAGCAGTTCCTCGCCCCGGACGATCGTCCCGTCGACGTCGAGGATCGCTGCCTCGTAGTCGGTCATTACGCGGCGCTACGATGGGCCGGCGATTGAGTGTTGGGATGGCGGTCGGTGGTCGGTTTCAGTCGGTCCGTTCGAGCGACAGCGACTCCGTCTCGACGCCCGCCGCCTCGGCGCGCTCGTCGGCCTCGAGCAGTCGGTCTAGCTTCGCCTCGAACTCGGTCTCGGTGAGCTCGCCGGCAGCGTACCGTTCCTGAAGGATCGTCACGGGGTCGGGATCGGGATCGGACTCGAAATCGGAGGTGGACCCCGCGCCCGCCTGGCCGTAGTCGGCCGGCCGTTCGACGGACCGGTCGGCATCGACGGCGTTGGACGGCCCGGTGCCGGCTCGTTCAACCAGATACCACAGGAGGAGGCCGCCGAGCACGAGCAGGGCGGTTAGCAGGATGGCGTACAGCGGTCCGGACAGCAGCAAGACCGCGATGATCAGTACGTCGGCCAGGACGAACTTGATAGCGAACAGCTCGACGAGGGAGTACTCCCGACCGCCGTCGCTCCCGCTGGCCATACATGGTGGTTGTATCGCGGTTGAAATAACTATAGGGGACGCGTTCAAAGGCGGGAATCGGACGGATCGACCCGAACCAGGCCGTATCGACGCGCGCCGGCGACGGCCCGACCCGGTCTCCTGCCGGGCAAACGCCCATACCGCCGCCGGGCGAACGTTCGGGTATGACGCTCGATGTCGAGATTCCCGATCCGCCGACGCTCAGCGGCCCGCAGGATCCGGGCGACTACGACGCCGTCGACGAACCGGACGAGCGGACGGGTGACGACACGCGCCGGGAGGAGCTGGCCGACTTCCTGGCAGCGGGCGCCTGGGAGGACGTCTTCGACGAATGGGCCGCACACACCTACCTGACCGAGGACGAATTCCGGGCCGTCCGCGAGCTGGGGCTGCTCGACGAACTCGACTTTTACTGGAACCCGGCCGCGGCGGACGTCGGCTACCGCGCGCCGGCGGTTCCGGCGGAGTTGCCGGAAACGCACGACGACCTCGACGCGGACGATATCGAGGACATCGAGGAGGAGCTAGACGACCTCGCGCGAATGGTGAGCGAAGCGCTCGAGACCGATTATATCCACCGCGACGCCGAGGAGTTCGGCTACGACTGGGGGTAACATAACTCGATTCACAGATGGAAATTGAAATCGAGCCTGAGATTTTAGCCGATCAACGACCGATATGACCGGTATGGACGACGAGCGCGGCGCCGTCGGCTCCGTACGAACGTATCTGGCGGACAACACCCGCGAGCTACTCGAGACCACCAGGCGGATCGTCGCCGCGGACACCCGGAATCCGCCGGGCAACACGCGGGAACTGATCGAGCGGCTCACCGACGAGTTCGAATCGCTCGGCCTCGACTGCGAGCGGTTTGCCGTCGATCCGATGAAACCGAACGTCGTCGCGACGCTGCCGGGCGCCAGCGACTTCACGCTCATGTACAACGGCCACGTCGATACGGTCCCGTTCGACGCCGCGGAGTGGGACTACGATCCGCTTGGCGACGTCGTCGGCGACCGGCTGTATGGCAGGGGCACGACGGACATGAAAGGGGCCATCGGCGCGATGGTCCAGGTCGCTCGCGCGTACGCTCGCACCGACACCGTGCCGCCGGTGACGCTGCAGTTCGCCTTCGTAAGCGACGAGGAAGTCGGCGGCGACGTGGGACTGACCGCGCGGTTAAAGAGCGACCGACTGGACCCCGACGCCTGCGTCATCGGCGAGGCGACCGGCCGGCGCGACGTCAACTCGATCGCGGTCGGCGACCGGGGGTACATCTGGCCCTCGATCGAGTACGAGGGCCGCGCCGCCCACGGGTCGCGGCCGATGCTCGGCGAGAACGCGATCGATCGCCTCTACGAGGTCGTCGAGACGTGCCGACGCCGGCTTCACGGGTTCGACGTCCCAACCGAGGGGATCGACGACGCGATCCTCGCCGAGAGCGTCGAGTACTACTCGCACTATCTCAACGAGAACGCGGCGGTGGACCTGTTTCACTCGCCGACCGTCAACCTCGGGACATTAGCCGGCGGTGACGCCGTCAATACCGTTCCCCCGAGCGCCACGGCGCAACTCGACATCCGCGTGTTGCCGTCGGTCGATCCCGAGGCGATCGTCTCGCGGATCCGCGACTGTCTCGACGATCGGGCCGCCGCGACGCTCACGAACGTCAGGTGGACCGAGGGGTCGTACACGGACCCCGAGTCGCCGATCGTCCGCGCGACGACCGCGGTCGCCGACGACGTCCTCCCGACGCCGGTCTACCGCCGGTTCGCAACGGGCAGCGGCGACGCCCAGGTGTTCCGGGAGGCCGGCGTTCCGACCGTCGAGTTCGCGACCGGCACTGGAACGGCTCACGCGATCGACGAGTACACGACCGTCGACAAACTCCGCCAGAACGCGTTCGCGTACGCGCGGCTGCCGTTCGAACTCGAACGCGAACTCGAGCGGCGACGCGACGGCTGAGTCCGAATCGGGCGCCGCCGTCCCGAGCGGGCGACGACGACCGCAACCGCGGCCGTGATCGCGACCGAAAGGTGGGAATTCTTATCCGGTGACCCGCCCTACGTCCGCCCATGACACTCGAGGTCGACCCCCCCGAGCCGCCGGAGTTGGAGTTCGTCGATCCCAACGAGTACGAGGACGCGACCATCAGCGCTGACGGGACCGAGGAGATCGACTACCGGCGCGAGGAGCTCCAGGCGTTCCTCGAGGAGGGCGCCTGGGAGGAAGCGTTCGACGAGTGGCGCGCGGACACCGATCTCGAGGAGCGCGAGTACGGAATCGCCCGCGACCTCGATCTCTTCGCCGGCTTCGATTTCTTCTGGGACGACTTCGCCGACCGCGTCGGCTATCACGCGCCCGGTATCCCCGAGGATTGGCAGGCCCGGGAGTACCACCCCGACCTCGACACCTGGGGGACGGTCTCCTCGATCAACGCCGAGCTGACAGAGTTCGGCCAGATCGTCTCGGTCACGCTCAAGGAGGAGTACGTCGACTGGGAGGCGGAGTACGAACCGCCGGAGGACCTGCCCGACTTCGACTGAGCAGCGAGCGCGCCCGGCTGATCCGTCACATCCCGGACTGCCGTCGAGGCCGTCGGCCGTCTCCCGGTACCCGCAGTCACGGTGTTCGGAGTGCGGGCAGGCGGCGACGCCGTGATCGGCCGAATTTGAGTGATTTATCGTCCGCCCGTTCGGTCCGCCGTCATCGGGTCGCGACGATCGCGATCGTCTCCGGTCGGTCGCTGGCGGTCTCGATCTCGAATCCGGCGGCCTCCAGTTGGGCTGTCGCCTCGTCGAGATCGTACCGTTCCGCCAGCGGCGGGCCGGACTCCCCGCTGCCGTCGGCCGACCAGTCGACCGTGACCAGGCGAGCGCCGGGCCGGAGCACTCGCGCGAGTTCGGCGAGCGCGCCGTCGCCAGCATCGGCGTCAGCGTCAGTCCCGTTCACCGGTGCCGCGTACTCGTGATGGGTCATCGTCGAGTAGGCGCCGTCGAGGTGATCGTCGTCGAAGGGGAGCGACGAGACTTCGGCCGTGATGAACTCGACGGCGTCGGGGGTGCCCTTCTCGCGATAGCGGTCGTGCATCGCCTGCTGGACGTCGACGGCGTAGAGCGTGTCGACGAACGGCGCGACGTCGTCAGCGTAGAACCCCGTGCCGGAGCCGAGATCGGCCACGCGATCGTCGTCCGTGGGATCGAGCATCGTGAGCAGTTCCTCGCGGGAACAGTACCGGTAGCGACCGGGATCCTCGAGGGCGTCCGCTCGCTCGACCGGGTACGTGTGATAGCCCATACGGTCGCTCCGCGTCGCCAGGCCTTCCGCGTTGCGTTCGATTTGGACCGCGACCGGAGGACTCTCGGTCCTCCGCTCGCGTACTCCCGGTAAGAACGCATGACGGTTCGACGAGCGGCCGGGCGATTCGCGGGATACGACGCGCTCGTCCTGACGGCCGCGATCTGGTTTCTGGCGAAGTTCCTTCGCTACGCCTTTCCGCCGCTGTTCGACGCGTTCGAGGCGAGCTACGGGGTCTCGGACGCCGTCCTCGGGACCGCCTTCTCCGGGCTCATGCTCGTCTACGCGGCCATGCAGTTCCCCTCGGGCGTGCTCGCGGACCGGCTCGGATCCGTGACGGTCATCACCGCGGGCGTGCTCGTCGCGACCGCCGCCTCGCTCGCGCTGGTGGTCGACTCGTCCTTTCTCGTCCTCGTCGGCGCGATGCTCGTGTTGGGCGCCGGCACCGGCGTGCACAAGACCGTCGCCGTTCGACTCCTCGCCCGCGCGTATCCCTCGCGAACGGGGCGCGCGCTCGGCGTTCTGGACACGTTCGGCGCCTTCAGCGGCGTCGTCGCGCCTCCCGCCGTCGTCGCCGTCGCCTCGCTGTCCCTCGGGCCGGTCGCGAGCTGGCGGCTGCTCTTTCTGGTCGCCGGCCTGGTCGGCCTGGCGCTCGCAGTGACGTTTCGAGTCCGGGTCCCCGAGCGGGTGTCCGACGATTCCGTCGGCGAGGAGGCGACCGCGAACGAGCGGGACACCGATGTCGCGCAGTACGCCGCGCTCTTCCGCGACTGGCGGTTCTCGGCGTTCGCCCTCGTGACGGTGCTGTTCTCGTTTACCTACAACGGACTGGTTGCGTTCGCGCCGCGATACCTCACGACCGAAGCCGGGCTTACCACGGCGACCGCGAGCCTGCTCTACAGCGCGCTCTTCCTCGCGAGCCTGGTGCAACTGGTAACCGGGAACCTGAGCGATCGGGTGGGGCGGCTGCCGCTGATCGTCACTACCCTCGGGCTCGCGTCGGTTGGCCTGGTCGCGTTCGTCTCGCTGACCGGAACGGGTAATCCGATCCTGCTGGGCGGGCTCCTCGTCACGGTCGGCATCGGAGCGCACGGGTTCCGGCCAGTTAGGGGCGCGTACCTGATGGCGGCCATTCCGGACGACGTCGCCGGCGGCGGCCTGGGCGTCGTGCGGACGCTGTTGATGGCCGCCGGCGCGATCGCGCCGGCGATCGTCGGCGCGCTCTCGGAGACCGTCGGCTTCAGGGCCGCGTTCTGGCTCCTGGCGACGACGATTGCCGGGGCGTCGCTGCTCGGATGCATGCTCTGGCTGCTCGACCGTGATTAGGGCCGGCGATCGCGATTTACCGAGGAAAGAGTTAACACGATGAGATTCGTGTGCTAACACATGGCAGACGACGACCGTCGCGAGTACGAGTGCGTCCAGTGTGGCCGGCGGGAGACGGTCAGCGGCGCGCTCGTCAGTACCTGCCGGCAGTGCGGGGGCGAGATGCGAAACGTCGAGTTGGTTCGGGACTAGTCGCGGATCGCGTCGGACCCTGTCGCCGCCGTCGAGCGGTGCCACCGGTCCGCGTTCCCGTCCTTTCTCCGGAAATAGTGGCGTTCGGCCCCGACTACTCGGCGAGCGACACCGCGACGGCGAGCAGGACCAGGCCGGCGACGGCCGCGCCGGCGCCGATCATCGCCTCGCCGGCCAGCGCGGTGACGCCGCCGGCGACGATACCCGCACCGCCGCCGCCGGCGACGGCCGCGGACGGGAGGGCGGATGCGGTCGTCGCGTCGGCGCGAACGGCTTCGAGTTCGGTCCGGAGCGCGTCGATTTCCGCGACCCATTCCTCGTCCCCGCCGAACCGCTCATCGACCGTTTCGAGCTGACCTTCGACGTCCGAGAGCCGCTCGCTGACCGCCGCAAGGCGATCGTCGAGCGACTCGACGGTCGATTCGTCGGGGACCGACTCGACGGTCCCGACCAAATCGTCGTGGGCTGCGCGAAGCGACTCGAGGCGATCGTTGACGGCCGCGACGTCGTCCTCGATCGCGGCGACGGTCTCGGTACTCGCCGCGTCGTCGAGGTCGTCGACCCGGTCCGCGAGCGCCTCGAGGTCGCTGCTGACGTCTTCGACCGTGGTTTCGACAGCCGCGAGCGTTCCCGCGGTCTCGTCGACGCGGTCGGCCTGGTCGTCCACTCGTCGCTCGGTGTCGTCGACGCGATCGGCCAGATCGGTAAGGGAGTCGGCGAGCGAGTCGGTTTCGCGCTCGATCTCGGCCTCGAGTTCCGCGGCAGCGTCGTCGAGTGCCGTCCGGACGTCATCGATTCGGGCGTCGACATCCGTCCGAACGTCGCCGACTTCCTCGTCGAGGTCCGTTCGGACGCCGTTGATCCGCTCGTCGACGTCGGTCCGAACCTCGCCGACCTGGTCGTCGATCGCCGTGCGAACGTCGTCGATCCGGTCCGCGAGGTCGGTCTCGACGCCGTCCACCCGGTCCGCGACGGCCGCGACGTCCATCGCGACGTCGTCGACCTCCGAATCCACCGCATCGACCCCCTCGCGGGTGTCCTCGAGCGATTCGCGCACCGTTGCGAACTCGTCGGTGTCGACCGTCTTGTCCTCGAGCCGTTCGATCGTCGTCTCGAGCGCGGCGACCTCCGCCTCGAGCGCGTCCGTCCCCTCGTCGATCCGGGATTCGATATCGGCGACCGTTTCGTCGAGTCGCTGGTCGAACGCATCGTCGAGCGCCTCCAATTCCGATTCGAGCGCGGCCACGTCGCCGTCGACCGCCTCGAGATCGCTCGCGAGCGCGTCGACCGTTGCGGCGTCTGCCGCGCGGTCCGCGAGGCCGTCCAACCGGTCCGACAGTTCGGCGACCGCGTCGTCGAGGTCGCCGAGCGTCGTTTCGATGGTCGCCTGGTCGTCCGCGACGGAATCGAGGCGCTGCTCGTCCGCTGCCGTTTCCTCGAGCCCCTCGAGCGCCGATTCGAGCGCTCCGAGGTCGTCCGCCAGCGTCTCGACGCGCTCACCGTCGGCCGTCGCGGCGTCGAGGTCGTCGAGTCCGTCCCGAAGGGTGTCGAGGCGGGACTCGAGCGCCGCGGCGCGGTCGTCGACCGTCTCGCGGACCGCCGTGACGGCGTCGTCGACGGCCGCGACGTCGTCGCCGACGGCGCGGATCTCCTCGTCGAGCGCTTCCTCGACGTCCTCGAACCGCGCGTCGGTCCGTTCGGATCGCTCCTCGAGCCGGCCCGAGACGCCGTCGATCCGGGTGTTCAGTTCTTCCAACCGACCGGCGAGCCCGTCGACGCGCGGTTCGATCCGCTCGATGTCCGCCTCGAGGGCCTCGCATTCGCCGATCAGGCCCGCGACGGTTTCGTCCACCTCCTCGAGTGCCGCTTCGGTCGCGGCGGTCGCCTCGAACTCGTCGAGGGCGGTTCGAACGGCGTCGAGCCGCTCGTCGACCGCGTCCGCTCGTTCGGTGACGGCGTCGAGATCGGTCGCCAGGCCGGCGACGCGCTCGTCGATGGCGGCTCGTTCGTCGGCCGCGGTGGTCTCGATCGCTTCGAGTGCGTCGTCGAGGTTGTCGACGTCGGCCTCGAGTTCCGCGAACGCGTCCGAAAGGGCCTCGACGTCATCGTCGAGCGCGTCGACCGCCTCGTCGCTCGCGTGGGTCTCGCTCTCGGCTTCGAGGTCGGCCAGGTCGTCCGCGACCGACTCGAGGCGATCGTCGAGTGCGTCGACGGATTCGGCCGCGGCCGTCCGCTCCTCGACGTACTCGAGGTCGTCGAACAGCTGCTCGAGGTCCTCGCGGACGGCCTCGATCTCCTCGTCGCGGTTCGCGAGCCGGTCGAACAGCTGGTCGATGGCGTCGTCGGCGCGATCGGCCGCCGCCTCGGCCGTCGCGTCGTCGAACGAGAGTTCGGTCCGCTCGAGCCCGGCGGCTGCATTGGCAGCCGCGGCCTGGTTCCGATCGCCGGCGCTGCCGCCGCCGTCGGAGTCGAACGCGGACTCGGAGCCGGACTCGGACCAGATGACCTCCTCGTAGGCGTCGACGTCGTCCCGCGCCGCGGCGAGCGCACCCCTGGCCGCGCTCTCGGCGGGATCGGCCGCGAGCCGCACGCCCCGGACCGAGAACGGCAGGGCCGCGGCGTCGAACCGCCCGCCGACCAGATACTCGACGCCCTCGATCGCACCTGCGCCTGCGATCGCGATCGGGACCGCCAGGCCCTGCTGGACGTCGCTCTCGTCGGCCGCCGTCCGGATCGCGTCGATCAGTTCGGCTACCAGGTCGTCGTAGGCCTGTGCAAGCGCGCTCTCGACGCCGCCTGCCGCCGCGTCGGGATCGAGCACGAAGTCATCGAGCACGCCGGCGACCTGCTCGGGCGCGTAACCGGTGTCCCCGGCCGCGCGCTCGATGACCCAATCGCGGCCCTTCGCGATCGAGACGGCCATCGCCGGGACGCCGTAGTACGCGAGCGCGACGCTGCTCGTCTGCGCGCCGAGGCGGATCCCGAGCCCGGTGTAGTTATCGTCGGCGAGTTGGTCGTAGACGACGGCGAAGCCGGTGCTAATCGGCGTCGCGTCGATCCCGCGGTCGGCCAGGACCGATTCGACGGCCTCGCGGTGCGCGTCGGTCGGCACCGCCGCGTCGACGAGCGCGCCTGGCGTCGTGTAGCAGAGTCGTTCGGCGGTCGCATCGTCGACGATATCGTCGATGAGCGCGTCCAGTGCCGGCGCGGCGTACGCCGTCGTGTCCTCGTGGAGGATGCCGTTTTCGAACAGCGACGCCGTCTCCTCGTCGCTCACCTCGGCGACCGCTCTCGCGTCCGCGCCGACCGCGTACGTCGTTCCATCCCCGTTGACGGTTCGTCCCTCCCCCGAGAGGTCCGCCGCGTCGAGCGCGGCGTCGTCGACCGGTGCCACGACTGGCGGGAGCGACTCGATCGCCGGGTCGTCGTCCGCGTCGGTGGCGGCCCGAACCGCTTCCGGTCCGATGTCGAGACCGTAGTGCATGCCCCCGGCAACCGAAGCCACCCTCTTGGAACTTCGCCCGCGAGTACCAGATGTGAAAACGAGTCCGGAACCCCGATCGGAACCTGTCACCGGCGGGCAGCACTTGCCGCACACGAATACCGTTATATGCGTCGAGTTCGCACGGTGTGGTAATGAGCGCACAGGTACGAAAACCGACCGCGAGAGTTTGCGAGGAGTGCGACCGAGCGGAAGCGTGGGACGACGACCTCGAGGCCTGGCAGATCGCCCGCGAGGACGGCGAAAAGCGAGTCGGCAACCCGCACTGCATCCACGAGTGGGACATCAACGGCACGTTCAATCCGGTCGACGGCCCCGATAGCTGATCGTCTCCGCTTCTCCCGTCGCGTCGTTGCGCCGTCGCGGGCGGCCGCCGAGCCGAGGCGGAGCCCGAACTCGAACCGTGACGGTGCGCTTTTCCTCGACTCGGTCGTAGCCGCAGGTATGCCGACCGTCTACATTACGGCTCCGCCCGAAGCGGCCGACGAGCTCGCTGACCGCTTGGTCGAGGAGCGACTCGCCGCCTGCGTCAACCGGCTCGCGACGACCTCGACCTACCGCTGGGACGGCGAGATCCACCACGACGACGAGGAGGTCCTGCTCGCGAAGACCACCGACGAGGCGTACGACGACCTCGTCACACGCGTGCGAGAGGTCCATCCCTACGACGTTCCCTGTATCGAGCGCTTCGACGAGAGCGACGTCCTCGACTCGTTCGCCGAGTGGCGAGCGGAAAGCGTCGAGTGATCGACCTCGATCACGAAAGTAAGTAGCACGTCAGATGGTCACAGACGAAGACTGCCCGAAAAAGCAATCCTTAAAACTCGCGCACGGGTTGTGACGGGTATGGCTGGAACCATCGAAGTGCTCGTTCCGGGTGGCCAGGCCGATCCCGGCCCGCCGCTCGGTCCCGAGCTCGGACCGACGCCCGTCGACGTGCAGGCGGTCGTCCAAGAGATCAACGATCAGACCGAGGCGTTCGACGGGACCGAAGTCCCCGTCACCGTCGACTACGAGGACGACGGCTCCTTCGAGATCGACGTCGGTGTCCCGCCGACGGCCGAACTCATCAAGGACGAGGCCGGCTTCGACACCGGCAGCGGCGAACCCCAGGAGGACTTCGTCGCGGACCTCTCCGTCGATCAGGTCAGACAGATCGCCGAGCAGAAACACCCCGACCTGCTCGCTTACGACGTGAAAAACGCCGCGAAGGAAGTCGTCGGCACCTGCGCCTCGATGGGCGTCACCATCGAGGGCAACGACGCCCGCGAGTTCAAGGAGCGCGTCGACGACGGCGAGTACGACGACGTCCTCGCTGAAGCGTAACCGAGCCGATCCGAGTTTTCGGTTTTCCGTTCGTCCCGTCACAGACGAATCTCTGCGTAGCTAAATCTTCGCGTACTTTGTACGTGTCTTGTACCTTCATTCTAACGCACGTGCGTACAGGCCCCATCGATTTCTCGATCGAACGCGACCGAGGGGCACACGTCGCCGAGAACGAACAGGGCGATCGTTCGACGCGCAGGACAGCTCGAAGCGACCGGATTAGATCTTGTTCGCGGGCGGGACGGTACGCTCGTCCGGGCGCGCAGCACCAACGCCGCCGAACAGAACGCGGACGCTCGCACCCAGGCCGAGCGCGCCGGCCAGGCCGGCCAGTACGACGGTCGTCGGGAGCGAGAGGCCGGCGAGTCCGCTGCAGAGGGCGCCGACGAGGATGCCGACCCACAGCCGGTCGACGCCGAGCCGCGCGGCGACGGTGCGACCGATCGCGACGAACCCGAGCGCCGTCACCACCGGGAGTACGGACGCGCCGAGAATGACCAGCGGCACCCCGAAGAACGCCCCGACGCCCGTATCGATGATAAGGTATCCCGTACTCGCCAGGCCGCCGACGATGGCCAGGCCAGGCAGTCCGATACACAGCGAGATGACGGGACTGCGGCGGGCTTTCGTCACCGAGTGGGGGGCGGACCGCTGGAGCAGTCCGAGTACGATCAGCGCGACGAGGGCGGTGCCGGCGAACTGGCCGCCAAGCCGGAGCAGCGGTTCGAGCGATCGGTACGCGTCGAGCGTCCCCCCGACGTCGAGCGTGGTGACTGATTCGAGGACCGCCGGCCCGATTATAGCATATAAGTCTAATGGCCACATGGGACGGGAGTACACAAGTCCGTATAATAGAATTTTCGGTTGCCATGACTGTGAGCGGGATCTCGGATCGATCGCTCGCAGTGGTTTCAGCGGCTCGAATGCGACCGTACTGGGACCGTGAACGGCCGGAACTGATGTCCGCGTGCAGCACGTCGAGGCCGGTCGCGAACGGGGAGGTGCGCGCCAGTTCGACGGGTTTAAGTTCGCCATGGCATTTGGTTCAAAAGAGACAGGCATCGCCTGTTTCACTGACCCGTAGGAGCAGTCCTGCGTACTACGGAGGTGAACGATGGCAGATTCGGATATTGAAACCGCAGTAGCTCGCGCACTCGAGGAGTCACCGAACCGGAACTTTACCGAGACGGTGGACCTCGCGATTAATCTGCGCGACCTCGACCTAAACGAACCGTCGAACCGTGTTGACGAGTCCGTCGTCCTGCCGTCCGGAACCGGCCAGGAGACGCGAATCGTCGTCATCGCCGAGGGCGAGACCGCAGTCCGCGCCGAAGAGGTCGCGGACGAGGTCCTCTCGGAAGACGACGTGGCCGATCTGGACGATGACGAAGCCAAGGATATGGCCGACGAGACGGACTTCTTCATCGCCGAAGAGGCGATGATGCAAGATATCGCCCGGCACCTGGGTACCATTCTCGGTCCCCGGGGGAAGATGCCGGACCCGCTCTCGCCGGACGAGGACGTCGTCGAGACCGTCAACCGACTGAAAAACACCGTGCAGCTTCGCTCCCGCGACCGACGGACCTTCCATACGCTCGTCGGCGCCGAGGACATGGATGCCGAGAACATCGCCGACAACATCGACGTCATCCTGCGTCGTCTGCACGCCGACCTCGAGAAGGGACCCCAGAACATCGACATCGTCTACGTGAAGACGACGATGGGGCCCTCCGTGGAGGTGGCCTAATATGAGCGCACAGGCTGAACGCAAGACCGAAAACCTTCCCCAGTGGAAGAAAGAGGAGGTCGACGAGCTCGAACACCTCATCGACGAGTACGAGAGCGTCGGCGTCGTCGGCATCGCCGGCATTCCCTCGAAACAGCTCCAGGACATGCGTCGTGACCTGCACGGTACCGCCGTGTTGCGCGTCAGCCGCAATACGCTGCAGGTCCGTGCCTTAGAGGACGCCGGACTCGGCGACCTCGTCGACCACATCGAGGGGCAGGTGGGACTCGTCGCGACCGACGAGAACCCCTTCTCGCTGTACAAGGAGCTCGAGGCGTCGAAGACGCCTGCGCCGATCAACGAAGGCGAAGTGGCGCCGAACGACATCGTCATCCCCGAAGGGGACACCGGTGTCGATCCGGGGCCGTTCGTCGGCGAACTCCAGAGCATCGGCGCGAACGCACGGATCGAGGACGGTTCGATCCAGGTTATGGAGGACTCGACGGTCTTAGAGGCCGGCGAGGAAGTCTCTGCGGATCTGGCGAACGTCCTCAACGAACTGGGTATCGAGCCGAAGGAGGTCGGTCTCGACCTGCGCGCTGTCGTCGCCGACGGCGTGCTCTTCGGCCCGGAGGACCTCGACATCGACGTCGAGGCCTACCAGAGCGACGTCCAGGCGGCCGCCGCTCGCGCACGGAACCTCTCGGTCAACGCGAGCTTCCCGACCGCGACGACGGCCCCGACGCTCATCGCCAAGGCCACGGGCGAGGCCAAGAGCCTCGGCCTGCAGGCCGCGATCGAGGACGAAGATCTGATGCCGGACCTCGTCAGCAAGGCCGACGCACAGCTGCGTGCGCTCGCGGCCCAGATCGACGACGAGGAGGCTCTGCCTGAGGAACTGCAGGACGTCGCGGCGCCCGCCGAATCGGCGGGTGCCGAGGACGAAGACGAATCGGCTGACGAACAGGACGCTGCCGAGACCGAAGCCGAGGACGCCGACACCGACGATGACGACGAAGACGACGGCGATGGCGGCGCGGAAGGGCTCGGCGAAATGTTCGGCTAACCAACTGATCAACGGAGGACATTACAATGGAATACGTTTACGCTGCACTCATCCTGAACGAATCGGGCGAAGAGATCAACGAAGACAACCTCACCGACGTGCTCGACGCCGCCGGCGTCGACGTCGAAGAGTCCCGCGTGAAGGCGCTCGTCGCCGCGCTCGAGGACGTTGACATCGACGAGGCTGTCTCCGAGGCCGCTGCCGTCCCCGCCGGCGGAGCCGCCGCGGGTGGCGCTGCTGCTGGCGGCGAAGCCGCAGCCGAAGAGGAAGAGGCCGAAGAGACCAGCGACGTGCCGGACACGACGGACGAAGACGAGGACGACGACGAAGACGAAGAGGCCAGCGGCGAGGGCCTCGGCGAGCTCTTCGGATAAGTCCCGTCCACTCACGTCGGTTCGGTTCCGACGAGTTTCGAATCCCGAATTTTTCTCAACGCTTCCCGATGAGTGGCGACACTACCGCCTTCACAGGTCGTGTCCAGTCTCCGTTCGACCGCTGCAACACCGAGCCGAGAGTCTATAACCCATGCCGCGGCCAGGCGAGCCGATGGCCGCCGCTCCAGTCGAGGCAGTCGAACTCGTCGCTGACCCGGCGCTGTCCCTGCGGCTCCTCGCCTGGGTGCTCGCCGGCGCGCTGCTGGGGACCTGCAGCGGGCTCGTGCCGGGGCTACACGCCAACAACTTCGCGCTCCTGCTAGCAGGGCTCGCACCGTCGGTTCCCGGGCCGCCGCTGTTCGTCGGCTGCGCGATGCTCGCCGCCGGCGTCGTCCACACCTTCTGCAACGCTGTCCCCGCGATGGCGCTGGGCGTCCCCGACGCCGAGATGGCCGTCACCGCACTTCCGGGCCACCGCCTGGTGCTCGCCGGCCGCGGCTACGAGGCGATCCGGCTCTCCGCGGTTGGCAGCCTCCTCGCCGTGCTCGCCGCGGTGCCCCTCGCCGTGCCGGTGACCCGGGCCGTCACGACCGTCTACCCGACGCTCCGGGCGCACCTGTCGCTCGTCCTCGCGGCGGTCGCAGTGACGATGATCGCAACGGAACGCTCCCGACGCGGTCGGGTCGGCGGCCTGCTCTCGTTCGCGCTCGCCGCCGGCCTCGGCGCGCTCACGTTGGACCTCTCGCCGGATGCGCCGCTCGCGGCTGGCGGCACCCTCGCACCCCTCTTCGCGGGGCTGTTCGGCGCGCCGGTGTTGCTCGACGCGATCCGCGGGGGCGGACTCCCCCGCCAGGCCAACGGGACGATCAACGTCTCGCGGCGCGTCGTCGGCGCCACGGCGGTCGCCGGCGCGCTCGCGGGTGCCATCGTCGGGTACGTCCCCGGCATCACGGCGGCCATCGCCGCCGTCGCGGTGCTGATCGTCGTGCCGGAGGGCGCCAGCGACCGGGGCTATATCGTCGCGACCAGCGGCGTCGACACCGCGAACACCATTTTCGCACTCTTCGCGCTGGCTGCCATCGGCCAGCCGCGGACCGGCGTGCTGGTGGCCTTCGAGCGCACGAGCGCGCCGCTTGCACTCCCGGTTCTGCTCGCGGCCGTCGTCCTCGCCGGCCTGGTCGGCTTCGCGCTCGTCATCGCCGTCGGGGACGCCTATCTGGACCTGATCGGTCGGCTCGCGTACTGGAAGGTATCGGTCGCGGTTCTGGTCCTGTTACTCGTGCTCTCGTATCTGTTCACCGGCCCGATCGGGATCGCGATCTTCGTCGCGGCGGCCGCGGTCGGGATGGTTCCAGTCCGGCTGCGAGCCCGCCGCGTCCATCTGATGGGGGTCCTGATCGGCCCCCTGATGCTCGGGCTCTGACCGACTGACTGTCAATCGCTCGCGTCCGCCGCCCGCGCCGCGTCCACGAGGTCCGCGACGCGCTCCTCGGAGACGGGAGCGGTCGTCTCGCCGCCGCGCTTGAGCGCGGTGCCGACGATGACGCCGTCCGCGCCCGCGGCGAAGCAGTCGCCGACCGTCTCGGTCGTCACGCCGCTACCGACGAACACCGACGCGCGCTCGCCGTCGGGGTCGGCCAGCACGTCGGCGACACGTTCGATATCCGCCACCCGCGTTTCGGCACCGGTTCCCGACCCGGAGACGATCACGCCGTCCGCCTTGCCCCGCTCGACCGTCTCGAGGGCGGCGCGTTCGATGTCCCGCTCGCCGATCGGCCTGGCGTGCTTGACGTGGACGTCCGCGAGGATCGCGACGGCGGCGTCGAGCCGATCCCGGAGGCGGAGCGTCTCGTGAGCCCGGCCTTCGATGACGCCCTGATCGGTGGCGGCGGTACCGACGTGGACGTTGACGCGGACGAAATCGGCGTCGGCGGCCGCGGCGATCGACAGCGCCGCTTCGGCGTCGTTGCGGAGCACGTTGACCCCGACCGGCACGTCGACGGCGTCGGTCAGGCTCGTCGCGACGGCGGTCAGTTCCGCGACGACGTGTTTCGGCACGTCCTCGGGGTAGAACGGCGCGTCGCCGAAGTTCTCGACGACGATGCCGTCGACGCCGCCGGCTTCGAGTCGGCGCGCGTCCTCGAGCGCGCGAGTGCGAACGGCCTGGCGGTCGTCCGCTTCTCCGTCGCCGAAGTCGGGTGCGCCGGGCAGCGGCGGGAGGTGCACCATGCCGAGGACGGGGCGGTCGGCGTCGAACAGGTCCGGAACGGACGGGGTCGCGGTCATACCGGTACTCGGTTCGGGACTGAAATAAGTGGTCGTGGGACCGGATCACGGGCGTGACCTGCTATACAGCGGCGTACTAGGCGGCAATGCCCTCCCCGTCCACGGGCGTTTTCCTTCCGCCACGGCTACGGGCGGGCGATGACAGACGCGCTCGCTCCGTTGTCGTTGCGCGACGTGGAGGCGCCGAACCGAATCGCCGTCTCGCCGATGTGCCAGTACACCTGCGAGGACGACGGCCTGCCGACCGAGTGGCACCGCGTCCACCTCGGCAGCCGGGCCGTCGGCGGCGCCGGCATCGTCATGACCGAGGCGACCGCCGTCGAGCCAGCCGGCCGAATTACCCCCCACGACCTTGGGATCTGGAGCGACGAGCACGCGGCCGCGCTCGAGCCGATCACCGAGTTCGTCCGCGATCAGGGTGGCGTCCCGGCGATCCAGCTCGCCCACGCGGGCCACAAGGCCAGCAAGACCCGCCCGTGGGACGGGAACGTTCCGATCGGGCCCGACGAGACCGATCCCGACGGTGCGACGGGCTGGGAAGTCCTCTCGCCGTCGCCCGACGCCTACCCGCCGTTCGAGGGCGACCGCCCCGCGATGCGGAAGGCCGATCAGGACGACATCCAGGGCGTGATCGACGCCTACCGCGCCGCCGCCGAACGCTCGCTCGACGCCGGCTTCGAGATCGCCGAGATCCACGCGGCCCACGGCTACCTGCTCCACGAGTTCCTCTCGCCGGTCACGAATCGCCGCGAGGACGACTACGGGGGCAGCTTCGAGAACCGCACGCGCCTGGTCCGCGAAGTCGTTCGAGCAGTCCGCGACGTTTGGCCCGAGGACAAGCCGGTCTTCGTCCGCATCTCCGGCACCGACTGGCTCGACGACCGCGAGCCCGAATCGTGGGATATCGAGCAGTCGGTCCGCCTGGCCGACGACCTCGCCGAGCTGGGGGTCGACCTGGTCGACGTCAGCTCCGGCGGGCTCCACCCCGACGAGGCGATTCCGGGCGGGCCGAACTTCCAGGTGCCCCTGGCCGAGCGGGTCCGTGAGGGCGCCGACGTCGCCGTCGGAGCCGTCGGGGGCGTCACCGAGCCCGAACAGGCCGACGCGTTGGTCCGCAACGGCCGGACCGACCTGGTGCTGGTCGGGCGGGAGTTCCTGCGCGATCCGTACTTCGGGCTTCACGCCGCCGACGAACTCGAACGCGATCCGGCGGAAGCGGCGAAGCAGTGGCCGGTGCAGTACCGGCGCGCGGTCCGGCGGTAAGCGGTCGGACACCGCGGTCGGAGAGACACCGTCGAACGGCCGACGGCGGTCGGACGGATAGTCGTCTCGGCCGCCGTCGCGGGTGCGCTCGTTTTTCTCTGTTCTCTTCCGCTCTCAATCAGTAGCCGTTCCGAGCTCCGTCTCCTCCGGGGTTGCGGATCGAACCCGAAATCCCGGATCGTCGCGGGCGGCGTGGACGCGCTGCGGGTAGGGAATCTCGATCCCCTCGCGATCGAACGCGTCCACGATGGCTTCGATCACGGCCGTCTGCGCGTCCAGCTTGCGACGCATCGTTGGGTCGCCGATCCAGACGCGACACTCGAGCGTGATCGCCGAGTCGTCGAACCGGGTCGCGACGACCTGCGGGTTGGGCGCGTTCTTGATCTCTTCGAGATCAGCGACGGCGTCCGCGACGACGGCGCGGGCGTGTTCGAGGTCCGTGTCGTAGCCGACGCCGACTTCGACGTCGACGCGGAGCTGGTCGTTCCGCGAGTAGTTGATCAGCGGGCTGCTGGTCACCTGATCGTTCGGGACGAGGACGTGTCGGTCGCCGAACGTCTGAATCTTGGTGGTGAAGATCGTGACGTCGGTGACGATGCCGGTGGTCTCATCGATCGCGATCCAGTCGCCAACGTAGAACGGCCGGGAGAACAGCAGGATGAAGCCGGCGAGCATGGCCGCCAGCGTCTCGCGGGCCGTCAGCGCGACGACCGCCGTGATCGCGCCGGCGCCGATGAAGATGTTGGTGAGGTCGATTCCCCAGAGCGAGAGTAGGATCGTCCCGGCGAAGCCGACGATACAGATGTCGGTGACGTGGTACGCGACCTCGCTCTGGTGTTTCGTGATCGCGTCCGTCTGAGCGAGCTTGTCGATCGACCGGTTGACGAACCGGATCGCGAGGTAGGCGGTGACAGCCACCGCGGCGCTGACGAGCTGACGGGCGGCCAGCCACCGGTCGATCAGCATCACGTCGAGCGTGTACCGGAGCATGTACGTCACGTGCCAGACGACGCTGAACGCGTAGACGTCCGCGACGACGACGGCCGCGAGCACGAGGACGGAGCTCGCCTCGGCGAGCTGTCGCCCGTACCGACGGCGCACCCTCGTCCGAACGTGCGAGGCGACCTCGGCGCCGAGCGGGAGGAGGGCGATCAAGAACAGCGTCGCGAACACTTGCGTCTCGAACGAGGAGAAGTACAGCTCCTGAAGGCGCAGGATCGGATCCGGGCGCAGCGGGGACTGGAGCGACAGGACGATCGAAGGGAGACGAACCATTGCGGCGTCGGTGATATACCGAGCCCGCATAGTTGAGCACCGACCCGGCATGTTCAACTGACCCGGCGCCTGGCGTCGCTTTTCGGAACCTCATCGTGGCGTATCCGAGTCCGATCTCGAATCCCGGTCGGCGTCCGGACGGGTTACTCGCCCTCGTACTTCGCCAGCCAGTCGGAGACCGCGGACTGTAGCGCACCGGTCGTGGTCCCGATATTCAGGAGCTGATAGCCGTGTTGGGCCTTCTCGTTGACGTCGTCCATGCCGAAGCCGAGCCCGCCCACGGGGACACCCGCGTCGACGGCCGCCGAGCGGATCGTCTCGACGGCCTCCTCGACATCGGGATGGTCGAGTTCACCCGGATGGCCCAGAGACACCGAGAGGTCCAGCGGACCGATGAAGACGAAGCCCAGTTCCGGCACGTCGAGGATCTCGTCCAGATCGTCGAGCGCCTCACGGGTTTCGACGGTCACGCCGACGACGATCGACTCGTCTTCGGTCGTCTCGTAGTCGTCGGTGAGTCCCCACCGGCTCGCGCGCGGGTTCGCCAGGCCGCGCTGACCGGGTTCGCCGTCGTACTCGAACCGACCGGCCCGGACCGCCCGCTCGAGTTCCGCGGCGCTGCCGACTCGCGGGAGAAAGACGTTTCGGACGCCGGCGTCGAGGACCTTCCGAACGAGCGACGGATCGGTGTCGGGAACGCGGACCAGCAACTCGGTCTCGGTGCCGTCGACGGCGCGCAGCAGTTCCTCTAGTCGCTCCGCGTCCCGCGGGCTCGGCCCGCCGTGCTCGAGATCGATCCAGACGAAGTCCACGCCGAGCGCCGCGTAGAGTTCGACGACGGTCGGATTGTAGGTGCTGTCGAGAACGCCGAGCGCGACTTCGTCGTTCTCGAGCGACTCCCGGAGCGCGTTGCCGCGCGGGTCGTGGTTCGCAGGCATACCGGCGACTCCCACACCCGCCCGCGACTAAAGTCTGGGGCCGACCGACGCCGGTATCCGCTCAGTACCCGTCCACAACTGCGCGGTACGAGGTCGCCCGAGAATCAGTGATTGCGGCCGCTTCAGCAGCTCAGTCGTCCTTCCACTTGATCGAACAGCCCTGTGACGGCTGCCACTCGAGGTCGACCTCCTCGCCCGCCAGGACGGCCTCGATCGCTTCGCGGATCTGGTACCGAGTCGGCTCGTCGTCGGGGTTCAGGGCGTCGTCGAGTCGGCCGTGGTAGACCAGGCGGAACGCGCCGTCCTCGTCTCCGTCGTTCCGTTCGAAGAGGAACGGGTCCGGCGTGCAGACCGCACCGTACTCCCGGGCGACGTCCTGACTCTCGTCCCGGAGGTACGCGTCGTAAGAGACTCTCCCGTCGTCGACGAATTCTCGCATCTTCTCGACGGAATCCTCGGGGTACTCCTCGGCGTCGTTCGAGTTGATCCCGACGACCGCGACGTCGTCGTACTCGTCGGACAGGTCGTTCAGCAGGTCGAACTTCGCCTGGGCGTACGGACAGTGGTTGCACGTGAACACGAGCAACAGCGCCTCGGCGTCGGCGAACGAGTCGAGCGCGTACGTCTCCCCGTCGACGCCGGGCAGTTCGAAGTCGGGCGCGGTGTCGCCCGCCGCGAGTTCGGAGTCGGACTCTTGTAGGACCATACGAGACCGTTCGTTTCGTTTGTTCTTAATGATCCCGCTCGTACCGGACCGAAAATGGTAGCCGGGACGCAGTGGACGACAGCGGCCAGGCGAGCGCGTCCGAGTGCGACTCGGCCCGCGAGAGCGACGGATGACGACCTACCTATTTGTACTCGTAGCCGCATCGACGGGGTATGCAGACGCTCAAGGTTACCGACGAACAGTACGCCTTCATCCAACACCTCCGCGAGGAGATCTCCGAATCGGTCGTCGGCAAGTACGGTTTCGTCCGCGAACGAGACGCCGTCCAGTATCTCATCGACAATGCCGACGGCGATATCGAACTCGACCCCGACGAGTTCGACTCCTCGGCGACCGACGACGTCGCCGCCTCGGTGGGGGCCGCGATCGACGGCGAGGACGATCCCCACGACCTCGAAGCGCTCTCCTACGTCGAAGACCAGGCCACGACGGCCGACGAGGTCATCGACGAGGGGGACGCCGACGTCGATCACGAACCGGACGGAACGGCCGCCGACGACGGGGACGACGAGGACGAGACGGATGAGACGGATACGACGGCCGACGACGAAACCGAGGACGGGGAAGACGGCGCCGACGATGGCGGAGACGGCGACGGGTCGGCCGACGACGACGACATGCTAGACGAGATGATGAGCCTGCTCGAGACCCACGACGACAAGTGGGAGGAGTCGGACTCGGCGGACTACCGGTACGCGGTCGAACTCCCCGACGGCTCGGTCGAGCAGGTCCAGACGAAAGACGACGTGCGGGCGCTGTTGTTCAAGAACTACCGGTAACCGGCCATCGATGCTCCGCGGATCGTCGGCTCGCACCCGGCGTCGCCGTCCCTGCGATCGGCGGACGAACAACGTTAGAACTTTACACACGCTCGCGCATCCAAGCCGTATGAGCGAACGCGAGGTGCTCGAGTTGCTTCGTGAGAACGCGCGGTACTCCGCGGCCGACATCGCGCGAATGACTGACCTCGAGGAAGACGAGGTCGAGGCGGCAATCGAGGAACTCGAGGCGGCGGGCGTCGTCCGCGGCTACCAGGCGGTCGTCGACTGGGACAAGCTCGAGGACGAACGCGTCCGCGCCGAGGTCGAGTTGAACGTCCGCCTCGACCGCGAGACGGGCTACGCCGACATCGCAGAGCGCCTCGCACGGTTCCCGCAGGTCAAAGCGCTGCGCCTGGTCAGCGGCGACTACGACTTCGACATGGAGGTCGAGGGCGATTCCATCCGCGAGGTCTCCCAATTCATCAGCGAGAAGGTCGCGCCCGTCCCCGAGATTACCCAGACGGTCACCCACTACGTGATGACCTCCTACAAGGAGAACGGGATCGAGCTCGGCGACGGCGAGGACGACGACCGGCTCTCGTTCTCACCGTAACCATGACCTTCGAACTGTCAGATCGCGTCAAGGCGGTCCCGCCGTCGGGCATCCGCCGGTTCTTCGAGATCGCCGAGGAGCGCGACGAAGTCATCTCGCTGGGCGTCGGGGAGCCGGACTTCGCGACGCCGTGGGCGGCCCGCGACGCCGCGATCACCTCCCTCGAACAGGGCAAGACCTCCTACACCGCCAACCGGGGCACGCGCGAGCTCCGCGAGGCGATCGCCGACTACGTCGCCGACCGGTTCGATCTCGGCTACGATCCCGACGAGGAGATCCTCGTCACCGCCGGCGCGAGCGAGGCCGTCGACCTGGCCTTCCGGGCGTTCGTCGATCCCGGCGACACGGTCGCGATCGCCCAGCCCTCGTACATCTCTTACGAGCCTGGCGTGATCTTCGCCGGCGGCGAGGTGCTGCCCGTGCCGACGACCGAGGAAGACGACTTCCGGCTCACCGTCGAGGGCCTCGAGGCGGCCGGCGCGGCCGACGCAGACCTGCTCGTCCTCTGTTACCCTAACAACCCGACGGGGGCGATCATGACCGAATCGGACCTCGAACCGATCGCCGAGTTCGCCCGCGAGAACGACCTGACGGTTCTCTCGGACGAGATCTACGCCGAACTCACCTACGACGGTGAGCATACCTCGATCGCGAGCTTCGAGGGGATGCGCGAGCGCACCATCGTCTTCAACGGGTTCTCGAAGGCCCACGCGATGACCGGCCTCCGGCTGGGATACGCGCTTGGCCCCGCCGACGCCATCGGCGCGATGAACAAGATCCATCAGTACACGATGCTCTCGGCGCCGACGACAGCCCAGTACGCCGCGCTCGAGGCCTTAGATTCCTGCGAGAACGACGTCCGGGAGATGGTCGACCAGTACGATCGGCGCCGCCGGTTCGTCCTCTCGCGGTTCCGAGAGATCGGCATGGACGTCTTCGAGGCCAAGGGCGCGTTCTACTGCTTCCCCGAGGTACCCGACGGATTCACCGCCGAGGAGTTCGCCCAGCAGGCGCTCCGCGAACAGGGCGTCGCCGTCGTCCCCGGCGACGTCTTCGGCGCGGGCGGCGAGGGCCACCTGCGGATCTCCTACGCGACCGGGCTCGAGGACCTCCGGGAAGCGATGAACCGGATCGAGGCGTTCGTCCGCGACCAGGCCTGATCCGCCATGCTCTGATCAGCACGGTGCGCAGTCGGTCGTCAGACCGAGAGGTACCAGCCGAACAAGAGCGGTGCGAAAAGCAACGTGATCGGAACGGCGATCCATACACGTCCGGCTAGTACGTTATATTGCCCTATCGTCGTCGAAACAGGTGTTCCTTCGACGTACCCGACTCCGAACTCGAATCCGACCGTCAACACCGTCCAGAGGATGCCAATGAGTCCCAACTCCGCTCGGGCGTACTCGATCGACGTTTCAGAGAAATAGACGAACGAAATGGTGAGGATCGCAACGACCAATAGCGCGGTGCTGACGATGTGACCAACGTATTCGCCGACGCGTGGAATAAGGACTACTTCTCGGAATCCGCCGTTCAGGATGGCGACAACTGCCATGACGATCCACCCTCCGAGCGGATAGAGGAACGCGTATGGTCGAATCGATTGCTCACTCAGTGAAGATACCAAACTCATTCTGCCACCTTGTGTTCTGTTCGAGGGATTTACAGAAGAACCAATGGCAGACCTGATAATTATTTGACAGTAGCTGTATTTCGCGTATCGCCTCGCTATTGAGCGCGGAAGCGCCTGCGCTGCGGTATCCGTTTCGAGCCGCTGGCCCGGCGTCTCGCGATCACGAACAGTTTTCCCGGTCGCTCGCCCTCTCGTTCGCATGGTCGACTATCGTCCCATCCCCGACGAACGGGACGTCTTCCACGAGTACCGCAGCTACGCGTTCAGTCCCGAATCGGGAATCCCGGCGTACGATCCCGACGAACACGAGACGCCGCGAGCGTCCCTCGGCGCGCGTCGCGGGCTGTACGAATCCGACGCGGCCGCCGTCGAGAACGGTGGCGGTAACGCCAGCGGAGACGGGAGACCGCGCTGCGTCTGCCGCCACTACTGGCTCTCGACTCGCGTCCGCGGCGACTCCCAGCCGACCGCCGGCCTGGCGTCGGTCGCGACGCCGCCCGAGTACCGCCGGCACGGCCACGTCCGCCAGTTGCTCGCCCGGTCGCTCGCCGAGTACCGCGACCGCGGCATCCGGTTCTCGGTCCTGTGGCCGTTCCGGTACCGGTTCTACCGGCAGTACGGCTGGGAGACGAGCAACGAGATCGTGACCCACGAGTGCGAGCCGGCCGATCTCGCGTTCGCGACCGAGGCCGCCGACCCGGCCGCGGGCGCAGGATCGTTCCGCCGACTTGCGGCCGACGAGTACGAGGCCCTCGAACCGGTCTACGACGCCCACGCCGAGCGGTACGGCCTGGCGATCGAGCGCGACGAGGAGTGGTGGCGCCACCGGGTGTTCGCCGGTCACGAGCGCGACCCCTTCGTTTACGCCTACGAGCGCGACGGGCAGGTCCAGGGGTATCTCGTTTACACAATCGACGGGGAACCGGGCGACCGAACGCTGTCGGTCTCCGAACTCGCGTTCGTCGACCACGGGGCCTTCCTGGCGCTGCTGTCGTTCTGCTACCGCCACGAATCGCAGGTTCAGCGGGTCCGACTCCGAGTTCCCGAGGACGTTCCGCTTCGGGAGGTCACGCGGGAGCCGGACGAGATCGAGACCGGCGTCGCGAACGGGCCGATGGTTCGACTCGTCGACGTGGCCGACGCGCTGTCCGCACTCTCCGTGCCCGACGGGGATGAGAATCGCGAGGTCTCCGACGCGAGCCTGGTGATCGCCGTCACGGACCCGCTGGTCGACTGGAACGACGGAACGTTTCGGCTCACGGTCGCCGACGGGCAGGTCGACTGCGAACGCGATGACGCGGACCACGAGCCCGACGCCACGTTCGATATCGCGGCGCTTTCGCAACTCGCCGTCGGCGCTCGGTCGGCGGACGCACTCGAGCGGACGGGCCGGCTCGAGGTGGCGTCGAGCAGGACGCGCGACAGGCTCGCAGCGCTGTTTCCGGAGACGGACGTCTATCTCGGGGATCGGTTCTGAGGTAGCGGGGCCGTCGGCGAAAACGTCGCGACGCGAAGAGAAACCCGGCGTTCGCTCAGGACGACTTCTCGTCGCGGTCGCCCGATTCGTACCAGGCCGCGATCAGGCCGGAGAGGAGGAAGAGCGCGAGGCCGGGGACGACCCCGGATCGCCACCCGTCGTTCAGTCCGAACTCGACGAAGCCGCCCGCAAGGAGAATGATCCCCACCGCGATGACGGTCGCGATACCACCCAGTACCGAAAGTCGGCCGACGAACCCAGTCATAGCGACGGTCCCTACCCAGTCGGACGTAATAAGCTGCCTGCCTGAATCACCGGCCCACTCCGGCGTGAGTGTCTCTCGCACCCGAAACCGGGAACCGACTCGCGATCGGCTCGGCCCGTGATGCCGGTTGCGCGTCCTCACCGGGTCATCAGCGACGTCACGGTCGTCGTGACGGCGGCCACGAACGGATCCGTGTTCCCGGGCGAAGCGCCGCCCGACGGCGGTCGCGCGGTAAGTCGGCTGCGTCGTGAGACTGGAGCGCACGCCGTCGTTCGGCCACGACACTGAAATAGGACGTTCACGAATTATGTCGTGACTGCCTGTCGATGTATCCAACGGTTGTGAGCGAGGTCTGTCTCGACGAGGGGGAGCCAGGCCCGCCGGACGAGAGCGAGCGCGGGGGTGGCAAGCCGTGACGACGCGATCGGTCCCGATCGTCGACCGCGTCACCGACGCCTTCTTCGCCCTCGATACGGGCTTTCGGTTCACCTACCTCAACGAACGGGCCGAGACGCTGCTGAAACGCTCCCGTGAGGAGCTGATCGGCCGGGTCATGTGGGACGAGTTCCCCCAGACCGTCGAGACGCAGTTCCCCGAGGGCTTTCACCGCGCGATGGACGAACAGGTCCCGGTCTCGTTCGAAATCTACCACACGCATCTGGAGACCTGGTTCGAGGCGAAAGCTTATCCCTCGGAATCAGGTCTGTCGGTCTACATGCGCGACGTCAGCGAGCGGAAGGCCCAGGAGACCACCCTGGCCCAACACGCCGCGGTCGTCGAGGCGATCCGGGACGCCGTCGTCACGCTCGATCGGAACCGAGAGATCGTCACGGTCAACGGGGCCACCGAGGCGGTCCTCGGCGCCGACCGGACCGCGCTCGTCGGCGAACACGTCGAAACGCTGACCGACCAGGCGGGAATCGCCGACGAGGACGCCGTCGCGATCGGCCGGGCGATTACCGACGTCGACGTCGGCAACGCCGATCGTCGCCAACTCGAGTTGCCCTACACCGGTCCGGACGGCGACGATCGGATGGGCGAGTTCCGGTTCGTGCCCGTCGAAGACAACACCGCGACCGTCGCCGCCGTCGTCCGCGACGTCACCGACCGCCACGAGTACGAGCGCGTCGTCACGTCGCTGCACGAGATCACCAGGTGGCTGTTGGAGTCCGACGATCCCGAGGAGATCTGTGCGATCGCCGTCCACTCGGGTAGCGACCTGCTCGAACTCCCGATCAGCGGTGTCTGGCTGCTCGAGGAGGAACACGGCTACCTCGAGCCGATCGCCGGCACCGCCGGCGCTTACGACGAGTTCGGCGGCCTTCCACGGTTCAACCCCGGCGAGGGGCTCGTCTGGGACGTCTTCGAAGCCGGCGAGGTCGAGCGGTTCGACGACCTCGCGACCGTCGACGACCTCTACAACCCCGACACGCCGATCCGCTCGGAGATCATCGCGCCGATCGGGACCCACGGCGTGCTCATGACCGGCTCGCTCGAACCCGACCAGTTCGACGAGACCGACGTCGAACTCCTCTCGACGCTCGTCGAGAACACGCGCGCCGCCCTCGATCGCGCCCAGCGAGAGCGCGTTCTCAGAGACCGGACGGCCGAACTCGAACGCCAGACCGAGCGCCTCGAGGCCGTCGCCGAGGTTCTCTCGAACGATCTGCAACGCCAACTCGAGGCCGTCGCCGACGCGCTCGCTGCCGACGGGACCGGGGCCGAGGGAAGAACCGAAACCGAAGCCGGAGCCGGGATCGAGACCGATGAGTGGGAGTTCCCGCTCGCGGAAGACGCCGTCGAGACGACCCTCGACCGGGCCGAACGGCTCGTCGACGACGTCCGCGAGTTCGCCCGCAACGCCACCGCCGTCGGCCCGCGCAGCCGGCTCCGCCTCGAATCGGCCGTCGAGGACGCGGTCCGCGACTCCCGCCTCGACGAGGACGCCGTCGTCGTCGACGCCGCAGCTGCGCTTCGAGCCGACCCCGACCGGTTCGTCCACCTCCTCGAGACGGCCTTCGACAGCGCCGTCGCCCGCGCCGGCGCCGATGGCGACGTGACGATCCAGATCGGCCTGGTCGGCTTCGACGACCGCGGCAGCCGCGGCTTCTTCGTGCTCGACGACGCCGCGGAGATCCCGCCGACCGCACACGACCGGGTGCTCGACCCGACCGCCGACGACGACACCGCGATCGACGGGCTCGGCCTCGCGCTCGTCCGAGCCATCGCCGAGGCCCACGACTGGACGTGTACCGTCACCAACGGGCAAAACGGCGGGACGCGGATCGAGATCCGGGATATCACGACGCTCGAACAGCGCATCGAATAAGCAGCTACCACCGACCCGAGCCGGTCCGCGGCAGCGGGCCGGCCGGTCGCTACCCGCTACTCCTGGGCCACGGATTCGCGCACGATATCCCGACAGAGCTGCCGGTATCCGCCCTGATCCAGCAGCTCTCGCATCGTATCGTCGACCGTGACGCGGAGGACGGCCAGGCGGTCCTCGAGTTCGGCGTACTCCTGGCTGGCTTTGCGTTCGGCCTCGGTCTTTTGCTCGTCGAGCAGCGCCTTCTTCGAGGCGAGCGCGAAGAACTCCTGAAGCTGCTCGTCGTACGTCGACCGGAGCAACAGTTGGTCGATGGTCTCGGCCAGTTCGTCCTTCGAGACGGGTTTGACGAGGTAGTCGTCGAAGCCCAGTTCGACGATGTCGAAGTCGGGTTCGACCGCCGTCACCATCGCGACCCGGCAGTCGAGCGATCGGTCACGGATAGCGTCGAGGACGGTGTCGCCGGAGAGCCCCGGCATCCGTCGGTCGAGGAGAACGACGTCGGTCGTCTCGTCGATGGCGTCTAACGCCTCGGAGCCGTCGTGAGCCGTCTCGACGTCGTACTCGTCGCCGATCCAGGTGGCGTACAGGCTCGCGAGGTCGGGTTCGTCTTCGACGATCAGGACGGACGGAGTATCGGTGGGCATCGGGGGCTCTGGGACTATCGGTTCGTCGGTCAAATCGTCCCCGGCGCATATCAAGATACCGGAGAATCGAACGGGAATCGCGTGCCGAATTCGGATTTCGGATCGCCGACGGTCGATCCGCTGCCGATCGATCGCGACAGTGAACGTGTCTCGAAACGGAACCGGACCGCGGCCGGGGGCAGGGGCGGGAGCGGTTACTCGAGTTCGCGCTCGATCGTCTCGCGCAGGTCGCCGATCTCGGCCGCATCCGTCGCGATCGTCTCGTCGCCGACGTCGATCGCGAGGGCGCCGTCACCCGTCGCCGACCCCAGTTCGTAAACCGGTGCGACGCCGTCGAACGCCTCTCGGACCGCGTCGACCGACTCGGTCTGGATCAGCGCGCGGCCAGGCTGTTCGTGGAACAGCTCGCCCGTGGGGTCGTCGCCGGGCAGCGATACGTCGAGGCCGGCCTCGTCCGTGACCATCTCGGCGAGCGCGACGGCCAGGCCGCCGTGGCTGACGTCGTGGACGGCCAGCGTCGCGTCGTCGTCCGCGACCGCGGCGAGGGCCTCGATCAGGGCCGCGGGTTCGTCGGGCAGGGCCGGGAACCGGTCGCTGCCGTCGAATTGGGCGAGGTACTCGGAGCCGCCGAGGCGGCACTCGCCGCGCTCGAGGCCGAGGTCGCCGACGAGGACCAGCTCGCTCTCGCTTTCGGACTCGACCGACAGCGGCGGCGCGTCGTAGCCCTCTTTCGCGCCGATCATCGCCAGGGTCGGCGTCGGCGGGATCGGGCCGGCGACGGAGTCGTTGTACAGCGAGACGTTCCCGCCGACGACCGGCGTCGACAGCGTCTCGCACATCTCGGCCAGGCCGTCGACGATTCCGGTAAAGCCGCCGTAGACGTCCGGCTTCTCCGGGTTGCCGCCGTTGAGGCAGTCGACGGCGGCAAGCGGCGTCGCGCCCTTGGCCGCGATATTCGTCGCGTTCTCGAGCGCGACCGCACGGGCGCCCTCGTAGGGCGCGGCGTCGGTCCAGTTCGGCGCGGCGCCGGACGAGATCGCGAGCCCCTGGTCGGCTTCCCGGACTGCGATGATCGCCGCGTCGTCGCCCGGGCCGACGCTCGTGCGCACGCCGACCTCGTGGTCGTACTGGCGGTAGACCCACCGCTTCGAGGCGGTGTTGGGGCTGGCGACGACGGTCTCGACGGCCTCCGCGAGGTCGACCTCGGGGAGCTCGGTCTCGGGCTGTTCGGGGTCGTCAGACGGGAGATCGTTCATCGGCGCGCCCTCGCCGAGGAATTCGGCGTCAACGTCGACGACCGTCTCGCCCTCGAAGGTGGCGACGTAGTTGCCCTCGGTGATCTCGCCGATGACCGAGCAGCCGAGATCGAACCGCTCGGCGATCTCGCACACGCGGTCGACGTTCTCGGGCTCGACCTCGTAGCACATCCGCTCCTGGGACTCCGCGAGCAGGATCTCGAGTGCCGACATGTTCGGCTCGCGCTGGTGGACCCGCTCGAGTTCGATCTCGGCGCCGAGCCCGCCCTTGGCGACCAGCTCGCTCGAGGCGCCGCCGAGGCCGGCGGCACCGAGGTCGCGGGCCGATTCGATCAAGCCCTCGTCGACGAGCTGTTCGTTGGCCTCGATCAGCAACTTCTCCGCGTAGGGGTCGCCGACCTGAACCGCGGGTCGGTCCTCGGTCTCGGCGTCCTCCGCCAGGTCCTCGCTGGCGAAGGAGGCCCCGCCGAGCCCGTCGCGGCCGGTGGCGTTCCCGACCAGGACGAGCTTGTTTCCCGGCTCCTGAGCCTCGGCAGTGACCAGGCGCTCCTCGTCGGTCAGGCCGACGCAGGCGACGTTGACCAGCGGATTCCCCTCGTAGTCGGGGTGGAAATCGACGCTGCCGGCGACCGTCGGGACGCCGATGCAGTTGCCGTAGTGGCTGATCCCCTCGACGACGCCCTCGAAGAGGTACTTGGAGTGCTCGCGGTCGAACTCGCCGAAGTACAGCGAGTCGGCCAGCGCGATCGGGTAGGCGCCCATCGAGAGGGTGTCGCGGACGATGCCGCCGACGCCCGTCGCGGCGCCATCGAACGGATCCACGTAGGACGGATGGTTGTGGCTCTCGATGCCCAGCGTAACGTAGGTCGCGTTCTCACCGTCGCCATCACCACTCTCGTCTTCGCCCGGCAGCGCGACGACCGCCGCGTCGTCACCCGGCCCGATGACGACCCCCTCGCCCTCGCTGTCGAACGCCGACAGCAGGGGTCGCGAGGAGCGGTACGCGCAGTGCTCGCTCCAGAGGTTCTCGAACAGCGCCGCCTCTGCCCGAGTCGGCTCCCGGTCTAACTCGGCGACGACCAGTTCGCGGTCCGAATCGGCAAGACTCATTCATCTAAGTGATGAAAGTCGGTCGGTAAATGGGTTTCCATATGCACGTTCGTGTATTGATTCGGCGGCAGGTCGTCGTTGCAGCGATCCGTGCGGTTCGTCGTCGATCGCTCCGAACTCCCGCGCAACGTAATGGCGCGGTCGCTGCGGTCGGCTCGCGGCAACGGCCGCCGATATCGCCCTCGTTCGGCCCAGCATCGTCCAGCATCGGGGAGTTCGACGGCGTCCGCTTATCGGGGCGCTTTTGATCAATCGCGAAAAACAACCATTCGTGCTGTCGGTCGAACTTCACACGCACTCGTCGCTGTCCTACGACGGTCGCGACCCTGTCGATCTCATCCTCGAGCAGGCCGAAGCCGTCGGCCTCGACGCGATCGCGGTCACGGACCACGACGAGATCGACGCGAGCCTGGCGGCCGCCGAGCGCGCCGCCGACTACGGTCTCGTCGGGATCCCCGGTATGGAGATCTCGAGCAAGGCCGGCCACATCCTGGGTTTCGGTCTCGAGGAGGCCGTCCCGCCAGGGCTCTCCTACGAGTCGACCATCGAAGCGATCCACGACCAGGGCGGCCTGGCGGTGATCCCCCACCCCTTCCAGGAGTCTCGCCACGGCGTGATGGCCCGCATCTCCCGCGAGCAACTCGCGCTGGGCGACGCGATCGAGGTCTACAACTCTCGGCTGTTCACCGGCCGAGCCAACCGCCAGGCCGAGCGCTACGCCCGCTCGCGAGACCTGCCGATGACCGCCGGCAGCGACGCCCACATCAGCGAGATGGTCGGCCAGGCGGTCACCCGCGTCGACGCCGAGGAACGATCGGCCGACGCAATCCTCGCGGCCATCGCGGAGGGGAAGACGACCGTCGAAGGGAAACGGACGCCGTGGCACATCAGCATTCAGCAGTTCGCCGGCGGCGTCACGCGCCGAGTGGGCCACGTTCTGAAACTATTCCGATGACTGATACGGACACAGACGCGGACGCCGCGCTCCGCGGCGCCGAGCCGACGACCGTCCGCGACGCCCTCGATACCGGCGAACCGCTGCCGGGAACGACCGGGTTCGCGGGCGCGGTCGACGGCCGACTCGTTCGCGACGTGCTCGGGCGGGTGCCCCTGTTCGTCGAATCGGGGGCCGAGACCGATTCCGACCCCGACGAGCCGACCTGGTCGTTCGAGCCGACCGCGCTCGAGGAGCCGACGCTCTTTCCGGCGGGGACTGTCGCGCCCGTCGACGATCCGGTGGCCGGCCAGGCGTCCCGCTGGACGCTCCCTGATCCCGACCCCGCGGATCGGGATGCCGCGCTCGAAGCCCTCGACGACGCGATCCGGACGGCGACCGAGGCCGCCCAGCGGGACGACCGCGAGATCGCCGTCGCCTTCTCCGGCGGCGTCGACTCGGCGCTGGTCGCCGAACTGCTCGACGCGCCGCTGTACGTCGTCGGCTTCCCGGACAGCCACGACGTCGAGGCCGCACGAACGGCCGCCGACGCGATGGGCCGCGACCTCACGGTCATCGAACTCGAACCGGTAGATCTCGAACGCGCCGTTCCCGAGGTCGCGCGGGCGACCGGCCGGACAAACGCGATGGACGTCCAGATCGCGCTGCCGCTGTCTCTCGTCGGCGAGCGCGTTGCCGCCGACGGGTTCGACGCGCTCGCGGTCGGCCAGGGCGCGGACGAACTGTTCGGCGGCTACGAGAAGGTCGTCCGGCTCGATCACCGCGTCGACGCCGAGACGGTCCGCGGCGCCGTCCGCGAGCAGATCCGAAGCCTCCCCGACCAGCTCCCGCGGGACGTCCTGACGATCGAGGCGACCGGCCTGGCGCCGGTCGCGCCGTTCCTCCACGACGCCGTGGTCGAGGCAGCGCTGCGCCTGCCCGACGAGCTTCTGGCCGACGAGGAGCGGCGAAAGCGCGGCTTCCGGCAGGTGGCGGCCTGGTATCTGCCAGACGAGGTCGCCCACCGGGACAAGAAGGCGGTCCAGTACGGCAGTCTGGTCGCTCGCGAACTCGATCGGCTCGCTCGCCAGGCGGGCTACAAGCGACGGATGGACGACCACGTCGGCAAGTACGTCGCGTCGCTGCTCGCGGACGGGGACGCTCCCGAGCCGGTCGGGGCCGACGCGGACGGAGAATAACTCGCGTCCTCGCCGGTTAGGACGGCAGCGGACAGAGGCTCGCCGTGAACACCACCGTCTCGTCGGTCTCGTTTCTCGCGCCGTGGTCGACGCCGCGCTCGTGATGAACGACGCCTGGCGCTTCGATTGCCTCGCTCTCCTCGCCCTGGATCACGGTCACCGTTCCCTCGAGCACGTGGAAGACGTTCGTGCTGTCGGCGTGCTCGTGGGGCTCGAGTTCGGCGCCCGGGCCGAGCGCGAACGCCTTCACGAGGACGTCGTCGGTGACGACCAGTTCCGCGGTTTCGACGTCGCCGTCGTCCGGTTCGAGATCGGCGATCGAATCGGCGTATCGATCGAGCATGAACTGACGGTTGGACGGACGGCACCATAACGACAGGGGGACGGAGAGGAAAGGAGCAGAAGAGAAGCGGACTGCGCGAGCGGGACCCGACTCAGTCTTCCGTCTCGGTCGGCAGCTTGTTCGCTGGCTCGTGCTCGACGTTGTCCGCGACCGTCCGGCGGTTGGCCTCGCCGATCCGGTTGGCGACCTCGCCGACCAGGTCCTCGAGGTGGCTCTGGACCTCGCTGTCGTCGTCCTTGACGAGCGCCCCCTCGCTGCCGTCGGCCCCGAAGTCGGGGTGGATCGGGATCTGGCCCAGCAGCGGGACGTCGTACTTGTCGACGATGGTCTCCGCGCCGCCGGTGCCGAACAGGCCGTGCTGGTCGCCACAGGACGGACAGATGAACGAACTCATGTTCTCGACGACGCCCAGCACCGGGGTGTCGTGCTTGTTGAACATCTGGATCCCCTTGCGGGTGTCGTCTAAGGCCATTTCCTGGGGCGTCGTGACGACGACCGAGCCCGTGACGGGCATCGACTGCAGCAGGTTCAGCGTCGCGTCGCCGGTCCCCGGCGGCAGGTCGACGATGAGGTAGTCCAGGCGGCCCCACTCGACGCCCTCCAGGAACTTCATCATGAACTTGTTGACCATCGGGCCGCGGAGGATCGCGGGGTCGTCTTCCTCCTCCATCATGAGGCCCATGCTGATGACCCGAACGCCGTCCGACCGCGGCGGGACGATCTCCTCGTTGGGCGTGACGCCGGGGTCGCTCTCGACCGGCAGGATACGGGGGATGTTCGGCCCGTGAATGTCCGCGTCGAGCAGGCCGACCATCGCACCGCGTTTCTCGAGGCCGGCCGCGAGGTTAGCCGCGACCGTCGTCTTGCCGACCCCACCCTTCCCCGATGAGACGGCGATGACGTTGCGAACCCGCGGGAGGACCTCGTCGTCGAAACCGTGTTCCTCGTCGACGTGTGCGCGCAGGTCGGCCTCGAGGCCGGCGTCTTCGATGACGTCGCGGACCTGATTGCCGATCTCCATCTCGGAGGGGGCGTAGGGCGCGTTGAAGGCCAGCGAGATCCGGGCGGTCTCGTCGTCGATGGAGACGTTGTTGACCAGGCCCAGCGAAACGATATCCTCGCCGATGTCCGGGTCTTCGACCTCCTCGAGTTTGATTTCGAGTTCGTGTTCAGTGATGCTCATAGTGGCGATGTGCTAGCCGTAGGAAGGGTGCGGAACGGGATACGTGTGATGGTTCGGGACTCGACAGGCGGCACGGACTCCGGCTGCCGGCGGACGCATCTGCGAGACGCCGGCCGTGGCTGTGTCGGATTTCGGCTGCGAAAAATGAAACCGCGGTACTCGTGTTCGGATGCGATACGGACGACGTTACGACGGCGGGCCGACGCTGCTGAACGGCTCCGGCGCGCCGCCGTAGAAGAGGAGGCCGATCAGTACCGTCAGGACCAGCATCGAGACCCACATCGTCGTCGTCAGACCGACCAGGTAGCTCACGCCGAGCAGTCCGGTCTTCGTGTCGCGGGGTTCACCGAGGAACCAGGCCGCGAGCATGATGTAGACCGGGACAAGGATGACGGCGAAGATGATCCAGGTCCCCTCGTTGGCGAAGCCGGTGAAGCCGGCGGTGCCGTCGTAGCCGTGGTACAGGACTTTCGACGGGAGAGTTGCGATTGCTGTGTTCATGCTTCCACCTCGGGTTCGGTCGCGTCAGTGTGCTCGTGCTCGTGCTCGTGCTCGTGCTCGTGATCGTGGTCACCGCGCAGGTGTTCGATCGCGTGGAGCTCGACCACTGGGACCAACTTCGAGACGTTGAGGAATAAAAGTGCGACCAGACCGGCCGTCCCGACGAGCGACAGCCACTCGATCACACTCGGGAAGTACTCCCCGGGCGTCGCGGCGTAGATGTTGAAGTGCGGGTCCATGAAGCCTTCGACGACGAACAGGACCTTCTCGGTCAGCGTCCCGGCCAGAATCGCACAGCTGGCGATGAGGGCCCGCTTCTTGCTGAACAGCGCCGGGCGGATCGCCTGCAGGAAGATGTACACGAGCGTGGCGAAGATCATCCCGATCGCGATGCGGTAGAGCGGGTGGGCGATTTTCGCCTCAGACGCGTGTGCCCGGTCGAGCGGACCGAGGAAGATGCCGTTGAGGACGTACTGGAGCTGGAACCACAGGAACAACAGGGTGAAGAACCCGAGCCACAGGAGCAGCCCGCGGAAGATGTCGTCGGTGATGATGTGGTCCCAGTCGTAGGCGCGGCGGAACGAGTACGAGATGATCGTCACGCCGCTGATCGCCGACATCAGCGCGATGCTGAGGAACATCGGCCCCTGGATCCCGCCGGTCCAGGCGGGCATCGCCGGGAGGACCGAGAACAGCCACGGAATGACGCCGCCGTGGAGCAGGAGCGGGGCCATGATGATGACCGCGGCCGCGAGCCACCAGACCATCCGCTCGATGATCTTGTCTTCTTTCTTCGTGTAGCCGAAGGTCAGCACGTTGTAGACCAGTCCGTACAGGTCCGGAAGCTGAACGCCCCCGACCTTCGGTGCGAACGAAGGGAGGTCGTCACGCAGCCGGGCGACGTCGTACCGGATCGTCAGCCCGAGATAGGTCGCTGACAGCACGAAGTAGGCCGTGATGACCGTCACGTCCCACACCAGCGGCGAGTTGTTGACCGTGATGTGGTAGTGACCGATGACGCTCGTGACCATCCGGTCCGGACGGCCCATGTGGACCAGGATGTAAAAGCCGGCGGCCGAGAGACCGCCGATCGTCGTCAGCTCCGCGATACGGGCGATCGGCATGTACCGATCCATGCCGAGCAGTCGGACGGCGGCCGAGAGGATGATGCCGCCGTGAGCGACGCCGACCCACCAGATGAACGCGCCGATGTACAGGCCCCAGGTCGAGCCGCCACCGGTACCCCAGTCGCCGAGGCCGGTGACGATCATGCCCTCCCGGAGCTGGTAGGACCAGGCCACGAGGAAGGCCACGAGCCCCAGGGCTGCGGCGCCATAGAGGATGACGTACTTCTTCGTGAACGTGTTGATCGGTCGGAGGATGTCCTCCTCGGACGGCGTTTTCGTGCTCATAGTGAGACACCGTCAACGTGACCGACCGTTCCCTCGTCGAGGACATCCTGACGCTTGTCAGTCAGCCCGACGTCCTCGTACTTCGTCGGCCCGTCGACCTGCTCGGCTTCCGGACCGGGTTCCTGACCGAGGTACGTGATGTTCGGGTGCGTGCCGATGTCCTCGAGCAGCTTGAACTTCGCGCTCGGGTTGCCGGCGAACTGCTGGAGCCGGACCTGAGCGTCCTCGGCTTCGCCGGAGCCGAGTCGCAGTTCGGTGAGGACGTCCTCGCTCTCGAGGTCGACGTACTGTTCGAGCGCCTCGAGGGACTCGAGGATCGTCTCCTGCTTCTGGAGAATCGTGTTGTTCTCCTCCTCGCCCGGATCGGTTTCGGTGTCCTGGCTGGCGATCTCGATCGCCTTCATGATACTGACGAGCTCGGTGTCGAGGTCCTCGACGGCCTCGGTCGCGGACGCGAGGTCGTCGTCCTCGCTGAGGTTCTCGTCGATCGTGTCGACCGAGGGCACGTCGCGTTCGACGTCGATGACGGCCCGGCTCTTGATCGGGTGTTCGCGGTGCTGGCTGGCGTCGCTCTTCTCGTCCTTGACGTTCCCGAACTGGATCGCGTTCGGCGGGCAGGCCTCCTCGCAGGCGGTCGTCCCGCGCATGTCGTCGCCGCGGTTGCCGTCCTGGTGGGACGGGCACATCGTACACTTGCTCATCGTGCCGCGGGGGGAGCGACTGTCGACCCAGCGCTCGCCGTGGTCGTACTCGGCGTGCGTGACTTCGTCGGAGTCGTCGACGTTCTGATTATCCGCGATCTGGTCGTAGGACGTGTCGGGCTCGTCCCACTGGAAGTAGTTGACGCCGTAGGGACAGGCGACCTGGCAGTACCGGCAGCCGATACAGACGTCGTAGTCGGTCAGCACCAGGCCGTCCTTGTCGCGGGTGTGACGGGCCGTGGTCGGACAGACCTTCTCACAGGGGGCGTCCGTACAGTGCTGGCACGGCCGGACGAGCATGTTGAAGTCGCTGTTCCCGCCCTCCACGGTGGGCTCCGGGGACGGGGAGGAGGTGAGTTCGTCCTCGAAGGCCATGACGTACATCCAGTTGACACCCTGATCGAGGTCGTTCTCCTCAGTACAGGCGGTCATACAGGAGAGACAGCCGTCACACCGCTCGAGGTCGATCGTCATCCCCCACTGGACGTCTCGCTCATGGACCTCCTGAGATTCGCTGTGCGGGCCTTCTTCTTCGGCGAGGCTCTGAGGACCGTCGACGGCGTCGCCGAAGGCACCGACCCCGACGGCCGCCGCACCGACGCCCATCTTCTTCATCGTCTCGCGACGGGTCTCCTCGCCGTCGCCGTCGAACTTGCTGAGCATCCGGGAGACGGTGCCCTTGGTCTCTTCCTTGGCAGCCTCGTAGGCTTCCTTGGTCGGGCGCTCGTCCTCGCCGAACTCCTCCATCACGTCCTCGTGATACTTCTCGTGGAATTTGGCCTCGGAGAGTTCGCCCTTGGTGACGCGCATCGCGTCACGGGCCATGTCCATACCGAGCTGGCTGTCGTACTCGGTATCGTCGAGCATCGTCTCGAGTTCGTCTTCCCACTCGTCCCCGAGCGGGTGGAATGATTCATCGTCCGTGCTCATTAGATCAGAACACCTCTGAATATGACACTGGTGTCATGCCGGAGGTACTCGACGGCATGCACTTGAAATCGTTCATTTGTGATCCTCATTCCCCGTCTCGCAACCCAACTCGGATGAAATGTAAACCCGATTTCCAGCCTGTGAGAATCGACCCGAACTTGTTCGGTGATATATTTCGAAGAGGGATCGAACGACCCTGTCTACTCACGAACACGAACGCCGTACTCTCCGAGAGTCAGACGGAGACTGAGCGCCGTATTTCAGCCGAGAGAATGAGTATCA
Organism: Natrinema salifodinae; assembly: GCF_900110455.1. Taxonomy (NCBI): domain Archaea; kingdom Methanobacteriati; phylum Methanobacteriota; class Halobacteria; order Halobacteriales; family Natrialbaceae; genus Natrinema; species Natrinema salifodinae. The sequence continues at coordinate 12,400 of NZ_FOIS01000002.1, read as the reverse complement.
ATGACACAGATCGGCTCGTCTGCTCGAGCCAAGTAACAGTACCGATTTCGTGGTTTCGGCGGTCGGGACTTCCAAATAGCCCATGCCACAGCGAACCGAGGCTGCTCACGTACTCGCGAGCTGATCTTCGAGACTCCCGTCTCCGGCGACGCCAGGCAGGTCGTCGACGAACCGCTTGATGATGGCCTCTTCGGCTCGGTGGAGCGTCTCGCTGCAGGTCGATTTGGCGATGTCGAGGTGGTCGGCCAGCTCGGTCAGCGAACAGCGACGCGGGGTGTCGTAATACCCCTGCTCAACCGCGGCGGCGACCACCTCGAGCTGGCGCTCCGAGAGCAGTTGGCTCTCGTGGAGTCGCTCGCGGACGTGCTCGATCCGGTACTGGAACCCGAAGTGCTCGAGCTGATCGGCCAGTTCGGCCAGGCGCTCGCGGGAGCCGGTGACCTCGATCGTCGCCTGGCCATCTCGGATTTCGATCGGCAACTCGATCGGCAGCCCGGATTCGCGGGCGGAGAACAGCAGGAGTGGGGCCGTGGTCTCGAAGTGGACCGTCGCCTCGTTGTCCGCCCACTGGGCGAGCGTGAGTTCGGTGAGCTGCGGGTGATCGTCCATGTCCTCGATCGCGTCGGGGACCGACGCGCCGGTGACCCGAACGAGGGCGAAGCCGGTCTCGGAACCGGGGACGGCCGCGAGGACCTGGAAGGTGGACTCGGGGTAGTCGGTCGATAGCTGCTGGATCCAGACCTCCTCGGGCAGGGTGATAGTGAGGGTCGCGTGAGCCATACGAACGTGTTTCGTCCGGATCTATATCCCGGTGCCTACGAATATATTCGTTCGATTCCAGCCGCGTGGGAATCCCACTAGCTGCGAACACGTTCGAACGCCCGTCCGAGCGATCGCGACCCTGGAGCGGTGCCGGTGGTCGAAGCAGCGGACTGGGCGATCGAACCGACGACGAAGACGCGACCGTCACCGGACGGCGTGACGCGCTACCGACTATCCTCGTGCCCGACCGGCGTCCGGCGACCCGAAGTGCTCGCGCAGCAGGGTCGCCAGGCGGGCCGGTTTCTCGTGAGGAACCCAGTGGCTCGTTTCGGGCAGCACCTCGACGCGCGAATCGCGACAGAACTGCGCGCTGTCGACTGCCAGCGAGGAGACGAGCGCGACGTCGTCCGCACCCCAGACGACGAGCGTCGGCGCGTCGACCCGTTCGGTCGACGGCCGCGGCGGATACCGCGCCGCTGCGCGGTACCAGTTGAGCATGCCGGTGAGCGCGCCCGCTCGATCCCAGGCGCGACGGTAGCGCGCCAGATCGTCGTCGCTGAACGTTCCCGGCGCGGCAGTTCCGCGAAGCGCGCGTTCGAGCAGCCGGTAGTCGTCGTACCGGCAGATGCGTTCGGGAAGCCACGGGAGCTGAAAGCCGGCGGCGTACCAGCTCCGGCGCAGTTGCTCGGGGTTCGCGAGCAGCTGCCGGCGGTACGCGGTCGGATGCGGCGCGTTGATAATCGCGAGCCGATCGACGACCGCCGGATGGCGGCGCGCGAGGTCCCAGGCGACCAGGCCGCCCCAGTCGTGGCCGACGACGTGCGCCCGGTCCCGGCCCTCGGTCGCGATCAGGGCGGCGACGTCCCGGGAGAGTTCGCGAGTCCGGTAGGGTCGCACGCCCGCGGGCTTCTCGCTCAGGTTGTAGCCGCGCTGGTCGGGGACGAGCACCCGGTAGCCGGCCTCGACGAGCGGCCCGATCTGAGTCCGCCAGCCGTACCAGAACTCGGGGAACCCGTGGAGGAGAACGACAAGCGGGGCCGAGTCGTCGCCGGCGGCGACGACGTGTAGCTCGACGCCGTCGACGGTGCGGCGAGTCGCGGTCGCATCGACCGATCGCGGAACGGCGGCCTCGAGGGCGTCCGCCGTCGCGCTCGCTCGCGGCGTCGAACTCATTTACTGCGACCTGCACCGCGAGCGGTCATATCGGTTGGGGGTAGCGAGGGACGGTGACTCGCGTCTCGCGGATCGCCGAGGACCTCGCCTGGTCCGACGGAGACGACGGTCGGAGACGCGTCGCTGGCTCGTCGATCGGTCGAGCGCAGCGATCCCCGCCGTCACGTCCAGACGCGGAGGCAGTCGGTCGAACAGAAGTGCAGTTCGACGTCCTCCTGATCGTCCGGTTCGACGTAGGTCGTCAGCGTGTACGCGACCTCGTCGGCGTCGCAGTTGTCGCAGTGCATACCGGGACGCGCGACGGGATCGGTCTTGAGTATAGGTCGGTTATCCCGGTTGCGTCGTTCCGATCGGTTCGCTAATAACGTATTAGAAATCGTCAATATCACGTTGTGCAACTGATTTGGCGGGCTCCCGGCGGTTCGGCGAGCGTTCAGGCCGCCGCGCCGGGCGTATCGAAACCCTTACTCCCTGCAGGCCGGTGCGGACACGTATGAGCGACGACGCCGTCAATCCTGAGGAGGTCCGCCACGTCGCGGAGCTCGCTCGCGTCGACCTCGCGGACGACGAGGTCGACCGGTTCACCGAGCAGTTCGCGGACATCCTCGAGTACTTCGAGACCCTAGACGAGGTGCCGGAAGTCGACCGCGACGCCGACCTCGCGAACGTGATGCGCCCCGACGAGGAACGCCCCTCGCTCGAAAGCGAGGAGGCGCTCCGGAACGCGTCGGAGACCGAGGACGGCTACTTCAAAGGCCCGAACGTCTCGTAACCATGTCGGAGAACATCTTCATCACCGAGGAGCGGATCGAGGGCGCCGACGACGGGCCGCTGGCCGGCACGACCGTCGCCGTCAAGGACAACATCTCGACCGCGGGCGTCCGGACGACCTGCGGCTCGGCGATGCTCGAGGACTACGTCCCGCCGTACGACGCGACGGTCGTCTCCCGCCTCAAGGAGGCCGGCGCGACCATCGTCGGCAAGGCCAACATGGACGAGTTCGGGATGGGAACGACCAACGAGACCTCCCACTTCGGCTCGGTGGACAACCCCGCTGCGCCCGGTCGCGTTCCGGGCGGCTCCTCGGGCGGTTCGGCGGCCGCGGTCGCCGCCGGCGAGGCCGACGTCGCGCTCGGCTCGGACACCGGCGGCTCGGTCCGCTGTCCCGCCGCCTTCTGCGGCGTCGTCGGCATCAAGCCCACCTACGGCCTGGTCTCCCGGTACGGCCTGGTCGCCTACGCGAACAGCTTAGAGCAGATCGGTCCCTTCGGCGAGACCGTCGAGGACGCCGCGCAGTTGCTCGACGTGATCGCCGGGAGCGACGAGCGCGACGCGACGACACGTGAGGTGCCGCGCGAGGACGACGCGAGCTACGTCGACGCCGCGACCGGGGACGTCGACGGCCTCTCGATCGGGGTGCCAACGGAACTGCTCGACGGCGCCGACGAGGGCGTCGTCGAGACCTTCTGGGACGCCATCGCCGACCTCGAGGACCGGGGCGCAGAGTACCACGAGGTCTCCCTGCCCTCCGTCGAGCACGCCGTCGAAGCCTACTACGTGATCGCGATGTCGGAGGCCTCCTCGAACCTCGCGCGGTTCGACGGCGTCCGCTACGGCCACTCGAGCGACGCCGAGGGGAACTGGAACGAGACGTTCGCGAAGACCCGCGAGGAAGGCTTCGGCGACGAGGTCAAGCGCCGTATCCTGCTGGGGACGTACGCGCTCTCGGCGGGGTACCACGACAAGTACTACAAGAAGGCCCAAGACGCCCGAGCGTGGGTTAAGCAGGACTTCGACGAGGCCCTCTCGGAGGCCGACGTGCTCGCCAGCCCCACGATGCCGGTCCCGCCGTTCGAACTCGGCGAGAGCCTGGACGATCCGCTCCAGATGTACCTGGCCGACGCGAACACCGTTCCCGTCAACCTCGCGGACCTGCCCGCGATCTCGGTCCCGGCGGGCGAGACCGACGGGCTCCCCGTCGGACTCCAGCTCGTCGGTCCCGCCTTCAGCGAAGCGCGGCTGATCCGGGCCGCAAGCGCGCTCGCCTGATCGGCGGCTCGACGCCGATCCCGTCGCGATCGACGGGCCGATCGGTCAGGGATCGGTCGCTACTAGTCCGACGACGGAACCCTGCTAGACCTTGCTCCGGCTCCACGGAATGGCCGGTTCGAACTGCAGGCCGTCACCGGCCGGAGCCGGACGCGGGACGGGCTGTGCGCGAAGTGCACCGGCGATTCATCGAAGCGCTCGACCGCGACGAGTAGCGTCGTCGATTCGGTAGGCAAAAATCAAAATACGGTCTCTGATTCTCGGTCTCGGTCTCGAACTCGTCCGATCGGTCGATCCGATCGACCAGGCCATCGTCCAGCGGCCGTCGCCACGCTCTCGCGTCGGTCGACGGCGCCGGATCGTTACTCCTCGTACGCGAGGTTCATGATCCACTGCGAGAAGGCGTCGCTGTTGGGATCGACCTCTTCCTCGCCGATAAACGGCGAGAGCATGTCGCCGGCCATCAGGAGCGTGAAATCCAGATCGCGGGCGGTCGGCGCGATGTAGTAGGTGTTGTGCCCGTCGTAGACCGTTTCCTCCCGGTCGACCAGGTCCTTCTCGACGAGCGATTCGACGATCCGGCTGCCCTTGCGTGAGGAGACGCCGAGTTCCTTCCAGAAGTCGCTCTGGTGGATGCCGCCGGTCTCGCGGACGAGTTCGAGACCTGCTCGCTCGTCCTCGGTGAGTTCGGCTTCGGCCGCAGACACGCTCACGGCGACCACCTCTCCGTGCGCGTCGCTACAGGCAGGAGTGCGTCCATGTCCATACGACGGGGGGCGAGCCGCTTAAATGTGCCCTTCCCCGTCAACGCCGCCGACTCCTCGGTCGTCCTCGACTTCCATGCCGTCCGCGGTGCTGTCGATATCGCGGTCGCTACCGATGTCGGCGGCGATATCGACGGGCCGGTAGCTCGTCCGACAGGGTGGCCCCGGCGCGAATTCGTAGCTCGCGGTCTCGGGTCCGAGGGCGATCAGCGACGACGATCGGGTTCCGAATCCGTCTCGGTGGATACAGACGCCGTACTCGTGGTCGCCTAAGACCGCGCCCGCTCGCTCGAGCCACTCCGCGGCCGTCTCGTTCGGGCCGGCTGCGAGCACCTCCCGAACCGCCCGCGCGTTCGCCGCCTGGTCGCGTCCCGCGTCGGTTCGGATCGACGGCGCGTCGACCTCGTCGTCGACCGCGACGTTGACGACGACGTGGACACCCGGCTCGAACTCAGTCGCCGAGAGCGAGCCGTCCCACCGATAGCAGACGGCCTGGTCGGCGTCGGCGACGACGAGATAGAAGCCGTCGTACTCGGCGTTTGCGGTCGCGTCCTCGACGATCGACCGGGCTTCCGCGGCCGAGCGGGCCGCGAGGGCGTCGGCGACGAGCAGCCCCCGCGAGCGCTCGCCGGCGAGGTCGGCGTCGGTCCACTTGTTCGTGATGCCGACGAAGACGCCGTGCTCGTTGTAGCCGATCCAGGTGCCGCCGGCCTCGGCGTCCCGCGGGGCGACCGCCAGCGGCTCGTCGCGATAGACGGCGGGCGGCACCGACTCCCGCCCGAACGCTTCGTCCCGGTTCGCGGCGACCGCGACCGGCGCGTCGTCGAAGACTCGCCAGGCGAGGGTGAGCGTACACACGGGGCCCACTAGGAGAGCCAGCGTCTTAACTCCGATTCAAGCGGAACCGGCGACGAGAAACGCCGTCAATGCCGATCAGCGTCGGCGGGCGCGCCCGGCGTCACGTCACCTCGGTCGCGTCCGTCCCCGCCTGGCGAAGCCGTTCCCGAACCGCCTCGCGGTCGATCGTGCCCGACGCGGTCCGGGGGAGCGAATCGGCGACGCCGATCGTCTTCGGCCGCTTGAAGCCGGCGAGACGGGCATCGCAGTGAGCGAGCAGCGAGTCGAGGTTGAGGGACTCGTGGCCCCCGTCGCCGTCCGAACCCGAGCCGGCCGGCGAGTCGCGCTCGACGAGCGCCGCGACCCGCTCGCCCCATTCCGTGTCCGCGAGGCCGACGACCGCGGCGTCCGCGACGCGGGGGTGCGACCGGAGAATCGCGCGCACTTCGCCCGGGTCGACGTTCTCGCCGCCGGTAACGATGCGGTCGCTGCGGCGATTGAGGACCCACAGCCGGCCGTCGTCGTCGCGGTAGCCGACGTCGCCGGTGTAGAGTCCGCGCTCGCCGAACGCCGCCTCGGTCGCGTCTCGGTCGAGGTAGCCGGGCGTCACCGTCGGCCCCGAGACGACGAGTTCGCCCTGCTCGCCCGGATCGACCGGATTGTCGTCCTCGCCGACGACGGTCACGTCGGTAAAGAGCAGCGGCTGACCCACGGTTCCCTCGTGGGTCGCGGTCTCGCCCGGCGTCGCCGTCGCGATCTGGGACGCCGTCTCGGTCATCCCGTAGGTCGGGTGGACCGGCACGCCTCGGTCGCGACAACGCGCGAGCAACTCGTCCGTGGCGGGCGCGCCGCCGAGCAGGACGAACCGCAGGGCGTCGGTCGGCTCCCAGCCGGCGTCGAGCAGCCGCTTGCACATCGTCGGAACCAGCGAGACCCCGGTCACGTCGTAATCGGCGAGCACGCGGGTCGTCGCGTCCGCGTCGAACTCGCGCTGGATCACGACCGGCGTCCCGTACAGCGCCGAGCGGAAGACGGGCGCCAGGCCGCCCATGTGATACATCGGGAGACAGCATAGCCACCGGTCGTCGGGAGTGACCCCCAGCCGGAACGCGGAGGCGGTCGCGCTCGCGACCAGGTTGCCGACCGTCAGGCGGACGGCCTTCGGGCGGCCGGACGTGCCAGAGGTGAACATGAGCAGCTGTTCGTCATCGCGGTCGAGCGGAACCGGATCGACCGACCGAGACTCGCGGTCGCGATCGGCATCCACGTCAGTGCTCCCCCGAGGCGGGATCAGGGACCGTATCCGATCGACTTCCGGGTCGTCCACCGAGTAAACGTCAACGTCGGTCCCCCCATCGTCGGTCTCGGACGTAATCGCGAGCGCGGCTTCCTCGGTCGCCCGCTCGCAGACGATCGCCCCGAGACCGGTCCGATCGACCTTTCCCGCGAGTTCGCCCGCCGTCTCGCGGACGTTCAGCGGGACCACGGTCGTCCCGGTCCGCATCGCCGCGAAGAAGAGCGTCGCGAAGGCCGGCCTGGTGTCCATGAGCACGCCGAGCCGTTCGGTGCCGTCTCCCCCCTCGTCCCCGTCGCGGTCGAGGACGGACCGGAGACCCACCGCCGCGCGGTCGACGCGGCGGTCGAACTCGCGGAACGTCCAGTTCGCGTCCGTCTCGACGTCGATCAGCGCCGTCCGCTGGGGCGTGGTCGCCGCGCGGTGGGCGACCAGGTCCCGCGTCGGCCAGTCGACCGGGTCGCCGATCATCGCCGCCACACCCCATCGACGCCGAGGCCTTTCGCCTGGGGAACGACCGCCGACCCCTTCTCGAGTAAGACGGGATCCTGGCCGAGGTCCTCCGCGAGCAGTTCGCCCGTCGCGAGCCCGCAGGCGGGGATGTCGGGGATCGCCGCCGCGAGGTGGACCGCGCCCGTCCGCGCGACGACTCCGTCGATGGTGGTCGTCACCAGCGGCGTGATATCGAGTTCGGTCAACCAGGCGGCGACCTTGCGCGCCACGTCGACCCCGCCCAGCGCCATCGGTTTCAGGACGACGACGTCAGCCGCGCCGGCCTCGCAGATCGCGTCGACGCCGTGCTCGAGCAGGCCCTCGTCGAGCGCGATCGAGACGCCGCGGCTGCGCTCTCGGAGGTCCGCGTGGCCCTCGAGGGCACCCGCGGGGAGGGGTTGTTCGAGGATCGAGACGCCGTGGTCCGCGAACCCGTCCAGCGCCGATTCGGCCTCCTCGTAGGTCCAGCCCTCGTTGGCGTCCGCCCGGAGTTCGACCGCATCGCCCACGACCTCGCGAGCGCGGCGGACGCGCTCGACGTCCTCCTCGACGCTGCGGAGCCCCACCTTCAGCTTGCAGCAGTCGAAGCCGCGCTCGACCGCGCGGCGCGCTTCGGCGACGGTCTCGTCCGGCGACCCGTCGCCGATCGTCGCGTTGACCGGCACCCGGCCGACCATCGGCCCCTGGCTGAGATAGCGGTACAACGGCGTCGCCTTCCGTGTCGCCTGCAGGTCCGCCAGCGCCAGCGAGAGCGCGTGCCTGGCCGCGACCTGCCGGTCGACGGCCTCGAGCGCCTCGCTCGGTCCGCCCTCCCGGAGCGCCTCCCGGGCGCGGTCGAGCGCTCGCTCGCAGTCCGCTTTCGATTCCGTCCAGCCGGGCAGCGGCGTCGCCTCGCCGTAGCCGACGGGCGGTTCGTCGCCGGGGTCGGCGGCGTCTCCGTCGTCCGCCTGGTCGACCAGGCGAACGAGGAAGCCGTCCCGGGTGTCGATCGTCCCGTCGGCCGTCTCGAATGGTTCCTCGAGGTCGAGCGAGAACGATCGGTACTCGAGGGAGAGGTCCTCGTGCGCGCTCATAGCACCACCAGACCCCCGGCGAAACAGATCGCGTACGCCGCGAGCAGCTTGCCGGTCCCCTCGAGCGCGGGGTTGAGCGCCTCGCCGTCCGTTCGCGTACACACCGTTCGGGCGATTACGACGGCGTAGGGGAGCGTGACCAGCGGCAGCAGGACGCCGGGGCCGAAGCCCGTCTCGCCGAGCCAGAGCCAGGGCGGGACGAGGTACGCCAGCGCGAGCGCGGCGACGTACTCGACGCGGCTCCACCGGTAGCCGAGCCGAACGGCGAGGGTGCGCTTGCCGGTCGCGGCGTCGGTCTCCAAGTCGCGGACGTTGTTCACGATGATGATGGCCGTCGAGATGCCGGCCACGGGGAGGCTCGCGGCGACGGCCTCGAGCGTGACCGTCCCGTCGGGGATCGTCGTCGTCAGCGGCGCCGCGAGGACGTCCGCTGCCTGAACGTAGTAGGTCCCCGTCACGGCGACGAGTCCGAAGAAGACGAAGACGAACAGGTCGCCCAGGCCGTGATAACCCAGCGGGTAGGGGCCGCCGGTGTACGCCCAGCCACAGAGGACACTCACCAGCCCGACGACGAGGATGGGGAGCCCGCCGACGTAGACGAGGTAGGTTCCCGAGAGGATCGCCAGGCCGAACGTCACGACGGTCGCGAGCTTGACTTTCTCGGGGGAGATGAGCCCGGACTGCGTGACGCGCGTGAATCCCTCGCGGTCCTCGGTGTCGGCGCCGTTGACCGCGTCGTAGTAGTCGTTCGCGAAGTTCGTTCCGATCTGGATCAGTGCCGCTCCGACGAAGGCAAAAAACGCCGGCAGCGGCGCGAAAACGCCCTCGTGGGCCGCGAGTCCCGTCCCTACGATCACCGGGGCCGCGGCCGCGGGCAAGGTCTGCGGGCGGGCCGCCATCAGCCACGCCTTCGTCCGTGAGATTTCGACCTCGGCCGTACTCATGGGTCGAGTGTCCCACTCGAGAGAGTGTCAACGTTGGCATTGCGACTCGCCGCCCGCCGACCGCCGCGTCAGTCCCCGGGCACCGCTAATTCGACCGATTCCATCTCGAAAAACGCCGTCTCGTAGCCCTGGTGGCGGGCCGTCTGCGGCGGCGACTCGACGACGATCCGCACCGAATCGCCCGAGCGAACGTCGGCGAGCGTCCGGCCGTAATGGAGGCCGTACTCGTCGTCCAGCGTGGCCTGAAGCATCCGATCGGCGACCGCCTCGCCGTCGCGCTCGACGACGGCGCGCAGCGACGTGTTCGAGAGCGGCACGCGGTTGTACGGCGTCCGCGGCGAGACGAGGAGGTAGCGGCCGTCGTCGCTATCGTCAGCGTCGTCACTGCCGTCGGTACCATCGCCAGCGTCGCCACTGTCGTCACCAGCCACCAGACGCGAGCCCGCTTCGAACAGCGTCGCGACGACGACCGCGTCGCCGCTGCGCGGCAGGCGGCCGTCCTCGTCGGTCGCGTCGGCATCTGCGTTCGGATCGACGAGCCTGGTACCGGGATACTCGTCGGCCGGCGGCAGCGCGGAGTACGGGACGTCGTCGTGCCCGCCGTGCCCGTTCTCCGAACCGTCGGCCGCCGTCCCGTTTCGATGAGGCATCGGTTCGAGCGCACCCCGATCGCCCCAGCGGTCCCGGGCTAACAGGTCGATGCCGTCGACGATCTCGTCGCGGAAGGCCTGGTCGTAGGTGAACTCGAACGTCGCGGTCGCGCGCTCGGTGAACCGCCCCGCGAATGCGCCGGTCCGACGGATCGGCACCGGCGGCAGCGCGACGCGGACGGCGTAGCTCCCGTCGGCCGGCAGGGAGACGTTGTCTCCGAAGTGAAACCCCATCTCCTGGGAGAGCATGGGCCACAGCGACCGCGACGCGACTTCGTCGCCGGTGTCCGCCCGCTCGATCGTCACGTGCGGGCTGATATCGACGGGAAGCGCGCGCTCCGTGTCCGGATCCCAGACGGTGAGCATTAGGTGCACGCCGCGACCGACGTCGAGTTCCTCGAGCTGGCGATCGGTTCCGGTGACGACCCAGAACGGATGCGGATACGAGAGCATCGGCGTCAGCATGTATTCGCCGGCCGCGACCGGCTCGAGTAGCCGCATCGATTTCCGGTGGCCCGGCAGGTACACCGCGTCCGGCGGGTCGTCGAGCATCGGGATCGGCGCGGTCCCCGTGATGTCTTCGCCGCCCTCGTCGGACCCGGACTCTTCGCCGTCACCGTCAGTTCCGGGTTCGGTCCCCGGCGCCGCACAGCCCGCCAGGCCGGCCGCGGCCGGGAGCGAAAGCGGCGCCGTCCGTCGGAGGAACGTTCGTCGGTTCATAGTCGGGTCACTCGAGTACCGCCGCGATCAGTAGTGCCACGGGAAGTCGTCAAAGTCCGGTTCGCGGCCCTCGACGAAGGCGTCCCGGCCTTCCTCGGCTTCGTCGGTCATGTACCCCAGCCGGGTTGCCTCGCCGGCGAAGACTTGCTGGCCGACCAGGCCGTCGTCGGTCATGTTGAACGCGTACTTGAGCATCCGCATCGCCGTCGGGCTCTTGGCGTTGATCCGCTCACCCCACTCGAGGGCGGTCTCCTCGAGGTCTTCGTGAGGGACGACCTCGTTGACCATTCCCATCTCCGCGGCCTCCTCGGCGTCGTAGGTCTTCCCGAGGAAGAACACCTCCCGGGCCTTCTTCTGGCCGATCTGTTTGGCCAGGTACGCCGAGCCGAAGCCGGCGTCGTAGCTGGCCACGTCGGGGTCGGTCTGGAGGAACTTCGCGTGCTCCTCGCTCGCGAGCGTGAGGTCGCAGACGACGTGCAGGGAGTGGCCGCCGCCGACGGCCCACCCCGGGACGACGCAGACGACGACCTTCGGAATGTGGCGGATCAGCCGCTGGACCTCGAGAATGTGGAGCCGACCCTGTTCGGACGCCCGCTCCTCGTCGCCCTCGTACTGATAGCCGTCCTCGCCGCGGATCGTCTGGTCGCCGCCCGAACAGAACGCCCAGCCGCCGTCCTTCGGCGACGGCCCGTTGCCGGTCAGCAAGATACAGCCCACGTCGGTCTGGCGCTTGGCGTGGTCCAAGGCGTCGTACAACTCGTCGACGGTTCCCGGACGGAAGGCGTTGCGGACGTCCGGCCGGTCGAAGGCAATCCGCACCGTCCCGGAGTCGACCGCCCGGTGGTAGGTGATATCGCGGAAGTCGTCGTTCAGTTCGAACGGCTCCCAGCGCTCGGGATCGAACAGTTCCGAAACCATTGGCTCGTCTTTGGTCGGCGGTGGCTGAAATAGATTCGCGTCGCGGCCGGCAAGCGATCGGCCGCCAACCGCGCGCCCGGGGATCGCGATGCGAGTCGAACCGTCTACAGCCGCGTCGCGTTCGGTCCCCCAAAGCAGGCGTGACGGCGACGGAATGACGGTCCGAATAACTGCGCGATCGGCCAGGACTGTCGGGGATGTGCGTGGGACGCGGAAACGATCGAGGAACCCACTGATAAGTCCGTTCGAAGCAGGCTAGACCGAACGGCGACGCCGATCGAAAATTCGACCGATGAACGTAGCGAACCGGATCTATCCGCTCGGTTTGGCTCCGGTAATCCTCGCTGAGACGAGGACATCGTCTAAGTCTCGGTCATCTCCCCACTCCCGAATGAAGTCGCGGGTTTCGTCGATGGGTTCGATCTGGATATCCTGAAAACCCGCCTGGTCGAGAAGCGTTTCCACCTCGTCGATCCGCGACGCGCCGCCGACACACTCCGCGATCGAGTCGAGATCGGCCCGCAATTCGTCGGGAAGTGCCGCGGTCAGTACGACGTCCGAAATGGCCACTCTGCCGCCAGGACAGAGCACGCGATACGCCTCCTCGAACACCTGCTGTTTGTCGGGCGAGAGATTGAGGACGCAATTCGAGATGATGACGTCGATCGTCTCGTCGCTGACGGGCAAGTGTTCTATCTCACCGAGACGGAATTCGACGTTCTCG